>NZ_SRYZ01000050.1 GCF_004793475.1 Bacteroides muris (ex Afrizal et al. 2022) | reverse complement strand
GATAATGAAAATCAGCCACTTGGCCTATTTTATTATACTAAATATTATTTACTAACTCATTTGTTTTCAACGGATTAACTGTAATTTTAACGAAGTATTAAATTTATAACTCAGCCCTTTAATAAAGGGAAACTTTACCTCAAGCACATTATTAGTGATAACCTTTGCACGGATATCTTTTGTCTTATTATTAAGAGATCCCAACGGATTAATGCTGAAAGCTGAAGAGGAGTCCTCAGTAGCAGAAAGTGTAAGTGAACCGTCCTCGTTATAAGCACGTCCCAACGGAACTTGTTTTATAGCCCGCCAAAAAGAAGCACTGCTACCACTACGATCGTAGCGACCTAACTGTGTAGTAGTAGAAAATTTCAACCAACTATTAAATTCCTGATCAAGATTGAAACGTACATTATAACGCTTGAACTCATTGCCTACCGAAGTTCCTTTCACATCCGTATAGTTTAATGAAATGAAATAGCTGGTTTTGTTAGCTCCACCACGGAAAGAAAGGTTATGCTGTTGTTTTATACCGGTCTGTGTTGCCAACTTCATCCAATCAGTACTCTGACCGGCAGCATACATAGCTAATTCAGTAGGAGTAAAGTTATCTAACCAAGGTTCAAGATTCTCTTCTGTAGGAGGAGTAGTATTGGTAACCTTGAAAGCTTCAGATTTATACTTATAGAATTCTTTGCCATTCATCATACGAGGTAAATTGATAGGCTGGTCAATAGTAACATAAGTATCGTATGATACCGTCAATCTGTCTTTCTTACCGCGCTTAGAAGTAATAAGGATTACACCGTTAGAACCGCGAGCACCATAAATGGCTGCTGAAGAGGCATCCTTCAATACTTCTATACTCTCTACATCATTGGGATTGATTTCCGACCATGGACCATCAAAAGGTATTCCATCAAGAATAACAAGAGGTTTATTATCGGCCGTAATGGAGTTGTTACCACGAATACGTGTAGTAGTAGACGAACCTTCAGCATTACTACCCGTCACACTAATATTCAATCCTGGAACTGCTCCTTGCAAAGATTGAATCAAATTAGCTTGTGGGCGACTTTCAAGTACATCCGAGTTAACTGAAGCAACCGAACCTGTAAGATCACTTTTGCGCTGTACACCATAACCTACTACTACCACCTCATCCAGTGCCTGGTTATCTTCTTTCAGTACAATCTTTAACGATGATGCGTCTTTCACCTGCAATGTCTTGGATATATACCCAATGAAACTTATCTCCATTACCGCCCCCTTAGTCACTGAAGCGAGTTTAAAGTTTCCTTCTACATCGGTAATGGTGCCCGTACCCGTACCTTGTATCACTACATTGGCACCGATTATCGGTTCTCCTTGTTCATCTGTCACATTTCCGTTAATATTCCATGTCTGTGCATGAAGTGAGCTTGAAAGTGACAGCATCCACATAAGACAGACAAGCAAAATACCACTTGCGTCTCTCGATTTTTGTCTGGTTTTCATAAATTACATTTTTAAGTTAATAGGAACTTGTGTGTAAAAAATCTCGAGAGCAAAATTAGACAATGTAACAACCGATTATATTCACTGGTAGAGGATTTGGTAAATTCACAAAGTTATATATCACTGATTATCTTTCAATTACAGACAGACTCAATAGATTTTCAGTAGTGATTTAAATTAAATCGGTAATCAAAAACATGTATATAGATAATTGCCATTCGATAGTATTAAGCTATTGAATGGCAATTATCTATATACATGTGGGTAAAAAATGAGAGAAACGCTCAGTCTTCAAATTACTTTTTACAAACCTCTTTCACAGCTCGAAGAAATTCCTCCTTACTGAGCGAAGATTTATTTAAAGTTATAGAACGATTATTATATACGGTTTGCAGTGAACAGTGCAAAAATTCTGCAATCTTCTCACTATCCGTTACCCCCATTCGTATCAAAGCATGAATACGAAGTTCTGTATTAAGCCGCCCAGACTTCACTTCAATATGTTCTTCTGGACGTAGCAAACTATTGAAATGTTCTACGAAATCAGGGTATAAATGCAGAATAATAGAATCAAATTTCTCATAAAATTCCTTCATTTCATCGCTCATGGTAGAGGTAGAACTAATCATTTTCTTTAAATCTTCAAGTTGTCCAGCCTTTAATTTACGGTTCAATTTTTTACGATACTCCTCCATACGGCAAATATAGGACGAACAAAGTTTGAATACCTGACCAATATACTCCTCCTTAATATAATTTGTGTCACGTAGAACCAAATTGAGCTTTTGCAATTCACTATTAAGACTCTTCAACCTACCATTGGCCACATGTAGCTCCACCAAAGCTTTCCTACGTCTTCTTGTTTGCCTTCTCAAAAAGAAAAGAGCTATCAGCAATACAACAGTGAGAAAACTAATAAATAAAAGGAATAGCTTTAGCTGCTCTTGTTGCATATGATCACGCTCAATGTAACTTTGATGTATCCTTCTCTGCAACTTCTGCTGATGAAGCAGTCGTACACGGCTCTTAAAAGCTATACCGATATCAGAACAATAAGTACTATAACGATAGGCTCGGTCCAACTGACCTTGTTCATATAAATAGGAAGCCAATGCGTATAACGAACCAATATCACGATTCACAGCATATACATCAGCAATACCTGAGAGAATCATATTTTCCAGCCACTTGGTATGGTTGTGTTCTTTTTCATAAAGTAGAGCCAAGTTATAAGCTAAAATAGAATAATTACGACTATTAGGTAGAAGACGTTGTTTTTCTTTTTCCAACTCATCCCTAATAGCAATACGTTGTGCACCGGGAACATCTTGATATTTCCACACACGGCTATAAAGGTAGCGTGGCTCGTCAGGAGTGGCCGTCTGCAATACTGAATCTGAATATAACGCATAAAGTTGACCATAATATTCATGCAATGCATCATCACCTAATGAATAGAGCTGCAAACGCGAGCAGAGAGTACGCATCTGACCATAATAACGCGAACGTAAATAGCGAGGCATACTGGAAGAACAGAGTGAATGCATTACTTCAGAGGCTTGACTAAGCAAGCCATTAGCCGTATAAACAAAACCAATACCTAATAAAGATTCAATCTCACGATTCTTATCATGATATTGTCGTGCTAAATCAAGGCTTTGTGTAGTATACTTCATAGCCGAATCTGCATCATACACGCGATATTCTTGATAAATAGCCTGATTAAGTTCATACTGTTTCTCAAATGCCTTAGATTGTCTTAGCGAATGCTTCAACGCCTCTATTCGCTCCTCTTTCTGCAAAATAAGTTTATCAGAATTATCTATCAGACTATCTAATTGAGTAAACAATGCCTCATTTGCCTTAGCAGCACTATCTGAGATATGCTGCTTGCATCCAGCACAAAAAAATAAATATAATAAGAAGAATAGGTTTAAACAAAAATGGTTTTTCATATTTCTATACTCGTTGGTAGAATTCATTTATTTAATAAATGAATTAAAAAAGTTACATACATCTTTGATTTTTAATATCAAAGTTCTAATTACAATCAATTCTACACACAACTTGTATGCAATATTCGCAAGAATTCTCGACATCTGCAAACAATTGACTAGTAATTTGGCTGCTTAACATAGAAATAACCAAATACGAAATACAAAAGCATCCACTCTTCTATTATACTTATATTGTTACTCTTAAATGCTTAACATTAATGATTATTTTGGGAAATAAAAGCAATCGCTCTTAGCACAATACCATTCTATTCCAAAACATTTGTAACACTTCTGTAACATGTATGACATCTCCCTGCAACACCAAACTCTTTCCTTTGCAACTAGAAATAAAATACATAGTTTATGGAAACAATCTATTTGGGTATTGTTATCTTTCTGTTCGTACTCGCGATTTTCGACCTCGTGGTAGGTGTAAGCAACGATGCGGTCAACTTTCTGCAATCCGCTGTCGGGGCAAAGGCAGCATCCTTCAAAACCATACTCTTCATTGCAGGCGTAGGTATATTTATCGGAGCAGCCTTGTCCAACGGCATGATGGATATTGCACGGCATGGTATCTACCAACCGCAGCATTTCTATTTTGCCGAAATCATGTGCATCCTGCTTGCGGTCATGCTGACGGATGTTGTACTGCTTGACGTTTTCAACACGATGGGGATGCCGACCTCCACTACCGTATCAATGGTGTTCGAGCTACTGGGAGGTACGTTCGCACTGGCACTCATCAAGGTCTATAATAGCGATACACTGGGCCTGGGTGACCTCATCAATACCGACAAGGCACTGTCTGTCATCATGGGTATCTTCCTGTCCGTCGCTATCGCCTTCTTCTTCGGTATGTTGGTGCAATGGCTGGCACGTATCGTGTTCACCTTCAACTACAAGAAGAAAATGAAATACAGCATTGCACTGTTCGGCGGTATAGCTACCACCAGCATCATCTACTTCATGCTGATAAAGGGGCTGAAAGACAGTTCATTCATGACCCCTGAAAACAAGCAATGGATACACGACAATACCGCATTGCTGATAACCGGTTTCTTTGTATTCTTTACCATACTGATGCAGATACTGCATTGGTGCAGGGTAAATGTCTTCAAAGTAGTGGTTCTGATGGGTACTTTCGCCCTCGCACTTGCCTTTGCCGGCAATGACTTGGTGAATTTTATCGGTATCCCCCTCGCAGGATATTCCTCATTTATTGACTATACAGCCAATGGTACGGCCGCCGGTCCCGACGGATTCCTGATGTCCTCACTCCTCGGTGCAGCCAAAACCCCATGGTATTTCCTTATCGGTGCAGGCACGATTATGGTCTATGCACTCTGCACATCCAAGAAAGCCCACAACGTCATCAAGACTTCCGTTGACCTTGCCCGCCAAGACGACGGCGAAGAGAACTTCGGAAGTACCCCGATAGCCCGTACACTGGTACGCTTCAGCATGACCCTGGCTAACGGAATATCCAAAACAATGCCCGAAAGCAGCAAACAATGGATAAACACACGATTCCAGAAAGATGAAGCCATCATAGCCGACGGTGCCGCCTTCGACCTGGTCCGCGCCTCCGTCAATCTCGTATTGGCAGGTCTGCTCATCGCCTTGGGAACTTCCTTGAAATTACCCCTCTCCACTACTTACGTCACCTTCATGGTGGCAATGGGTACCTCGCTTGCCGACCGTGCCTGGGGACGTGACTCGGCTGTATTCCGCATTACGGGTGTGCTCAGTGTCATCGGCGGTTGGTTCATCACTGCCGGAGCAGCATTCACCATCTGTTTTTTCGTGGCATTGGTTATCCATTTCGGTGGTACGATTGCCATTCTGGCACTGATTGGTCTGGCAGTCTTCATGCTGATTCGCAGCCAAGTGATGTACAAGAAGCGCAAAGAGAAAGAAAAAGGCAGCGAGACTCTGAAACAATTGATGAAGAGTACGGACAACAATGAAGTCATCGAATTGCTCCGCAAGCATACCCGCGAGGAACTGGTGAAGATTATGGAATTCACAGAAGAGAATTTTGAACGTACCGTCACTTCCTTCCTACACGAGAATCTACGCGGACTGCGTCGTGCCATGGGCTCAGTAAAATTCGAAAAACAACTCATCAAGCAGATGAAGCGTACCGGAACACTTGCCATGTGCCGTCTCGACAACAATACCGTACTGGAAAAAGGACTCTATTACTATCAAGGCAACGACTTTGCCAGCGAACTGGTGTACAGCGTAGGCCGTCTTTGCGAGCCGTGTCTGGAGCACATCGACAACAACTTCAAGCCGCTGGATGCCATTCAAAAGGGAGAGTTCACAGATGTTGCAGAAGATATCTGCTACCTGCTGCAAGTATGCCGCCACAAATTGGAGACGAACGACTATAACGAACTTGAGACCGAGATTCGCAAAGCCAACCATCTAAACGGCGAGCTGTCGCACTTGAAACACAAAGAACTGCAACGCATTCAGAGCCAGAGCGGCAGCATCAAGGTGAGCATGGTCTATCTGACTATGATACAAGAAGCCCAGAACATAGTGACCTACACCATCAACCTGATGAAAGTAAGCCGCAAGTTCCAGGCCGAAGAATAATGTCACTTGATCTCTTTCAATCCCATCTTTTCCGCCCGTTGCAGCATAAATGCACGGGCGGCTTCGTATTCATTGGGAATGATGCCGTCCAAAATGGCATCCTTGATGGCACTCTTCAAGGCACCCACTTGCTGGCAGGGAGAGAGGCCGAAAGTACTCATGATTTCTTCACCACTGACCGGAGGCTGGAAATTACGGATACGGTCGCGTTCCTCCAAGTCCTTCAGCTTCTGGCGTACCAACTGAAAATTATTAAGGAAGCGTTTCTTACGCTCCATATTCTTGGAAGTAATGTCGGCTTCGCACAGTGTCATCAGGTCGTCTATATCATCACCTGCCTCAAACAAGAGACGACGCACTGCCGAGTCGGTCACTACATCATCCGCTATCACAATGGGACGCATGTGCAGGCTCACCATTTTCTGCACATATTTCATCTTTTCGTTCATAGGAAGCTTCATCTTGCGGAAAATATCAGGTATCATCTTCTCGCCAATGAAATTATGGTTATGGAACGTCCAGCCCGCACGGGGTTCCCAACGCTTGGTGGCAGGCTTGGCTATATCATGCAGAAGAGCTGCCCAGCGTAGCCAAAGGTTGTCGGTCTTCTTGCTGATGTTGTCGAGTACTTCGAGCGTATGGTAGAAATTGTCCTTATGGGCGCGTCCATTGCGCGTCTCCACGCCTTGCAGCCTAACAAGTTCCGGGAATATCAGTTCCAACAAGCCGCACCGGTCCAGCTCAATGAATCCCTTAGACGGAATAGGTGACAAGATGATTTTGTTCAGTTCGTCTGCAATGCGTTCTTTGGAGATGATGGAGATGCGTTCGCGATTACGCTCCAGAGAATCGAATGTCTCATCGTCAATATAGAATCCCAACTGGGTAGCAAAACGGACACAGCGCATCATGCGCAAAGGGTCATCACTGAAAGTTATATCAGGGTCAAGCGGTGTCCGGATGGTCTTTTCCTTCAAGTCTCCAATACCGCCAAAGGGGTCGACCAACTCGCCATAACGCACCCGGTTCAGGCAAACAGCCAGTGCATTGATGGTGAAATCGCGCCGGTTCTGGTCATCCTCCAATGTACCGTCCTCTACAATCGGTTTGCGTGAATCGTGCGTATACGACTCTTTTCTTGCACCCACAAACTCAACTTCCGTACCATAGTACTTCAATTGTGCCGTACCGAAATTCTTGAAGACGGAAACATGCGCCCCACGCCCCAGACGCTTACCCAGCGCCTCGGCCATGGCAATGCCACTGCCTACCACCACCACATCAATATCCTTGGAAGGACGTTGCAGGAAAATATCACGTACATATCCGCCTACCACGTAACACTCCAATCCTAATTCATCAGCCGTTTCGGATATCCGCTTGAATATATCATCACTAAAATATTGCTTCAGTTCTTCTGCCGTCAAATCTATCATAAATAATGCGCTAATGTAATGAATACGCAAATATGTCAATGGTCTATTAGCACATTTGCACATTAAAATGCTGCAAAGATAAAGATATTATTTCTATTTTTGTGGACTCTAACTCCAAGAACAACAAATATGAAGAAAGTAATACTCCTTGCATGCCTGTGTTGCATGCTCTTCTCTTGCGAAAATGTAGAGAAGAAAGCCGGTGAAAAACTACAAGCTGCCCGCACAGCTTTTGAACTCGGCAACTACAATGAAGCGAAGATTCTGATTGACAGTATCAAGATACTCTATCCCAAAGCGTTTGAAACTCGCCGTGCAGGTATCGGCCTGATGCAGGAAGTGGAGCTGAAAGAGCAGGAAAAGAGTATGGCCTATCTTGACAGCATGCTTCAAGCCAAGCAAAAGGAATTCGCTGCAATCAAAGGGAAATATACCTTTGAGAAAGATGCCGAATACCAGAATATAGGCAATTACCTGTATCCGTCCCAAGTGATAGAAAAAAATCTGCACCGTTCTTTCCTCCGCTTCCAGGTAGACGAAAACGGTGTAATGAGCATGACCTCTATCTATTGCGGAGCCCATAACATCCACCATGTGGCCGTCAAGGTTACCGCTCCCGACGGCAGTTTTGCCGAGACGCCCGCCGCCAAAGACAGCTACGAAACGACCGATCTCGGTGAAAAGATTGAAAAAGCTGATTTCAAACTGGGAGAAGACGGAAATGTCATGGGCTTTCTCTATCTGAACAAGGACAAGAACATTAAAGTCAACTATTTGGGAGAACGTCCCTACTCCGTCACCATGACTGCCACCGACCGCCAGGCGCTTGCAAGTATTTACGAGTTGGCACAACTGCTTTCTTCCATGACGGAAATAAAGAAAAACATGGAAGAGGCAAAACTGAAGATGGAATTTGTGAAGAAAAACCGGTCTCTTAACCATTAGGACGATTGTGATGAATGTATTATTCTACTGTATGCAATACAAATTGACATAGGGTTCACAGCATTCATCGGTATGCAGCAAGCACTTTATAGTAACACTTTACCTATAATACAGCAACACTTTATCGCCAATAAAGTACTACTTTATCGGGAATACAGCAACACTTTATCAGTAATAAAGTGATACTTTATTACTGATAAAAAAGAATAAAGTTGGAATAGATTGATTATCACTACAATACAGATACTTTTTCTATTCTCATGGCCTATACGTATTGTTTATATAGGGGAAAAGATATAAAAATAAGATAATCGCACTATCTTTAAAATAAGATAAGCTGCATCTCGGCATAAGTTTTTCATGCAAGCATGAAAGTTCTGCACTCAATTTACACTATCTTTGCAGCTCATAAAAAAACATATAATGATTTCTATAGACGGATTGGCCGTAGAATTCGGCGGAACTACTTTATTCAGTGACATATCTTTCGTTATCAACGAAAAAGACCGTATCGCCCTGATGGGCAAAAACGGAGCAGGGAAAAGTACATTGTTGAAAATTCTGGCAGGTGCAAGACAACCTACCCGCGGAAAGATCTCAGCCCCCAAAGACAGTGTCATAGCTTACCTTCCACAGCACCTTATGACAGAAGACGGACGTACCGTATTCCAGGAAGCGGCGCAAGCCTTTGCCCATCTGCATGAAATGGAAGCCGAAATAGAGCGCCTCAACAAGGAACTGGAAACGCGTACCGACTACGAGAGTGATAGCTACATGGAACTTATCGAGAACGTCTCTGCCTTAAGCGAAAAGTTCTATGCCATCGACTCCACCAATTACGAGGAGGATGTGGAAAAAGCACTGCTCGGATTGGGCTTTGTACGCGAAGACTTCAACCGCCAGACCAGTGACTTCAGCGGTGGATGGCGCATGCGCATCGAACTTGCCAAACTGTTACTGCAGAAACCCGACGTACTATTGCTGGACGAGCCTACCAACCATCTGGACATAGAATCCATACAATGGCTGGAAGATTTTCTTATCAGTAGCGGAAAGGCTGTCATCGTCATCAGCCACGACCGAAAGTTCGTGGACAACATCACCACCCGTACCATTGAAGTGACCATGGGGCGGATATACGACTATAAAGTAAACTACTCCCAATACCTGGAACTCCGCAAGGAACGCCGCGAACAGCAGCAGAAAGCCTACGATGACCAGCAGAAGTTTATTGCCGAAACCAAGGAATTCATCGAACGGTTCAAAGGCACCTACTCCAAGACCCTGCAAGTGCAGAGCCGCGTAAAGATGCTGGAGAAACTGGAACTGCTGGAAGTGGACGAAGAAGACACTTCTGCGTTGCGCCTCAAATTCCCTCCCTCCCCCCGTTCGGGCAATTATCCCGTCATCATGGAAGGGGTAGGGAAAAGCTACGGCGACCACGTGGTCTTCAAGAATGCCAACCTCACCATAGAACGGGGAGACAAGGTTGCTTTCGTCGGCAAAAACGGCGAAGGAAAGTCAACGTTGGTAAAGTGTATCATGAAGGAAATAGAGCATGAAGGCACCCTTACCATAGGACACAATGTGCAGATTGGATATTTCGCACAGAATCAAGCCTCGCTGTTGGATGAGAACCTGACCGTGTTCCAGACTATCGACGATGTGGCAAAAGGGGAAATCCGTAATAAAATACGCGACCTGCTGGGCGCCTTCATGTTCGGTGGTCCCGAAGAGTCCATGAAAAAGGTCAAGGTGCTTTCGGGTGGAGAGCGCACACGCCTCGCCATGATAAAACTCTTGCTCGAACCGGTGAATCTGCTGATACTGGACGAACCGACCAACCATCTGGACATGAAAACCAAAGATATCCTGAAGCAGGCTCTTATGGATTTTGACGGAACCCTTATCCTCGTCAGCCACGACCGTGATTTCCTGGATGGACTGGTAAGCAAGGTATATGAATTCGGCAACAAACAAGTGAAAGAACACTTGAGCGGCATCTACGAATTCCTCGAAAAGAAGAAAATGGACTCCCTCCGCGAACTGGAACGATAAGTATCCGCTAAATCCAGCGTCCGAACAAATGGCTGATACATATGATTTTCATTTTACTAAACACTCAACTAAGAGATATGAAAATGAAACAATATGATGTCACCATAATAGGATTTGGCAAGGGCGGAAAGTTATTGTCCTCCGAACTGGCCAAACGGAAGAGGAAGCGATGAAGGAATGAGGGATTGAATATGTTATTCACACCTTTTTAGCATTTTCCATTTGGCAATTAAGCCATTAACCTCTATCTTTGCATCCGTCCAAAGATAGAGGAATGAAAAAGAAACAGTACATAACCTATATTCTTTTTTTCATCAGCCTGATAATGCTGATGATACCCGTCATTCCCCACCATCATCATGCCGACGGAATAATATGCATGAAGAATGACATCACCGCCGATTGCTGCGGACAGCATCATAGCCCAGACAACGAACACTGCTGTCGCAACACGGGATGCATGACAACCCATTTTGTACAACAGACGCCCTGCTCCTCCGATGATGTATATTCACATCCGGATGCCTTGTGGGCAGTAATCCTATTCATTGAGCCTTTTTCCAAGTTACTCACCCTACCCGAATTTGACATAAGCAGGCAGGAATGTATCTATCTGGAATCTCTTCATAGCACATTTATCGCATGTGCTACGGGGCTTCGTGCCCCTCCGTCTCTTCTTGCTTAACTGTTGTCGGGACATCACCGGGACAGATTTCTATCCGGCATAAGGAACAATGCAATTTGGTTGCATACCCTATGCCCTAACTTTGTATTCAAAATCAAAAAGTAAGAACAAATATCATCATGAAAAAAGTTATTTTCATGGGAGTCTTGGGGTTATTCCTTTTAGGCTCCTGCAACAGCAAGTCCAGAGACAGTCACGAAGGACATAATCACGAAACAGAAGAGCACAATCATGAGGGACATGACCACAAGCATGAGGGGCATGACCATGAGCATGAGGGACACAACCATGAGCATGAAAACCATGCCGGAGGAAGTGATGAAATCATTCTGCCACCGGCAAAGGCACAAGCTGCAGGCGTGGTAGTCAGCACTGTTGAACCGGGTACTTTCCATCAAGTCATCAAGACCAGCGGCCAGGTAATGGCAGCCCAAGGAGACGAGAGCGTAGCCGTAGCCACAGTAGCAGGCGTGGTTTCCTTCAAGGGAAAAGTTATCGAAGGAATGAGTGTCAGCAAAGGTACTCCTTTGGTGATATTGTCATCCAAAAACATGGCCGACGGAGACCCGGTGCAGAAAGCCCGGATAGCCTACGAGGTTTCCAAAAAAGAATATCAGCGTATGAAAGCGCTTGTAGGCAACAAAATCGTATCTGAAAAGGAGTTCGCACAAGCCGAACAGATTTATGAAAATGCCCGTATCAGTTACGAGGCAGTCGCAAAGAACCATTCGGCAAGCGGCCAGGCAGTTGTCTCTCCCATCAGCGGTTATGTAAAGAACCTGTTGGTGAAAGAAGGGGATTACGTCAGCATTGGCCAGCCACTGGTAAGCGTCACCCAGAACCGAAAGCTTTTCCTGCGTGCGGATGTATCCGAAAAGTACTATCCTTACCTAAACAGCATCGGTTCCGCCAACTTCTGTACTCCTTATAATAATAAGGTATATACATTGAAAGAACTAGGCGGGCGCATGCTTTCGTATGGAAAAGCTTCGGGCGAAAACGGATATTATGTACCGGTGACTTTTGAATTCGACAATAAGGGAGACGTTATTCCCGGCTCGTTTGTAGAAGTATTCTTATTATCCTCACCGATGGAAAATGTATTGTCTCTTCCTCACAGTGCACTGACCGAAGAGCAAGGCAGTTTCTTTGTTTACCTACAACTGGATGAAGAAGGTTACAAAAAACAGCTTGTCACCCTGGGTGCCGACAATGGCGAAAGTGTACAAATCCTTTCCGGCATAAAAGCAGGCAACCGTGTCGTAACTCAAGGAGCCTATCAAGTGAAACTGGCATCGGCAACAAACGCTATTCCGGCACATAGTCATGAACACTAATCTCATGTACAATTTGACAACTTACAAAGTATCATTCTGCAATGCCGTATCAAGGAGAAAAACAGCAATACGGTCTTTGTAGAAAGCAGATTGCCATGAGAAAAAAAGAATAATTCTACTAACAGAGCTGCAATCGTGTAGCCAAATTGTACATCGTACATTGTAAATAGTAAATAGAAAGATGTTAAACAAAATAATCGCTTTTTCTCTTCAAAACCGCATCTTGGTGCTGGTAGCATCGGTGCTGTTGCTGATTGGCGGCACTTATACCGCCATGCATACGGAAGTGGATGTATTTCCTGACCTCAATGCGCCGACAGTGGTCATCATGACCGAAGCAAACGGTATGGCGGCAGAGGAAGTGGAGCAACTGGTCACTTTTCCCGTAGAAACAGCTGTGAACGGTGCAACGGGTGTGCGCCGTGTACGCTCTTCCTCGACAAACGGATTCTCTGTTGTCTGGGTAGAATTCGACTGGGATACGGATATATACCTGGCACGGCAGATTGTCAGCGAGAAGCTGGCAGTCGTCAGTGAATCATTACCCGCCAATGTAGGCAAGCCGACACTGGGACCACAGTCTTCCATCTTAGGTGAGATGCTGATTATTGGTCTGACGGCAGATTCAACTTCCATGCTGGATTTGCGTACCATTGCCGACTGGACCATACGCCCCCGTCTGCTTTCTACGGGTGGCGTGGCACAAGTTGCCGTATTAGGTGGCGACATCAAGGAATATCAAATACAGTTGGATCCGGAACGGATGCGCCACTACGGTGTGACATTGAGCGAAGTGACGAACGCCACTCGCGAAATGAACCTGAATGCCAATGGCGGAGTGCTCTATGAATATGGCAATGAATATATCGTACGCGGCGTACTTTCTACCGACAAGGTAGACCAGATAGCCAAGGCTGTGGTACGGAGCAACGGAGCCTTCGGAGCCCCCATCCTGCTGGAAGACATTGCCGATGTTCAAATCGGAGCCAAACTTCCCAAACTGGGTACTGCATCGGAACGTGGCAAACATGCCGTACTACTGACGGTCACCAAGCAACCCGCTACAAGCACACTGGAGCTTACAGACAAACTGGAAGCCTCCCTGCAAGACTTGCAGAAGAACCTGCCTGCCGACATAAAAGTATCTACTGACATCTTCCGTCAAAGCCGTTTCATCGAAAGTTCCATCGGAAACGTTCAAAAGTCATTGTTGGAAGGAGGTATTTTCGTTGTTATCGTGCTTTTCCTATTCCTTGCCAACGTACGTACCACAGTCATCTCGCTGGTGACGCTACCGTTATCACTGATTGCCTCCATCCTTGCCCTACACTATATGGGCTTTACGATAAACACCATGAGCCTGGGAGGTATGGCTATCGCCATCGGTTCGTTGGTTGATGATGCCATCGTGGATGTGGAGAACGTCTACAAGCGCATGCGCGAAAATAGGCTGAAGCCTGCCGAAGAGCGGATGCCCATATTGGAGGTGGTGTTCAATGCATCGAAAGAAGTACGTATGCCTATCCTCAATTCAACGTTGATAATCATTGCCAGTTTCGTACCTCTATTCTTCCTGAGCGGTATGGAGGGTAGAATGTTGGTACCGCTGGGCATTGCGTTCATCGTGGCATTGATTGCCTCTACCGTTGTGGCACTGACCGTAACGCCGGTACTTTGCTCCTACTTGTTGGGGAAAGAAAAAATAAAGGAAAAGAACAATGCCAACGGTGACTCTGTCGTGGCACGCAAAATGAAACAATGGTATGGCACAGCGCTGACTTTCGTATTGGGACATAAGAAAGGGGTGCTGGGAGGTACTATCAGCTTGTTTGTAGTGGCACTCGGCTGTTTCTTCACCCTGGGGCGCTCGTTCCTGCCACCATTCAATGAAGGTTCGTTCACCATCAATATCTCCTCGCTTCCGGGCATCTCTCTGGAAGAAAGCGATAAGATGGGGCATCGTGCCGAGGAACTGCTGCTCTCCATCCCCGAAATACAAACCGTGGCCCGTAAAACGGGACGTGCGGAGCTGGACGAACACGCTCTGGGAGTAAATGTCTCCGAGATTGAGGCACCGTTTGAGTTGAAAGACCGCTCACGCAGCGAGCTTGTGGCAGAAGTCCGCGAAAAACTGGGTACCATTGTAGGGGCAAACGTGGAAATAGGCCAGCCTATCAGCCACCGTATAGATGCCATGCTTTCCGGTACAAAGGCGAACATCGCCATCAAACTGTTCGGCGACGACCTGAACCGCATGTTCACTCTGGGCAATGAAATCAAGAACGCTATTCAGGGCATTCCCGGTATTGCCGACCTTAACGTGGAACAGCAAATTGAACGTCCGCAGCTTGTCATTTCGCCCAAACGGGAAATACTTGCCAAATATGGCATTTCACTGCCCGAATTTTCGGAGTTTGTCAATGTCTGCCTGGCCGGTGAAGCTGTTTCCCTAGTTTACGAAAAGGGAAAGAGTTTCGACCTGACCGTACGCATGAAAGACAACCTACGCGACGAAACGGAAAAAATCCGTAACTTGATGATTGATACAAGTGACGGACAAAAGATTCCACTGAACTATGTAGCGGAAATCCGCTCAACCATGGGTCCGAACACCATCAGTCGCGAAAATGTAAAACGTAAAATCGTCATTTCCGCCAACGTGGCCGACCGCGACCTGCGAAGCGTAGTCAACGATATACAAGCCGAGATGGATGCACAAATCAAACTGCCGGAAGGGTACCACATCGAATATGGCGGACAATTCGAAAGCGAGCAAGCGGCAAGCCGCACGCTGGCACTTACTTCGTTCATGTCCATCGTGGTGATATTCCTGCTCCTCTACCATGAATTCCGCAGTGTGAAAGAGAGCTCCATCATCCTTATCAATCTGCCGCTGGCATTGATAGGCGGTGTGTTCGCCCTACTCATCACAACAGGCGAAGTGAGTATCCCCGCCATCATCGGTTTCATCTCACTGTTCGGTATCGCCACCCGAAACGGAATGTTGCTCATCAGCCATTACAACCACCTGCAGCAGGAAGAAGGCTATGACGTCTACGACAGCGTTATCCGCGGTTCACTCGACCGTCTGAATCCAATCCTGATGACCGCCCTATCCAGTGCATTGGCACTTATTCCACTGGCTCTCAGTGGCGATCTGCCGGGCAACGAAATACAAAGCCCGATGGCAAAGGTTATCTTGGGCGGTCTTTTAACATCCACGTTCCTGAACGGTTTCATCATTCCGATTGTTTACCTTATGATGCACCATAACCAACAATCTAAAACATCAGACAATGAATAAAAGATTTTTCATATTCAGCGCTGCCATCCTCGCTTTTGCGGGGATGAGCGCACAAACATCCGGCATTGATGCCGTACTCCAGCAGATAGAGGCCAACAACAAGGAGTTGCAGGCCAACTTCCACCTCATTTCCTCACAAAAGCTGGAGAGCAAGACCAACAACAACCTCCCCGACCCTACACTATCATACGCCCACCTTTGGGACTCCAAGAACAGTGACGAGACAGTTGGCGAAATGGTTATCTCGCAAAGCTTCGACTTCCCCACGCTTTATGCCACCCGAGGAAAGATGAACCGACTCAAGGCAAATGCACTGGATGCACAAGCCACCGCCTTTCGCCAGCAGATATTACTGCAAGCGAAGGAAGTATGCCTGGACATCATCATGCTGCAACGCCAGCAAGCTCTGCTCGACGAACGGTTGAAGAATGCAGAGGAGTTGTCGGCCATGTATACCCGACGTCTGGAAACGGGAGATGCCAATGCACTGGAAACCAACAAAATTAATCTGGAGTTGCTGAATGTACGCACGGAAGCCCGCATGAACCAAACGGCACTTAACAATAAACTGAAAGAGCTGCTTGTCCTCAACGGAAACCAGCCGCTCACACCGGGACGTCCCATATCCGGTACCATACCCGACGCCCAAACGCTCGGATTGACAGAGTACCCGGCAGTGCCGTTGCCGGCCGACTTCCGCCCACTGGTCGACGAACTGCTGGCTTCAGACCCCACCCTGCAATCCATGCAAGGTGAAAGTTCTGCTGCCCGAAAACAGATTTCGGCAAGCAAGCAAGGCTGGTTGCCCAAACTGGAACTGGGTTACCGTAGAAATACCGAATCAGGGCACCCGCTGAACGGCGTGGTAGTAGGCTTCTCTTTCCCGCTTTTCGAGAACCGCAATAAGGTCAAGATAGCCAAGACACAGGCGCTCAACATAGACTATCAAAAGGAGAACGCCGCACTGCAAGCCAGCTCTGCCTTGTGGCAACTCTATGAAGAGGCCAAGAACCTGCACGCTTCCATGGAGGAATACGAGCGCACCTTCCAGCAGCAGCAAGACCTCACCTTGCTGAAACAAGCACTTATGGGAGGGCAAATCAGTATGATTGAGTACTTCGTTGAAATATCGGTGGTTTATCAAAGCAAGGCAAACCTCCTGCAACTGGAAAACCAGTATCAGAAGGCAATGGCGCAGATATACAAGAACCGGTTATAAAAAAAAGAGGAAGGTGTGTCAGAGCAAAAAGAACATCTTAGTTCTTGACACGCCTTCCTTTACTTTCAACATATATTGCAGTTACAGTTTCGTGACTTTCCCCATAAACAGAATAGTTCCCGTACTCTTTTCCTTTATCAGGAAGACAAAAGGACGGTCTACATAGAAAGGAATGACCGCACTTGGACCGGGAGCAGCCGCATCTACCATTCCTGCGATAGTCACAGCCGCAGCTTCCGTCCCCTCTTCATCTACCTTTACATAAGTATATTGCTGCAACAGGTCGACAAACAATTCCTCATTGGACATTTTAGAGAAATCAGCGCACCTGCTGTCGAAGGCATCCTTCATCTCCATTTCTTGCATATCTTCTATCAAGCCCTTGTCATATTTCAGTTCGAACCGTGGCAGCTTGACATTCAGCATTGTACCTGACAAAGTATTGTTCCACTCCCGCCAATGCTCATCCGTCAATTGCGGCAGACATTCCTCCAAAGACTTTCCTTCGGCCGGCAAAAGCACTACCATACTGAAAGCTTCATTACCATAAGGGAACTCTGCTATGGAAAAGCATTCATTTTCTGTATAATTGAAACGTTCTCTGGACATATTCATCATCTGTACCGTCGACCGGCTTCCGTCCACACTTGTAAACAGCTCTGCCTTTGTATCTGATTTCTTGAACTGGTTTTTCCAGATTCCTTTGAAATAGAGAGCATTCAACAAATACATACGTGCACTCGCAGGCATCTCTGTCAAAACCTCCTTTATGCAATCATTCGTTTTCCCGGCACACCAGCTGTTTATAATGTCCGGAGCCTTGGGAGAGGCAAAATCCAGCTCCTGCACTTGCGCGTCATACATCTTTTTGTTTACGCTTACAAAGTCGTCATGAACACCGAACCCTTTCTTTATCCAGATGGAATTGGCAATTCCCAACTGTGTGGTATTGTCCAAATCGAGCAACGCCTCCACCAGCTTCTTATTATAGTTGTTCATTTCTTCCAACGAATAGCCCGAAAAGCCCAGGACATCTGTCATCTCAGACAGTGTGTTTCCCGACGCTCCATTGGCAATCATAGACAGACAGAGCGAAGCGCTCAAAGGAGAGATGAACAGATTGGGCTTTTCCACCTCAGTTTTACAAATCTGATTAAAGAAACGGAAAGCGAAATCCGTTCCTAAATCCGTCATCTCCTGCTCGACACGGGTCAAAGCAATGTCTTTGCGGGGCTTGGGTTGTGGTGAAGAGTTGTCGTCACTCTGGCAGGCTGCAAGGATACAAAGTAGGCTTAAGGCAGTAATCGTTTTTTTAAGCATAAGCAAATAGTATTAGTTTTAAAACAGTTATCTATATATAGAAAATGCTTGAACAAACAAAATACTGCATTGAAGAACAATAAAAAAATGATACACTCCTACTCAATTATTCCTCTACCAACATCAACCCCACCCCTCTGACTGTCTTTATGGACACCGTAGGATCGTCTTCCAAGCATTTGCGTAGTTTCACCAAATAGGTATCAAGGCTACGCGAGATAAAGTAGTCGTTTTCATCCTGAGTCTCCCAATTGTGGCTGACAATAGCACCCCGTTTCACTACTTGATTCTTGTTCCGTGCAAGAAGTCTGAGAATTCCGGCTTCGCGCCGACTTAACACTGTTTTCTCACCGTTTTTGTCATTCCTAAGGGTTGCGTGTGCGGCATCCAGTGTGTATTGCCCGAAGTGGTAGCAATCTGTTTCATTGCGCGAAGGCTGTCCTTTTCTCAATTTAAGCAAAGCATGTATATGTGCATCCAGTTCTTCAGCCACAAAAGGCTTCTTCACGTAATTATCGGCTCCTAACTTATATCCACTGGTCACATCTTTGGGCGAGCCCAACGCCGAAGCCAGTAAGATAGGTATATTTCCATCCACTTCACGGATGCGCTCCACCATCTGAAGACCATTCATCACCGGCATATCCACATCCGAGATAATAATATCCGGATGATACTCCTGATATGCTTTCAAGCCTTCTTGCCCATTAACAGCCGTAATAACCTCATATCCTCCAATCAGTCCTTCCAGACTGCTCTTTACGACATAGGTCAACATGGAATCATCTTCCACCAAAAGCAATTTAATTTTGTTTTCCATCTATCATTTTGTTTTCAGTATCCTCTTCCTCCGATGCTGACATATACAATGTAAATTCACTGAATTTTCCAACCACGCTGCTTGCCGTCACTGTCCCTCCATGTGCCTCCATCACCCGATACACATAGTTCAGTCCCAATCCAAATCCTGCGACCTTGCCCAAACGGGAGCTTTTGATGGCAGAACCACGCTCAAATTTATCAAATATCTTACGTTTATCTTCTTCAGAAAAACCGATACCGTTGTCGCGCACCTTGATGCAGGAATAACCTCCGCTGCACTCCGAAGTTATTTCTATCTCTACCTCCCCCTCGTCTTTAGAATATTTCACGGCATTGTCCACCAAGTTATAGACAGCCTCTTCCAGATATTCCTTGTCAGCATTCACTTCCTTGGCTTGCAGGTTTAACGTGAAATGCAACGGCTTGGTAGATTTTGCCTTAAAGGTTTCCATTATTCTTTCAAGCATCGGTTCCAGTTGCACTTTCTCCTTGAACATCGTCAACTTATGGCTTTCCAGCCTCGAGATAGTCAACAGTCTGTTTATCAACTTCAGCAAATGTACAGTTTCGGACTTCACCACTCCCAGAAAGCTTTTTTTCAATTCCGGCATACTTTCTATCTTCTCGTCATTCAACGCATCAGAGCACATCATGATAGAGCTAAGCGGTGTCTTCATGTCATGAATCATAGCATATGAGAAGTCTTCACGAAGCTTGGCCACTTTCTTCTGATAGATGATTACTTTAATCTGATAGATAATGCAACCGATTACCAAAACCAGCATGATAAAGGAGGCTATCATCAACAAGCCCATACGTTCAAAAAATACTTTATAAGGATTGACAAGAACAAGTTGTACAGCTTCAGTGGAATCTGATTTTATAGCAAATGGGGCAGACTTTATGATGCCCCATAGAGGTAATTTTTCTTTCTTACTAACTTGCAAAATGCTATCATTCTGAGGATTCATGGTACAAACAACAAAATTACTTTCAATACTATATTCCTTCAGCAAAGCAGATGCTATGGAATCCACTTTTAACAGAGACATTTTATATCCCATATTAGACAAGTTCTCACAAAAATAAGTCAGCGGATTTATGGTACCATTCACTTCACCTCCTATGACTTGTGTTCCTTCTGGAGTACATGCCATTCTTATTTTCATTTCATTTTCAATAGCCTCTTCCAAAACCTCACAACAATCCTTCTGAATATTATACCTTATAAGCATATAAGTATTATATATCCATACTGTCTGCAATGACAGTACAGCAATCAAACCTAAAAAGGTAAACAAACGAATGTATTTATATTTTTGTTTCTTCATTAATTTCATTTACGTTGCAAAGATATTAATTAAATTAAAACTTTAACCTAAAACTGACATTTTTCTAACATATTATAAAAATCTTCCCTTATATTTTTGCGGTATTAAAAGAAAGAAATAATGTATAACTTTAAATTATTAGAACAATGAAAGAACTTATTATTGAATTAACCAAGGAAGAAGAAATGCAAATTTTTGGAGGAAGAGTTGTATATGAAATAATAAATATCAACGGAAAAGACATCCTCATCGTAAAGAATATACCAGAATAGCTTTACGCCACCAAATGAGAACTACAAATCCTCAAAAAACAAAGACGTAAACTTTAACGTAGAACTGACATTGCTCTAACATTAGTCCCGAAACAAAGCCCATAACTTTGCAACATCAAACCAAGAGAACACTAACAATTAAAGACTAAAATCAATGAAAACGAAAAAGAAGTATTATAACCCGCAATATCCGCAGAACACACTAAAGTTTCCGCCCCTGCTCTGTTGAGGAACAATGAAAGTTTAACGTAAAACTAACATTACCCTAACAAAAGATACAAAGTGAAGCGCTTAACTTTGCAACATCAACTTAAAACAAATACAACAACAGCAAAAAACAAAGAACAATGAAAGACATCAAATTCATAAGAGCCGGCAGATGCAGCAGGCCCAATCTGTGGAAACCACCCCGATAGGGAAATAAAGGAGATTCTTGAAAAAGTCTGTGCTTGAACAAAAAGTCAAAACAACACAAACACAGCAGCAACACAAACACACTCTCTTAAAGACAGGAAAGGGGATTTCAAGACAGACTTTTTCAAGCAAACCTCCAATGATTATAAGACTGGAAGATTTAGTAGTATGTCGCCACAATATACCACCAATAAACATGCCAGGAGACATATGGAGCGACTTAATGTAATGTCTCCTTATTGGGGAAAAGAGTCAATCGAGCTATGAGAACCCTCACATTGGAAGAATGTATCAACACGTATGGCGGTTGTTGCATCTGCGATGCAGATATCGGTTTCAGCAATGTATTTGCAACACCGCTTACTATCAGAGATTCATTATTCAAACATTAACTTTAAAAAGAAAAACAATGGAAAAGAACATCGAACACAAGGTAAAGCCTTTAACAAAAAAAGAGCAGAGAGTTGCATCGGGAGGATATGCCCCCACCGATTCTCCAATTAAGCTTATAGACGACAACAATGGTATGCCGGATTTTAAGATACCAAGCAAAGAAGATTTCAAGTTCTATTAATCGCAATAGAAACGTTCTATTAACCCTTTTATTAATAATTAAAACATTTTGAGTTATGAAAAATTTAAAAGACAATGCAATGATGCAGGAAATGAGTTTGCAGGACATGAAGGATGTAAACGGTGGTAGCCCTTGGTGGGCACTCTATGAACTGATGTGTGAATATTTGATTGATAATCGTGAAGCGATTACCGGTGCATATGCACAAGTAAAGGCAGAAGGAGGTACTGTTGCTACAGATATGCCATTCAAATAAAGTCAAAAAAGCATAGTGAAACTTCATCGTGTCTCTGCCTCAACAGCAGAGACACAACTCCATTGCAATATTTACCATTTATTTTCAACACGCATGAGACGTATAATAATAGCTATATACAAATTACCGTTATGGAAATCCATCATAATATTAATATTATTATCCTATATAATTCCCATATTAATTCCACAAATAAGCAATACTCCACGCCCCAACATGCTTAATGAGACCTTATTCTTTGGTTTCTACGCTATACTATTAGCTCCATTGATGGAAACTTTTACCGGACAAATTCTTCCTTATTATATTCTCAAAGAAACGTTCGGATGTAAAGTGATAGGCATATCAATCTGCTCTGGAATCATATTCGGGCTATATCATTTATATTCGCCCGACTATGCTGTTCATGCAGGCATAGTAGGGTGTTTATATCAATTATGGTATATCGTTTACAAGAAACATTATTCCGATTTCAAAGCCTTTCTCATTATCTCGTCTGTTCATGCATTACATAATTCGGTAGCATTTCTATTAAACTATTTGCATTAGATAATTTCAATCAACGGAAAAGACATCCTCATCGTAAAGAATATACCAGAATAGCTTTACGCCACCAAATGAGAACTACAAATCCTCAAAAAACAAAGACGTAAACTTTAACGTAGAACTGACATTGCTCTAACATTAGTCCCGAAACAAAGCCCATAACTTTGCAACATCAAACCAAGAGAACACTAACAATTAAAGACTAAAATCAATGAAAACGAAAAAGAAGTATTATAACCCGCAATATCCGCAGAACACACTAAAGTTTCCGCCCCTGCTCTGTTGAGGAACAATGAAAGTTTAACGTAAAACTAACATTACCCTAACAAAAGATACAAAGTGAAGCGCTTAACTTTGCAACATCAACTTAAAACAAATACAACAACAGCAAAAAACAAAGAACAATGAAAGACATCAAATTCATAAGAGCCGGCAGATGCAGCAGGCCCAATCTGTGGAAACCACCCTGATAGGGAAATAAAGGAGATTCTTGAAAAAGTCTGTGCTTGAACAAAAAGTCAAAACAACACAAACACAGCAGCAACACAAACACACTCTCTTAAAGACAGGAAAGGGGATTTCAAGACAGACTTTTTCAAGCAAACCTCCAAACAGAGAAACAGCAAGTTTAACGTAGAACTAACATAACAATAACATACACAATGAAAGTCCCTACTTATCTTTGCAGTAACAAAATAGAACATATTTATTAATTTTTAAAATCAACTACTTATGAAATCAAGCTTATTATTCGCTGCAATTGTAGCAGTATCAATCACCTCATGTCAATCTACAGATGAGCCCGTCACAAACCAACCATTGCCTCAAAAAAATGCGGTTTATTCCTCCATTTACACTTCTGAGAAAATTGAAACGGCAATAAGAGAAATAGAATTTCAAAGTGCAAAAACCCAAAGACAACTTTCACTAACTGAAATCAGCCTTATTCATAAAGAGATATTCAAATCTCCTGAAAAATCTCCAATAACAGACGTTGATTTCTCTACTGTACAATAAACAGCAGAACAGAATGATTTCTTAAGCAAACTCTCTGCATATGCCTCCATTAGAAGCTATTACAAGGATTTTTATTCTTTTTTAGAAGCGGTAAAAGAATCATTTGAAGAAGAACATGAGAAAGAAGCTGCAACAAAGATTCTCATTTTCCTTGAGAGTAACCACAATTTATTTAAAAACATCAATTTTGCCACAAATACAATCTCAACGAGGGCAAATATTTCAGCATGCGATGTCGCAGCAAGCCTCTCGAGTGTCATCATAGCTGACTTAGCCACTATGACGGGAGTAGGAGCTGCTGTCGGTGGAGCTATAGGAGTGGGTGCAGCATGGGGAGCAGCCTTAGTAGGCTGTGTAGGCGGACTTGCATATACAGCCGCATTTTGTTAAACCTATTATAAATGATGATGATTATGAATAAGATACTTTTCAGCGGTACCATTAGTCTGATTTTGATTATTACAGCATTCTTTATACCTATCGAATGGGTACAGAAACCGATTTTCTTATTAGGGATAATATCCATCTATACTCTTCTTAGAAAAAGATATACTGTTATGGATTATCTTCACCATCCTATACCTGCATTGGTAGCCATCGTCATCATCTTTCTTTTATCCCTCATTCTACTGTCAGGATATAACGCCACAATAAAGATTGCAGGAGGAATTGTTTTGATTGTTTTATTGTACAAGCGCTTTGTACATATAAAAAGATTCAACCATTGAGTATATCACTAATACAAATAAACCCTTTCGGACATGAACAATTTATTACAGCAAGGAGATTTTCATATCTTTTCTTTCAACAAAAAGAAATATGTATTCCTATCCGGCAGCCAGCAGATTCTGGAAATAAGCAATCCCACGATGGATGCCTATTTCAAAAGATGCGCGGGAAGAGACGACGGCAATACCTTAGGAGACACCACCATTGACAAGGTGACGGAAACCCTTAAAAGTTTATGTACAGTACCTTCCGCCTGCTGCGAAAAGCAAAAACAAGACATGCTGACACTGAATGTAACGCATGGCTGCAACATGTCCTGCAAATATTGTTTTGCTTCGACCCTGCAAGACAGAAAAAGCGTGATGTCCCTTTCGGTAGCCCAAAACGCAATTGCCAACATGCTTGAAGGTAATCCCGACAGCGAACGATACACCATTTACTTCTTCGGCGGCGAGCCGCTATTACACAAGCAGTTTGTCAGAGACGTAGTGGAAATAGCCAAAGAAGAAATCATATTCCGACGGAACAAAAACGTATGCTTCCTACTGAACACCAATGGCACATTGATAGACGATGACATGATGAACTTCTTTGTACAAGAAAAGTTCACCGTTACAGTCAGCATTGACGGGCCGCAAAAGGTGAATGATGCAAACCGGGTATTTCTTAACGGTCGCGGCAGTTTCAGACGAATAGCCGAAAATATAGAAAAACTCAAAAAAGGTGGTGTAGACTTCAATCTAAGGGCTACCATCAGCCCAAAGAACACAAGGTTACTCGAGACGTTCCTTTTTTTCGAGAGCATGGAAGTCCCTTACTCTTATGCCTTTACAATTGATTCCGACGTAAAGGACCGGAGCACGACCCACTTTGATGCCAACGGCATTAAGACAATAGACAAGCAACTGGGCGAGGTCATGAACTTTTTTACCCGAAAGTTTATGGGCAAAGAAAACATCTACTGCAACGACTTTCAAAGGAATATCAACCGTCTAAGAACCAAGAGCGTAAGATACCAGGGATGTGCAGCAGGCAGAAGCAGCCTTATTGTAGACGAAGCAGGAGAGTATTATCCATGCCAGAACATGCTTTCCTATCAAGATATGTCCGTAGGAAATGTGTCCGAAGGTATTGATAACAGCAGATTACAGCTTTTCCGTTCAAAAGAAGTATCACAACTTGCAAGTTGCCGACAATGCTGGGCTAAATACTTATGTGGTGGCAGTTGCGAAGCTGAGCGACATCTTCTGGGTCAGGAAAGTAAAGACTGGAAACAAAAATGCAAAATGATTCGGTTGGAATGGAAACATTTGATTCATTCCTATATCAAGCTAAACGATTTTATTAACAATATGTCTAACAAACACAAAATTATCGATTATGAAAAATTTGAAAGAGCTGGGGCTTAACCCCATTGACGAGAAGCAAGCAGAGAGTATTAACGGTGGATATATTGGAATACCTCCAATGATTATAAAACCGGAAGATTTAGTAGTATGTTGCCACAATATACCACCAATAAACATGCCAGGAGACATATGGAGCGACTTAATGTAATGTCTCCTTATTGGGGAAAAGAGTCAATCGAGCTATGAGAACCCTCACATTGGAAGAATGTATCAACACGTATGGCGGTTGTTGCGTCTGCGATGCAGATACCGGTTTCAGCAATGTATTTGCAACACCGCTTACTATCAGAGATTCACTATTCAAACAGTAACTTAAAAAAAGAAAAAAACAATGAACAAGTATTTTTATTTATTAGCAGCATTATGTTTGGCTGCATTCTTCGGATGCCAAAACGACAATGACATGAATGCCTCCTTCAGCAAAGAAAAGGGAACAATTTCTGCTACTATAGATAGTGTCGGAAAAGTTCACAATTACTTATTGGAACAAATGAAAGATTCGGAAATCGGATTATGCATAAGCAATAAAACTAAAATGAAAGATTTAGTCAACTGTTTTCAGAAGCTGAATGACAATGGCAAATATTGCTATAATGAAATTATGACCAGAGCGGACAACGACAATGCCGACTTCAGCGAGTTTGAGAATATGGCAATCGAAGACTTTGACGTAAAAAGCATCCGCACACTCGTCTTAAAACGCATTAATGCAAATGACAATATCGACATTGACGTAAAAAAGGCTATTGAAATCATTTCCGACCCAGACGGAAATCCATTAAGCGAACAGAACCTTTCACTCATTGAGCAGAACAAGAACAAGAAAGGAGGGCATCTTCTAATCGTATTCAAAAATATAGCCGAAGACTCGGATGAATATTGGCCACAAACAAGAGATTCCCAATCACGGGCCGTAATCGTTGCAGATGGGATAGGAGGAGTACTTGGCACAACCTGTAGCGGAGTGATGGGAATACTTTGGGGAGCAGGATTTTCATATGCCTGCGACATGTGTTTAAGCAACTAAATTGAGACTTATGTGTGCAAATACTACTGCAAAATACAATATGTCAATCATCGTGCTTTATATGATTTTCATTGTGTCATTTCTATATGACAAGCATTATGACATCATCGGAATATTGACATCAATCGCATTTGCCGTCCTATTTCCCCTTAGCATCCGAAAAGAACCAAAACAGACGGATGGCAAGCGTTTAAAGTCTCTGCTATTTGCTTCTACCTTTATGATAGGATTTCCTTGCGCTTTGAAAATAACTGAATTCCTAACAAACAAATCGTTTCAAGCAGACGGATGGCTGGTTGTATTAACTGGAATTGCCTTACAAAGCGCCCATTATATCATAAGTGTACGTAGAGAAAAATCAAAACCCTAAGATATGTTTTTAAGCGGTTGTTGCATCTGCAATGCAGATATCGGTTTCAGCAGCGCATTTACAACACCGCTTACTATCAGAGATTCACTATTTAAACATTAACTTAAAAAAGAAAAACAATGGAAAAGAACATCGAACACAAGGTAAAGCCTTTAACAAAAAAAGAGCAGAGAGTTGTATCGGGAGGATATGCCCCCACCGATTCTCCCATTAAGCCCATAGACGACAACAATGGTATGCCGGATTTTAAGATACCAAGCAAAGAAGATTTCAAGTTCTATTAATCGCAATAGAAACGTTCTATTAACCCTTTTATTAATAATTAAAACATTTTGAGTTATGAAAATTTTTTTAGTAGATGACAAAAATTAAACTTATGCTGTTAAACATTTAATTTTTAAGCGG
>NZ_SRYZ01000004.1 GCF_004793475.1 Bacteroides muris (ex Afrizal et al. 2022) | reverse complement strand
ATCTGTGTTTCTACATCATACAATGTATGTACCTTGATACCACCTTTCTTCTTTCTGAACTTCGCCCACCAGAAAACTTCCAAACACAAGTCTATCGTGGTTGAATCGAAAGCGTATACATTGCCATCAAGTTTGAAGATGTCAATGCTACATTTCTTTCGCACCTCGCTTACAAGATAGAAAGCATATTCCTCAAATATGCGGTAGTCTCTATCCTGATTTGCTCGTGCAAGCGATGATTTCGATACATTCTTGCCCATACCCAAGTGGTAACATTTGGAGTGATGAGCTTCGAGCGCAACAATCAAATCGCGCAGGCTTTCTCGGTTGGAGAGTTGTCCGAACATCATTGCAAGGAACTGATTCCAACAAGTCAAGTGTTTGACGTAACGGTCTCCATTATATTTTGCAACAATACGGTTAAATTTACTTCTATCGAGGAATGCGACTAACTGAGCAAATACAAACTTGTCTTGAAACATATGCGGTCATAGTAAAACTACCGCAAAGATAAAATTTCAAGTCCGTTCGCTCGAAAAATCCATGTAACTAACTATATTTCAATAATTTCAAAGAACTTTTTCAGATTTTAATGGGACAGTAGTGATTCAATTTATTAAATGAATCATTTATATCAATCCATACAGGATGTTTAAAGGCATTAACTTTCAATATATTAATTATTTCTTGCACATTCTTAGGATGAAAGATAAAATTCAAATTAACTTTCTTTTTTGAGATAGAATCTACTTCTTGCATAAAGATATTCCATCTGTTAAGTTGCAATTTACAACTTGTACACCCAATAGAATCAACATAACTAACTATTGTATAAGAATATTCTTCCAAAAATGCATTATCTAATGTATCAACACCTTGTATAGTAAATATAGTTGAATTCGGATACAATAGTTCCTTACCAATCCATTGTTCTATAGCAGAAACGACTTGTCTTTTCTTCTCTAAATTACTACAACTCGATAATAACATGAAAGGCACAAATAGGATAAAAAGAAATCTCATCATACATCAATATATCAATATGAAAATGTAAGAATATGATAATCTGGAGAATTACTGATACCATATATTTTCCTCATTTTCTCATTTACAGTAAAAGCAAGTACTCCCTTGTCTAATTTAAATATTTTCCGTGGAGTTCCATCCCAGCCAAAAACAAATATTTGTTCTGCCAAAATATTATACCCGTCTTCATCCTCTGATTTTCCACTAAATAATACCCAGAATTCATCTCCTACATGGACTGGAGAAAAATAAGCATCTCTTGTTTCACCTTTTACCCGTGAACTGGAATTCACTTTTCCATCATTGAACTCTTCAAAATGAGATGCAAAATATCGAGGCCCATGAATTCTATTGAGCAAATTTCCCTCTCTGTCATAAATATCAATCAGGTCAGTCCAATTATAACAAACAGCAATCCGATCCTGTTGATTTGTCGTAAATGAAAAAGAATACACATTCTTTTTTTCCACATCTGTTATTTCCCAATTTGCCTCTGGATAACGTCCTATTGAATCTACTACCTCTCCTTCGCTATTAAACTCATAAAATAGAAATGATGTATTCCGAGAGACATCGCCTATAAGCCTATCCTTTAATAACCTTACCTCACCGGAAATCGGTTTTTGTAATGAAATAAATTTCGTATACTGAAGTTCACCTGATTTGAAAAAATCTTCCATACTATATTCTAAAACTGTAGATTTTATCAAATCAGATATCAAGATTTTAGAATCATCATTGCCCACAATACGAGGAAGCAACATTTCTCCCGGCCCTTGCCCAACTGATATATGTTCTGCTACTTTCTTTTCTGTATTCACATTGAATACAAGTATTCTTTTATCACTCCTCTTATTTATCGTAATCAACATGCTATCATAAGCACACAAATGCGTAGGTGCTAAAAACAAACTATCAAATCCGGCAATCGTTTCCGCTTTTAACTCTATTATTTCTTTAAAATCATCATAGTCAACAAGGGTAGCATCTGAATATATTTTTTCATTTTGCTTACAAGACATTAGTAATAATCCTAAAGACAAAAGGCATAAAAAAAATTTTTTCATAACATTATATCTTTTCATAATGGAAAAGAGGCATAAATACATTCAAATAATAAATTCATGCCTCTTCACCTTCAACTCTTATTTTCCACGAGAATTATCACAAGTTATTCCTTGTACTTCTCCTGCATACCTAATAATACAAGTACATCGATCATCAGGCGTACAATAAGTATCACAATCCGAAGATCCACCCTCACCACTCGCCAACGCTTCCACATTAGCCAGCATCAAATCCGACATTGTATCAACTTTCTGATTCGTATAAATACCATATCCTGCAATCGCAGCAAATGCAGCAACAAAAGCTACTCTCATTATTTTTTTCATAATTCTTACTTTTTAGTTTTAAGTATTGTAATTCTTATCTGTTTCCGTATCTATCCTTTCAACGGAAAAGCAAACATGTTGCTTGTTCAATTTAAATCGTTATCTTTCTTTTCATATCATTTCGCATCCCCGCTAATCTTCAATGTCAACGGAGAATTGTCCGTATTGCAGTACAAGGTGATTGTCTTGTCGAAGTGTTCGGGGCGTTCGGCCTTATAAACCACCTCCAGGGTGGTTGCACCGCCCGGCTGCAAAGGCTCTTTGGAATAAGCCACGGTGGTGCAACCGCAAGAGGTGGTGACGTCCTGTATAACCAAAGGCTTGTCGCCCGTATTCTTCAAGGTGAAAGCTGACTTTTGCTCCTCCTGCCAGTCGAAGCTCCCCATCGAAACAGAACTACGGTCTATACTCACTTTGGTAATTATATGCATGCTTTTATCTTCTTGTTCCATTTGTTTACCTTGGATAATATTTAGATAGAGTTCCTTCACTTGGGGATTATGGATGGGATTGCCGATAGCAAGAACTTTATTATTTTCATCTAATAGAAAAGTTTGGAAAGTCATATCTGAAGGGAAATGGTTCAATTGATTCAACCTGTTTTTATCATCAATGCAAACAGGATGAAAGAAATTCTCAAATCTCAATGTCTCCAAAAACTTTTTTCTCTTTTCAGGAGAGAAGAAAAATAAAAATTTCACAGAACCCATACTTTCACCATCCACTTCCTCCATCCATATTTTCCATTTACCCAATTGCAATTTACAACTTATACAACCTATAGAATCAACGTAAGTAAGAATTTTATATTTCCCCGATATTGAAAAATCTACAGTATCTTTACCTTTTACACTAAATATCAATTCATCAGGAAACTTAATTTCTTTTTGGCTCCATACTTGCAATAATTCTTTTATATTCTCTTTTTTATTTCCACAAGAAAACAGAAAAAGAGGAAGAAACATACATACTAAACATCTAAAATTCATGTCAACAAATCAGGTATAAATTCCAAATTCAGCCTAATCTTTTCAATATGAATACTCCACAATATGATTGTCCGGAGAATTACCGACACCATAGATTTTATGCTTTTTCTTATCTACACAAAATGTAAATATTGCATCGTCAAGAATATACACATTTTTCGGATTCCCATCCCATGAGAACGAAAACAACTTTTTACAACACGAATCATGCCCCTTTTCGTCCACATATCTTCCATTATACAGTACAAACAACTGGCTTCCGGCACTTCTCGGTGCAAAATAAGAATCTCTATTTTTACCTTTTACCGGATAAGACGTTACCCCATCTGCATCATGTTCCTCCTTGAAATAAGAGAAAAAATGTTCAGGTCCATGCATACTATTCTTTAAAACCCCGACAGAATCATATATTTCAATCAAATCTGTCATATAATAGCAGATGGCTACCCTGTCTGACCCATTAGTAGCAAATCCCATATAATACGCATCTGTCCTTTCCATATCAGAATAATCTATAGTTGAACGCGGGAAATCTACCATTTCACCAATCTTCTTCCCTTCCTTATCAAAAACATACAATTGACGCTCCTTAAAATAAGGATATCCTATAAATTTATCACCAAGAATCTGTGCCCCCGAATTTATGCTTTCTGCCAACTTTATTTTAGATATCGGTTGAGAATTTGCATTTTCTATAAAATCAATCAGGTCATAATTATAAATTGTAGAAGTCGCCATATCAATTATCTGTATACTTTCCCCATCATTATCTATAAATGAAGGCATCAGCATTTCATTCGGTCCTTGCCCTTTCGTCAAACGCCCACCAATTTTCTTTTTTGTATTCAGATTATATATATTACATAAACTTTCGCCTCCATATTCCAATGTTATCAGAATTGAATCATAAACCTGCAATCCGATTGGATTCATAATCAAATCATCAAATTCTAATGTTTTACCTTTCAACTCTATTTCAGCCTCAAAATCATTAAAATTAAAAGATTGAGCATCCAAGTATCTTTCTTTTTGTGAACAAGAAAATAATATGCTAGTTCCCAATAATAACAATAAAATTCTATCCTTCATATTTTTACATTTTTAAAAACAAGTATTGGCAAATAAATTGCCAATACTTATTCTTCTATCTATCTTATTATTTATTTTTTCTATATTGAGTACAAACAGACGTTACTCCTCCAAGGATTCTTGTACATTGCCAATTTGTGCAGGGGTAGCATACTTCTTCACATGAACCACCTGAACTCTCACCACTCGCCAACGCTTCCACATTAGCCAGCATCAAATCCGACATTGTATCAACTTTCTGATTCGTATAAATACCATATCCTGCAATCGCAGCAAATGCAGCAACAAAAGCTACTCTCATTATTTTTTTCATAATTCTTACTTTTTAGTTTTAAGTATTGTAATTCTTATCTGTTTCCGTATCTATCCTTTCAACGGAAAAGCAAACATGTTGCTTGTTCAATTTAAATCGTTATCTTTGCCGAAACCTCCTTTCCAGGGTGGGTTACGGAACGGGCGGTACGCAATGGGCCAACAAAACGTTAGCCGTCCGCTCCTCTTCATCCCTTTTTATATTTTCTTTTATTCATTGTATCTGATATTCTATAAGCGGCTCATCCTTCGAATATTTTCCACAGAAAGCATCTCATCGGATGCCTTGCCATGCAAATCGAGCACCACCGCTCTGTCTTCCCTGCACCCGGATGTGGAAAGGATGTCGCATAGTCAACGATATTGAACTAAATAGACTTTCACATGATCTATGGGACAATCCACAGAACCACTTCCAATACAATTTATAAGTTCCGCTTCTTCACCCGATGCCAAAGCCTCTATATTCTCAAGCATCAGACTGTCCAACTTTTCATGTTCAGCACCTAATTGAAAGGAAGCGACTACAGCCGCCGAAAACAAAACTGTAAATAGAATTTTCTTTTTCATTTTTTCCATGTTTATTGATTGAATGATAGAGCAAAGTTAATGGAAAAGAAAAACTCCATCCAAATTTTCAACCTGACAAAAACTGACAATCAAACAAAAAGTTGAAAATGTCAGATTTTGTCAGATTTTGTCAGAACACCATTCAGGCAGGATATTCCTTGATGGAACGATGGATTTTTAAGTGATAGACGAACTTTTCACCTTCAACCGTACAAATGGAAATCTTTGACAAATAATTACGCAATCTTTTTATATTCTGATACAATTTATCCTGAGTACCACTACCATCCGGCCACAATAAATGCAGAATTTCATCATTAGACAACGTATAATTTTCCGCATCCAGGAAACCTTGCAGCAATCGGGCAAGCAATGGCGCCAACTTTACGACATCATCTCCCTTCTTCAACAACCGGGAATCGGCATCAAAGTACACACCTTCTTCCAACCGATAAGTATGTGGACGGCTCTCGCGACCAACAACCACAGGAACTTCCTTTTCTATCACGATGTGCTTTTCCTTAACAAAAAGACGATAATAAACCCTATACACATACCCCCGCATAAAGAACAAGAGAATACAAGAAACAATCAAGGCAACCATCAAAGCCATCTCCTTCCAGGAAAGAACCGTCCACCAAGGATGATAAAGGTATCCGGTCACCCCAACCTCACATCTGCATCCTATATAATAAACGGACAGACTATCCGATTTGGACAGATAAGAAGAATCGGCAGAATAAGTATAAGACTCGCGTTCCTGCCAGTCTGACACGGAAATGCGTACGACCGTTGTTCCGGAAAATCCCATTGCAGCCAACCGATTCTTCCAAAACATATTCAACGAATCGGCATTCGGAGGAGATACATGCAGAAGATAAGAGCATATTCCTCTTAATTCAAAAGCCTGTTCTATATTCCGAGAGTATTTCTCATACGGAATCCAATAGTCTCTTTTGCCGTATTCGCTTTCTAACGACACTTTTATCGGTTTCTTCTCCATGCCAACGGAATCATCCGGCAACCGCACATTCCCCGACATACTGCGATGCACATCAATCTCCTTCCACTTCTGCAACCCCTCTTGCAAAGCCACGGGAAAAACACTACGCGCCTGCATCTGCCAAAACTTCAGCCGGTGTTTGTACAGAAAACAACCGGCGACCCCTGCCGCCACAATACCTATGAATGCGTACATCAATAGCAGTTTCCAATCTTTCTTCATCGTCGATTTATGTGCAATTCATTATAACAGACCGAAAAGAAAATCAAAAAAAGCGGAATAGAAAAACTTTTCAAGCAAAAATTAAGAAATTGTTTTGAAGAAATCCTTGTTGTTTTATGATTCATAGGTATTTGTTGTTTGACCTACCACCTCCCCCTACGGGGACTCCTCCTTCCAGAAGGAGAAGAATCCAAACAAATTTATCGAGTAAAATCAAAACAGTTTCTAAACAAGCAGCCGATACTTATCGTTTATATACATGAAGTGTTTTCAAACTTCAATGCAGTTCTTGGGAACCATTCAAATCATTAAATAGATGTTAAATTCATTTCAGTCGCTCGAACTATCTTTTTTGACGAACTGTTTTTTTAGATGACATCGAGCAACAAAGTTATTTATCACTTTGTGTACAATCACAACTACACAAATGACAATATACCGCGTGTGACATATATTTTATTGTATTACCATTAATTTATTTTTAATTATGAAAAAATCTATCTTTGTTTTAGCACTCAGCATGGGAACCCTTGCCATGCACGCGCAAAATGACCGTACAGCCCTTGAAGGCACACGCCCTGGCGATAACTGGTCTATTGAACTGAAAACCGGTGCCGTAACACCTCTTACCCACAGCGCTTTCTTTAAAAATGCCCGACCGGCCTTCGGATTCGGGATAGGCAAACAACTTACTCCCATCTTCGGCCTAGGCATTCAAGGCATGGGATATGTAAACACCTCGGCCAGCAAAACCGCTTTCGACGCCTCCGAAGTAAGCTTGCTCGGAAAAGTCAATCTGATGAATCTGTTTGGAGGATACACCGGAGAACCACGCGTCTTCGAAATCGAAACAGTGTCGGGCATCGGCTGGCTGCATTACTACCAGAATGGCCCTGGTGATACGAACTCCTGGTCCACACGCCTCGGCCTGAACCTGAACTTCAATCTGGGTGAAGAGAAAGCATGGACACTGGGCATCAAACCGGCCATCGTATATGACATGCAGGGAGACTTCAGCAGAGCCAAAAGCCGTTTCAACGCCAACAACGCCAGCTTCGAACTGACCGCCGGACTGACCTACCACTTCATGAGCAGCAACGGCAGACACCATTTTACCAATGCACGCCCCTATGACGCCATGGAAGTAGCCGAACTGAATGATGCAGTCAACGGCCTGCGGTCACAATTGAATGACAAGGACATGCAGCTGGACAATGCCATGCAGCAAGCAAGCAACCTGCAAAAAGAGCTGGCCGACTGCAGAAGCCAAGCCGCCAACGTGGAAACCGTGGTGAAGAACAACCGCATTCCGGAATCCATCGTTACCTTCAGACAAGGGAAGTCGGCAGTCGACGCCTCTCAGCTGCCTAACGTAGAGCGCGTGGCCACTTACATGAAGAAACATCCTGAAGCCAAAGTCATCATCAAAGGGTATGCTTCTCCCGAAGGCAACCTTGCCTTCAACGAGAAACTGGCGAAAGCACGTGCCGAAGCCGTGAAGAACATACTTGTAAGAAAATACAAGATCGATGACACCCGCATTGCCTCCGAAGGCCAGGGAATCGGCGACATGTTCTCCGAACCGGACTGGAACCGCGTCAGCATCTGTACCATCGAAGAAGGCAAATAACCTCCTTTTGCAAACGGATGCCCGATTCCGAACGAGATAAATGACTTTTCTTAATCCCCCTCATTTTCTTTCCGCTTTTAGCGATAGAAAGAAAGTGAGGGGGAAATTAATAAAACAGATTACATTATGGACTTACACTCAGGATTACCCTATTGGATTATCAGAAATTCCTTATTAGACTATTTCCACCCTTTGGAGGAGGATTTTTCAACAGATGTGGCCGTCATAGGTTCCGGCATAACAGGAGCCTTGATGGCACACGAATTGTGTCGTGCCGGAATAGAATGCTGCGTGATTGACAAGCGCAGCATCGCAACCGGAAGCTCCGCAGCCAGTACCGCTTTGCTACAATATGAAATAGACGTTCCACTTTGCCGGATGGCAGCAATGATTGGCGAAAAAAATGCTGTAACAGCTTACCGGGCATGCCTGCAATCCATCACTGATATTAAAAAAGTATTGGAAGAAACGGGTGTCAATGCCGGCTATGAGCAACTTCCCAGCCTTTTTTACGCCAGTAGCCCGGCAGACAACAAGCTACTGAAACAAGAATATGAGATACGGGAAAAGCATAAATTACCGGTCACTCTACTCAAGCAAAAAGAGGTCAGAGAACAATATCACGTGGAAGTATCCGGCAATGCCCTTGTAAACGAATCTTCCGCACAGATGGATGCCTACAGAGCCGCAACCGGACTGCTGGCTCACAATATGAAGGAAAACGGACTGAATGTCTTCACCCATACCGATATCAAGGAATACAAGGAAACGCCTGACGGCTGCATCATGACAACAGACAAAGGACATAAAATCAGATGCGGATATATAATCGTAGCCGCCGGATTTGAAGCCGGGCAATTTCTTCCGCAGGAAATCATGGAACTGACTTCTACCTATGCACTCATATCACATCCGGTAGCTCCGGAACACCTATGGCCGACACATTGCCTGATTTGGGAAACGGCCGACCCGTATCTATATATCCGCACCACCGACGGAAACCGGATTATCATAGGTGGCGAAGATGAAAAGTTCAGTGCTCCGCAGCGCCGTGATTCGCTACTCAGAAAGAAAACCCGTATCCTGGAGAAGAAATTCGGAAAACTGTTACCTGACATACCTTTCAAAACGGAAATGGCATGGTGCGGCACATTCAGCACTACCAAAGACGGATTGCCTTTCATCGGCAACTGGCCCGGCAAAGAGCGACTGTTCTTCGACCTGGGATATGGTGGAAACGGAATCACTTTCAGCATGATCGGAGCACAAATAATCTGCAATCAGCTGCAAGGCATCAAGGATGAACGCAGCCGGGTCTTCGGTTACGAAAGAATCGGGAAATACTGGTAAGGGCACACCTTAACGCCCATTCTCCCATACAAATATCCCAAAACAAAAACGAATCGGCCACTACTGCCAACCAACGCATTTTTGTTTTGGGATATTCCAGTCAACATAAACGGCTATACAGCCATCAATACCTTTCGAAGCCAACGCCCAGCCACTGTGGCATACGGGGTTTGCCGTAAAAGTAATAGAACAGCAGTCCCACCCAACTGGTGAGAAGCACCAGGACAATGGCTATCAGCTTTCTTTCTGCCGGCGCATGAATACGCCATATTTCGAGAGCTGCTCTGATAGTCAGTACCAATCCTACAATCCATATTACAAATCCAACCATAATATACTTATATACAAAAAATTACTACCGACATAACAATACATTCCAAAGAATCAGTCAAGCTTCTTCTCAACTTCCTTTTTCACGTCATTATATCCTTCCTTTATCTCCTTCTTGGCCTTTTCAGCACCTTGTCTGACATCTTTCTTCGTATCTTTCCAAGCGTCCTTTACAGCATCGGCGCCATCCTGAACTTTATCAGACACCTTGTCAGCTGCATTATTGACATCACTTTTAACTTTTTCTACTTGATATTCCACTTTTTTCTGCTCTTTCTTGTCACGACAAGACGTGAAAGACACTACCAGTGTCAATACCAAAATTGCAAACAATAACTTTTTCATACTCATCAAAATTTAATTATTTTAAGACTGTCCGGGAATGTAGTTCCCGGACAGTCTGTACAAACTTTAAGGTTTCAAACTCTTACTTCTTCTCTGCCTTTTTGCATGAAGTTGAAGACTTACACTCTTTGGCCTGAACACTCTTCTTCGTGTTCTTTACCTCTTCCTGTTTCTTTTCATTTTTCTTGTTCATAATTAAATGGTTTATGGTTAATAATCACAGCGGTTATAAACCGATGTTTCTTTCAATTCACTGATATTTGCACCAAGATGCCTTCTCCTCCGGAGTAGCCGACAGAACCTGCCCACTACGCTCTTTAGACAAATGTGCTTCTTTCTTGGCAATATTCTTTTCCGAACGGTCCGTGCCTTCCGGTTTTCTGTCCAGCAATCCGTTGGTACTCCTCACTTCTTCAAGCGGCTTTTCTATATATTGCCACTGCTCTTTCAGTTGCGTACTCTCGCCCTCATTCCAAGGTCCGCGGGCGTCTTCTCCTTTCGACAAATCGAAATACAGGTTGCTATATCTGGGGGAGGTTTGAAATACTCCCGGTGGGAAATTGGGCTGGATTGTTGCCAAAGCCGCCTCAAACTGCTGGTAGTGCGTCACCTCACGGGCCATAAGGAATCCGAGCGTTTCCTTTACCAAAGGATCGTCTGTCAGCTGAAGAAGGTTTTCGTAACCTATCTTAGCACGAGCCTCTCCTGCCATATTGGAACGCAAATCCACTGTAAGTTCGGCTGTAGCAGATACGTAGGTAGCACACCAGGGGTTTCCGTTACTATCTGTCAAAGCCGGACTGCCGGGAGCACCTACCAGGAACTGCGGGTTGGTGAATGCTTGATGAATTAACTCTTCTTTGGCTGATTTACCACTCATCATTGTATGAAGCGGCGTATCTTCAAGAGCATCCTTCATTTCTCCGTTTACCTTTCCCAGAAGCATCTGGATAGTGGCTCCCACAATTTCCAGATGGCCGAATTCTTCAGTAGCGATATCCATCAGCATGTCATACTTATCCGGAAATGGATTATGGCAACTGAAAGCCTGCACGAAATACTGCAAAGCAGATTTCAATTCTCCGTTCGCTCCACCGAATGCCTCGAGCATTACACGTGCAAAACGTGGATCGGGTCTTGATACCCGGGCATTGAACTGCAAATCTTTTACATGATAAAACATAATCTTTTCAATTTGGAGTTAAAATTTAGGTTCATTCGGGTGTGCTTTCCGCACACCCGCCGAGCTTGTACAACTCAAACTCATACTTCCTTATGTAAGGACAATCCGCATCACATAGCTTCTTCCGCTTCAGACTGCTTCCGATAGACGGCATGCATCTGTTGCCAAACAGCCTGCTGCAACATAGCCGATATGCTTCGAGGGCTTTCTTTTTTTCCTCGCTACATCCTTTGAGGTATGCTAACCGGGATATCCGATACAGTTTTTCATAACTTCTCTTCCTACCGTCAGCGTACAACTGATATTTCAGACTTTCTTCCCATTTCATAAGCGTATGAGTAGTCTACAAGTTACTTGTTCAGGTTCATTTCTTTACCTCGGAAGCCATTGTATGCACTTTGCCTTTAAATTCATCCGCTTTCCCGGCAAATTCGGAAGCTTTGTCAGCCACCTTGTCCACTACGGCTTTTCCGGTATCCGCCACTTTTTCCCCGGCTTCATCCAGCATGTCCTCTGCCTGACCGGTTATCTTATGAAAGGCGTCACATACTTTTTCCTTCAACTTCTTGGCTTTCGAAGTGCGTGAGAAACGATAAGCAAGAGCACCGATGACCGAACCTACTCCCAGGCCGATCCATAAACTAGAATTTCTATTTTCCATAATTAAGTTGGTTTTAAATGGTTAAAACAATTAAATTTCAATTCTTTTTCTGTTATTAAACAACGAAACAATCCACAGCAATACAACAGCTCCTACAGTTGAAGTTATCAAGCTACCCAGCAGGCCCGTCGTTGCTATTCCCAGCAAACCGAACACCCACCCGCCTAAAACGCCACCAACGACGCCCACTAACAGATTGACAAGGAGACCGAAACCACCGCCTCGCATTAGTTTACCGGCAATGAATCCGGCAACAATTCCAATAATAATGTACCACAGAAAATACATAGGCTGATTTTTTTAAGTTACACATTCAATTTTGAGATTTACATGTAAATATGAATAGATATATCATTCCTTGACTTCAAATAGAAAGAAAAAACCTTCAGTCCTTCATATTGCTATCATTTTACCTGTCTGCAGTTACTTGAAAACAAACATGCTATTGCTCCAATAACAGAACTGATTATTAATCTGACGCGCAAATCAAAACTTAGACTTTTCATGACTATCGATTTTAATAACAAACAAACTTAACATCTTATATTTATTAAGCAACTATTCTTAAATCAGTTGGATGTAACCGATTTTATCCTTCGTTATGTACTGAAGAAACACAGCATTCAAAAAAATAGTTCGAGACATAAACATGAAATTAACATCATTTTCTTGCTTTATAAAAAAATGAAAAAGAAATCATACTTCATATCGACATTTTTCATATATGTAATAATATACAGCAAACAAATGCAGGCAGCATTTGTTGTTTACATAAAAAGAGAACTGTTCTCTTTAAAAGAAACATTTTATTAACTAAATGCCTTAATTATGAAAAAATTATTTTTACTGGCCATGATTGCATTGGCATCAATGGGTATGAAGGCCCAGACAGTGAAAGGTGAAAGCTCTTTGATGGGCAATGTCGGTTATCAAACCAACTACGAAAGGTTTGGTCTGGGAGTACAAGGACGCTATGCAATAGCGAATAATCTTCGGATTGCTCCGGATGTGACGTTCTACTTTCCTAAAGACAAAGTTACCGGACTGGATGTAAGCGTGAATTTCCATTATGTCTTCAACTTCAAAGAAGACGGCCAAGGATTTTCGGTCTATCCTCTTGCAGGTATCGGTATGCAGAACAACTTTTATGGCAAAAAGAGTATTGAAATAGACGGGAAGGAAATGGAAATGGACCGGAGCAATTCTACTAAATTCGCTTTCAACTTGGGAGGAGGCATCACATTACCCATCTCCGAACGCAGTTATCTGAATGCAGAAGCCAGGTTTATGTTTGCCAAAGATGACAATGTGGCAATCATGTTGGGATATGGATACAAATTCTAAAAAGCCTGCACGCTGATAATCTAATTGTTCTTCAAACAATAAACACCTTTATCAGACATTTACAGTGTCATTTTACTGTTAAGTAAAATGACACTGTATCTTAAGTAACACATCGCCCACGCTCTATATTACCTGCTCTTCTATTATACAAATTCAATGCAGAATGACAGGATCTTGATTTACCCCATAATCTTCCGGTTTATAATATCTGTCTACAGGTAAAAATCCACAAATAGTGAAGCACCATTTTCCATCAGTATTATGCTGATGTGGAAAACTTTAGCTCATACCACGTTAAAAAACAATAATTCTATTGCGCATCAAATACCTTTATATATTTTTGCAAAAAATTATAAAGAATCACTCCATACTAAACAATAGAAAGAGTCTTTATATTCTATGAAACGGGTCATTGTTGTATCTCATTTAATACTATTTTTCTGTATCAGTACCTGTTTGTCTGCGCAGGACACGAGTATACACCGGGACACATTATATGCAAATATCAAGTTCCGGCAGGGATATTCGCAGGTAGACTCTGCTTTCAGTGACAATCAAATGCACTTGGAACGTCTGATTACATTACTGGACAGCACAGCACTCCACTCATCTTCAGTCCTCAAGTCCATAACCATAAAAGGGAGTGCCTCGCCGGAAGGATATACCCCCATGAACCGCAAGCTGTCGGAAAAACGTGCCCGCAACATGCAGGCATACATCGTCAACCACACATCCCTGAAAGACCTCAATGTAAAAACCGCCCCTTCGGACGTAGATTGGGAATTGCTGAGTGAGATGATTGCCGGTACCGACCAGCCGTGGCGTGACGAAGCCATGAGGATTATCGCCAATACTCCTATCTGGGTTTTCAAAGACAAGAAAATTGTGGACGGAAGAAAAAAACAGCTTTGCATGCTGCAAGGAGGACGTGCGTGGGAATACATGTCGAAAAACTTCTTCCCCACCCTGCGCAACGCCCGGTTCCGGATTATGTGCGAATGGGAAACAGAAGAAAGATTCGCCGATACCGGCAAGGATTCGGCAACCACGTTACCTGTGCCCATAGCCGACACCGTCTTCACCGAATCCGTCGTCCCCCCGGCAAAAATAAAAATAGAGAAAGACCGGAAGTTTGTCATGCTATTGAAAACAAATATGCTGTATGACGCTATGGCTATACCTAATATAGGAATAGAGATACCCATCACTTCCAAGTGGTCGGCAAGCGCCAACTGGATGTATGCCTGGTGGAGCAACGACGCGCGCCACCGCTTTTGGCGGACATATGGCGGCGATGTGGAACTGCGGCGTTGGTTCTCGCCCCGACGCGAGAGCCGTTCACTGATGTGCGGCCACCACATAGGCGTGTACGGGCAGATACTGACCTACGATATCGAGTGGGGCGGACGCGGATACCTGGGCGACCGCTGGAGCTGGGCTGCCGGGCTCTCCTACGGATATTCGCTGCCGGCAGGAAGACACTTCAACATCGACTTCACACTGGGAATAGGGTATCTGGAAGGAGACTACAAGAAATACCATCCGGAAGACGGATGTTACTTCTGGGAATCGACCCACCGACGGAAATGGTTCGGACCCACCAAGGCCGAAGTTTCACTAATCTGGTTCATAGGCGGACGTTACCAACGGAAAGGAGGTGAACAATGATGCGTTCTGTAAGATACTTGTGGGCAATGCTCGCAACATTGGCGTTTCTCACTCAGTCGTGCGACCACAAAGACCTTTGCTATCGCAACGAGCACCATACCGAACTCGAAATCAAGTTCGACTGGAGCAACGCTCCCGACGCACAACCCCGCACCATGGTAGTACAGCTGTTCCGCATGGACGGAAGCCACTACCAGCGCCGCGAGTTCACCTCGCGCGAAGGCGGCAAAATCAGCATCGAGAGCGGCGAATACAAGATACTCTTCCACAACGGGGAGATGGAATCCGTGACCGAACGCGGAAACACTTTCGACGACTATCTGCTTGCCACCGTGCCGCAGCCGCTTCTCGCCCCCATGGGACGCGGAGACCTCAGCACGCCTCCCCTGCCCGAAGGAGCCGAAAATCAACCCGTGCGGGGCGTGCCTGCCAGCGTATGGGGCGGCAAGTGCAGCTACCTGCAAGTGCAGGAAAACGTGTCCGGACAATCGCTTATCCTGACCCCCGAAGCGGCTACTGTGGAATATACGGTAGAGGTGCGGAACGTGGAGAACCTGAGCGACCTGATTGACTTCAGCGCCGCACTGAGCGGCATGTCCGAGGGATGGAGCCCGGCAAACGGACAGCCGACCGGAGAACCGGTAGTTATGCCCCTCGAAATGCAACGGCATACTGATGAGAAGATGCTCTTGGCGCGCTTTGCCACCTTCGGCCACTGCCCCCACGGACAAGAAGGGAAGCACATGCTGACCATCTATACCTCCAATCAAAAATACTTCCACCACGATGTTACCGGGCAGCTGCACGAAGCCGCCGACCCCACCCACATCCATATCGTGATAGACGGGTTGAAGATTCCTTCGGGAGGTGGAGGCATGAGCCCCGACATTTCGGGATGGGACAACATAGTGGAAACAGACATTGATATGAATTGAAAAAATAACAATAAACTTAAGGGAAACAGATTATGAACGGAAATGTAAAATTACTGGGAATGGTTGCTACCGCCTCCATTATGCTTGCCTCTTGTTCAAACGACGAGTTGAAGGAAGTTTACAAGGGCGAAAAGATTTCATTTACCACGCAGGTAAAGACGCGTGCCACAGAGACAACTATCAATAACCTTAACGGCTTTTATGTCTATGCAGATGCTGACAACTATGAAGATATGTTCATAAACGGACGACCGGCTAAAAAAGAAGCAGGCAAAGACAATACCTTTACAATCAAAGACGAGAATGGAGGCGATTATTTATGGCCGACCGGAGTAAAAGAGGTACGTTTCTGGGCATACGGTCCCGACAATCTGGACACAAAAACGGCATTCAAGCCTACCATAACCACACATACACAGCAATTTGAAACTCTTCTGGAATCTTCCATGGAAAATGGAGGTACGAACCAACAAGACTTTATTGTAGCTTATCAGAACGTAAGACAGGAAAACGTAACGGGAGGCGCCGTTAAGTTGGACTTTTATCATGCGTTATCGCAAATTTGTATCAATGCCAAGTGTCCGGACCACAACAATAGAAAAGTGAACATCAAAGGAGCATGGCTGGTAAACATAAATCAGAAAGGCATTCTTTCATTCTCAGAGAGTGCAACAGATACATACCACATGCAATGGACACCCAGTCTACCAAGCACTTATGGCGTCAAATTCGAGAATCTGCCATTGCTTACCAGCGCAAATACCACCCTAATAGGACAAGCAGAAGGAACTACCGGAGATAAATCCAGCAGTCTGATGCTTATTCCGCAAAAACAAGATAAATGGACGACTGACAAACCTAAGGGAGCATACATTTTGTTTCTTTGCCGTATTGAGGCCATTCACAAAGGCACAGTCCATTCCGATAAAGATAGCAACGGAGCGATACACGTAGAAGGAGATTACCATTATCACCAGCTATTCCCTACTCCTCAATCCGATAAATGGAATCGCAACGAATACGGGTATACCTGTGTAGGTATTGATATCGACTGGAAGCCCAACCATAAATATGTATATAACGTCATATTCTGCGGACAAGGCAGCGGCGCGGGTGTTTATCCTCCTATTGAATTGCCTGATTTGCCCAAAATAGAGGGTATAGAGATTGTACCCAACAAAGATAAAGATAAAGTAGGAGAAACAGTACTTGATAGCCCGCTATCTTTCGACGTAACAGTAGAGGCTTGGGAACAAGGAAACACCGGAAACAATGATGGTAATACAAACATGGACTAATCGACTAACATCAAAAGAAACGTGATTATGCGACATTTTCGTATATTTCGACCATCCTTCGGGCTGATGCTCCGTATGCTTGCAGGTGTTGCGGTCTGTGCCGTGTCGTCCTCTTGCACGGACGACACTTTCGACAAGCACGGACATCAGGGTGCTTCGGGCATGCTTGCGTTCGATGTGGCGGCACCGGGCAGCTGGGCTGATGGTTCGGCGGCCACGCGCGTTGCCGACAAAGACATAAGCATCCGGAAGCTGACACAGTCCGAAGGGGGGAAACCCTTATATTTAGTTACTGAAATTGCGGAAGCTGCTGTGGATACAGCGGCTTCCAATGCTATAACCCGCGGCACCACGACAACCGAAGAAACATTTAAGAACCATAGCTTCGGACTCTCGGCGACATGCTACACCGGAGATTGGCCCGGAGAAGAGGAGACAAACAAGTGGACCACCAACTTTGCCCACAACATAAAGGTGAGTTATACCGAAAGCGATAGCAAATGGAAATCCGAAAAATCCCTGTACTGGGTAGGTTCGGAGAATATCAAATTCTTTGCCTACTCCCCCTACTCTGCTGCCGCACCTGCATCTTCCGAAGAAGGCGCGGCTGATGCCGACGATGCCACTCCCTCCGTCATCCACTCGGCAGCGGATGCCACCGGTATTCCCACGCTGACTTATACAGTTCCTACAGACGTGACCAAGCAGATTGACCTGATGTATGCCACCGCAGACTGTGGCGGAAACGGCACGGGAGACGTCCGGAATGGAGCAGTGCAATTGAACTTCAAGCACGCACTGACTGCCGTCACCATAAAAACCGGCGAAAAGATGCTTGCCGGAAAAGTGACCAAAATAAAGATTTCCGGAGTGCATGGTAGCGGCAGTTACCCGATAGGAGCAACTAGCTGGACCATTACAGACGAAACCGCCGGACGCACGTTCAGTATAGACAATGAAACTGCATTGGACGGGAATAAAGACAAGAATGAAATCATGACCAAACCCGGCACCATACTGAACGGTGACGATAAGGGATACACGTTCATGATGATTCCCCAAGAACTCACGGATGATGCAAAGTTAACAATCTCGTTCACAGACAAGCTTACAAATACGGAACGTACTCTTACAGCCAAACTAAAGGAGTTTACGAAAAACGGGATATGGGAAATAGGAAAGCAGTATACCTACTCCATCAACTCCACCGGAATCGTTATTACACCGGTGATTGAATTGAAAGTCAACCGGGATAATACACTGTATCCTAATGGAGGCTATAAAGGAACTTGGAGCGCAGGTAATCCGCATCCTAGTTCTCCATCTCTATACATAGAAATGACAGATAAAGAAAAACAAGCATATCTTCCGGTCAGCGGTATTCTGAATGATGTAAGTATTGCCGCATACATGAAGGTGGCACAAGCTAATGCAGAATCAGCAGCCGCGAAAAAGCAAATAAGGAAACTTGATTTCACGATTGAGTGGTCTATTGATGGCGGCACAACGTGGAATTCATCGAAAGAGAGCCCTGAACTGGGCTGGAAACCGGCCACCGGTTCCCAAAGCAGGGCGGACGATACCGACCCGACGCAACCCGTAAGCGGAAGCATAATCCTGCCTGCCCAATCCCAATTTACATACATGCGGAATTTCTTGTACGGGAAAGGAACCACTATAGAAGGCCAAACACCGGGCAAGACTATTACCGATGCAGGAAATGGCTCGAAAGACGCCCCATACGATTTGGTTGACCGCAATGTGGTAGCACAAGAAAGTGCCAACTGCTATATTGTGAATGATCATGGCTATTATAAGTTTCCGGCTTACTATGGCAATACTTATAATAAAGAAAGCGATACTTCGTCTTACAAGTATAAAGGTGACATAAATGCTATTTCGGACAAAACTCGTAATTTTGTACTAGGCGAGTTCGTGAAACATGATAATACCCCCATTACAGGTGGTGAAATTTCAGGAATAGAAGATGCAATACTACTATGGCAAGACAGTCCGGACCTTGTAACAGAGGTGAAATACGATAATGGCTGGGTATCTTTCCGTGTGCCCGAAGAAAGCATCAACCAAGGCAATGCCGTGATTGCCGTACGCGGTTCTGAGGGTATTTTATGGAACTGGCATATATGGGTTACCCATCGCGAATGGGACGAATCATCTTGTCATACAATGTCGGATGATAACCTGAATCAATATGACAAGCCATTTATCATAGCCCCTTGCAACCTTGGTTATTGCGAGCCACATGTCGAAGACGTTGAAAGAAATATACTCATACGTTTTGTAGCCAATGGCGAACAAGTAGGTGATAATGAAATTGCACTAACCGTCAGCGGAGCATCGCAACCCGGGAAAGATGAAAAGAAGGGCATCATTACATTTACCCAACCCGAGATTGCAGCATCCGCAGCAGGCGACAACACTTATTACCAATGGGGACGTAAGGACCCGATGCTCCCGGGCATTCACAATGATGACACTTACAATACTGACAAAGAATTAGACATGGTAAACAAAATGTTCTATTCTACTGAGCAGTATCGTTTCACTTCATCAGAAAGTGCCAGAAGTATCGGAGAAAGCATACAATTTCCATATCAGTTTTTTATGCACCAGCGGCCACCATCTGATAATGTTACTGAGCAGAATAAGATTGATAACTATAAGCGACGCCACTGGCATGATGGAAGAAATGCTTCATATGGAAATAGAACCATCATGAACTATTGGAATACACAGTTGACAACAAGTGGATACGCTAACTTTATCTATGGCAAAGAAGTCCAATATTACAAGCAATCCCCTAATAACCTATATGTCATCAAAACAATATACGACCCCTCACCGGCAGGATTTAAAATTCCGCCTATTAAGGCTTTTGCTGATTTTTTTGATATGGTAAATTTGAAGGAAGTGACTGATGCAACTAAACCCAGCGGAAAAAAAACCGTAAGTGCTGGCCCACCAAATACAGTGGAAACCACGGAATTCAAAGGATGGACAGTTACTGTTGAAAGCCAGCCCTTTTATTTTCCCGCTACCGGAGTACGTGATATGGGAGTAAAGGAACAAGAGGTAGGTTATGGCACATTTCCAGGCTTCTCTTCAATAACATATATAGCAACATCCGGATTTCATGGTGAATATACGGGAGATAATAATGCCAACTCCAGTTGCTTGATATTATCTATTGATAGAAGAGATGGAGATTTTAAAAACTGTACCAAGCCTATTGAAGGAACCAACAACGCATACGGCTTTACCGTCCGCCCCATCCGCGACGGTCAGAAGAAGTAAAGCCGCCACCTAAAGCCCCTCCGAAAGGGAGGGGCACAACTTTCATTCATCCTGCCATACCGGGCCAGCCGGCCGGCAATCTTCTCCATCCTGAGAGAGGCGCCTCCCGCAAGCCGGGTATGGCAGATTTTCTGTCTACCCAAAAATCTCCATCCCCCTCTTTTACCATTTGTTTTTTTTGCCTACTTTTGCAGAAAATACAAGGAAAACAACAAACATCAAACATCATCCATACTATGTTTAGCAAGAAGAAGAACAACAACGAAGAGTATCTCAGCCCCACAGCCCAACCCTTGAAACTGACCACCATAGCCGTAGGCACCATCCTGAAAGGAACGGTGGACGTGGAAGGAAGCCTGCGCATAGACGGAACCATCGAAGGAGACATCACATGCCACAAAACGGTGGTGGTGGGCCCCCAAGGAAAGGTGACGGGAAAGGTGACTTCCGCCTCGGCCATACTGGAAGGCACGCTGAAAGGAGACATACATATATCGGACAAACTCATCCTGAAATCGGGATGCCTGATGGAAGGAGACATCTACACCTGCAAACTGGAAGTGGAACCCACCGCCTGCTTCAACGGCAACTGCAACACCATCAAAGAGACCAAGCAACCTGCCGCCCCCACACCCGAACCTCCTGCAAAGAAGAAATAAACCGGTTTACCGGATAATACCCTCTGCCGGTATGCCCTTACCGGTAGAGGCCACCACAGAACCAGAATGAAGAAAATACTCAATCTCGCAGGAAGCTTCATAGTCGGAGCGTGTATCGGCGCGGGAGGAATGATAGGCGTAAGAACGCTGGTCATAGGAGACTCGCTCGACAGTGTATGCAGCAGGTTTTCCGAATTCGGCGCCCTGCAGATGGCAGGAGTCTTTCTGGCCGCCATACTGCTTCTGCTGCTCTCCATCTTCCTGCAAGTGATTCTGCACGAAGGCGGGCATCTTGTCTGCGGACTGGCCACCGGCTACCGCTTCGTCTCCTTCCGCATCTTCAGCCTTACCTTCATCCGCAAAGACGGGAAATTGTGCATCAGGCGCTTCAGCATTGCCGGAACGGGAGGGCAATGCCTGCTTGCCCCGCCCGAAAAGCCTCTGGCATACATCCCCACCGCCTTGTACAACCTGGGCGGAGTGCTTGCCAATCTGTCGGCCGCCATCCTTGCCTTCCTCCCGCTGCTCACCGCAGACGGACTGCCCTATCTGCTGAAATTCTTTCTCCTGACGTTCTCCCTGACGGGCCTCTTCCTTGCACTGATGAACGGAATCCCCATGAAGATAGGAGGCATCGGCAACGATGCCGACAACATGCGCCTGCTTCTCAAGGACAGCAAAAGCAAGCAGGCACTGGTCACCCAGCTACGCGTCAATGCACTGGTGCAGGAGGGCATGCGCCCCAAAGACATGCCTGCCGAATGGTTCGGCCAAGCGGAAGGCATCGACTACAAGAATGCCCTGCAAGCCACCATAGCCTTGATGCACGCCTCGCGCCTGCTCGACCTCGAAGAATGGGAAGCCGCCCACCACGCGTTCGGCAGAGTGATGGACCACCGGCACGAAGTCATCGGGCTCCTGATAAAGGAAACCGCTTGCGAACTGCTCTTCACCGCCCTGGTGACAAACAGGACCGCGCAGGCAGAAGAATTATATACCGACGAACTGAATGCCTACATCCGGCAATACAAGGATGTGACGTCTTCCAAGCAGCGCTTGCTCTGCGCCCTGGCACTCTGCCGGGACAAGGACGCGGCAAAGGCAAAGGAGATTTACGAAGCCACCTGCCGACGGAAAGACAAATACCTGATGCAGGGAGAAGTCCGTTCGGACATAGCGCTGATGAAATCAATCCTTACCGCCGCGAATGTCTTGTAGCGGAAATGCCCCTTGTAACAGGAATATGTCTTGCAAAATGAAACAACTCCTCTTCTGCCTGCTACTGCTGCCGTCGGCCTGCGCGCTGCAAGGCTGCGGCGGGAAGCAACCACCGCAAAGGCAAATACAACGTGCAGACACAATGGAAAGGGATGCCGCATGTTCCGACTCCATAGAAGAAGCCCCCGCCCCTCCTGCCCCAGTCAAAAGCCGTACGGCCCGCTATCTGGACTCCCTCGGTTTCGTCAACATTGCCGAAGCGGACAGCAGCATTGCCATCGACCTGATGTACACCCGTGCCGACAACTTCACCGGAACCATACTGTACGAAGACCTGAAAGAAGCCTACCTGCACCCCGATGCCATGAAAAGCCTGAAGCGGGCACAACGCCTACTGAAAGAACAGTACCCCGGCTACAGCCTCATCGTCTACGACGCAGCGCGCCCCTTGTCCGTACAGCAGAAGATGTGGGACGTAGTGAAAGGAACCTCCAAATACATCTATGTCTCCAACCCCTCACGCGGCGGCGGCCTGCACAACTACGGATTGGCGGTGGACATCAGCATACTCGACGATAAAGGAACTCCTCTGCCCATGGGCACCCCGGTAGACCATCTGGGCAGGGAAGCCCACATCACAGAAGAAGCCGCACTCGTGGCACAAGGCAAGCTGACGGAACAAGAACGCGCCAACCGCCTGCTGCTGCGGCAGGTGATGAAAGAAGCCGGATTCCACCCGCTACCCAGTGAATGGTGGCACTTCAACCGCGTCAGCAGGCAGACGGCAAAGGAGCGATACCGGGTCATCCCTTAACTCTCACCCCCAGCTTGTCCGGAAACTTAAATTTGCTATCGCTTTGACGCGGATGACGCAGATGACGCGGATTTTTAATATTCTTAATCTGTATTATCAGCGTCATCTGTGTCTAAAAAATAATCAGACAGAAAGCTGCGAGTTTATGCCCCACTTTGTCCTTTTTGAGATAACTTTGCATCAGAATAAATAAGCCAAACCATGCCTCTATCCCCAGACACCCTCCGCTTCATCCGCGAGCATCGCCGCGACGACGTGCGCAGCCTTGCCTTGCAGGCACGCCGCTACCCTTCGGTAGACATGCCCGCCGCCATCACACAGATTTCAGGCCGGCAGATTGCCAAAGAGAAGATACCCGCATGGGCCGAGAACGAGAACATACTCTACCCCGCCCACCTTTCTCTGGAGCAATGCTCCTCCCAGGTGACGGCACAATATAAAGCGGAAATCATAGGCAACCTGCCAAGAACAGGACAAGAACATCCCGCGAAAGCCGGCACTCACGCGAAAAACAGCACTCCCGCATCAACCGGCACCCTTACCGACCTCACCGGAGGTTTCGGCATCGACTGCGCCTTCCTCTCCTCCTGCTTCGGACACGCCACTTACGTAGAGCGCCAGGAAACACTCTGCCGGATAGCCGCGCACAACTTTCCCGCCCTCGGCCTGAACCACATCTCCGTGTGCCACGCAGACAGCGTCCGCCATCTGCAAGAGATGGAACCCGTGGACTGCATCTTCATAGACCCTGCCCGCCGCGACGGACACGGCGGAAAGACCGTAGCCATCGGCGACTGCGAACCCGATGTGTCCGCCCTCGAAGAACTGCTGCTGCGCAAGGCACGGCACGTGCTGATAAAGCTCTCCCCCATGCTCGACCTCACCCTCGCCATGAACGATTTGAAGCATGTACGAGAGGCACACATCGTCTCCGTGGGCAACGAATGCAAGGAGCTGCTGCTCTTGCTGGGGCAAGGCGAAACGCTGCCTACAGACGACATTCCCATACATTGCGTCAACTTCACCTCCGCCCCGGCTCCCCAAGCCCTCGTCTTCACCCGCGGACAAGAGAAAGAGTGCGCATGCCCCTACACCCCCCTTCTGAAGCCATACCTCTACGAACCGAATGCCTCCGTGCTGAAAGCCGGAGCGTTCCGTAGCCTTTCCTCATTATATAAGATTGAAAAGCTGCATCCCAACAGCCACCTCTATACTTCGGACAGCCTCCTTCCCGACTTCCCCGGCCGCAAGTTCCGGATTACCTCCTCCTGCGGCTTCGGCAAGAAAGAAGTGAAAGAGATGCTGGCCGCCGAGAAAAAGGCGAACCTCACCGTACGCAACTTCCCCGCCACCGTGGCCGAACTGCGCAAACGGCTTAAACTGGCCGAAGGGGGAGACACTTATCTATTTGCCACTACCCTGGCAGACGGAAAGAAGGTACTTATCCGCTGCCAGGCTACCGGATAAGACACCAAACCCTATACCTTCCCCTGCACGAGATGTACATCTCATGTTGCTCGAGATGTACATCTCATACAGTCCGAGATGCACATCTCGTGCATCTTTAGCGTCAGTCTGCCAGATGACGGCAAAGGGAGATACCGCCGAAAGGGTACTACCTCCAAGAATTTATGTAACCTCATTGTAACTGAATCGTTATCTGTTCTTCAACGCTCCGCAATCTCCACGTAACGGCAACCCTCTACTTTTGCGGCAGATTATTAACAGATAATAACAAGTATGAAACAGATTTTGAGAGCATTCTTATTCTTACTCCTATTCACCGCCACCGTCAATACGGCCATTGCCGACGAAAAAGCAAATGTCACGAAACAAGGAACTGTACGCGGACGCATCATCGACGCCACTAAACAAACTCTCCCGGGCGCATCCATCTACATCGAGAAACTACACACTGGCGTGACGAGCGACGTCAACGGCTTCTACACTTTCTCTAACCTTGACCCGGGAACCTATACAGTAAAGGTGAGCTATGTGGGCTACTCTCCCGTAGAACTGAAAATCACCATCCCCGCAGGCCGTACACTGGAAAAAGACGTCGTGCTGAACGAAGGTGTGGAGTTGCAGGAAGTGGTGGTAGGCGGCGCCTTCCAGGGACAGCGCCGTGCCATCAACTCACAGAAAAACAACATGGGGATTACGAATGTAGTCTCTGCCGACCAGGTAGGCAAGTTCCCCGACTCCAACATCGGTGACGCCCTTAAACGCATCTCCGGCATCAACGTGCAGTACGACCAAGGCGAGGCACGCTTCGGGCAAGTGCGGGGCACGAGTGCCGACCTCAGCTCCGTCACCATCAACGGCAACCGCGTTCCCTCTGCCGAAGGCGATACGCGCAACGTACAGCTCGACCTCATTCCGGCAGACATGATTCAGACCATCGAAGTGAACAAGGTAGTAACCGCCGATATGGACGGCGACGCCATCGGCGGCAGCATCAACCTCGTCACCAAGAACTCCCCCTACAAGCGTACCATTGCCGCCACCGCCGGAACCGGCTACAACTGGGTGAGCGAAAAGGCGCAACTGAACCTTGGCTTCACCTACGGCGACCGCTTCTTCAACGACAAACTCGGCTTGATTGTATCGGCCTCCTATCAGAACTCACCTTCCGGTTCCTACGACACCGAATTTGTATGGGAGCAGGATGACAACGGCAAGACGTACGTCAACGACTACCAAATCCGCCAATACTACGTCACCCGCGAACGCCAAAGCTACTCTGCCGCACTGGACTGGGACATCAATGCCAACCACAAACTGACCTTCAAAGGCATCTTCAACAACCGCAACGACTGGGAGAACCGCTACCGTACCACGCTGAAAGACCTTGACCCCGACGGCAACGCCACCGTACGCATACAGACCAAAGCCGGTACGCCGGACAACCGTAACGCCCGCCTGGAACGCCAGCGCACCATGGACTTTGCCCTCGGCGGCGAACACCTCTTCGGCGCCCTCTCCATGGACTGGCACGCCAGCTATGCCAAAGCCAGCGAAGAACGTCCCAACGAACGCTACATCGACTTCCAACTGAAGAAACAGAAGTTCGACATGGACCTGAGCGACGAACGCCAACCCTTTGCCAGCCCCAAAACAGGCTCTACCATGACATTGAACGATGAATTCAGCCTGAAAGAGCTGACGGAACAGCAGGAAGACATCAAGGAGCAGGACCTGAAGTTCTCCGCCAACTTCAAACTTCCCTTCAAGAACGGCAACAAGCTGAAGTTCGGCGCAAAGGTAGTACGCAAGACCAAGGATAAAGAAGTGGACTTCTACGAATACTCTCCTCTGGACGAGGACGCCTTCATGACGAACAGCCTGGCAAATACAGTGGACCAGACCAACAAGAACTTCATGCCCAACAACAAATACCAGGCAGGCATCTACGCCAGCAAGGAATACACCGGCTCTTTAGACTTGAACAACGCTTCCCTCTTTGAGAAAGAGCAGGTGCAGGAAGAACTTGCCGGAAACTTCAACGCCCGCGAAACCGTGACTTCCGGCTACCTCCGCTTCGACCAAAAACTGACAAAAGACGTGGAACTGATGACCGGACTCCGCATAGAGAACACCAACCTTGCCTATACGGGACGCACCTACGATGCCGACGAAGACCTCACCAGCAAGACCGACCGTCAGCGCAACAGCTACATCAACTTCCTGCCGTCGCTGCTCGTAAAGTGGAATGTAAACGATGACTTCAAAGTGCGCGGTTCGTTTACCCAAACCTTGTCACGCCCCAAATACTCGGCCCTCGTGCCCAGTGTGAACATCAAACGTTCCGACAACGAAATCACCATCGGAAACCCGGAGCTGAAACCTACCGTCTCCTACAACTTCGACTTGAGTGCCGACTACTACTTCCGCAGCATCGGTCTGATAAGCGCCGGCATCTTCTACAAGAAGATAGACGACTTCATCGTAGACCAGGTGAGCACCAACTACGAATACCAGGGTAACACCTACACCCGCTTCACCCAACCCAAGAATGCGGGCAACGCCAACCTGGTAGGGGTAGAGTTATCCTACCAGCGCGACTTCAGCTTCATTGCTCCCGCTCTGAAATGTGTAGGTTTCTACGGAACGTACACCTACACCCACTCCCGTGTGGAAGACTTCAACTTCGAAGGCCGCGAGAATGAGAAAGACTTGAGCATGCCAGGCTCTCCGGAGCATACCGCAAATGCTTCCCTATACTTTGAGAAAGGCGGTCTGAATCTGCGCCTGAGCTATAACTTCGCTTCCGACTTCATCGACGAAATGGGAGAAAGCACCTTCTATGACCGCTACTACGACAAGGTGAACTATATGGACGTAAACGCCAGCTATACCTTCGGAAAGAAGTTCAAGACTACCTTCTACGCCGAAGCCAACAACCTGCTGAGCCAGCCGCTACGCTACTACCAGGGCACAAAAGACCGTACCATGCAGGCAGAATACTACGGCGTGAAAGTGAATGCGGGAGTGAAGATTAATTTTTAAACAGCGAATTCTATCTCAACAAGTTATCAACATTAACTACTCAACAATTTAATAATGACAATGAAGAAAATATTCCTTTTACTGTTTATTGCCCTACTTGGCAACGCAGCCATTGCCCAAATCACCGATTACTCCATCTTCGACAAGAAGTTCAACTTCTACGTAGCCAACGACCTCGGCCGTAACGGCTACTACGACCAAAAGCCCATCGCCGAACTGATGGGACAAATGGCAGAAGAAGTAGGCCCCGAGTTCGTTCTTGCCACCGGCGATGTACACCACTTTGAAGGCGTACGTAGCGTGAACGACCCGCTTTGGATGACCAACTACGAACTTATTTACAGCCACCCGGAGCTGATGATAGACTGGTTCCCCCTGCTGGGCAACCACGAATACCGCGGCAATACGCAGGCTGTGCTCGACTACAGTAATATCAGCCGCCGCTGGACCATGCCCGCCCGTTATTATACCAAGACGTTCGAGGACAACGGCGCTACCATCCGCATCCTTTGGGTAGACACCGCCCCGATGATTGACAAATACCGCAACGAAAGCGAGACCTATCCCGATGCCTGCAAGCAGGATTACCAGCAACAACTTTCCTGGATAGATTCCGTACTGACTGCCGCCAAAGAGGACTGGGTTATCGTTGCCGGACACCATCCCATCTATGCCGAAACCCCGAAGGACGAGAGCGAACGCGCGGATATGCAGGCACGTCTCGATCCCATCCTGCGCAAGCACAAGGTGGATATGTACATCTGCGGGCACATCCACAACTTCCAGCACGTACGCGTGGCAGGCAACGACATCGACTATATCACCAATTCTGCCGGTTCGCTCGCCCGCAAGGTGAAGCCCATCGAAGAGACCGTATTCTGCAGCCCCGAACCGGGTTTCTCCATTGTATCGGCCAGCAAAAAGACACTGGAACTGCGCATGATTGACAAGAAAGGGAATGTATTGCACACGGTGACGCGCAGCAAATAATCCAAGCCGGCACGCAAGCAGGCGCATTCCCCCGAAGCCCTGCCGAACAACCACTTTCCTCCCACGAAGCAGAAGACCATGTTTCGTAGGAGGATTTTTCCAGAAGAAGATACACTTCCTGCTACTAATCAGCCTGCTACTTGCCGCTTGCAGTGATGACGACAAAGAGAAACAACCCGCTTTTGTGACCAATATCACCATATCCGATGCCGGAAAGACCTTCAATCCCGGTGATGCCGTGACCGTCAAAGCCGACGGCTTGCAGAGCGACGACCAAATCATATTGGACATCTACTGGCCGATAGCCGACAATCCTCTCTTTCCCGAAGGGTATTCACGCTACACACGCGCCGTTACCACGGAGCAAACCACCAACAGCATTACTTTCCTTGCCCCCGGACACTGGCCCGCCTCACGGGTAGAAATGTTCCTGGAACGGGCAGGACAGCTTCAGCCTCTCGGCCAGATTTCGGTAGCCGACGGACAATCCCCCGAAGAACCATATCTCTACGGTATCACCAACTCCCACGCCATTTACACACCGACCGTTCCCCGCGGCATCACCCGTATCGACCTGGTAACACAAGAAATATCGGAAGTAATCCAGTTCCATGACGGCGAAGATTTCTGCCTTGCCGCCAACATCCCCGGCACCAACATCCTCTGCGGGATACGGGAGAAAATATGCCACCGATACATACTCCCGAAATACCATTACCGGATGGACTGAAGCCCGAATCCCTCTCACGCTATCCGGGCGTGATAGCCGACGCCCACATGCTGCTCTCGGCCAACAACGGCGACGGCACCTTCTCGCCTGTCGTGATAGACATCGCCAAAGAAAAGATGCACTGCTACGACCCCATCAAGGCCGAAGCCTTGATACCTTTCCGGATTATGGAACCATCCCCCGAAAACCCAAACAGCCTGCAATGCAAAGGAGGCTATATCGTTTCCCGTGCCAATGGTGGAGATACGCAATTCTGCTTATGGGATACTACTGCCGGAAACTTGAAAGAGCCTTTCGCCACCTACCCCAACGCCGTACGCTCCGCTGCCATGTACTACTCCAAGGACGGGCAGACAAGGAAACTCTACGTGCAGTTTGCAGGCTATCGTGAAGGCGACTTCATCGAAACTTATGATTTCCAGACAAAGGAATGGAGGATGTTTATGTTCTACGTACCGTTTGCAGAGATTTTACTGGCACGATAACCGGCTCCCTTACTGCTTTTTCTCCCGTAAGTCATCCTTGGGTATGGTCGTCTCACTGCCGTCACGCGTAGCTATGTAGTGAGGAGACATGATTTCGATGCCTGCTTCGTTGAAGGCATCCTGGATATTCTGATGCAAATCAGAGTAAATCTGGCTAAGGCTGTTGGCATCCCTGATATAGGCATTCACTTGATAAACCGGATAATAATCCTGAAGGGAAGTCTCCAATACAAACGGACGGGGATCATCTATCACTCCAGGAGTATTCAATGCAGCCTCTATCAACAGCTGATGTGTCTTCCGCCACGGAACATCGTAGCCAATACTGACCTCCGAATGGATAATCAATCCATATTCACGGGCAGACTGGCTGTAATTGACCGTATGGGAAGACATGATGAAAGAGTTCGGAATGGTCACCACCTCATTCTTCGGAGTACGGATGCGGGTGACGAGCGGTGTTTTCTCAATGATGTTGCCAGTAGTGTCATTCAGCTTGATGCGGTCACCCAGCTTGAAAGGCCGCATGTAGGTTATGACCAGTCCTGCAATGATATTGCCGATAACCGTACTGGAACCGAGCGAAACAATCAAGCCGACAAACACGGAGATTCCCTGGAAGACTCCCGACTTGGAACCCGGCAGATAAGGGTAAATCATGGCAATCATAAACGCATAAAGCAAGAAGCGCACAATATGATAGGTAGGAATGGCCCAATCCGGATAGAAGCCGTTTATCTTCAGCCGTTCAGCCTGCACCTCATTGGCAAGATAACGCACCAGTCTGACCAGGTACTTCACCGCATAGCATATCACAAAGATAGTGAACAGATTGGGTATATAGTCGGCTATTCCATTCAAGATGACCTTTATAGGATTCCAGATGTAGGAGAATAATGTATAAGCCAGGCTCTTGGTCTGAGGGAAAATGGAGAATAATAACGGAACCGTCAGCAGCAGCTGCAACAGCATGACTACATAACGCACCAGGTTGGCAACAAACACCAGCAGGTTGACCTGCTTCTGCGTATCCAGCAATTCATAATCCTGAATAGAGATCGGTTTCAGCTTGGTATCCTTCAGCTTCTGAATGCGTAGTTTGAGTTTTCTGAAAGGAAATGATGACCTTTTCGCCATACATCAAGTCTGTAACAATATCCGTACTCTCTAAATAAACAGAGTCCGGACGCAGATTGAAACGCGTACCCAATGCTTCGATGACGTTACTTACATCTTTGGCCCGCTGTTGAGGCGTATGCCCTCCACGCTTGGCATACAGATAGAACAAAGTGTCCTTCTCCACCACCGGAATACCAGGCGTCACCGTCCGCAACGAATCAATGCGTTGTTTCTGCAATGCCAACTTCACCGAATCGGCCGCATAGCCCGCCAGCTTCATCTGTTCCATTTCCATCCGCAGATCCGCTTCGTTCAGCCGGGCTGCTTCCAATTCCTGCCTGATGAGCGACAATTGAATCGAATCGGAGTCGGCCTTTACTACTGTAACAGTATTCACACTGTCTTCATCCAAAACACTGAGCACTTTATCTACCAGCTGAGCTGACACTCCTCCTGCCAGCATCAACAGCCAACAGAGACAGAAAGCACGGATTACTTTCATATATAAACTTCTTTATTTGATTCTTTAATTATGCAAACATACTCAATAAATGCTTCAAACATACGGAATGTTTTTAACTTCCTACCCTAATCGACATAACTTTTCTTTGCAAACATGGCAGTTCTGCATTCAGTTTGCACTATCTTTGCACCCAAAATCAACACACCTATGGATATATTGCTTCTTGTCGGAGGACTGCTCCTCATTCTTCTGGGCGCCAATGGGCTGACAGACGGCGCCGCATCCGTTGCCAAACGTTTCCGCATACCGTCCATCGTCATCGGGCTTACCATTGTCGCCTTCGGCACTTCCGCACCGGAACTCACCGTCAGCATATCCTCCGCCCTGAAAGGCAGCGCAGACATCGCCATCGGCAATGTGGTGGGAAGCAACATATTCAATACCTTGATGATTGTGGGCTGTACGGCCCTTTTCGCTCCGATAGTCATCACCCGTAATACGCTGAAACGCGAAATCCCCCTTTGTATACTTTCGTCCGTCGCCCTGCTGATTTGCGCCAACGACGTCTTTCTGGACGGCAGTGAGGAAAACATGCTCGGCATTGCCGACGGACTGCTGCTGCTGTGCTTCTTTGCCATTTTCTTGAGTTACACCTTTGCCATCGCAAAAAGGGACGGAGACACAACGAACCCCGAAAAGGAGCCCCTGCAGGAAGAGGATGAAATCAGGCTGCTGCCGGTGTGGAAGTCTGCCCTATACATTCTCGGCGGACTTGCCGGACTCATCATCGGGGGCAATTTCTTTGTAGACGGCGCCGGCGGCATAGCCCGCGGATTGGGCGTCAGCGAATCCGTCATAGGCCTTACGCTCGTGGCAGGCGGCACATCACTGCCCGAACTTGCCACCTCCATCGTAGCCGCCCTGAAGAAAAACCCCGAAATAGCCATCGGGAACGCCATCGGAAGCAATCTCTTCAACATATTCTTCGTGCTGGGCTGTTCGGCTTCCATCACCCCAATGCGTCTGACGGGCATCACCAATCTCGATTTGTGGGTACTCGTGGGGGCGGGCATCCTGCTCTGGCTGTTCGGCTTGTTCTTCGGGAAACGCACCATTACCCGAATCGAAGGAAGCATTCTGATGCTCTGCTACGCGGCCTACATGGCTGTACTGATATGCAACCTCTGACACAGGGCATAAAAAATAAGCAAGCTTATTTTGTTCTGCTCTCAGTTTGCATTACCTTTGCGAACCCAATATTGAACAATTATGGCAATTACAATCAAGAAAGTAACCACACGACGGGAACTGGAGCGCTTTATCCGCTTCAACTACCTGCTATACAAAAACAACCCTTATTCCGTCCCCGACCTTTTCGACGACATGCTCAATACCTTCAACAAGAAGAAAAACGCTGCATTCGAATTCTGTGAAGCCGACTATTTTCTGGCCTATCGGGAAGGTAAAATCGTAGGACGTGTAGCTGCCATCATCAACCACAAGGCAAACCAAACCTGGAACAAGAAGGAAGTACGCTTCGGGTGGATAGACTTCATCGACGATGCGGAAGTATCCGATGCCCTGATACGCACCGTGGAAGAATGGGGAAAAGAACGGGGAATGACGTATATACAAGGCCCGCTGGGATTCACCGACTTCGATGCCGAAGGCATGCTTGTCGAGGGATTCGACCAACTGGGCACCATGGCCACCATTTATAACTATCCCTACTACCCGCAGCACCTGGAACGCATGGGCTTCGAGAAGGACGCCGATTGGGTGGAGTACAAAATCTACATTCCCGACGCCATACCCGACAAGCACAAGCGCATCTCCGACCTCATCCAGCACAAGTATAACCTCAAGGTAAAGAAATACACATCTGCCAAGAAGATTGCCCAAGACTACGGCCAGGCCATCTTCGAACTGATGAACGAAGCCTATCAGCCACTCTATGGCTATTCTGCACTGAGCCAACGGCAGATTGACCAATACGTCAAGATGTACCTGCCCATCCTCGACCTACGCATGGTGACATTGATTACCGATGCCGATGACCAGCTGCTTGCCGTAGGCATTTCCATGCCGTCACTCGCCGAAGCGTTGCAAAAAGCCCACGGGCGCCTGCTTCCTATGGGTTGGTATCACCTGGCCAAGACCATCTTCTTGAAGAAATATCCCAAAATGCTCGACCTGCTGCTGGTTGCCGTAAAACCGGAATACCAGAACAAGGGCGTCAATGCACTGCTGTTCTCCGACCTTATCCCCGTCTATCAGCAACTTGGATTCGAGTATGCCGAAAGCAACCCGGAGCTGGAGCTGAACGGCAAGGTACAGGCACAATGGGAGTACTTCAGGACGGAACAGCACAAGAGGAGAAGATGCTTCGTGAAGGAGATAGGATAACCGCAGATGGCATAGTCCTTTGGAGTATGTGAACTTTCAATAAACACAAGACCTTCCTTTTGTATATATCATATATAAATTATATATTTGCGAAGAAACAAAAAGAAGAGATATGGAAGCCACAATAATGCCCAAGAAAAGAAAAGTGATTGATATACCCGAGAATGTATTCAAATATCTTTCCATAAAAGCAGCTGCCAATGGAATGAATCTGAAGAAATATATCGAAAACCTGATAGCCAAAGATGTGGAAGACATTGACGACTCCGCCACCTATCAGCAATTGATAAAAACCGATCCGGAGGGACTCTCTCCGGCAAGCGAAGAAGAACAGGAGCAGTTCCGTAAATGGCTTGGAATATGAAAGCCTCCTTCTCCAAATCATTTATAAAATCAGCCGAAAAGCTGTTACCATATCCGCATAGGCAGTTATCGGGCGTTCTTTATATTTCATGTCCAAATAGTAGATGACACCGTTCTATTTGAATATCTTTTGCCCAAAGGCGAGGCATATACCAAGAAAACGGAAAAGAACTTAAGGCAGAAAGACAAATGACCAAGTATCCCTAACAATCAAAATTCCATGGAAGAAGAACTGAATATCAATGGTAGTCTGCAATTCAGCGAACCAACAGTATCATATACCGACGACAACATCCGCCACCTGGACGACATGGAGCATATCCGTGTCCGTTCCGGTATGTACATCGGTCGCCTGGGCGACGGCTCACAGAACGATGACGGCATCTATGTGTTGCTGAAAGAAGTGATGGACAACAGCATCGACGAGTTCAAGATGGGTGCCGGAAAACGCATAGAAGTGACTATAGAAGACAATCTGCGCGTCAGCGTGCGCGACTACGGCCGAGGCATTCCGCAAGGCAAGCTGATAGAGGCGGTCAGCAAGCTGAACACCGGAGGAAAGTACGACAGCAAGGCTTTCAAGAAAAGCGTCGGGCTGAACGGTGTGGGTATCAAGGCGGTCAATGCGCTGAGCAACCGTTTCGAGGTACGCAGCTACCGCGACGGCAAGGTACGCACCGCCATCTTTGAAAGAGGAACGCTGTTGAGCGACGCAACCGAGGATTCGACGGAAGAAAACGGAACTTATATCTTCTTTGAGCCGGACAACACGCTCTTCTACAACTATTCCTTCCAGAACCAGTTTGTAGAAACGCTGCTGCGCAACTACACCTACCTGAATACGGGGCTTACCTTTATTTACAACGGACAGCGCATCGTTTCCCGCCACGGACTGGAGGACTTGCTGAAAGACAACATGACCAGCGAAGGCCTTTACGACATCATACACCTGAAAGGAGAAGACATCGAGATAGCCTTCACGCACACCAGCCAATACGGCGAAGAGTACTACTCCTTTGTCAACGGACAGCACACCACCCAAGGCGGTACACACCAGACTGCCCTGAAAGAGCACATTGCCCGTACCATCAAGGAGTTCTACAACAAGAACCAGGAGTATGCCGACATACGCAACGGCCTGGTAGCCGCCATCGCCATCGACGTGGAGGAACCCATGTTCGAGAGCCAGACCAAAACGAAACTGGGAAGCAACAACATGTGGCCCGCCGTGCCGCAGGAAGGCAAACCCGCCGGCCCCACAGTAAACAAATACGTGGGAGACTTCATCAAGACGGAAGTGGACAACTACCTTCACAAGAACCCGCTCGTCTCCGAAGTGATGCTGCAAAAGATACAAGACTCCGAGAAAGAGCGCAAAGCCATTGCCGGTGTCACCAAGCTGGCACGTGAACGTGCCAAGAAAGCCAACCTGCACAACCGCAAGCTGCGCGACTGCCGCTACCACCTGAGTGACGGCAAAGGCAAAGACCAGGAGGCCGAATCGTGTATCTTCATCACCGAGGGAGACTCGGCCAGCGGCTCCATCACCAAGAGCCGCGACGTGAATACACAGGCGGTATTCAGCCTGCGCGGCAAGCCGCTAAACTCCTACGGACTTACCAAGAAAGTGGTTTATGAAAACGAAGAATTCAACCTGCTCCAGGCGGCCTTGAATATAGAAGACGGCATAGAGACGCTGCGCTACAATAAAGTCATCGTAGCCACCGATGCCGATGTGGACGGCATGCACATCCGCCTGCTGATTATCACCTTCTTCCTGCAGTTCTTCCCCGACCTGATAAAGAAGGGACATGTATACATCCTGCAAACCCCGCTCTTCCGCGTGCGCAACAAGAAGAAGACAAGCTATTGCTACACCGAGGAGGAACGTGTGAAAGCCATTGACGAGCTGGGACCCAATCCCGAAATCACACGGTTCAAAGGTCTGGGAGAAATCTCGCCCGACGAGTTCCGCCACTTCATCGGCAAGGACATGCGTCTGGAGCAAGTGTCGCTGCGCAAGACCGACCTCGTAAAAGAGCTGCTGGAGTTCTACATGGGCAAGAATACCATGGAACGGCAAAACTTTATTATCAACAACTTGGTTATAGAAGAAGATTTGGCATCATGAGAAGAGCTATCTTTCCGGGAACATTCGACCCGTTTACTATCGGACACTCTTCGGTAGTGAGCCGTGCGCTGACCTTCATCGACGAAATCGTCATAGGCATAGGCATCAACGAAAACAAGAACACGTATTTCCCCCTGGAAAAGCGCGAGCAGATGATACGGGACTACTACCGGAACGAGCCGCGCATCATCGTGCAGTCATACGATTGCCTGACCATCGACTTTGCCCGGCAGGTAGACGCCGGCCTGATCATACGCGGCATACGCACCGTGAAGGATTTTGAATACGAGGAAACCATTGCCGACATCAACCGCAAGCTGACCGGCATAGAAACCATCCTGCTCTTCACCGAGCCGGAACTTACCTGTGTCAGTTCCACCATCGTGCGCGAACTGCTGCAATACGGAAAGGACATCAGTATGTTCATACCCGAAGGAATGGAAATCAAGGATTAGGGATTAAGAACCAAAATGGAAATGATGAAGAAACTATTTACAATTATAATATGTATATGCGCAGTGACGGTGCAAGCGCAAAAGCCGAACAATAATGAAGCCCTGCGCAAACTGCAAATGGCAGAGTTTGCCATCACCAACCTTTATGTGGACAAGGTGGATGAAGACAAGCTGGTGGAAGAAGCCATCATCAAGATGCTGGCGCAGCTCGACCCGCACTCCACCTACAACAATGCCGAAGAAGTGAAAAAGATGAACGAACCGTTGCAAGGCAATTTCGAGGGTATCGGCGTACAATTCCAGATGATGGAAGATACGCTGCTCGTGATACAACCCGTCAGCAACGGCCCCTCCGAGAAGGTGGGTATCCTTGCCGGCGACCGTATCGTAGCCGTCAATGACAGCGCCATTGCCGGAGTAAAAATGAGCACGGAAGACATCATGAGCCGCCTGCGCGGACCGAAAGACTCGGAGGTGAAACTGACCGTCGTGCGCCGTGGCGTGGACGATGCATTATACTTCACCGTGAAGCGTGACAAAATTCCCATTCTCAGTCTGGACGCCTCTTACATGATACAGCCCCAAACCGGCTATATACGCATCAACCGCTTTGGAGCCACCACCGCCGAAGAGTTTGCAAAGGCCTTGAAAATACTGCAGAAGAAGGGAATGAAAGACCTTATCCTCGACCTGCAAGGAAACGGAGGAGGATATCTGAATGCCGCCATCGACCTTGCCAACGAGTTTCTGAAACAAAAGGAACTCATCGTCTACACCGAAGGAAGAGCCGCACGCCGCAGCGACTTCTTTGCCAAGGGTACGGGCAACTTCAGGAACGGCCGCCTCATCGTATTGGTGGACGAGTACTCCGCTTCTGCCAGCGAAATCGTGACCGGAGCCATCCAGGACTGGGACAGAGGTGTGGTAGTAGGACGCCGTACATTCGGCAAGGGACTTGTGCAGCGTCCCATCGACCTGCCGGACGGTTCCATGATTCGCCTGACCATAGCCCGCTACTATACTCCCTCGGGCCGCTGCATTCAGAAGCCTTACGACAGCACCGCCAACCTCGACAGCCGTCCGACCGGCGAAAACAGCCAGAAGAAATACAACCAGGAACTGATAGACCGCTTCAACCACGGAGAAATGATTCATGCGGACAGCATCCACTTTGCCGACTCCCTGAAGGCGCAGACCAAGCGTATGGGACGTACCGTCTACGGAGGCGGAGGCATCATGCCCGACTTCTTCGTGCCCATCGACACCACCCAGTACACAGACTATCACCGCAATCTTGTGGCCAAAGGGGTGGTTATCAAAGCCACTACGAGCTACATAGAGAAGCACCGGAAAGAGTTGCAGGGAAAATACAAGAAGTTCGAAACCTTCGACGGAAAGTTCGAGATAGACGACAACTTCCTGACGGAGATACGCACCCTGGCAGAAAAGGAAAAAATCAAGTTCGACGAGAAGCAGTACAGCCAATCCCTGCCGCTTATCAAGACACAGCTCAAAGCCCTAATAGCCCGCGACCTATGGGACATGAACGAATACTTCCGGGTGATGAACACCACGAACAACAGCGTGCAGCAAGCCTTAAAGGTGTTGAACGAAGACATCTACAGCACCATCATACGATAGCAATATACCCGTTTGACAGGCACAAGTGTCTGTCAAACCCTCCCGTATCAGTCTGCAAACAGCCATTTATTCAGCCAGCGGTTAACGTAGACGTTGACTACGGCGCATCCCGCGCCAATCGCCGCCCCCGCCAGCACGTCCGACGGATAGTGCACCCCTTCATTCATGCGGGAAACTCCCACGGAACACGCCCACAAGGCAGACGGAGCTATCACGTACCATTTAGGGTACTTTACACTGAGAGAAGTGGCAAGGGCGAAAGCCGTCGCCGTATGTCCGGAAGGGAAAGACGGGCTGCCTTCACGGCTATATGCATGCACTCTGTCGGGATATTTGTCGTACGGGCGCTCACGACCCACCAGATGCTTCATTCCGTATGTCACAACAAAAGCTCCGGCCACGCTTGTGCCCACATAAACCGCATCCTTCAGCAAGCCTTTGTCATGTTTTATCCAGGCGGCAACGGCCATCGCCACCGGAACACCGACAGCGATGTATGGCTCCGAACGCGAAATCAGCTTATTATAGTTACGGACAAACTTACCATCCCAACTGTTAACCCGATGCAAGGTGTTGATATCCCAATTCTGTGCCGAAAGACCGGATACAACAAGGCACATAAAAAATACAAAAAAAACAGCCTTCTTCATAAGTCCTTCATATTAGTTTGACGCAAAGATAGGATAAATAGATAAAACTTCCGGTATTTCGTCATGCAGAACTACGACAAGATGAAGAATGTGGAAAAGTTTGCCCACTTCTGCAAAGACCCTTTCGGAGACACACCCCGCGCGCTGAGAACAAACTTCGCATTCTGCCGGATTACGGAATTATTTCTTTAATCGCTTGCTTTATCGCTGGATTTCTCCTATTTTTGCGAGACATTTACAGAAGTATCCTGATAGAACAAATTTTCAAACTATTAAATAACTTAAATTCAATCATTTATGTGGTTAAGTAATTCATCTGTAGGAAGGAAAGTGGTGATGAGCGTTACCGGTATCGCCCTTGTCCTGTTTCTGACATTTCACATGGCGATGAACCTGGTAGCATTAGTCTCGGCTAATGGCTACAACATGGTTTGTGAGTTCCTGGGAGCAAATTGGTACGCGCTGGTGGCCACGGCAGGTCTGGCGGCCTTATTCATCATCCACATCATCTACGCTTTCTGGCTGACTATGCAGAACCGTAAGGCACGTGGTAGCGAACGCTATGCCGTTACAGAAAAGCCCAAGACTGTGGAATGGGCTTCTCAGAACATGCTCGTACTGGGTATCATCGTAATCGTAGGTTTGGGTCTGCACCTGGTAAACTTCTGGGCTAAAATGCAGCTTCCCGAGTTGATGCACAACATGGGCATGCATGCCGACACCCTCACGCTGGCATATGCAGCCAATGGTGTCCATCACATTCAAAACACATTCAGCAATCCGGTATTCGTAGTGCTTTACCTCGTTTGGCTGGGCGCATTGTGGTTCCACCTCACTCACGGTTTCTGGAGCTCCATGCAGTCTTTGGGCTGGAACAACAAAGTATGGATTAACCGTTGGAAATGTATCTCCAACATCTATTCTACTATCGTTGTCCTCTGCTTCGCTCTGGTAGTTGTCGTATTCTTTGCAAAATCATTGTGCGGCGCTTGCTAAATTCAAATTGTAAATGACTAAATTGTAAATTGCATTATGACTAAGATAGATTCTAAAATACCGGAAGGACCGGTGGCTGAGAAATGGACCAATTATAAGGCTCACCAAAAATTAGTAAACCCTGCCAACAAACGTCGTCTGGACATCATTGTAGTAGGAACCGGACTTGCCGGTGCCAGTGCTGCCGCTTCTCTGGGCGAAATGGGGTTCAGAGTATTCAACTTCTGCATTCAGGACTCTCCGCGCCGTGCTCACTCCATCGCTGCGCAGGGCGGTATCAATGCTGCCAAGAATTACCAAAACGACGGTGACTCTGTGTACCGTCTGTTCTACGATACAGTAAAGGGTGGCGACTACCGCGCCCGCGAAGCCAACGTTTACCGTCTGGCCGAAGTATCCAACAATATTATCGACCAATGCGTTGCACAAGGTGTTCCCTTCGCCCGCGAATACGGCGGTACGCTGGACAACCGTTCTTTCGGTGGTGCCCAGGTATCACGTACTTTCTACGCTAAAGGCCAGACCGGACAGCAGCTGCTGCTGGGTGCATACTCTGCATTGAGCCGCCAAGTGAACGTAGGTACCGTAAAACTGTACACACGCTACGAAATGGAAGACGTTGTCCTCATTGACGGACGCGCCCGCGGTATCATCGCCAAGAACCTCGTTACCGGTAAATTGGAACGTTTTGCCGCCCACGCCGTGGTAATCGCTACCGGTGGTTACGGCAATGCCTACTTCCTTTCTACCAATGCAATGGCATGTAACTGCTCTGCTGCAATGGCTTGCTACCGTAAAGGTGCCTGGTTTGCCAACCCCGCTTACGTACAGATTCACCCCACTTGTATCCCGGTTCACGGTGACAAGCAGTCCAAGCTGACTCTGATGTCCGAATCTCTGCGTAACGACGGTCGTATCTGGGTTCCGAAGAAGCTGGAAGACGCCAAGAAACTGCAGGAAGGCACACTGCAAGGAAAAGATATTCCTGAAGAAGACCGCGACTACTATCTGGAACGCCGTTATCCGGCATTCGGCAACCTCGTTCCGCGTGACGTTGCCAGCCGCGCTGCCAAAGAACGTTGCGACAAGGGTTATGGCGTAAACAATACCGGTCTTGCCGTATTCCTCGACTTCGGCGATGCCATCAACCGTCTGGGCGTTGACGTGGTTCGCCAACGTTACGGCAACCTCTTCGACATGTACGAAGAAATCACCGACGTGAACCCCGAACACAATCCGATGATGATTTATCCGGCTATCCACTACACTATGGGTGGTATCTGGGTTGACTATGAACTGATGACCTCCATCAAGGGTCTGTTTGCCATCGGTGAATGCAACTTCTCCGACCACGGTGCAAACCGACTCGGTGCTTCTGCGCTGATGCAAGGTCTGGCCGACGGTTACTTCGTATTGCCTTACACTATCCAGAACTACCTGGCCGACCAAATTACAGTTCCCCGTTTCTCTACCGACCTGCCCGAATTTGCAGCCGCAGAAAAGGCCGTTCAGGACAAGATTGACTGGATGATGAACATCAAGGGTAAGAAGTCTGTAGACTCTATCCACAAGGAACTGGGCCACATCATGTGGGAATATGTAGGTATGGGACGTACGGCTGAAGGCCTGAAGGAAGGTCTGAAGAAACTGAAAGAAGTACGCAAGGAATTTGAGAAAGAACTGTTCATCCCCGGCGACAAGGAAGGCATGAATGTAGAGCTCGACAAGGCCATCCGTCTGTACGACTTCATCACTATGGGCGAACTGGTCGCTTACGATGCGCTGAACCGTAACGAAAGCTGTGGCGGTCACTTCCGTGAAGAATACCAGACTGAAGAAGGCGAAGCCAAGCGTGACGATGAAAACTTCTTCTACGTGGCTTGCTGGGAATACCAGGGTTCTGACGAAAAGGAACCGGTATTGCTGAAAGAGCCGCTGGTCTACGAAGCAATCAAGGTACAGACTCGTAACTACAAGAGCTAATCGGGAAGTTGAACATTTAAAGAACTAAAGAAAATGGATAAAAATATATCATTTACGCTCAAGGTATGGCGCCAGAAGGGTCCGAAAGCAAAAGGCGCTTTTGAAACATACCAAATGAAAGATATTCCGGGCGATACTTCATTCCTCGAAATGCTGGATATCCTGAACGAACAGCTGATTTCTGAAGGTAAAGAACCGGTGGTATTTGACCACGACTGCCGCGAAGGTATCTGCGGTATGTGTTCGCTCTACATCAACGGACACCCCCACGGTCCTGCAACCGGCGCTACGACTTGCCAGATTTATATGCGCCGCTTCAACGATGGTGATACCATCACTGTTGAACCGTGGCGTTCTGCCGGTTTCCCGGTTATCAAGGACTTGATGGTAGACCGTACGGCTTACGACAAGATTATGCAGGCAGGCGGCTATGTCAGTGTACGTACCGGCGCTCCCCAGGATGCCAACGCCATCCTTATTCCGAAGCCCATCGCTGACGAGGCAATGGATGCTGCCAGCTGTATCGGTTGCGGCGCATGTGTAGCTGCTTGCAAGAACGGTTCTGCCATGTTGTTCGTTTCTGCCAAGGTAAGCCAGTTGAACCTGCTGCCTCAGGGCAAACCGGAAGCATTGCGCCGTGCCAAGGCTATGTTGAGCAAGATGGACGAACTTGGTTTCGGTAACTGTACGAATACCCGTGCATGCGAGGCCGAATGTCCGAAGAATGTTTCCATCAGCAACATCGCCCGCTTGAACCGCGACTTCATCATTGCGAAGCTGAAAGACTAATACGGCCTTTCTGCAAATAATATAGGATGTGCTTCGGATAAACCCTTGAACAAACTCAGATTTATCACCCAGCTTTCACTATATTTGATTAATATCACAAGAGACTCCTCCGCCGGGAAACCGTCGGAGGAGTTTTTTTAACCATTTTCTTCCCAGACATATACACAGGCTTCATTTAAGGGAGCTAGAAGGAGTTATTGCCCTTAAATGAAAAGAGCCGTATAGACATATATCATATAGACATACGTAAGTCTTCATATTCTCTCAAAAAGTCAATCCGTGTGCGGAAACAGTGAAATTCAGTGAAAGAAATACAAAAGAAGTAGCAGGAGAATACAGAAATTTGGAGGACTACAAAAAGAGTCCTATATTTGTGACGTGATTTTTTTCATAGTATTAGATTTAAGGTTAACAAAGGTTGGAGTACAGCGGTACTCCTTTTTTTATGCCCATACGTTTCTCCGAGCCCATGATGAAAAAAACGGTACTCGCATTTCTTTCCATAATCCTATTTGCCGCAGGCTGTTTCCAACGGCCTGCCGCCACCACCAAGATGCCCATATGAGATACGGGAAACCGTCCATATAAGGCAAAAGAGCTGCGCACTCAAGCCAGCAAGTGATAGACCCCGCCCACCATTGCCTTGACCACTCCCTTCATCTCCAGTTCAAAAAGCAAGGCACTCATCCGGTTGACGGGGATATCCGCTTCCACCACCAACGCATTGATATGGAGGTCTCCCTGTCGCATAAGGATACGCACAACAAGCTCCTCCTCTTCCGTCAGTTCCGGAAAGAGATTACGCTGAATGCCTTCTATCCGGACAGGCTGCTCCGCTACAGCCCAGCCCATAATCCGCACAAATTCTTCCGCATCCTGGATAAGGGCGGCCTTGTTGTCGCGTATCAACCGGTTGCAACCGATGGAGGATTCATCCGTGATACGGCCCGGAACGGCAAAGCAGTCGCGATGATACCCTTCCGCCAGTTCGGCAGTGATAAGGGAACCTCCCTTTGCGGCAGACTCCACAACAATGGTAGCATCACTCATACCTGCCACAATACGGTTGCGGCTGACGAAATTATGCTTGTCCGGATTCGTCCCGGTAAGGAATTCGGTCAGCAGACCGCCTTGCGGCAGCATGTCGATGGCTGTTTTCCGGTGGACATACGGATAGATGCGGTCCAGTCCGTGAGCAAGAACGGCAACGGTGGAAAGATGATTTGCCAAGGCAGCGCGATGGGCATGGATATCTATGCCATAGGCCAGCCCGCTTACTACCAGCGCATCGGGACAAAGAACGGCCAAATCGCGCAGGAAGTCGGCACAGAATTGCTTGCCGTAGTCGGTAGCGCGTCGTGTACCTACCATATTGATGACATGCAGGCGATTGAAATCGGTGTTCCCTTTAAAGAAAAGTACAATCGGTGCATCTTCACATTCGCGCAAGCGGGAAGGATAAGCCCCGTCCTTCAACGTCAGGCAGGAAAGGCGGTTCTTCTCCACGAACTCCATCTCCCGTTCGGCACGCAGAAAGGCAGCAGGACAGTCAAGGGCCGCTACTATTCCTGGATTCACACCGGGCATGATTTCGGGAAGTTCCTCCCGCTGGAAGAACACTTCGACAGCGCTCCCCACCCCGTCTATCAAACGTTTCGCCCCAATATGTCCGATACCGGGACAAAGCGTGAGGGCTATACTGCAAATGCGTTCGTCACTGTTCATCTCACCACGGATTACACAGACCCACACGGATTGAGATAAGGAGCAAAGAGGCGGTCGAACAGTTCGCTGTCGCTCAAGCGGCCATTGACCACACACACGGTTTCGACTATCCCCTTGAGGCATACCTTACCGTCGGAAGCACGGAAAATGTCCTGATAAAAGACATACTTGATGCCTTCCTTCTTCATATAAAGCTTGGAAACAAACTCGTCACCGCTTTTCAGAGGTGTCTTGAAAGCCATACTGATGCGTGCCACCACCGGGTCTACCCCCTGCTTGTGCAAAGCAGCAAAGCTGGCACCCGCAGACAGAAGAAACTCGTGACGCGTATGTTCCAGATAATGCTGGTAATTGGCGTTATTGACGATGCCTTGCAGGTCGCATTCATAGTCGCGCACCTTCATCGCCAATTCATAAATATACTTCTCCATAATGTTCTTCATGCTGTATCATTTTAACCCGAAAATGTCTCATCAGCGTAAAATGATACACTTTCGCCTTAAAATGATACACCTTTTATACATGGTTTTCCGATTATTTCCTTATAGGTCAACCGCGTTGCTTCTCCACATCCAATCCTTTGAACTTCTTCAGTTCTTCTACGGTAACCAGCTTGTAGAGTTTGTCACTGGGACGTATTTTCACCGATTTCATCGAGAAATGCTCTCCTTTCTTCACGGTCTGCACGGGTTTCAAATCAACGCGCGCCTCGTCCAGAGTGACGAATTCGGCACCCGTCGTGGGACCCGTAATCAGCAGTTTGTCGCCTACGTTCACTTCGGCCGCCTCTACCAGAAACTCCGCCACACCGATGTTGGAGAAGTATCGGATGCCCTTGCCCACATAGATTTTACGCTCCGTAGCGGCAGAACCGTAGTTCTTGGTCCATTCGCCCAAGCGTTGTCCCAAGTAGTAGCCATCCCAGAAACCGCGGTTGAAGACCGTCTTCAGGCGTTCGTCCCATCGGGCAATTTTCTCATCGGTAAACGTATCGTCCAGATAAGCCCCGATGGCCTCTTTATAACATTCCACCACCGTACGCACATACTCGGGACCGCGGGCACGTCCTTCAATCTTGAATACACGAACACCCGCATCCAGCATCTTGTTCATGAAGTGGATAGTTTTTAAGTCTTTGGGCGACATGATGTATTGGTTGTCCACTTCCAATTCCACATCCGTCTCCTTGTCGCGCACCGTATAGCTGCGGCGGCATACCTGCATGCAGGCCCCCCGGTTGGCCGAGTGGTTCATTTCGTGCAGCGATAGGTAGCACTTTCCGCTGACCGCCATGCAAAGCGCACCGTGGCAGAACATCTCTATGCGTATCTGCTTCCCGCCAGGGCCGCAGATATTCTCCTCACGGATATGGCGGTAGATTTCCGCTACCTGCTCCAGATTCAGTTCGCGTGCCAGCACCACCACATCGGCAAACTGCGCATAGAAGCGGAGAGCTTCCACATTGCTGATGTTGAGCTGTGTGCTGAGGTGTACCTCCTGCCCTATCCGGCGAGCATAGCTCATCACCGCCACATCGGCGGCAATGACTGCCGAGATGCCTGCCGCCTTTGCCGCATCTACGATAGTATGCATCAGCGGGATGTCATGGTCGTATATGATGGTATTGACGGTGAGGTAGCTTTTCATGCCATGCTCGTCGCACGTCCGGGCTATTTCCCGCAGATCGTCGATAGTGAAGGTATTGGCCGAACGGGCACGCATGTTCAGGTTCTCGATACCGAAATAGATGGAGTCGGCACCCGCTTGTATGGCTGCTGCGAGAGATTCGCGTGAGCCTACCGGTGCCATGATTTCGAAATCTTTCAAATCCATAAATCATATATTTTGAGCTACGGGCTACAAGTGGCCGGGCTCTGTTCCGAAAGGCACTCGTAGCTGCTGGTAGCTAGTAACTTATTTTCCCTGTGCCTGCAATTCCTGTTGAAGTTCAGCGGCAATCTCCATTCCCAGCTTTTGCCCTATTTGCATACCCTCAGTCATCATGGCAGGAGTAGAAGCACCCAGTTTCTTTCCGACAGGCGATTCATAGAAAGCAACGATTTTCTTCAAATCATCCAGTGTGAGGTATTTCTGATAAACGGGAGCATAAAGTTCTGCCAGCCTGCTGCCAAACTTTCCTTCCCATTTCTTCTGAAAACCGTCCCAGAAAGAAGCCGATGCCGACGACTGTTGCTTCAACATAGAAACCATCTGCGGCACCATAGTCTTTGCCGACGCCATAGCGCCGGACAGTTCCAGCATTTTTTCCAATGTAGCCTTATACTCATCACTCGGCACTTGTGCCAAAGCCGAAGGCGCGGCAGCAAACAACATTGCTACACATATCAGAATTAAAACCAAACCTTTTTTCATAATTCCATATTAGTTAAATAAATGAATGATACAAAGGTAGGCTTTTTTCCGTATTTTTGCAGTGAAATAATCATTTAGTTCAATCGATTCATGAAAATAGGCCACATAGACCTGGGCGAACGTCCCATATTTTTAGCTCCGATGGAGGATGTCACCGATCCTGCTTTCCGCCTGATGTGCAAGCACTTCGGAGCAGACATGGTATATACCGAGTTCGTTTCTGCCGATGCCTTGATACGCTCCGTAGGCAAGACCCGGCAGAAGCTGAACATCAGCGATGAAGAACGGCCCGTGGCCATACAAATATACGGACGGGACACCGCCACCATGGTAGAGGCCGCCCGCATCGTGGAGCAGGCACGTCCGGACACGCTGGACATCAACTTCGGCTGCCCCGTGAAACGCGTGGCAGGCAAGGGTGCCGGTGCCGGCATGCTGCAGAACATTCCGCTGATGCTGGAAATCACCCGTGCCGTGGTAGATGCCGTGAAGATTCCCGTCACCGTAAAGACCCGCCTGGGCTGGGATGCCAACAGTAAAATCATCGTCGGCCTTGCCGAGCAGTTGCAAGACTGTGGCATTGCCGCCCTCACCATTCACGGCCGTACCCGCGCCCAGATGTATACCGGTGAGGCAGACTGGACTCTTATCGGCGAGGTGAAAAAGAACCCACGCATGCACATTCCCATCATCGGCAACGGTGATATCACCACTCCCCAACGGGCCAAAGAGTGCTTCGACCTCTACGGTGTGGACGCCATCATGATAGGCCGTGCCAGCTTCGGCCGCCCGTGGTTCTTTAAGGAAGTGAAGCATTATCTGGAGACGGGCGAAGAACTCCCTCCGCTGAGTTCCGAATGGAGGCTGAACGTACTCCGCCAGGAAGTGGAAGACAGCGTCAACCTGCTGGACGAGCGACGGGGCATACTGCACGTACGCCGCCACCTGGCAGCAAGCCCACTCTTCAAAGGGATTCCCAACTTCCGCGATACCCGAATAGCCATGCTGCGGGCAGAGACGAAGGAGGAACTGTACCGCATCTTCAAGGAAATAGAGCCATTGCTACCTTAAACGGTTGTCTCACATTTTTACCACCATCCTACTTGCTGACCGTTTTTGCTCCTACCCCTCCCAGAACACCTTACATAAGGGGGTAGAATGAGTCACTGACTGAAAGGCATTCAGTCAGTGAGTGAAAGGCATTCAGTCAGTGACTGAATCAGCTTCATTCAGCGGATGAAATGAAAACGCTGCGCAAGCATGACGCCACCAAGATATATTTGTATAAAAAACGGTCATTTAAACATCGGCTGCGCAAACCATCGCTTGAACATCCACGTAGCCAAGATATAAATGCCGAAAGCCGATACGAAACCCACGATAGAGTCTATCAGGTAATGTGCCTGGATATAGACCGTAGCCCCGCACAGCAGCAGATAGAAAGGAAACAGGCAGGCAAACAGACGCTTGCTGCCACGCCATGCCATAATCATCAGTACCGTAGACATTCCGACGTGCGAACTGGGAAAAGCTGCCGTGGGACGCTCACCCACCTGCTGGGAACTCTCCACCAGATTGTAGAAGAAGCCATGCTCATAGCCCGGACCGGGAAGAAGTTCCTGATGGTGATGGAAATAGTCACCGATGGACGGGAAGATACCTTGCGCCACATGGTCGCTTCCAATGGCGGGGAAGTAGAACTGCGGCCCGGCAACGGGGACGAAGATATAAATAAGGTAATAGATGAAGAAAGCGGTGACGATGACGAACGAAACCTTCTCGAAAAGGTCGAAACGATAAAGGAAATACCACACCACCACCAGCAGAATCATCGGATAATAGAAGAAGTATCCCATATTGAACGGCTCGCTCACCCACATCTGCGGAAACCTTTCACAGAACCATACAGCAGGCTGTCCACCAAACATCCACTGCTCCACCGACGCGAACACGTGGTCGAGATTGGAAAATATCCGGTTGAACTCAAAGGTGTCGGGATACCAATAAGAAAGCAGCGACATCTGGATGGCTATGCGCACAAAGGCGGAGAACTTGCAGGGCGCCAGCCGATAAAGATACATCAGCAGGAAGGTCATGCCTGCAATGACGGCACGGTCTGCAAGCATCTGCACCGGATGGTCCATTTCCTGAAAGAGAAACAGAATGAGAATGGAAGTCAGCAGATTGTATATCAGCGTAACCTTCTCTACCGCAAAAAGCCCCTTACGGGTTTCTACCCTTCTAAATAAATCTAAAGCCATCCCTTATCCTTATACCAGGCAATGGTTTCATTTACACCCCGTTCCAGATCGTACTCAGGACTGAAGCCCAGTTCCTCGACAGCCGGTGTGATGTCGCACTGCCAGTTGCGTTGTTTCATTATTCTATACTTGTCCGAATTGAGCGTACTGGTCTTGTTCTGCCGCTTCGCCCAGAATTCAGCGAGCAAAGATACGACTTTCAATACAATTAACGGACATCTCAGGCGAATAACAAACGGATTGCCCAGTTCTTTCCTTATCAAGTCGGAAAAAGCACGGCTGCTGTACACCTTCCCGTCAGCCAGGAAATAGGCGCGGCGTGACACCCGCTTCTCTATCCCGAGGAAGACGGCCTGCACGATGTCCTTTACATATACAAACGTCAAGTCCTGGCGGCGGAAGCCCACGGAAAAGTCCGTATGTTGCCGGATGGACTTTGCCATGAGGTAATAATCCTTCTCACGCGGCCCGTATACACCCGTCGGCCGGTAGATGACGTAGGGGAAACCCGGAACGCTCTGCAAATAAAGTTCTGTTTTCAGTTTACTGAGTCCGTAGGCGGTATTGGGCGAAGGGGTGTCGCTCTCCATAATCGGGTCGTAGGTCTTCTCGCGCACCGGGCCGAACACACTCAGCGTACTGATGAAGACAAACTGCTTGGGAATCATGTCCAGCTCCCTCAGCGTATCGATGAAGCATTTGGTCTGCAGGTAATTCACCAGCTCGAATTCGTTCTTGTCCACACACTTCGTTACACCGGCACAATGGACAATATAATCAAACTTATTGTAGGTTCCTTTATGTTCCGAAAGCTGCGCCCTCAGTTCATTGGGGTGCGCAAAATCCAATTCGAGGAAATGCAGTCTGCGGTCACCCAGATACTCGCGGCTGCTGGACGAGCGTACACCCGCCCACACGCCGAACTTGCGCCTCAACGCCTCCTCCACGATGAAACTTCCGATAAATCCGCTTGCTCCTGTAATTAAAATCGATTCCACTTCTTCAGTTACAAATTACTAATTACTTTTCATCCGGTCTGTCACCTTGACGCTCCTTGTGTTACTCTGTCGCCCGGTTGCTCTTCTTCACCGGCTCCACATGGATGCTGACCAGTGTTCCTTTGCCGAACTGCCTTTTCAACTTGTTCTCCACCGCCGTTGCCATCTCGTGAGCTTCCTCCAGCGAGATGCTGCCATCCATACGCACATGCACCTCGATGGCACAATAACTGCCGATGCGGCGCGTACGAAGGTGATGCGGCGAGCTGATACCGGGAAAAGAGAGAATTATCCTTACTATCTCATCCTCTACCTCGGCAGGCAATGATTTCTCCAACAGTTCATCCACACAGGGTATCAACAACTGCACGGCCACCTTCATAATGAAGAAGCTGACAACAATCGCCGCCACCGGGTCCAGCACCCGCCAATGGTCACCCAGAAGAATGGCGCCAGCTATACCCGCCGCCGTGCCTATGGACGAAAACGCATCACTCCGGTGATGCCAGGCATTGGCAACAACCGCCTGCGAATTCAACTTCCTGCCCTTGAATACGGTATATTGATAAAGCACTTCCTTGAAAATGATGGATACCAATGCAGCCACCAGCGCCAGCATGGCGGGCTCCTGCAAAGAACCGCCTTGCAGGAAACGGTAAATGGAGGAAGCCCCGTTCCAGAAAATGCCAAATCCCACAAACAACAGTAAAATACCGATAATGGCAGTTGCCAGCGTCTCGTACTTGCCATGACCGTAATCGTGCCCTTCATCTTCGGGCTTCGCCGAAATGCGTACAAAAACAATGACAACAATATCTGTTATGAAATCCGACAAAGAATGCACCGCATCTGCCAGCATGGCGGCACTGTGACCCATAATACCTGCAAAGAACTTGAAGACAAGCAAGAGAAAGTTTACCACACTTCCCACAACCGTCACCCGGTAAATGGCCTTTTCCCGCGTGGCATCCGCTTTTTTATTCAGAGTCTGCATTTCCATCTGCTTTTCGTTCAAGATACAGCCTATCTTCGCTTTTTGTGCAAATATAGTACATAAATCCATTACAATCTGTCGTTCCTTCATTATTTTCAATAGGATGGTAATATTTTAAAGTCTGAGTGAACGAAAGGACGTATTTATTTGTTTACTTTGCAAGAAAGAATAATGTGCACATTAATTTATCATCATTATGGCCAAAAAGAAAGAAAAGAAAGCCGGCAAACGCATGAAGAAGAAAGAACTCGTCAAAGTGTTACTTGAATTCTTCCACACAAAGCAAGACGAAGTATTATCCCTGAAATACATCTTTGAACAACTTCATCTCACCACACATCCGCTGAAAATGCTGTGTATGGACATCTTGTCCGAACTGTTGATGGACGACTACATTACAGAGGTGGACAAACACAAGTACAAGCTGAACAACCACGGCGTGGAAATGACCGGAACCTTCCAGCGCAAAAGCAATGGCAAGAACTCCTTCATCCCCGAAGATGGAGGCGAACCGATATTCATAGCCGAACGCAACTCGGCACACGCCATGAACAATGACAAAGTGCGTATCGCCTTCTGTGCCAAACGTCGCGGACGCGAAGCCGAAGGAGAAGTCATCGAGATACTGGAACGTGCCAACGACACCTTCGTGGGTACTCTGGAAGTTGCCAAGTCATACGCTTTCCTTGTAACGGAAAACCGTACGCTTGCCAACGACATCTTCATCCCCAAAGAGAAACTGAAAGGCGGCAAGACGGGCGACAAGGCTATCGTCAAGATAGTGGAATGGCCCGACAAAGCCAAAAATCCCATCGGCCAGGTAATAGACATCCTGGGACGCGCCGGAGACAACACCACCGAGATGCATGCCATCCTCGCGGAATTCGGCCTGCCATACGTCTACCCCGCCGCCGTAGAAAAAGCAGCCGACAAGATACCCGCCGAAATCTCCGCCGAGGAAATAGCCCGACGCGAGGACTTCCGGAGTGTAACCACCTTCACCATCGACCCCAAGGATGCCAAGGACTTCGATGACGCCCTCTCCATCCGCAAACTGAAAGAGGGAGTTTGGGAAGTGGGCGTACATATCGCCGACGTGACCCATTACGTGAAAGAGGGCGGCATCATAGACAAGGAAGCCGAGAAGCGTGCCACATCCGTCTACCTCGTGGACCGTACCATCCCGATGCTTCCCGAACGGTTGTGCAACTTCATCTGCTCCCTCCGCCCCGACGAAGAGAAGTTGGCCTATTCCGTCATCTTCGAAATGACGGAAAAGGGAGAAGTGAAGAACTCTCGCGTAGTGCACACCGTCATCAAGAGCAACCGCCGCTTCACCTACGAAGAAGCCCAGCAAGTCATCGAAACAGGGAAAGGCGATTACAAAGAAGAAATACTCGAGCTGGACAAGCTTGCCAAGTTTCTGCGTGAGAACCGCTTCAAGGCCGGTGCCATCAACTTCGACCGCTACGAGGTGAAGTTCGAAATCGACGAGAAGGGCAAACCCGTCAGTGTCTACTTCAAGGAGTCGAAAGACGCCAACAAGCTGATAGAGGAGTTCATGCTGCTTGCCAACCGCACCGTAGCCGAAAAGATAGGCCGTGTGCCCAAAGGCAAGAAAGCCAAAGTGCTGCCTTACCGTATCCACGACCTCCCCGACCCGGAGAAACTGGACAATCTGGCACAGTTCATCGCCCGTTTCGGCTACAAACTGCGCACCGGCGGAACAAAAACGGATGTGTCCAAGTCCATCAATCACCTGTTGGACGACATCCAAGGCAAAAAGGAAGAGAATCTGATTGAAACCGTATCCATCCGTGCCATGCAGAAAGCGCGTTACTCCACGCATAACATCGGCCATTACGGACTGGCTTTTGATTATTACACGCATTTCACCTCGCCCATCCGCCGTTTTCCGGACATGATGGTACACCGCCTGCTTACCAAGTATCTGGACGAAGGAGGCCGCAGCGTGACCGAACAAAAGTACGAAGCCCTCTGCGAACACAGCAGCAGCATGGAGCAGATAGCCGCCAATGCGGAACGCGCCTCCATCAAGTACAAGCAAGTGGAATTCATGACCGAACGCCTGGGACAGACCTTCGACGGTGTCATCTCCGGCGTAACGGAATGGGGACTCTACGTGGAGCTGAACGAGAACAAGTGCGAAGGCATGATTCCCATCCGCGACCTCGACGATGACTATTACGAATTCGACGAAAAGAACTACTGCCTGCGCGGACGCCGCAAAAACCGGATATACAGCCTGGGAGACGCCATCACCGTCAAGGTGGCACGCGCCAACTTGGAAAAGAAGCAGTTGGACTTTGCACTGGTGTAACCTCACCCCCGGCCCCTCTCCGAAAGAGAGGGGAGAGCAATGAATTGAAAACTTGCGAAACTTGAGTGAAGTGAAATAAAGAATAACCCTATAATATTAAATATCCCCACTTCCCCACTCCCCTCTCTTTCGGAGAGGGGCCGGGGGTGAGGCTTTGCACATGAAGACAATTACTATTACAGACCCTACACAGATTGAGGAAATTATCCGTAAATGCCCATACTGCATAGTGGGCATCACAGACCTTGAAGGAAACCCATATGCGATTCCCATGAACTTTGCCTATCAAGACGGGGTAATATACTTGCATTCCGGCCCGGAAGGCAGTAAAGTGGAGATGGTAACAAAGCACCCGCAAGTTTGCATCACCTTCTGCGAAGGACACGAGCTGGTCTATATGCACCAGCAAGTGGCATGCAGCTACAGCATGAAGTCGCGCAGTGTCATCTGCCGCGGGAAAGTACACTTCGTGGAAGACATGGAAGAGAAGCGACGCGTACTCGACATTCTGATGAAGCAATATACGGAGAATGAATGCAAATATGCCGAACCCGCCGTACGCAATGTCAAGATATGGGAAGTGAAAGTAGAGAAAATGAGCTGCCGGTCGTTCGGATTAAGACCGAGCGAACTGTAAATACCATCTGCCGATTACCTGCTCCGCATTGATGAAGCGGATAACCGGCAGAAATGCTTACTTCTACAACGGGTATTCCTCAAACGCATACAACAGCGTCGAAAGATACCGTTCTCCCGTATCGGGCAGCAGCGCTACAATCGTCTTTCCTTCATTTTCGGGCAGTCTGGCCAGGCGGGCAGCCGCAGCAACGGCAGCTCCCGAAGAGATGCCGACCAGCAATCCCTCATACTTCGCCAGTTCGCGGCCCGTACGGATGGCATCATCATTGGATACCTGCAGCACTTCGTCTACCACGGCACTGTTATAGTTCTTGGGCACAAATCCGGCACCGATACCTTGTATTTTATGGGGAGCGGGCTTCCCACCGGAAAGTACGGGAGAATCTTCGGGCTCCACAGCCACAATCCTTATCTTTGGGTTGTTGGCCTTCAGGGCTGCACCCACACCGCTCACCGTGCCTCCCGTACCTACACCGGCCACAAAAATATCCACCCGGCCGTCTGTATCACGCCAGATTTCCTGTCCCGTAGTACGCTCGTGCATTGCCGGATTGGCAGGATTATCGAATTGCTGCAAAATCAGCGAGCCGGGGCTGGCAGCTTTCAGTTCTTCGGCACGAGCTATGGCGCCTTTCATACCGTCGGCACCCGGAGTCAGCACCAGTTCCGCACCGAGAGCTTTCAAGAGGTTGCGGCGCTCCAGGCTCATCGTGTCGGGCATCGTCAGTATCAGCCTGTAGCCTTTGGCAGCGCTCACGAAGGCCAGTCCCACGCCCGTATTCCCACTGGTAGGTTCGATGAGGGTGGCACCGGGCTTCAACAGCCCTTTTGCCTCGGCATCTTCTATCATGGCAAGCGCCACGCGGTCTTTCACACTGCCGGCAGGGTTAAAATATTCCAATTTGGCGATGACACGGGCTTTCAGCCCCTTATTCTTGTTATAATTATTCAACTCCAGCAAGGGAGTGTTGCCTACCAGATCGGTGAGGCGGTCTGCTATCTTCTTCATACCCATATATGTTAAATTACTCATTCGCCCACGGCTCTTTCAGTTAAGGGAGTTGCCGGGAAGTTATCGGGAGTAACCTGATTGTTTTGCCGAAGTTACTCCTTGATAATTACTATAGACAACTTCCCGGCAACTCCCTTAAAGGAAAAAGCCGGGTCATTTCTTATGAGACAAAAGTAGCGCGGAATTGGTTCGCGGGAAATACCACAAATATGGTAAATACATACTATAAATGAGGGATATGTAGGATATTTGACGAGGATTTCCTATCTTTGTTGCCACTTTTAAACTTAAGGATATCATAATGAGTCCACTCAACTTTACCCACATTTTGACACAAGCAGTCGATGAGCTATCGGAAAGCGAGTCATACAAGGGACTGTTTCACCAGCATACGGACGGCAACCCGCTGCCTTCGGCAAAAGTGCTGCGCGACATCATCGAACTGGCGCGAGCCATCATCTTCCCCGGATATTTCGGAAATTCCACGGTCAACAGCCGAACGGTGACTTACCATATCGGTGTCAATGTAGAACGCCTGTTCGACCTGCTGACCGAACAAATCCTTGCCGGCCTCTGCTTCGCAGGCGACGGCGAATGCAACTGCTGCACCGAGCTGCAACGGGAAGAAGCCGCCCTGCTGGCTGCCAAGTTCATCAGCAACCTGCCGGCAATGAGACGGGTGCTTGCCACAGATGTGGAGGCTGCCTACAACGGTGACCCCGCCGCACAGTCGTTCGGCGAAGTCATCAGCTGCTACCCGGCCATCCGCGCCATCAGCAACTACCGCATCGCACACGAGCTGCTCAAGTTGGGTGTTCCCCTCATTCCCCGCATCATCACCGAAATGGCGCACAGTGAAACGGGAATCGACATCCATCCGGGAGCAGAAATCGGCGGTTATTTCACCATCGACCACGGTACGGGCGTGGTAATCGGCGAGACCTGCATCATCGGCAACAACGTGAAGCTGTACCAAGGTGTGACCCTCGGTGCCAAGAGCTTCCCGCTGGACGAGGACGGCAAGCCCATCAAGGGTATTCCCCGCCATCCCATACTGGAGGACAATGTGATAGTCTACTCCAACGCCACCATACTGGGACGCATCACCATCGGACAGGGAGCCACCGTGGGCGGCAACATCTGGGTGACGGAGGACGTTCCGGCAGGAGCGAGAATTGTACAGACAAAGGCGAAGAAATGAAAAGCCCGGAATCCTGCTTAAAAGGCAATATTGCTGCATCTGACAGGCACTTGTGTCTGTCACGTCAGACACAAGTGTTCAACGCAACAGACACCAGTGTCTGAGCCGACAGACGCCAGTGTCTGGCAAACGGGAGACAAACTACTGATAAACAACAGAATAAAAACAGTAAAATAGTAAATAAATAGATGAGCGAACAATCTTTTGAAATGATTGCCAAAACCTTCCAAGGACTGGAAGAGGTACTGGCGCAAGAACTGACTGCACTGGGCGCCAACGATATAGAAATAGGCCGCCGCATGGTATCTTTCAGTGGAGACAAGGAAATGATGTACAAGGCAAACTTCTGCCTGCGTACAGCCATCCGGATACTGAAACCCATCAAACACTTCACAGCCAAGAATGCCGACGAGGTTTACGAACAGATTAAAGCCATCCGATGGGAAGACTATCTGGATACGGACAAGACCTTTGCCGTGGACGCGGTTGTATTCAGCGAGGAGTTCCGTCATTCCAAGTTCGTTTCCTACAAGGTGAAGGATGCCATCGTGGACTATTTCCGTGAGAAGAGCGGCGAACGTCCCGGCGTGCGTGTCAACAAACCGGACGTGCTGCTGAACATACACATTGCCGAAACCAAATGTACACTCTCTCTCGACTCCAGCGGCGAATCGCTGCACCGCCGCGGTTATCGCCAGGAAGCAGTAGAGGCCCCACTGAATGAGGTGCTGGCCGCCGGCATGATATTGATGACCGGCTGGCGTGGTGAATGCGACCTGATAGACCCGATGTGCGGCTCGGGAACCATTCCCATTGAAGCGGCGCTGATTGCACGCAACATCGCTCCGGGCGTATTCCGCAAGGAATTTGCTTTCGAGAAGTGGGTGGATTTTGACCAGGAGCTGTTCGACACCATCTACAATGACGACAGCCAGGAACGCGAATTTACGCATAAGATATACGGTTACGACAACAACCCGAAGGCAAACGAAATTGCCACACACAATATAAAGGCTGCCGGCGTAAGCAAGGATGTAGTACTGAAGCTCCAACCTTTCCAGCAATTCGAGCAACCTGCGGAGAAATCCATCATTATCACCAATCCGCCCTACGGCGAACGTATCTCTACCAACGACCTGCTGGGACTTTACTCCATGATTGGCGAGCGCCTGAAACATGCCTTTACGGGCAACACTGCGTGGATTCTTTCTTACCGCGAAGAGTGCTTCGACCAGATCGGGCTGAAAGCCACCTCCAAAATTCCTTTGTTCAACGGTGCGCTGGAATGTGAATTCCGCCAGTACGAAATCTTCGACGGAAAGTACAAGGAATTCCGTGCCGAAGGCGAGGAGCTGAGCAAGGAACGCAAAGAGTTTCGTCCGGCCGGGGGAGAACGGAAAGAGCTCAAGCCCGGAGAAAGAAGGGAGCCCCGTCCGAGATTCGGTGGAGAAAGACGCGAATTTAATAGGGAAAAACGTGAATTCAGCGGCGAACGCAGACCGAGAGAATTCAGAGACGGCGAGAAACGCGAATTCCGTCCAAGGGAAAGAAGAGAGTTCAAAGACGGGGAAAAACGGGAGTTCAAACCGAGGGAAAGACGTGAATTCGGCGGAGAACGCAGACCGAAATCGGGAGAGTCTTACCCGGAAAGAAAAAGAAGGGAGACGGAAGATAAACAATGAAGGAACTTTCCTGATTAGCGTCGTAGATTATTGAAATTCAAGGGGGATGTATCAAAACACCAAAAACATGAAAATCACCCCTGTCACAGATATCTGTAGCAAGGCTTTGCCAAACTCAGTGCTACCATACAAGTGAGAAGCACCCCCGACAGGCAGAGTAGAAGTGAAAGTATTCAGAAAAGAGAACAACAAAAACAATGACAAGGAGAATGAATGCAAAGGAAATAAGTAAGAGCATTCTTGCACTGTTGATGGCAGTGCCTGCTCTGTTTACAACAAACGTTATGGCACAAGAACTGAAAAAGCCGACTTTGGAAGATTTGATTCCCGGAGGCGAAACGTATCGTACCCCCGAAAACCTGCATGGATTGCAATGGTGGGGTGATGTTTGTATCATTGCGGACATAGACAAAGTAAAGGCCGTGAATCCGCAAAACGGCAAAGAGACAGTACTTTTCACCCGCGAAACCGTGAACCGCGCCCTGAAAGCCGCCGGACTGAAAGAGCTGTCGCACCTCTACAATCTGAAGTTCCCCTGGGCGGAGAATACTGAAGTCCTGCTCCCCCTACCGCAACGCTACGCCGTCTACAACTGGCATATGGACTCTGTGACCGGACGCGATGACCTGCCCAAAGAGCCTGCAGCCAATTACGACTACAACACTGCAAGCCATAACCTGGCTTACACCGTAAAGAACAATCTCTACGTGAACGGACAGCGCGTGACCAACGAACCCGAAGGCATCGTCTGCGGACAAAGCGTACATCGCAACGAGTTCGGCATCTCGAAGGGCACATTCTGGAGCCCGTCGGGAGACCTGCTTGCCTTCTATCGGATGAACGAAAGCATGGTCACCCCCTATCCGCTGGTGGACATCACGTCAAGAATAGCCGTAACGGACATGATACGCTACCCCATGGCCGGCATGCTGAGCCACGAAGTAGAGGTAGGTATCTATAACCCTGCCACCCAAAAGACCATCTACCTGAACATGGGAGCCCCCAAAGACCGCTACTTCACCAACATTACCTGGGCACCGGACGGGAAAAGCCTCTATCTGATAGAGCTGAACCGCGACCAGAACCACTCCGTTCTCCGCCAGTACGACGCAGAAACCGGAGAGCCCATAAACGGCATCCTCTACGAAGAGAAGCATCCCAAATATGTGGAACCCCAGCAGCCCATCCTCTTTCTGCCTTGGGACAGCAGCAAATTCATCTACCAAAGTCAGCGCGACGGCTACAACCATCTGTATCTGATGGATACCAAAAACCAGATGTATCCCGAGACACACTCTGCATCCGCAGGAGGCACTTACCGTCAGGGCTGCAAAGTGAAGCAACTGACGCAAGGCGACTGGCTGGTGCAGAACGTGCTCGGCTTCAACAAGAAGAAGAAAGAAGTCATCTTCACCGCTACCAAGGAATCGCCCCTGCAAAGCAATATATATAAGGTGAACGTAAACAATGGCAAGCTCACCGCAGTGGGTAACAACGAAGGAGTGCACCGCCCTCTGTTATCTGCATCGGGAGGCTACCTGATAGACCGCTATTCCACTCCCCGGATTACCCGCAATATCGACATCGTATCGACCCAGAACGACAAGGTCGCAAATCTGCTGGTAGCCACGAATCCCTACGAGGGCTTTGAAATGCCCAGCATAGAAGTAGGCACCATCAAAGCCGCCGACGGCAAGACAGACTTGTACTACCGCCTGATAAAGCCTGCCGACTTCGACCCGGCAAAGAAGTATCCCGCCATCGTCTACGTATACGGCGGCCCGCACGCCCAGATGATAACGAACGGCTGGATGAACAATGCCCGCGGCTGGGACATCTACATGGCAAACAAAGGCTATATCATGTTCAGCCTCGACAACCGTGGCAGCAGCAACCGTGGACTGGAGTTTGAAAACGCCACCTTCCGCCAGCTGGGCATCGAAGAGGGCAAGGACCAGGTGAAGGGTGTGGAATTTCTGAAAAGCCAGCCTTATGTGGACGGAGAGCGTATCGGCGTGCACGGCTGGAGCTTCGGAGGACACATGACCACGGCACTGATGCTGCGCTATCCCGAAATTTTCAAGGTAGGCGTTGCCGGCGGACCGGTTATCGACTGGGGATACTACGAGATAATGTACGGTGAGCGCTATATGGACACTCCGCAAGCGAACCTGGAAGGCTACAAGCAGACGAACTTGAAAAACCTTGCCGGTAACTTGAAAGGACATCTGCTCATCATACACGACGACCATGACGACACCTGCGTGCCGCAGCATGCCCTTTCGTTCATGAAGGCGTGCGTGGATGCCCGCACCTATCCCGATTTGTTCATCTATCCCACGCACAAGCACAACGTTCTGGGACGCGACCGTGTGCATCTGCACGAGAAGATAACAAGATATTTTGAAGACTATCTTTAACGTACAATTTGCCATTTACAATGTACAATCTGCTATGCAGTATCACAGTATAGCCTGATTATACATTGTAAAACGGAATCATAAAGCGAAACAAATCATTAAAAGTATAACACTTGTACAGATTACCATCTGCCTGTCACGTAGCACAGCCCGATTGTAAATTGTACATTGTAAATTGTAAATGGAATCATGAAAGTATTATTATTAGGCTCCGGTGGCCGCGAACACGCTCTGGCATGGAAGATTGCCCAAAGCCCGAAAGTAGAGAAACTATATATCGCTCCCGGCAATGCAGGTACAGGCGAAGCAGGCGAGAATGTGAACCTGAAGGCGACAGACTTTCCCGCACTCAAGACCTTTGCCCTTGAGAAAGGAATCGACATGATTGTTGTGGGTCCCGAAGACCCCCTGGTACAAGGCATCTTCGACAGCTTCAAGGAAGACCCTGCCACCCGCCATATTGACATCATCGGCCCCACCGCCAAAGGTGCCACTCTGGAAGGCAGCAAGGAATTTGCCAAAGGCTTCATGATGCGCCACAACATCCCCACTGCCCGCTACAAAAGCATCACTGCCGACAACTTGCAGGAAGGACTCGATTTCCTCGCAACCCTCGAAGCGCCCTACGTTCTGAAGGCCGACGGGCTGTGTGCAGGCAAGGGCGTACTGATTCTGCCCACGCTGGAAGAAGCTCAGAAAGAACTGAAGGAAATGCTGGGCGGCATGTTCGGCGATGCCAGCGCCACGGTAGTCATTGAAGAATTCCTCAGCGGCATCGAGTGTTCCGTGTTCGTGATGACAGACGGCCGCCACTATAAGGTCTTGCCCGTAGCCAAGGATTACAAGCGTATCGGCGAAGGCGACAAAGGCCTCAACACCGGTGGTATGGGCAGCGTTACCCCCGTGCCTTTTGCCGACGAAACATTTATGGAAAAAGTACGCACCCGCATCATCGAACCTACCGTAAACGGCCTGCTGGAAGAAGAAATCGGCTATCAAGGCTTCATCTTCCTGGGACTTATCAACGTGAAGGGCGAACCTATGGTGATTGAATACAACGTCCGCATGGGCGACCCCGAAACCGAAAGTGTGATGCTGCGCATCAAGAGCGACCTGGTAGACCTGCTCGAAGGCGTTGCCAAAGGCGACCTCGACCAACGTGCATTGGAATTCGACCCGCGCACAGCCGCTTGCGTCATGCTGGTGAGCGGAGGATATCCGGAAGCTTACGAAAAGGGCAAGGCAATGACCGGATTCGACCTCGCCGCCCAGACCGACAGCATCTTGTTCCATGCCGGAACGGCCACGAAAGACGGGCAGACCGTAACCGCCGGTGGCCGTGTCATCGCTGTCTGCTCCTATGGCGAAACAAAGGAAGAAGCTTTGCAGAAGAGCTACCGCGTAGCCGACATGATAGACTTCGAGAAGAAGTATTTCCGTCGCGACATCGGATTTGACTTATAAGAGCCTCTCCCCTAACCCCTCCCCCATAGGGAGGGGAATAGGGATGGTCTGTAAATGTAAACAGAAAAAAAGAAGCTTACGCAGGCAGAGGGGAACAAAGGACAGATTGTGAATAAGATAAACAGTAAACATAAAACAGAAGTAACCAACCTCCCCTCCCTACAGGGGAGGGACCGGGAAAGAAGCTTATGAGAACCAAACGATTCCAGAACCGGATAACGGCAGGGCGGTTCACACTACCCGCCGCTATCCTGATTTCAGTATCCTGCTGGACACTGACCGCCGTTCTGTTGTCCGAGACGGAGACACAGCAAAACGGATATTCCCTTTGGGAAACATTCTGCAACTTCTGCATCCCCACCTGGGCAAACCGTCTCTTCAGCTTCATTCTGTATGCCGTCATCGGGTATTTCCTGATACAGCTTAACAATACGTTTGCCATCATCCGGATGCGGGCATCGGTACAGACTTCTGTCTACCTTCTGCTGATATCCGTCTGCCCCAGCCTGCACATGCTGTATGCGGGAGACTTGGCAGCCGCCTCCTTCCTTGTGGCACTGTTCTTCCTCTTCAGAAGCTACCAGCAGGTACGGCCCACAGGCAGTCTCTTCCACGCCTTCTTCTTCATCGGACTGGGCAGCCTGCTTTTTCCGCAGCTCATGCTGTTTGTCCCCATCTTCTGGATAGGCGCCTACAACTTCCAGTCTCTCCAACCCAAAAGCTTCTTCGCTTCATTGGTAGGATGGAGCGTACCCTACTGGCTGTTACTGGGACACGCCTTCTATCACGGACAAATGGAACTCTTCCGCCAGCCCTTCCGCGAACTGGCAACCTTCGCTCCCGTCCGGTTCGACTATCAGCCGTGGGAACTCGCCACCCTCGGGTATCTCCTTGTTCTGTTCATCGTCAGCGCGGCACACTGCCTTATTGCCGGCTATGAAGACAAGATACGTACCCGCAGCTATCTGCACTTCCTCATCCTGCTGAATTTCTGCATCTTTGTCTATATCGGACTGCAACCGGCATTATGTGTCCATCTGATGTCCTTCCTGCTCATCAGTGTCAGCATCCTGGCAGGACACTTGTTTGTACTGACAAATAGCCGCAGTTCCAATATATTCTTCATTTGTGCATTCATCGGATTATTCATTCTATTAGGATTCAACATATGGACGCTTTTGTAGATACACTCGTACAGCTGCTAATTGACTGGGGATATGTCGGTCTGTTCATCTCTGCCCTATTGGCAGGAAGCATCATTCCGTTCAGTTCCGAGATAGTGATGGTAGCACTGGTCAAGGTCGGTCTGAGCCCGGCACTGTGCATACTCTCCGCCACCTTGGGAAATACGCTGGGAGGCATGACGTGCTACTACATGGGACGTCTGGGACGTATAGACTGGATTGAGAAATATTTCAAGGTAAAAAGGGAAAAGATAGAACGGATGCAGCATTTCCTCCAAGGGAAAGGGGCACTGATGGCTTTCTTCGCCTTTCTGCCTTTTGTGGGAGAGGCCATAGCCATTGCACTGGGCTTCATGCGCAGTAATCTGATGCTGACCACCACGTCCATGTTTGCAGGGAAACTGGTGCGCTACATAGCTATGCTGTGGGCACTGCAAGGAGCCATTTCGATGATGAATTATTGACATGTAGTGAGTTTGAGCAATAGATGTATAGATACAACGCGTTGGATGTATAGATGCAACGTGCTGGATGTATAGATGCAGCACGCTGGATATATAGGCACAACAACACGCTGAATCACAGAGAATTAAACTAAATAAAAACATTCAACAAAAGCAGAAGTGATGCAACGAATCATAGAGAAGACGGAAGACGGAAGTGCGACACTGTTTGTACCGGAACTGAATGAACATTATCATTCGGTAAAGGGGGCACGTACAGAGTCACAGCACATCTTCATCGACATGGGACTGAGGGCATCCGCTACTGTCCGCCCGCATGTCCTTGAAATCGGCTTCGGCACCGGGCTGAATGCCCTGCTCACACTAGAAACTGCCGAAAAGGAAAAGAAACATGTGCACTATGCCGGCATCGAACTTTATCCGCTTGCATGGCCGGAGGTAGATGCGCTGAAATATAGCGACAATCCTCTGTTCGAGGAACTGCATCAGGCTGCGTGGGAAGAAGAAGTCGCCATAACTCCTTATTTCACACTGAAAAAAGTGCGGGCAGATGTCGAAACAATAAGCATTGACAACTTGTTAATGATTAATAAATCTCCGTTCGATGTTGTCTATTTCGATGCCTTTGCACCCGAAAAGCAACCGGGAATGTGGGAGGAAAAAGTCTTCCGGAATATCCATGCTGCCATGAGCACCGACGGCGTGCTGACCACCTACTGCGCCAAAGGGGTGGTACGCCGCATGCTGCAAGCCATAGGATTCAAGGTAGAACGTCTTCCGGGCCCCCCCGGAGGAAAACGGGAGATATTGAGGGGAAGGAAAGAGGAAGTGAAAATAGATAATTGATGCCCCTTGCCACGGCCCCGCCAAATTGCAAATTGTAAATAATAGATTGTAAATGAAAAAGTTTTGTTTTTTACTCCTCATAGCCACCTTGCTCTTCTCGTGCAAGCAAGAAGGCCAACAGAACAAGAAGAAGAATGACGATAAACCCGTGATTACCGTCACCATCGAACCGCTGCGGTATTTCACCGAAGCCATTGCCGGTGATGAATTCACCGTCGTCAGCATGGTGCCCAAAGGTTCAAGTCCGGAAACCTACGATCCCACACCCCAGCAGCTTGTCGACCTTGCCCGAAGCAAGGCCTATTTCCGCATCGGATACATCGGTTTTGAACAGACATGGACGGAAAAACTGACGGACAACGCTCCCCACCTGCAATTCTTCGATATGTCCAAGAATGTGGAACTTATTCTGGACGATACTCATGCGCATCATCATAAAGACGGGCATGCACACGAGGAGCATGCACATGCCGGTGGTGTGGAACCACACATCTGGAATTCCACCATCAACGCCCAAATCATTGCCGGAAACATTCTGAATGCACTCTGTGCCATAGACAAAGCCAATAAAAGCGCCTACATGGAACGTTACAACGCACTCATCCGGCAGATAGAGCATACAGACAGCCTCATCTGCCAGATGCTTTCCAGCCCGAGTGCCGACCGTGCCTTCATGATTTATCATCCGGCACTTTCCTACTTTGCCCGCGACTACAACCTGCACCAGATTCCTATCGAAGCCGGTGGAAAGGAACCCTCTCCCGCCCATCTGAAGAACCTGATAAACTCCTGCAAGAAAGAGAAGGTACGCGTCATCTTTGTACAACCGGAATTCGACCGCAGCAATGCCGAACTCATCGCCCGGCAGACCGGAACCCGGGTGGCGGATATCAATCCCCTCTCATACGACTGGGAGGAGGAGATGATGAATACCGCCAGAGCGCTTGTAAAAGAATAAACGATGATTCTGTCCATTTAACGAAGAAGAAGCTATGCCTGCATCCCCCATTATAGAGATAAAGAACCTCAGTGCCGGATACGATAACCGGACTGTACTGCATGATATAAACCTGACTATCTACGAACATGATTTTCTGGGCATCATCGGTCCCAACGGTGGCGGAAAGACTACGCTTATCAAATGCATACTGGGACTGCTGAAACCCACTGCCGGAGAGATACTTTATCATCCCTGTTCCCCGTTGCCCGAATCAGTCGGCTCTCAATGCCCCCCCCTCAATGCTCGATTATCCATGGGATATCTACCCCAGTACAGCAGTATCGACCGGAAGTTTCCCATTACAGTAGAAGAAGTCATCCTTTCAGGCCTCAGCAGCAAGAAGCCGCTTACTTCGCGCTTCACCGCCCGACACCGGGAAAAGGCCCGCCATGTGATAGCCCGCATGGGACTGGAAGGCATGGAACAACGCGCCATAGGTGCCTTGAGCGGCGGACAGTTGCAACGCGCCCTCCTGGGCCGTGCCATCATATCCGACCCGCAGGCAGTGATTCTCGACGAACCCAACACATACATCGACAAGCGTTTCGAAGCCCGCCTCTACGAGCTGCTGGCAGAGATAAACAAGGATTGTGCCATTATTCTCGTCAGCCACGACATCGGCACGGTGCTGCAGCAAGTCAAGTCAATTGCCTGTGTAAACGAAACCCTGGACTACCATCCCGATACCGGCGTTACGGAAGAATGGCTTGAACGCAACTTCAACTGCCCGATAGAGTTGCTGGGGCACGGGACACTGCCGCACAGGATATTGAAAGAACACAAGCATTCTCACGGATGACTGGAAGCAAGGGAGGCCGGCCCATTGTGGAACCGACCTCCCGTAACCCTTCTGAATAACTATCCAACAATCTTCTTATCCGTCACTTATATTGGAAAGCCTTATACGAATGGGGCAGTAATGACAAACGGAAAGAGTTCTTTGGTGTCACCAGACGCCTGCTCTGTACGGGTTCGGCAGGAAGGGGAGCCAGAATATCCCCACTCTCCAGATTTCCCAACCTCGTCACCCCATCATCGGTAACGATACGCACTTCCACCGGTTCATCATTGAAATTCTCCACCACCAGTGTTTTATTGTCATACACAAACAATCCGACTTTGGAGGGAGCCTCCAGATAGACATCCATATCCTTACTCATAATGCGGCGAATCTCGTTCAAGACTTTTGCCGGAAAATCATATAAACTCCCCATATCGTCGGGAATGGTAAGAACATACAGATTACCGGTAGCATACGGGGCTCTCAACAGAATAGGATAGCCCGAAACTCCACCCGTCAGCGGACGACCGGCACTGACCATCTCCCAAGCATCATTCGTATAATACTGCACCTGCGGAATCAATAAGTCACGTCCGGACTGCCCATGACGGCCGAAATCATTGACAAGGGCTTTCAAGTCAGTACAACGCAACTCGGCTATCTCTGCAAGCTTCTCAGGAATGGCTTTCAGCAAACTGCTTGTCACCACCACATCACGTCCGCTTTGCAGTTGTCTCTTGATTTTAGCCACGATTTCCGTATCTTGCGCAGCTTGTGCAGTCAGCAGAACCACTTGCTGGTCTTCCGGAAAAACAGGACGCATATCCATCGGCAAACCTATCATGCCCAAATAGTTCTGAAGGAAATCATCACCGGCGGCATGAAAAGGCTTGTAGGATTTTATACCCACCGGATTCCCCAGCTTATGAATCAACTTATCCGTTTGTTTCAGCACAACACCGGCTATACGGGCCATCGTGGTAGGTTCTACCAAAGAGCCGTCTTCCAACCGGATGGGAGCGGTCACCTCATCATAGTTAAAGCTGGTACCCATTCCCTGCCAGGGAGTACGGTATTTAGGAGACAACTTCACATCCAGAAGCTGGTGATAGGCAAAGAGAATAATCTCGGGAGCCTTGGCAAGCATGGTCAAATGAAGCTGTTCGGCATACCGGTCCATACCCATGTTCAGTCCACCTACATCGACCCATCCCCCACCGTTATAACCCGGACGCAGGTTATCGAAATAACGGATAATATTATAACTCAGATAGTTCTGCAAATGCTGATTACCTGCCGGGTCCCTTGTTTCAGTACCGGTCCAGACACCGTCAAAGAGCTGGGGACCTTCCTCCAAATTAAATCCCAAACCTTGAAAGTGATCATACCAGTTGGGATATTTGATAATCACCTTTACCTGAGGATTCACTTTCTTGGCAGGTTTCAGCACGAGGTCACGACCGGCCTCGGTCATCAGCTTCAAGCGGTAGTCCGTCCAGCTCTGCATTCCTTTTGCCTTTATTTCTATGTCGGACTTGCAGCTGGTGAAGAAGAAATCATCCAGAATAAACTCATCAAAGTGTTTCGCCGTGTGTTCCGCAATCTTTTGCACCATCTTGCGGTGTTCGGGATTGGAATAGCAGAATGTCTCGAAACTGTTTGCCTCGTTGATGGTATAGGTAATACCTCCAGCTGTCTCTATACCCCGGTCATGAAAGAATTTCTTTGCCTGCTCCAGAGTGGCATCCTCCACAACCAGCAAGTCCCGGTGTGTTTCCAGATAAATCTTGTCCACTTCCAACTGTTGTGAAATCACATTCCAGGTAGAATCCAGCCAATGGATGTCCTTCATCTTGTCTACCTCGTAAGCACGGACATAAATGGATACTTTGAAACTCTCGTAAGCTTTTGCCTGCATGGTCATATTACAAACCATGCAGAGCAGAAAAACTACAATTACAAACTTATCTACCTTTATTTTACTATTCATTGCAATTCAATATTTTATTAGACGCCAATACCATATACATAAACCACGTAGCATGTCCACCCAGGCAATACTCACCTTCCTGCCACAAGAACGGAAAATGAAGCAGTTCCGGTAGATCGGGACGAATCAGATTAGTACCCGGAGAAACTCCACCCGGGATATAAGACCAATCAGCACGATTGACACCATAGGCGGCCTTCATCGTTTCGGCACCAACCCCCGTTACAAAAGCTGCCTGGTTACGTCCCGGATGCATACCCAGCAGATACTGGACGGCATTAAAAATGTAGTCCGGTGTAAATAAGTCAGGATAAGCAGCATGTAAATAACAGTAGTTATAGCCCAAATGCTGAGGCTCCCATGAACCGGAAGAACGGTTACCTCTGTCATGCGGCACTCCATACGGAGTTTTACTGCTATACTCCTGATACATGGCCTGTAACTCCGGCAATGCCTTACGAATAGCCTTGCTGAAACGGACATTGCCCACAGCCTGGTCGAACCGTCCGATGAACCAGCCCGTCTGACGGATATTCTTGCAGATGAAATCCTGCTGCTGCAAAACGAAATCGCGGTACCCGGCTTCCTTCGTTGCCAGATAAAGCTCTACGGCGGCATGTACTTTCGTTGTCAGTATCCAATTGTTATCACAACGTGTAATCTTAAACAGCTCACGGGCTATTTCCAGACAATCTGCCGCCAGAGTATCATTATGTCCCTTCAGCACGCGTGAAATACCTGCCAGCCAAGCGGCCACCTGTAACTCACGTCCCGGATTGTCTTCCGTAAACACCCAACGGTCATCAGCCGTTCCACTGACATGATCAGTATGGGCCGAAGCATCTCCCAAGTGTGCATATTGCCGTACAGTAGGACACAAAATTCCTCTATAGAGGCGTCCCAATGCCTTCCAACCGGCTACTACGGTCAAAGCCCCGTTTTCCACTTGCTGTAACAAGTCGTTTTTCCCGTCAGGCTGGTGTATCTCTACAATCCGTTTTTCGAAATCAATGGAAGTCTCGTCCCAGTAGGCGCCGAAATTCTCACAAGCCATAGCGAGGATATAGGCTTCACCTGCCTGCGACTCCACACGCAGGTCATAATCGCCTGCATCGTGCCAACCGCCTACGTTCAATCCCGGAACAAGATCGCCCGGCTGATATTTGCACAGAGTAGAAGGTCCCTGGCTATATCCGTCAATGTGATTGATATTCGTTTGGGCCATTCGGGCATCGTCCTGGTGACAGAAGTCATGCCATACACGATACTTCTCGTTGACACGCATGTGACACATCTGTACCGGCAGGAAATATTCCACCTCCGCCTGCCAGATTCCTTTATCCCAAACATCCTTTGCAATACGGAACACCGGAGAAGCCACATCACCGTACATCACCTGATAAAGTCCCTCTTCCGTAATTTCCGTAAAGTCGAACTGCAAATAATGGTAACGCTGGAAATCTCCCCAATCCTTGGCAGCCTGCTGCTTCACCAGTTTCCTGCCATCGGCTGCAATACGGTAGAGGGCAGGTTGCCGGAAATCCGTATCCCGTTTGTCCAATTCGATGACAGCCACTTTCTTCTGTCCGGGATGATAACCCACTTGGGAAGTCTGTACTACCGGTGCATAGCGCCACTCCTTGGTAACTGTGGGACGGATAATCCATTTTACCGCATCCCCTTTCGTTCCTGCCGGAAATTCCGAACGAAGTACAAACCAACCGTTATTATGGTTTATCCGTCCGTCATACAGCATCAAATCCCCCTTCTCACTCTCAATCATAATCTTTGCCAACTCATCCTGCGGATTGAGCACAAACTTTTTTCCCGCGGCAAGAGGAGCAGAGACAATATCATCGGCAATCATCGGATTATAAGTCTTCCGGTCCAGAAGCAACTGGTCCAGGCTGGCTTTCCCCTTAGGATTGAAATCTCCGATATGTTCCATATTAGAGGTCTGCTTCATCGTGGGTCCCATCGCCTGATGAGGGAAAACGCCCGTCTGGTTATCCATTATCCAAGGCTTGCCCAACAAAGTAGAAGGCACCAACTCCAGATTGAAACCGAGTTTCCCGGCAAAGCGTTCCGGAACCGGCCGGTCCAAATCAACAGTCAATACCAAATAGTCCTTCTCCCCTTTCACCTTAATAGTATAGCCGAAAGCAAAATCCGGATAGAGCATCGGATTGAAACCCGCCATATGCTTGGACGAGTCAGGATAGCTCAGTGTGACACGGATTTCGTTAGCGACCTCATCCACCACCCGTTTCCGCATCTTGGGCAATCCCTGCCATTGTCCCTGCGAAATCTCAAAACGCACATCACCGCCTGCGGCCCTGCGGTCTCCATTCAAAACCAAAGTGACACCTCCCTGGTGTCCTTCGGGATAAACATCACTGAACACCATCACATTGGCCCCGTGGTTTTCAAAATACCCCGACGGGTTAATCTTGAAGTCCTGGGCTTGCAAACCTGCACAAAACATCAGCGATGCCGCACCTATTATCAATTTCTTCATACATATTATTTTAAACGATTATACATTTCCACTCCCAAACGTACCGTATGATATGGACAACGCCACATACTCACTTTGGGAGCTTCCTTTTTAGGCTCTCCGTCGAAACAGTCGCTATACCATTCCCCATATTCCTTGTCTATCATATGGTCTTTGACAAAAGTCCAGACCGTATCAACCGATTGTAGATAAACGTCACTCCCGCTGATTTGCCAAGCATTGACACAAGCTATCATCGTTTCAATCTGGCCCCACCATGAGGCATGCTTGGTTTTTCTGTCACCTTTCTTCTCGTAAATCATATAGCCTTTATCACTCATTCCTTCAGCCAGACAAGCTTCCGTCACATCCAATGCAAGCTGATTTGTCTGTTCTATCAGGTCCTGATTTTCCAGCGTACGGGCAGCCTCACAAAGCAACCATCCAGTCTCAACATCATGTCCGTAAGAATCCATTTCGACCAGACTATTCCACTCATTATCAAAGAACAGATTGAAATGCCTCCTTGACGGGTCGTAAATGCGGTTCATGAACAAATCGACGCAAAACTCAAGCCTTTTCTTCAAACTGCTGTCCTTCCAACACTGATATAAAAGAGTATAAGCTTCCAACACATGCAGATGGGCATTCATGGTCTTGGGAGCGTTATTATCATATTGCTCCAATTTTTCCCAATTTTCGGTAAAGGATTCCACATAACCGTCATATTGCGGTTCGCGACCTTTTTCTTCCAAGACATGATACAAACTAATAGCAGTTTTCAGACTTTCGTCGTTACCCGTCGCCAGATAGTGCTCTGCTAATCCATAAATAGCATAAGTCATGGCATAAGTATACTTAGAGGCATTCACTACTTCACCATCGGGGTTGACCAACCAATACACCCCACCGTTCTTCTTATCAATAAATGTATCGATAAAATAGCGCTGAGACTTGTTGGCAAGTTTCAGATAAGATTCATCTCCAAATGTACGGTATGCAGCAGAAAAACTCCACAGAATCCGGGCATTCAGAACCCCTCCTCTCGGAGCATCCACTACCGGAGTACCATTCCGCAATACAGTTCCATAAAAACCGCCGTCGGGAGCCACTGCATAATCCATCCAAAACGGCAACACGCTGTCCCTGACATTCGTGACAATCTCTGTACGCATGCGTGTCTGCATATCTGTCTCCCCTGAATGCGACCGGCAGCCTGCCAGACAAGACGCAACCAGCAGTGCTATCCAATAAAACATCTTCCTTTCCATAATTATTCTCTAAAACCGTCAAACTTTTCCTTGTATAACTCCCCTTTTATCAGAGACTGGTGTTCGTCGTCTCAAGTACTGGTGTTTATCATGTCAGACACTGGCTTTCATCACGACAGACACTGACATCTATCATAACAACGACCGGTGCCTGACATTTCACTCACAAATATTTTATTATTAAGTGTTTATCTATAATTTATCAATATCCCGGGTTCTGGTCTTCCTGATTGATGAGCGGATTCGTCAAAATCTCATTCGTCGGAATCGGGAAGATTTCCTGATAAGCCTCGTGCTCAAAGAAACGGAATGAGTCACCGGTCTGCAGACAAGCCTCTTGTGAAGAGTTGGCTGCTGTCTTCGGATATTCGGCGGCAAACCATTCTTTACACATACCCATACGGCACAAATCATGGTAAAGCGAGAACTCGGCATTGAATTCATGGCGACGCTCTATAATCAGCGCCACCTTCCATACCGGAGAAGTATAGCCTTTGGCTGCCTTATAGCTTGTATAATAGGTCTCTGCATCCGGCACTTCCACCGTCTGGGTATTCAACATGTCGGCGGGTAGGTCAGTCATTGTCGCTTCCATCTCCAGATTACCCCAAGCGCGGTTACGTATCTGACGTATCATGTTCCATCCGGTAGCGTTGTCATCTGTCTCGAAACAACATTCTGCATAGTCGAGCATGATGCCTGCATAACGCTTCAGAGTCAACGAAATCGGATTGAACACCTTGTTGTTCTCACCCGGCTTGCATCTCCAGTATTTCAAGGAATAAACAGTAGGCATATTTTCGGAACCTTGGAAAAGACCGTCAAAACCACTTGTCACCCCTACAGTCTGCCCGGTAATAGGATGCGTATCCCCTTTGGCAACAGCAGAGTACTGGCGGCGTTTGTCACCCGGTTCAAAGGAACGTACAAACTCCCAAGAAAGACAGAGAGAACCCCAGCCTCCCCATTCGGGTGCCGCACACATATATCCGTACCACATCATGGCATCTGAAGACGAATCGGCTCCCCAACCCATATATCCTTGTTCATGATACATCACCTCAAATACGGACTCTTTAGTCCAATGTGTATCCCAGGCATGAAGGTTACCGAAGCAGGGCTCCAATGAATAGGTTCCGCTGTCCACTATATCCTTCAGTTCCGTCTTGGCTTTCGTAAAGTCTTTCTTCAACATATACAGCTCGGCCAAATAAGCTTTGCAGAACCCCTTGGTTATACGTCCGTATTCACCATTCATGGGTAACCAATCCAGATGGTCGCGTCCAAAAGACAAATCTTCCTCGATAGCCGCATAAGTCTCATCCACGGATTCCGGGCGTGCCTTTCCTACCGAAGTAGTATAGGTTTCACCGGTAAGCAACATCGGTACCCTTCCGAAAAGTTTCGTCAGGTAAAGGTAGTTATAACCGCGGATGGCACGTGCTTGCGCTTCATAAACGGTCTTGGAATTGCTGTCCGCAAATATAGAGGCATCCGCTGTCTCCAGGCCAGCCAGGAAACGGTTTGCACGGTCCACTGCACGATAACTCATCCGCCATGCAGTCTCCAGGGAACCCTTATCGGGTTTCCAGGCATGACGCTGCCATTCCGCATCCCAACCGGAAGCCTGACAGTCCATCGTAGAATGGTTGGCAGCAAATACCTGAGGCTTGAATCCCCATGTCTCGTCATCACCGGAACCGTGCTGGTCCGTATAAAAGGTATCATAAAGTCCGTTCAGTCCGGAAAGAACATTCTCCTCCGTCTTAAACATGAAATCCGCCGGAAGAATATCGTAATGATCCACTTCCAAATAATCGTCACAAGACGTTACGGTGCTTAAGACCAGCACACCGATCAACAGTTTATATAAGTTTTTCATAATCATATTTTTTATCCGTTAGTATTAGAACTGTACACTCAGACCGAAAGTAACCGACATCGGGAACGGATAACGTCCTCCGTCAAATCCCGAATACAATACATTGGAGTCACCGACTTCCGGATCACCGAACTTATTGTACGAAGAAATGGTACATACATTGTCGACACTGGCAAATACGCGTGCATTTTCCATTTTCACCGGTTTCAGCACATTCTTCGGGAATGTATATCCTATCTGAATATTTGAAATCTTCAGATAATCCCCCTTCTGGATGTAAGCGTCGGACACACGCATATTCTTATTATAGTCTGTCTTGGTGATACGCGGATATTTGGCACCGGTATTCGAAGACGACCATGCATTATTGATATATTCCTTCAGTACATTCTGATAACCGCCGTCGGGTGCATAGACAGAGGTCAAGCGGGCCGAAGAATAAGAAAGGATATCCATACCGGCTACACCGTACAAGTTCATTGAGAAATCAAAGTTTTTCCAGGAAGCGGTAAGGTTCATTCCGTAAGTGAACTTGGGATATCCATTGCCTATAACAGTACGGTCGGCATCGGTAATCTGCCCGTCACCATTCAAATCAACAAACTTATAGTCGCCGGGCTGGGTAGTCTTGTCCTGATATACACCACTTTCAACTCCCTTTTCAACCGCCAGCCTATTCATTTCATCAATTTCGGCCTGGGTTCTGAAAATACCTTCTACCTTCCAGCCATAGTAGGAACCTACAGGATAGCCGTTCTGTGTAATGGAGTGGTTGTCCCAGTTGTCGCCATCTTGTGCTGAACCTGACTTGCTGAATATCGGATCGCCGACTTCAATAGCCTCGTTCTTCAGAGTAGACCCATTCAGTCTTATGCCGATATTCCAATCGCTGAAGCTCTTGTTCCATGCAGCAGTAAACTCGAAACCTGAGTTACGGATATGTCCCGCATTAGTATAGACATTGGCGAAACCGGTGGAAGGACGAATCTGACGATACAGAAGCAGGTCTTTTGCGTCACGGATAAAGTAATCGGCAGAGAAAGAAAGCTCATTGTTCATAAAGGCAAAGTCAATACCGATATTTGTCTGCTCATTGGTTTCCCATTTCAGGTTGGTATCAATTTCTTTCTGCTGGGCGATACCGGCACCGTTAATCACACTCGAACCATTAAAGAACCAGTACATTGCATTTGCCGAAGACAACTGTGCAATGGACAAGTTGGTACCATTGCCCGCATTACCGGTCTGTCCCCATCCGGCACGCAACTTCAAGTTACTGAACAGTTCCAAATCCTTAATGAACCTTTCCTCGGAAAGACGCCAAGCTACAGAAGCGGAAGGGAATGTACCGTAACGATTGCCGGCACCAAAGTTCGAAGAACCGTCGCGGCGTACCGTTGCAGTCACAATATAGCGGTCGTTCAAAGTATAAGTCAGACGGCCGAAGTAAGAAAGGAATCTTGTCTTCAGGTCCAGCCCGCCATCCGTTTGCTTGGAAGAAGGATCATTGGTCAATGAAATTTGGCGGATGTTATCTGCCGGGAAATCGTTGGCACTGGAATTCAGCCAGGCACCGTTCGTATCGCTGGTAGAGAAACCGGCCATTGCACTTACGCGGTGGTGCTCATTGGACCAGTCATAGTTCAAGAACGCTTCCAGACCAAGTGAGGTAGACTGGCTCTGATTCAGCGAGAACGAGTCCTTACGGTCTTGAGTTCCAAAAGTTCTGTCATTGTAAGCCGTATAGCCATTATAACCTCTGGTATAATAATTATAGCTGGCAATGGTCTTGAAAGTCAATCCTTTGTACAAATCGAGCTGCAGAAAAGCACTGGCGAGCAAACGGTCCCATTTATTGATGCTGTCGGCAGTCCTGGCAGCAGCAACCAGATTGTCAGCTCCCTTGTTCACGTCACCGTTACCTTCTTTCTTGTAATGTCCCCAAGTACCGTCGGGCAACACAATAGGCATGGAATAGAAAACACCGTCCTCTACATAATCCATGGTTGGAATGGCTTGTGCATAATTTCTCAGGTTGCCTCCTCCCATCTTTTCCGAATGCGCATAGTTCAAGTTCAAGCCTACATGCAGGAAGTCTTTCACTTTGTGGGTGATATTAGCGCGTGCCGTCAAGCGTTTAAAATTCGATTCAATCACGATACCTTGATTGTTCAAGTAACCCAGAGATAAGTTGGCCTGGGTATTTTCGCTGCCTCCCGAAGCAGAAAGATTATAGTTCTGCTGTAATGCCGTGCGTGACATTTCGTCCTGCCAGTCAATGCTGTTCAGCCTGCCTATGTAATCCTCGCCATACGCCAGATTGGTCATGGCAATACCGTCATTCTTGACGGCGGAACGTACAGCGCTTGCAAACAAGTCCGCGTCAGCCACATCAATCTTATTCGAATTGAACTGAAGGGCATAGTTGGCCGAGAAGTTCACCTTTGCCTTACCCTTACCGCCGTTCTTGGTAGTAATCATAATGACACCATTGGCACCGCGGGTACCATAGATTGCCGTAGCCGAAGCATCCTTCAGAATTTCGATGGACTCTACATCATTAGGATTCAAGAAATCGATGGAAGTTCCCACCTGCACACCGTCCACTACATAGAGTGGGTCGGCAGAGCCATTCACGGTTGCCACACCGCGGATACGGATGGAGAAACCTCCTTCCGGGTCACCGGAAGAACGGATGACAGATACACCTGCCGCAGCTCCCTGCAAACCTTGTCCCAAGTTCACCGGATTCCGCTTCATCATCTCCTCCGCATTCACGGAAGCCACAGAACCGGTGAGGTCGGATTTCTTCATCGTACCGTAGCCCACAACAACCACCTCATCCAAGGTTTCGGTATCCTCCTTTAAAGTAATTTTCAGAGCATTCATATTCCCGGTTACTTTGACCGTTCGCGCCAGATAACCGATGTAACTGGTCTTCAGCGTAGAACCTACGGGACACTGCAAGGAGAAGTTACCCTCCAGATTGGTAATCATACCGTTTGTCGTACCTTCCACAATGACATTGGCACCGATGATGGGCTCGCCTTTCTCATCCACCACTTGGCCCTTCACAGTAACTACACTCTGCTGTACGACAGTGACACTTGCAAACGGCTGTACGCTTGTTGCAAAGAGAGGTCCGGCACATGCCAGCGATACTGACATAATGCCCAAATACTTCATCACATTTCTCATAAATACTAAATACTTAGGTTTAACAAATACCCCAATCATAAGTACAAAAGCTGTGCGACACAATTTTGTGCCACCTTAGAGGCACTGCCGTGCCATTGGGAAGGCACATCTGTGCCACCATAGTGGCACAGATTTCGGTAACTATATCCCGTTCTCTTCCATACCGGCTGGGGCGAATTCAATATAGATTTCCAAAGATTAAGTTCAGAAACTCAGGGAAGTTCCTTCAACCTTGTTCAACAATTGCGGTTTGGCCTTTCCGCAATCCACTTTCACAACCTGAATACGGTTGTCGGCAGGTAGACAAACCAATCCTTCCGCCTGCTTCTTGTCAGCACTGTATACCTTCAGATTCATTTTGCTCCAATCCATCTCAGCAGTGGACTGCACCAACTTCAGATGAGGAAGTACCGAACCGTCACGTACCAGCATGATTATCGGCAGACTGCCTGCTTCAATCTTATGCCATCCGCCTTCATACACTTTCTCTGTCTGGTAGTCTATCCACTTTCCTTCGGGAAGGTAAACAGTGCGACCAGTCATACCGGATTCGAGCAAAGGGGCAACCAGAATCTGCGAACCGAAGAGATACTCATCGTCCACCTTCCATGCTCCCGGATCATCGGGGAATTCTACAAACAAGGCTCTTAGCATCGGCAACCCCTTTTCTGTACATTCTTTAGCCTGAGCGTACACATAAGGCATCAGACGATACTTCATCTCTGCACTCTTGCGGAAGACATCCTGCACACGCTTGCTGTCGTACAACCACGGCTCTGTCGGAGGTGCCCCATGTGCGCGGGTATGGGAGGTAAGGAAACCGAACGGTATCCAGCGGCAATACAAGTCCTCCGGAGTGGATTTTACAAAACCGCCCATATCATGGCTCCAGAAGGAGAAACCGGACAAGCCGAAGGACAAGCCTGCACGAAGCGTACCCAGTAGTCCCGTGTTCGTAGTTGCAGCATCACCGCCCCAATGCAATGGATAGCGCTGGGAACCGGCCCATGCGGCACGTGCCCACATTATATTCTCGTTGTGCAACTTCTTGGTTATCTCGGACACTGCCATATCATAACGCACCGGGTAGAGATTATGCTCATACCATCCGCTCTTGCCAGAGGCATAAATACCGTTCAGTGGAGCAGCCTCGCCAAAGTCAACCTTGATGGCACCGACACCGATATTCAGCAATCCCGCCAGTTTGTCCTGATACCACTTTACTGTTTCCGGATTGGAAAAATCGAGCACAACATCTTCGTAGGGAAGTTCACCATTTCCATTCTTCACATACATGTCTTTCTCTATCAGTTCAGAGAAATAACGGTTTTTAGGAGTGAAATAAGGCAACTGCCACAAACATACATGGAAACCTTGTGACCTCAAATCCTTCAACATCTGCTGTGGATTCTGGAAACGGTTCTCGGAGAATTCATAGTCACACTGCCAGTCCACATCAAACCAGCCGGTATCGAAATGGATAACATCGCACGGATACTTGTTCTTACGGATATTGGCCGCTACATCATAACCTTCCTTTTCACTGAAATAGGTAATACGGCTCATCCACGTACCGAAAGACCACAAGGGGGGCATACCCGGCTTTCCTACCAAATCGGTGTACTCGTCCAGAATATCTTTTGGCTCGCCAAAAAAGACGAACAAATCCAGGTTTTCGTCGCCCATAAACATTTTGTTCAGCCCAATATAAGTAGCACCAAAATCACAAGTCACGGGAGCGGATGTATGCATAAACATACCATACCCCCGGTTACTCATAAAGAAAGGAATCGGTTTGTACATCTGGTCCGTCTCAGGTCCTTGTGGATCTGTAACAAACAGATTTACTTTCTGCCCCACTTTGTTCAACCCTGTAGCAGACTCGCCACAGCCAAAAATCATCTCATCCGCAGTTAAAGTAAATACCGGATTGATGCGGCGGGCATTGTCGCTTCCCCGCTTCACAAAACAGAACGGCGTGTATTTTACCTGCGTAGAGTCCGCATCACTCAAAGCGGCAGTCTGACTCAAGATACGTCCGGCTTTATCCTTCAAGACAATTCTCCAGGGATTCTTGTTAATCTGAATGGTTCCATAGTCGCTGGAATAGACAATCTTGTCATTCGTCTCGGTAACTTTCCAGCTTCCATCCCTGCCCGGTTCCTTTGCCAACATGATGGAAGCGGCAGGTTTAGGTTCCACCGGGGTCGTTAGCATACGGATACGTACTGTACGCGGAGTTACAAAGTCAATCTTGAATTTGAGGTCAGGGTCATTTTCATAGGCAGTGAAAGGGAAATCGAGCATTCTCATTTTACGGGGCTGTGCACCGTTGGTATTGAAGGCTTGGCGGGGCATCAGATGCCCGCGTTTCCAGTTCACCAGCCCTTCACCCGACTTGGCATCGAATGACTCCAAGTGGTCTGCAAAAAACAAGGTATTACTCAAGTCACGGAAATCGGCACTCATGTCCAGAGGTTGGTTCATCAGATACGAGGTACCGTCATTGACATGTGGCTGTGCCAACAGATTGCCGCCGGCAAACAACAGCATCGCCACTGCTAAAAGTTCTTTCTTCATACTATTAGGATTTAAATAATCTTGCCTGCAAATGTATTTTTCTTAAAGGAAACACAGATGCCTTAAAAATGTATTTTAATATCCGGTTTTGTTTCATAGAACCCATACAGGGCCATTGGAAACAAAATGCATACTATTTTTCACCAAACGGAGGATATCATCCCACGCGAATACGCAAATCTTCCCTTGCTCGTTCGGAGGATTATATCTAAGTTTGCAGTTACAATATTGTCAATCCTTCCAATAAAGAAAATACATGAAACAACTGCTTCTATTCCTTATATGCAACCTGGCCTTCCTCCTTACTGCTCAAGGTAACTCAGCGGAAATCCCGCCGGCTGTCATGTTCAAGCAGCTCTCTACAACAGAAGGACTCTCCAACAACAGTATCCGAAGCATCTACAGAGACAAAAGGGGATTCCTCTGGGTGGGGACAGAATCAGGACTCAACAAATACGACGGCTACTCCTTCCAGCAGTATTACCAAAACAACTCCGACCTGCCGGACGATGCCATCAGCGAAATCTTCGAAGGGCCGGACGACAATGTATGGATAAGGACTTCCAGCGGCTACAGTATCTATAATTATAAGACCGGTAAATTCGACAATGACTATAAACCCATACTCGATGGGCTGCAAATCCCCAGTAAAAACATTCTGAGGATGGGAAAAACCTCCAAGAATGAATTTTGGGCCTACGACTATTCCAAATTTTACATACGAAGCATGGACAACAGCTCCATCAAAGCCTATCCACTGGCAGTTGAAAAGATTTCAAGCCTCTATATAGGTGTCCAGTTCATTTATATAATGTACTCCAACGGTACCCTATACAGTATCAGCAAGCAGACTTCCGAAGTCAAGGAAATAGCCATTCCCGCCATCTATAGACCTTTGCTGGAGAATCATGAGCCACACATTTACATAGACCAAAACGAAAGCCTATGGGTATACACCTTCCAAAACAGCCTGCTTTTGCACAAGAACAGTTTTACACAGCAATGGGAGAACATCAGCCTGAACGATAATACCCGCATACAGTACAATCGCGTGCAACGCATCCTCGACCTGGGAGACGGCAACGTATGGATACTTACCAGCCATATGGGGCTGTTCGTTTACAACATCCTGGCCAAATCGCTTACCAACTTAGTGCACAACCCATTGAAACCGCACACCATTGCCAGCAACAATCTGAATACCATTTACCGGGACAAAGACGGAACCATATACATAGGGAATTTCAAACACGGTATTTCCTATTATAGCCCCACGTCCCAAATCATACTATGCAACAAATCCCTGGAATATGATGACATCCTGACCTTCTGCGAAGACACAAGCCAGGAATCCATTTACTACGGAACAGACGGTACGGGACTAATCCGACGCTCACTGGTGACTGATTCATACGAAAAAATTGCAACTCCCGCCAATATTGTAGTTGACTTATCCATCGACTCCAAAAACCGCTTATGGATAGGCACCTTCCAGAAAGGACTGCTATGCTACTCGAAAGGGCAAATCAAACAATACACAGTAAATAACAGCCAGCTTCTCGAGAACAATGTGTATACAGTAGAGGTGGACAAACACGGATACATCTGGATAGGCACCATGAAGGGATACATACAGAGGTTAAATCCGGAAACCGGGCAGTTTGACACCATCTTGTACCGTCCGGGAGAATTCTTTGTCCGTGATATGTACTATGACAAAGACAGCACCCTTTACGTAGCAACCAGAGGAGGACTCATTATTATCGATACGGAAACCCAAGCCTATAATATCTACACCGAAGCCGGCCGCTTCAAGGAGAACAATATGCTCACTGTCTATAAGGACAGCCGGAACCTTCTTTGGATAGGACATCCACACGGACTGAGCATATGGAACCAGAAGAACGACTCCATCTACTTCCTTGACCAGAAAAACGGACTTGCCGCCAATCTCGTCAGAGCCATCACAGAAGACAACAACAACCAAATGTGGATTGGCACCGGCAACGGCATCTCACGAATCAAAATAACAAACGATACATACGCCATCGTGAACTACTCCGCAAGCGACGGACTGATATGCAACGATACCAATGTCCACGCCATCCTCAAACTGCAGAACGGCAATATACTGATAGGTACCCCCAAAGGTTACCAGACTATCATTCCACAAGACATCCTGACCACAAGTTATGATGCCAACATTTACCTTACCGGTATTGAGCTCAAATCCGGAATGCCCCATCCGGACATCCTGAACGGCAGCTCACTTGAATGTGCACAACACCTTTCCTTCACTGAAAAGGAAAATTCATTCACTCTGTCCTTCTCTGCCCTCGACCTGGTGGAAACGGATAAGATAAAATATGCCTATAAGATTCATTCCAACTGGATTTATGCCGAAAACAACAAAGTAAACCTATCCATGCTGACTGCCGGAAACTATACTTTATCCGTCAAGGCATGCAACTCACAAGGCATATGGAGCCCCAACATCAAGGAACTGAAAATAAAGATACTCCCTCCTTGGTGGCGCACCTGGTGGGTCTATACCATATATACCGGTATCATTTTGTGTATCCTTCTGTCCATTATCCGCAATCTGCGCTTACGCCAAAAGCAGAAACAAATCATGCAAGCCATCGAGGTGGAAAATGAAAGGCAGCAGAAAATCAACAATATGAAACTACAGTTCTTTGCCAACATAAGCCACGAACTGCGGACTCCCTTGTCACTTATCATCAATCCGCTTGAAGAGTTTTTCGTAGACCATCCCGAATATCGTAAAGGTATTCTGGATATGGTCAAACAAAATGCCGACTATCTGCTGGAACTGATTAACCAACTGCTGGATTTCAGAAAGCTGGATGCCAAGGCTGAAACCCTGAAATGCAAACATGACAACATCCTTATCATTCTGAGTGAAATATTCCACTCTTTCAATCCGATAGCACAGAAGCGGAACATCAGCTATAGCCTTACCACTCCACAACATTCTGTCTTCATGGATTTCGACTATGACAAAATACGCAAGATATGCACGAACATACTGTCAAATGCATTCAAGTTCACTCCCAATAAAGGAAGCATCTCACTGGATATTGCCGTAAGAGGCACAAATCTGGAACTGACCTTTACCGACACAGGTTGCGGCATAGAAGATGAATCCAAGGAGAAAATATTCCAAAGATTCTATCAGTCTGGGAAAAACCAATCAAGCAACGGAGGCAGCGGCATCGGACTGCACATTGTTTCCGAATACGTAAAGATGCATCAGGGTACTGTCTGTGTCAGGGATAACCAGCCTTGCGGTTCCGTATTCCTGATTACCCTCCCCCTGCACCAGAACAGTAATGAAAGCAGAAATGGAGAACCAATCGAAAAACCGGAAATAAAGGAAGAAACCCATCCATTCACCATATTACTCGTAGATGACAACTACGACTTCTTGAAGTTTCTCTCTGAAAGTCTCGCCAGACAGTATCATGTATTAAAAGCCACAAACGGAAAACATGCACTGAATGTACTGGAAAAGGAAGATATTGATTTAGTGGTCAGTGACATCATGATGCCCGAGATAGATGGTCTGGAACTATGCTCAACCATCAAGAACGATATACGCTATTCACATATCCCCATCATCCTGCTGACAGCTAAAGCAAGCGAGGAGCATCAATTGGAGGGACTTGGCGTCGGTGCGGACGACTACATCACCAAGCCTTTCAATATGGAAGTCCTCAAGCTGCGCATCAACAAGATTATCGAGATGAACGTAAAACGGCAGAAAATATTCAATCAGGACATTAAAATCGAACCAAGCCGTATCACCATCACCCCTCTTGACCGGCAGTTGGTAGAAAAAGCCATCCGGATTGTAGAGGACAACATCAGCGAAACTGAGTTCTCTGTCGAGGAGCTGGCCAGCAGCCTGAATATATCACGCAGCTATTTCTACAAGAAAATGATTAAGATTACGGGCAAGAAACCCATCGAGTTCATCAGAACCATCCGCATGAAACGGGCACAGCAGCTCCTGACAGAAAGCCAGATGCAAATCGCGGAGATTGCCTACACACTAGGCTATAATTCTCCCAAAGTATTCTCCAAGCATTTTAAAGATGAGTTCCACATCAGCCCGTCCGAGTTCATAAAGCAGCAGGCTGAATAGTCACGTTATTTTGCCCCAATACATCCAACGCTACTAAAGCAGCACTCCGGTTGACAACAATCTCATTGGAAACATAAGAGCATTCCGCATCCGTAATAAGATTCATCCGACAAGAAGGGCACAATTGATTCCAATAGAGACTACCTTTGGACATCCGGCCCTTGCTTTATCAAGACCAATATCTGTCAGTTCCCCCCACACAATATTTGTCTTCGAAATATAGGCAAAAGACACATTCCATAACGTAATTGGCTACAAACAAAAACCATCTGTTTCCCAATTAGTCCGTATATTAGTGGAAAATTCTATAACTCAAAAATAGATACTATGAGAAAGAAACATTTCCTGTTTGCATCAGTCCTAGCACTGCTTTGCGGCAGCAGTACGCTGCATGCGCAAGACTTCAAGCTGACATCCTCCGGTTATTTCAAGAACCAGGGAGTCGACGTCATGGCTTTTGATGACATCTATCCCGAAGGACACCAGGGAGGAGTATGTATCATCATGAACGGACACCGCGTGGCAACGAATGGAGACATCCGACTGGAAGCCACCCCCGGACAATGGCAACCCGTACCGAAACAGCTCGACCGGAAGCTCGGCGACAACAGCATCACCGCCACGCTGTGCTATCCCGACTCTTCACGCCACCTCACCGGATTCAATCCGATGATTTACCCGGACCTCCACCTTATATATACGGTAAAAGTGGAAAGCAAAGGTAAGCACATCGAAGTGACCGTAGACCTGGACCGCCCCATTCCCCAGGAATTCATCGGGAAAGTGGGCTTCAACCTCGAATTCTTCCCAGGTTCCCTCTTCGGCAAGCCTTGGATTATGGACGGTCAGAGCGGAATCTTCCCGCAACAGCCCAACTCCCCCCTGATGACAACCCAACCCAACCATCTGCATACAGGAAACTACCATGACGGCAAGCAATCGCTGGCAGACATGGACAAACTGATAGGAAAAGGTTACAGCCCGATTGTGGCAGACGACATCATCAGCGAACCTTACGCCAAAGGAACCAAGTTCACCTCCCGACCGGATGACCCCTACAACAAAGTCACCATCGAATCATTGGGCGGTGATCTGCAACTGTTTGACGGCCGGATGAACCACAACAACGGCTGGTTCGTACTGCGCAGCAACATAAAGCCGGATGTCACCAAAGGCGCCGTCAAATGGATTATCACTCCGAACGTAGTGGCCGACTGGATGTATCAGCCGGTTATCCAGACTTCACAGATAGGTTATCATCCCGCCCAGGACAAGGAAGCTGTCATCGAAATGGATATACGTGACAATAGAAAGGAAACGGCACAAATCATCCGTATCGATGCCGACGGCGAAAAGGTTGTCAAGAACGTCACTCCTGCCAACTGGGGAAAGTTCCTGAGGTACAACTACCTGAAGGTGGACTTCACGGATGTGAAGGAACCGGGACTTTATAAGATCAAATATGATACTTCCGTGTCCCCCATCTTCCGCATCGACAATGACGTATATGCCCGCGGCGTATGGCAACCCGTACTGGAATATTTCCTTCCCGTACAGATGTGCCATATGCGCGTCAACGAGAAGTACCGCGTATGGCACGACTGCTGCCACATGGACGATGCCCGGATGGCACCGGCACACAACCATATCGACGGCTACGACCAGAAAGAGGGCCTGTCCAAGTTCAAGTCCGGTGAAGTGGTTCCCGGAGTGAACATAGGCGGCTGGCACGATGCCGGAGACTTTGACCTCCGCATCGAATCCCAAGCCGGAGAATCCTATATCCTGGCATTGGCCTACGAAGCTTTCCGACCGGATTTCGACGTGACTTCCATCGACCAAATAAACCGTGTGACGGAAATCCACCAGCCCGACGGTAAGAATGACTTGCTGCAACAAGTAGAGAACGGCGCCCTTACGGTAGTCAACGGCTATCTGGCACTGGGACGTCTCTACCGGGGAATCATCTGCAACGACCTGCGCCAGTACGTACTTCTGGGTGATGCCGCCGCCATGACGGACGGAAAAATCGGTAATGAAGACGACCGTTGGATATTTACAGAGGACAACCCCGGACGGGAACTGTCGACAGCTGCCCAACTTGCTGCCGTATCACGTGTATTGAAAGGCTTCAATGATACATTGAGCGTGCATTGCCTCGACATTGCCCGCAAAGTATATGCGTCTACCGGAAGCGGCAACAACAGAGCCTTGTTCCCCAAAGTGCAGGCAGCCGTAGAACTGTACCTCACCACGGGCGAACAACCCTATATGGACTTCATCCTGGACAACCAGGAGCTCATCACCAAGCAGATAGGCCGCATCGGCTGGTACACGGCACGTGTGGAAAAACAGTTCGCACAGATGAAGAACAAGAAAGCCAAAGCTTTCTCCACCGCTTTCCGCAAAGCTCTGACCGGATACAAACAAGAACTGGACAAGCAAGTGCAGGAGACTCCCTATGGCGTTCCCTACCGTCCGAACATCTGGGGTGCAGGCTGGGATATACAGCGTTTCGGCTTCCAGCACTACTTCCTGACAACCGCCTATCCGGAAATATTCCCGAAAGCACCGGTATTCAATGCCCTCAACTTCATTCTCGGATGCCACCCGGGCTCCAACCAGGCTTCCTTCGCCTCGGGTGTCGGCGCACAATCAGCCACTGTAGGCTACGGACTGAACCGCGCAGACTGGTCGTACATTCCCGGTGGAGTCATTTCCGGTACGGCGCTTATCCGTCCCGACTTCCCGGAACTCCTCACGTTCCCGTTCCTCTGGCAACAAACTGAGTATGTGTTGGGAGGAGGTTCGTCCCACTATATGTTCCTGGTACTTGCAGCAGAACAGTTGCTGAAACAATAAGAAAGACAGAGGGGGAACAAAACCCTCTGGATATTTTCTTTTAGGCGCGGATTACACGGATTTCACGGATTTAGTTTACTGCATCCGTGGATTCCGCGTAACCCGCGCCCAATATTATAGTATAATGAAAGTGTTTATATACTTTTCACTCTTTCACCAATTATCCGTACGGAACGGAATGGTAGGCAATTCATTCCCACCGATCATCGTACCAATCTGGAAATCATGGAAACAATAGCGCACGGCAACAGGACGGGACACCTTCTCCGAAGAAATCACGACCTCATTCGTCTGCCAGTGCAGCCATACTTTGTCGGCAGGATGGAACACACGGTCCTCACCCGCCACTTCGAAACCGCGAAGGTCATAGTTGCGACAGATACCCATTTCCAAATGGTCGAAGGAAACCCATGCTTCACTGCCTTTAGCGGTCCATGACTTATATTGTGGGCCGAAACAGTGTATCTGCTTCAATCCATAGGTGAGGTTCAATGCCAGATAACTCAAACGTTGGCCCACCTTCGTCTTGTTGCGGGGATGGATATTGTATATCTCATAAGGCTCTACAAGGTCGTTTGTAGAAATCATGGCACTGTTCGGAATCAGGCTTTGGGCACGGAATTGCGCTTCACGTAGGTAAGCAGCTTTCTCTTGCTGGATACCTCCATAGGCGTACGGCGCTATTTCGGCAAAGTAGAAAGGCAATTCGCCCAGTCCCCATTCTTTGCGCCACAGCTGCACCATATCGGCCAGACGCTCGGCGTATGTTTCATGACGGCCTACGTTAGACTCGCCTTGATACCAGATGAACCCTTTGATGGTATAGTTCTGAAGCGGCTTCAGCATGGCATTGTACATCAGCATGGGGCGGTGCATGGGATGCAGGCGTTCGATGGAATCGGGGTTGAGAGATATGTCTGGATAGTTTTCCAGCAGTTCACGGCTTATCCAACCTTCTACAGTGGCTCCACCGTAAGCGCTACAGATGATGCCGACCGGAATCCGGAGAGCACGGCTCAACGAAGTGGCAAAATAGTAGGCCGTCGCACTGAAATCAGGTGCGGTTTCTATGGAAGATATGTTCCAGCTACCTTTGCAGTCGGTTTGTGGTTCATAAGTCTGGTGCTTGGGAACGGTGAACATATGCACCCCCTTGTTCTCGGCAGAAGCTATGATGTCATCCGCTCCGTTCATGATGCAACAGCCGGCAAAACCTTTCAGGGGCATTTCCATATTGCTCTGGCCGGAAGCAAGCCATACTTCACCGATTAGGATATTCTTCAACGTAGTTTTTTCTCCGTCATCAAAGGTTATCTCATAAGGCGTGTATCCTGCTGCCGGAGTTTTCACGGCAAGCAGCCAACGTCCGTCTTTATCGGCACGGCAAGTGGAGGTTTGTCCGTTCCACGAAGGCGTGACGCGTACTTCGGCTTTCGGTGCAGCCGTTCCCCACAGTTTCACTTCAGTCTGCTGCTGGAGTATCATGTTGTCGCCTACCAGTGCAGGCAGTTTTACTTTAGCGCCCAGCGAGGCGGCGCAGCATAATAGAATCAATGCAAGAGTCTTACTTTTCATAGTATATTTGTGTTTAATACTATACTCGGAATCAATAACGTGAGCAAAAATAAGGCTTTTTTGCTCACGTTCTCCGTTTCATGTGCAAAAAGTGGGTGTTTTTGCACATGTGCTCAAACAAAATTATACATAGATGTATTATACATTGATGTATAATTTGTATATTTGTCATTAAATCAAGAACAGAAAGCTTATGAAATCACCTTTTCAATACGGCACACTGGTTGATAAAGAAAGTTTCGTCAATCGGGTAGAAGAACGAAAGCAACTGAAAGAATTGCTTGAATCGGGCATCAACGTAATGCTTATTTCACCGCGCCGATGGGGAAAATCGTCGCTTGTAAAAGTAGCTATGGACGAACTGACACAAGAAGACAAGCATATCCGTGTCTGCTTCATTGATGCATTCAGCATCAAGACGGAAGCTGAATTCTACCGCATCTTTGCGCGAGAAGTCATTTCTTGCGCCGCCTCCACCCTTGAAAAGAGGCTTGAAGATGTGAAACAGTTTCTTAAAGCCGTTTCTCCCAGTATCACATTGAAGAGCGACCCAACCGATACCCTCTCCTTTGACTTGAAATTGGAACTGGAAGAAAAAAGTGTCATGGAGATACTGGAACTACCCGAAAAGATAGCAGCTGCCAAAGGCATACACCTGATTGTCTGCATCGACGAGTTCCAACAACTGGCACTACTACCCGGCTACAAAAGTATGGAGGGAAAAATGCGCTCTGCCTGGCAGAAGCAGCAACAAGTTTCCTATTGCTTTTACGGAAGCAAGCGGCATATGATGATGGACATCTTCAACAATTCTTCTAGCCCCTTCTACCGCTTCGGACAAGTACTGTTCCTGCAAAAGATAAAGAAAGAGGAATGGGTACCCTTCATCGTCAATGCCTTCCACCGGACGAACAAAGAAATCAGCGAACAGCAAGCAGAACAACTGTGCGACATCGTGAAATGCCATTCGTGGTATTTGCAACAGTTGTGCTATTTCATCTGGAGCGGTACGTCTGAAAAAGTGACAGATGAGATTATCGAAATCCGTACCCGCCAACTGATAGACACCAACATGCCTATGTTCATGAACGACACCGAGAACCTGACTGCTGCCCAAACTGCCATGCTTCGTGCTGTAGCCGATGGTGAATACCGCTTCAACTCCATCCCCGTAGTGCGGAAATATGAATTGGGCAGTGCACAGACCATCACACGCAACAAGCGTATGCTGACAGAACGTGATTTCATTGAGAAAGAAGGAAACAAGTATGCTTTCTCCGACCCTATATTCGAGCTTTGGTTCAGAAGGGAGTATTGCTAAATGTGAGAAAGGGCGTGAGCAGGAAGTGATGCTTCCTGCTCACGCCAACAACTAAAGTTTCATAGACATTAAAATGCTTCTTCCTTGTAACTCATACATAGTAGACTCTATTAAGACCATCTTAGTACTTATTCCACTCATGCACAGGTTTCCTATCCTATGATTATCAAACAGCCTCTGGCCTTGAGAATCTATATATTCAGTATGTACATATACATCTGCATTCTCCAAATCCACTTCTTTCAACTCTGATAAAGAATATTCAAGTTCAATAGAGGCATGCATTTTCTCCGTTATCGCAACCGGATTAAATGGCTTACAACTATATGCATGATTCAATTTCGTAAACTCATTTAATAACTTAGGATGGCAAAGGGCAATATGGCTATTGGTTATTACTGCATTTTGCCAGTTCTTATTTACATAGGTAACCACAATACGTATCATATCATCCCTGATTATTCCATCACAAGCAATCAATGCTATTTTTGTTTTCTTTTCTATATATTTGCAATAAAATGGAATTCCGGTGACAATAGCCGATATGCTTATAGAGATAATCGAAATTATTAAAGATATTATTCCCATATAGTACGCCTTTTGATAGTACAACAAATTATCAATTCATTCCTCAACTATAGTTTTGAACTCTCTCCACATTATTGCTGTATGGTATGCTTCATTGCACCCCTTAGGGACATACAATGTTGCATTATTATAAACCTCATTATTAAAACCGATTATTGAAGGAGGAATAGTTGACCTACAATGTATTTCCTTAATATATTTACTGTCCCAAAATACCCCACCCGTTTTTAATCCAGTACCAAATATGATTTTTTCCAAGGAAGTACAATCATAAAATGTAGTTTCTGGAAATCCCGTAACACTATCAGAAACAATAATTGATTTTAAATTTGAACAATATGCGAAAGCATATCCTTCAATATATGTTACTGATTTCGGTATCACTATTTCTTTCAAAGAAGAACAATAGCTAAATGAATTTGCATGTATGCAAGTAATTTTATCCGGCAAATCAATAGATTCTAAAGAAGAACAACCACTAAATGTAGAACCATTACTAAATGTAGAATCACCAATCATCTTAATAGAATTCGGTAAATTTATTTTCTGTAGAAGAGAACATGAATAAAAACAAAATCCTCCAATAGTCGCTACATTGTCAAATAGTTTAACCTCAATAAGATTTTTACAATAAGCAAAAGATTCATTTTCTATCTTTACACAAGAATAAGGCAATAATACTTTTTTAAGAGATTTACATTTACGAAACATACAATTCCCAATAACATTATTTTTAGTATAGCAATCCTCATATTTATCAAGAGTCCCTGGTTTATAAGAATCAGGATAGCAATATATTTCGCCTCCTTCCACTATATTAACATTAGTGAGATCTAAATATTCAAGAACACCATTTGTTTCCTTCTCTATATAATTCACACCAGCCATTTCCCTAATCAGCCTGATATCAGATCCGTTAATATCACCTTCAAGAACAATTTTTTTAACCTTTAAATAATCAATATTCAATATTTCCATTTTTCTTTTTAAGGAACCAGCCGTTTCTAATGTCAATTCCAAAACTGATTTTCCCTGTTGGACAACATTCAATGTATCCGCTAAACCTTCATTATTTCTATTGTAATAGATGATTTTAGCCTCTCTTTTATTATAAGCTTCATTTGGGGCAATCATATAATAAAGTGTATGGGTGGAAACGCTTCTTGTTGTGGTTACAGTAATCCAATCCACTTGTGGCATTCTCACATCAAAGTCAAAGTTACTATTTAGCTCTACTGCAATTCGTCCGCCTTCATCAGATATTGTATATTCATTTTTAATCAAATCCAAAAAAGCCCTTTCAGCTTGACATACTTTTAAAACCTCTTTCTGTTTACCATTTTGAAAAATGATTTCTCCTTCACGTTTATTGTACTCGTTATTTTTATCAATAATGAACGAAAGATTAGAGGTAGAAAGCCCACGAGTAGAAGTTCCTTTATGAATCCAACCCCGATATTGTTCAGGAATAAAAGTTTCATAGGCAACATTGGCTTTTATTTCTATCCGAATAGTACCACCTTCCATTCCTACTGAATATTCTTTCTGCGACAGCAATATCGCATCCTTCTGCACCTGAACAATCTTCAACGTATCTGCCACAGATTTATCATTCCTATCATAATAGATAATTTCGGCCTCCCTCTTGTCATAAGTCTCATTAGGAGTAACAGTATAATAAAGCGTATGGCTGGAAACACTTCTCGTTACGGTTGCGGTAATCCAATCTACCTGCGGCATTTTCACATCAAAGTCAAAATTACTGTTTAGTTCTACTGCAATTTGTTCCCCTTTATCAGAAACAATATATTCATTCTTACTCAGCAATACGATGCCGCCTCCTATCTGATACACCTTCAAAACTTCCTCCAATTCACCGCTTCGGAAGATGATTTCTCCTTCACGCTTGTCATATTCCTCGCTCTTGCTGATATAAAACTTCCGCACAGTTCTATCCATGTTGGTTCTTGTAGCAGATTCGAGCATTTGATTATATCCTTTGTTGCCCATAATTATTTGCCCGGAACCAGAACTTTCATGAATCCAACTTTGATATTGCTCTGGAATAACAACTTCATAAGTAACATTTGCTTTTACCTCTACCTGGATTTCTCCTCCATTCTTATCTACTTCAAACTTTGCAGTAGTCAGAGTGATGGCATCTTTCTGTTTCTGCGTTACTACGATACTCTTAGTCAAATCACCGGCTGTCAGGTTCAGTACCACATTACGGTCATCGACTCCTTCATTTCTTATTACTTTAACTAAGACTTGATTTTCTCCGGCTTTTCCCTTATTGGGGAACACCGTACACCAGCTGACATTACCGCCTGACTGTGAAACATCTATCGACCAATCTTTATTGGTTGTAAAAGAAAGAATCGCTTCGCCACTATCCGAAGCGAAATTCAAGCTTTTGGTAAAGTAAATTTCACTATCAGGATTAGGGATAATCTCTGCCGGAGTATCATCATTCGAACAACTACTCAAAGCGGTCAACAGGCACAAGACTGCCATTGAGTACAACAAACGCACATAGATGGAACTTTTAGAATTCACTTTAAATAGAATCATAACCAGATAATATTAGTCCTCGCGTTCCTCCGAGAATATAAAAAAAGACAGCGTGGAACTGCGTGCTATTCATCGTCTTTGAAGGTCCTAGGAAAACCCGATACACCAATGAACAGACAGCAGACCCACGCCGAAACCAGCGTAGGAATCGTCTGTGCCATTCTTGTGTATCTTGAAAATTTCCTAGGTTCTCAAAGACAAGAATGAAGCACAACGCTTCTTACAATATCATTTCACAAAACATTGAAGCTAAGGACACTTCCTTGCTTCGATGGCAAATTTAACGATAAAGAATGAAAACAAGAAAAAGATTGGAAAGTATTTTTGAGGCTGATGCATACAGAAGATAAATCCGGTTTTGTCATTCTGACACTTTGTATTTTCTATCGCACGAGAATCCCGTACTTCCGACCGATTATCCACACAGAAAGAAATACGAGAGCGAAAATCCATAAGTGTCAAGTTATAAGTATTATACCAAAACGAACGTCCTTCCAATAAATCGGAATCACCTCTCCGAAAGCCCGGATACACCGAAAATGCAAAAGCAAAAGAACGTTTTACTAAAACAGAGTAACCGTTTTACTAAAACGCAATACCCCTTTTAGTAAAAAGCAATCACCCTTTTAGCTTAAAGGTGTAGCCAATTTCTGCATAAAAGCCCTACAAAAGCGGAAGAATATGCAAGAAGAACGCATCTTTATGACCCCAATATCCACAATATATCCTAAATTCGTCCTTCTGCCCAACCATGTGCGGCAGAGAAATCTACAGAAACATTACTTTTTGTCAAAAATATAAGGATATTACTGCCTTTCAGCACCTTTTACAACAACCCATGCAGTTCCCACGCCCGCACATGCCGTATTCCTTCATTGGATGGCAGACAGAAATCATCAAGCGAAACAACCAGTTTCTCATAATTATCTTGTATCGACTCCAACGAAGCATACTCACGACGCATCGTCTGCTCGTCAACCAACATATAAGTGGATTGCAGATAAACCGTGCGGTCGCCTTTCCGTGCCACGAAATCCACTTCCTTCTCTTTGGCACATCCGGTATAGACATCATAGCCTGCCCTGAGTAACTCCAGATAGACAAGATTCTCCAGTTTATAACCCACACCATAGGCTGTTCCGGGATAGAGGAAATTCTTAAAGGCAAGGTCGTTGATGTAATATTTCGCCGTACCGGACAGTATTTCCTTTCCGCGCAAGTCAAAGCGTTCACAACGATACGCCAAGAACGAGTCTTCGATATAGCCTATGTAGGCAGCCACGGCATCATAGCTCGTCTTCCGGCCCTGGCTCTTGAAATAGTTCACGATGTTGCCGATGGACACTAAATTAGAGGCATTGCCTACAAGAAACGCAAAAAGGTCCTCAAGCAGTCGGGGGTCACGTATGCTGTAGCGTTGGATGATGTCCTTCAGCAAGATGGTGTCCTTCAAGGCAGACAAGTAATTGCGCTGCACCTCCTGCTTTTCGGGCAAGACAAAAAGTTCCGGGATTCCGCCCGTATTCATATAGCCCATATAGCTCTCACGGTTCTGTTCCAGATGCCTTATCTCTGTATACTCCTGATAGCTGAAGGGATATATCGGAAATTGGACGTATCGCCCGGAAAGCAGCGTGGCAAGCTCACCGGACAGCATCCGTGAGTTGGAGCCGCTGATAAAGAGCTCGTACTCCTCGGTATAGTCCTGCGAATAAGAATTGACCGACTTTTCCCATTCTTGGATGAGCTGCACTTCGTCGATGAAAATATACATCCTTCCCTGAGGGTGCAGTTCGCTTTTATAAAGCGCCACCAACTCTTCCAAATCCTTGTGAGTCTTCAAGAAAGCAAAGTCGCTCAGTTCCCGGTTGATGAACAAGGTGTTCTGCGGAGGGACACCGTTTCTTATCAGTTCCCTTGCTATCTGTCTCAACACATAACTTTTTCCGGTACGCCGCTGACCGATAAGCACCTTTACAAGACGATTACCTACGTAGTCCATGATTCTGCCGGTATAAGCTACCCGCATGAAACCGAAGTCAAAATCTCCTTCTGTCCAGAGATTGTACTTCCTAAGTATATCCATTCTTTCGTCCATAACCTAAACTTTAGTTGCAAAGATAACAATTTTCGGTTATAAACGAATATTTCTATCAACTCTTTCGTTCATAACCTGAAAAATTTGCGAAAAAGGCTAGATTTTCGGTTATAAACGAAAGATTCATTTAGACAAGCAAGGAGGATATTTCCTTTCCGCATCCCCCTTTATCGGCCGGATATTCCCTCTATAGAATCATCATTGTTGCATCTATACTTCCACCGCGCTGCATCTATACTTCCACCGTGCTGCATCTATAGATGCAGCAAATCCCTTAACCTATCCTAATAATGCTGCTTATTGTCACCTATTTAGAAGCGAAATCATTATATTTGCGCCCATATATGCCAATACGTTGACTAAGCGATGGCAAAACAGCTGCTGAAACAATAAGAGAGACAGAGGGGGAACTTCCGGCTCATTGCTCAAGCCACGGTAAACATATTATTTTTTGTTTGATGCTCAAATTAGTTTTAAGTCTTTTGCTACCCGGCACGCCTCAATAGAGTTTTTCACTTGAAGTTTGCCTAAAATTTCCTGTCTGTGCCGACTAACTGTATTTATGCTGATAGAAAGTGTTTCGGCTATTTTCTTACTTGTCAGCCCTTTGTCAATGAGGCTCAATACCTGCTTTTCTCTGACGGACAGAATCCTTGTGCTGTCCTGTTTGCCAATTTCTGTCATTTGACCGTTAGCTGAATTGATTATCAGGCATTTGGCTGGAATATCAAACAGTAAAGGGCTATAAAGGCATAAAGCCAGCCACAGCGTGTCGTTAGAAGGGGCAGAAACATAGAACATCCGATGCAATGCTGATATATAATTATTTTTGCCGTTCTTCATACGAAGTTTGCTTATCAGATAATAATCAGTGCGTTTGCTCTTGGGCTGGTGTTTGACAAAATGGAAAAAACACAATTCTTGTAAGTGCTTCCCTGCCAAATCGTCAGGATGAATGAGCTTGAAGATTTCTTTTTCCCAAATGGAAGACACCTTGCCCTCGTCTCCGCATTTATCTATTTCCAGCATTCGGGAAAAACTACCATAATAAATGTAACTCATATTGGTACGCATATCACTCAATACGGCTACCGCACTCTCCATCCGTGCATAGTTGCGCGCTATATCCTTATACTTGCCCAGCAACTCGGAGTATGGTTGTTCTTCCGCAAAATCCTGTGTGAAAAACTCCTTGCTCAATATATCGATTGTGTCCATAGCCAGAAATAAAAATGGTTATTTATAATCATTGTGCAGTATATAACAATACCCTACCTTTGCAAAGGTAAAAAAACTAAATGGTTGTTTATGATAAGTGAGAAGGAAAAGTGCCGGCAAGGAAAACTGTACGATGCCAATAATGATGCGGAATTGATAGCCGAAAGGCAGGCATGCAAGGCATTGTGCCATGAATATAATCATCTACTGCCATCGGAAACGAAACGCAGGGAAGATATTATTGTCAGTCTATTCGGAAAATCGGGGCATAGTTTCCTGATAGAACAGCCGTTCTTCTGTGATTATGGTTATAATATAGAGATTGGCGAAAATTTTTATGCCAATGTGAACTGTGTTATTTTGGACGAAGCAAAAGTTAAGTTCGGTGATAATGTGTTCATTGCTCCGGGTTGTGGGTTTTATACTGCCGGACATCCTTTTGATGTGGAACAAAGAAATCGCGGACTTGAATATGCACGGCCGATTAGCATAGGCAATAATGTATGGATAGGAGCGCACGTTTGCGTCTTACCGGGAGTTATGATAGGCGACAACTGTGTCATCGGTGCGGGAAGTGTGGTAAATAAAGATATTCCGGCAGGAACATTGGCAGTCGGGAATCCTTGCCGTGTTATTCGAAAATTATAACATTAACAATATATTGAGAAATGAAAAAGTTACTATTGAGTGGAATGATGATTGCTGCTTCATTTACCTGCATGGCGCAATCATTGGAAAAGATGCAATGGTTCAATGAACCTGAACAATGGAAAATTGAGAACAATTCGCTTTCGATGCATGTTACTCCCCAGACTGATTATTGGCGTATATCCCACTATGGATTTACAGTGGATGATGCCCCGTTTCTGTACACATTGCGTGGCGGGGAATTTGAAGTGAAGGTAAAAATATCTGGCGATTACAAGACCCGTTTCGACCAGTCGGGACTGATGTTGCGCATCGACCACGAGAACTATATCAAGGCCGGTATTGAGTTCGTGGACGGGAAATATAATCTTAGTACCGTTGTAACTCATCATACAAGTGACTGGAGCATTATATCTTTGGATAAGCCCGTCCCGTTTGTATGGATTAAGGCGGTACGCCGACTGGATGCCGTAGAGATTTTCTATTCTTTTGATGATAAGGAATACACGATGATGCGCAACGCTTGGCTGCAAGACAATCATCCCGTCATGGTAGGGATAATGGGAGCTTGCCCTGACGGTAACGGTTTCAAAGCCAAATTTGAGAATTTCTCAATTAAGCATTTGCCAGATTTGCGCAGGGTTGAATGGCTAAGGAAAAACTAAATATCAAAAACAACAAGCATTGCCGTCCACTCCGGACACCGTTCCTTCAGTAACTTCATAGCCAATTCATTGTCGGCTATTGCAGCATACTGCTTTTTTGAAAAGAAACCCGTCATTGATGCAAATCTTATCAATGACGGGCAATTTTGCATTTTCTAATTGTATATCGAATTCCTTTAGATGCTGTGGCACCTATTGATTCAACATTTACAGGAATACAGATGGAGGTCAATACTGTACAATCAGAAATAAGCTTTATCATTACATTTGCCTTCTATCGATTTCAAAAGAGAGTTATTTTCAATAATTACAGTTTTCAAAGAAGCACAGTAAGGCTTTCTTTCGTCCATAATCTAAAAAGGCTGCAAAGAAGATACTGTTTTCGGTTATAAACGAAAAGTCCATTCAGGGCAAGCAAAGTGGACACTTCCTTTTTGCATCCCCTCCATTATCGGCCGGATATTCTCTCTTATAGAATCATCATTCCCTTAACCTATCCTAATAATCCACCTTGCTGTCACTCATTTAGAATTGAATTTATTATCTTTGTCGCGTTGTGTGCCATGCATCCGCGTAATGCCGAAGCAGGCAATATGGCCTGTCGCGACAGACACTGGACTTCAGCGCGACAAACACCAGTGTCTGACGTGACAAACACTGGACTCTGACACGACAGACACCGGTGTCTGTCAATAAGCATTAAGCAACTGGAAATAAGAAGATTATATAATAAAGAATTTCATCTGAATGAAACAGTACAAAACCGTAAACAACCTTGTAGGCTGGATTACCTTCCTCATTGCAGCGACGGTCTACTGCATGACCATCGAACCTACTGCAAGCTTTTGGGACTGCCCGGAGTTCATCACCACCGGCTATAAGCTGGAAGTAGGACACCCGCCCGGCGCACCGTTCTTCATGCTGGTGGCCAACCTTTTCTCACAATTTGCTTCCGATGCCTCCACCGTTGCCAAGATGGTGAACTACATGAGCGCGCTGATGAGCGGCGCATGTATCCTGTTCCTTTTCTGGAGCATCACGCACCTGGTACGCAAACTTGTGGTGACAGACGAAAACAATATCACACGCGGCCAGATGGTTACCATCATGGGTAGCGGCCTGGTGGGCGCACTTGCCTACACGTTCAGCGATACCTTCTGGTTCAGCGCTGTGGAAGGCGAGGTTTATGCCTTCTCCTCACTGTTCACTGCCGTCGTATTCTGGCTCATACTGAAGTGGGAGGACGTTGCCAACGAGCCTCACAGCGACCGCTGGCTGATTCTCATCGCCTACCTGACGGGACTTTCCATCGGCGTGCATTTGCTGAACCTGCTCTGCCTGCCCGCCATCGTACTGGTATACTACTACAAGAAAGTACCCAACGCCAATGCCAAAGGCTCTCTGCTGGCATTGCTTGCCTCGGGCATACTGGTTGCAGCCGTACTATACGGCATCGTGCCGGGTATCGTGAAAGTGGGCGGCTGGTTCGAACTGCTCTTCGTCAACACACTGGGCATGTCCTTCAACACGGGTGTCATCGTATATATCATCCTGCTGGCAGCCTGCCTCATCTGGGGTATCTACGAAAGCTACACCGAACGCAACAAGGCACGTATGGCACTCTCGTTCATACTCACCATTGCCATGCTGGGTATCCCGTTCTACGGACACGGCACCAGCTCGGTAGTTATCGGTGTCATTGTCATTGCCGCATTGTGGCTCTACCTCCGTCCGAAGACGCAGGCAGCCGTCAAGGAGAAACTCCGCGTATCGGCACGCACGCTGAACACCTCGCTGCTCTGCACCATGATGATTGTCATCGGATATTCCTCGTATGCACTTATCGTTATCCGCTCCACCGCCAACACACCGATGGACCAGAATTCTCCGGAGGACATCTTCACACTGGGCGAATACCTGGGACGCGAGCAGTATGGCACACGTCCGCTGTTCTACGGCCCTGCCTTCACCTCGCAAGTGGCGCTCGACGTGAAAGACGGCTACTGCGAACCGCGTATCAAGTACAACGGCACGAAGTTCATCCGCAAGGAGAAAGCTACGCCCGAGGAAAAGGATTCGTACATCGAAATCCCCGGACGCATTGAGTACGAATACGCCCAGAACATGCTGTTCCCCCGTATGTACAGCAGCGCTCACACGCAGCAATACCAAGCTTGGCAGGACATCAAGGGCTACGACGTGCCCTACGACAAATGCGGCAACATGATAATGGTGAACATGCCCACACAGTGGGAAAACATCAAGTTCTTCTTCTCCTACCAGCTCAACTGGATGTACTGGCGCTACTTCATGTGGAACTTCGCCGGACGCCAGAACGACATACAAGGCAGCGGGGAAATAGAACACGGCAACTGGATTACGGGCATCTCCTTTATCGACAACTGGCTGGTGGGCGACCAGAGCCTGCTGCCCGCCGAGTTGCGCGACAACAAGGGGCACAACGTCTTCTACTGCCTGCCGTTGCTGCTGGGCATCATCGGCCTGCTGTGGCAAGCCTACCGCGGACAGAAAGGCATCCAACAATTCTGGGTGGTCTTCTTCCTATTCTTCATGACCGGTATCGCCATCGTGCTCTACCTGAACCAGACCCCGAGCCAGCCGCGCGAACGCGACTACGCCTACGCCGGTTCGTTCTACGCCTTTGCCATCTGGATTGGCATGGGTGTGGCAGGACTTATACAAACAGCGGACAAGCGGATGAGGAAACAAGACTACAAGGAGGCAGGTGAGGCAAGTGATGCCAATGCGTTTGTGCCCTCGTCAACGTGTGCCCTCGTCATCTCATTCGTTTGCCTCCTTGTCCCCATACAGATGGCAAGCCAGACTTGGGATGACCACGACCGTAGCGACCGATACATGGCACGCGACTTCGGGCAGAACTACCTGATGTCACTGCAAGAAAGCGGAAACCCGATTATCTATACCAACGGCGACAACGATACCTTCCCCCTCTGGTACAACCAAGAGACCGAAGGTTTCCGCACCGACGCCCGTACCTGCAACCTCTCGTACCTGCAGACCGACTGGTACATCGACCAGATGAAGCGTCCTGCCTACGACAGTCCTTCCCTCCCCATCACGTGGGACCGTATGGAGTACGTGGAAGGCACCAACGAATACATCCCCATCCAGCCGGAATACAAGAAAAGTATCGACCAGCTCTATGCCGAAGCCGAGAAGCAGGCACTGGACGGTAATCAAGAAGCGCTGGTAAACGTGAAGAAGGAATTCGGAGACAACCCTTACGAGCTGAAGAACATCCTGAAACACTGGATACGCGCCCCCAAGGACAAGGACCTGAAGGTGATTCCTACCGACAGCATCGTTATCAAGGTGGACAAGGAAGCCGTGCGCCGCAGCGGCATGATGATACCGGGCGACTCAATCCCCGACTACATGCACATCTCGCTGAAAGGCAAGCGCGCCCTCTACAAGAGCGAGCTGATGATGCTCGAGATGCTGAGCGAGGCCAACTGGGAACGCCCCATATACATCGCCGTCAGCGTAGGCAGGGAGAACCAGCTGAACATGGAGAACCACTTCGTTCAGGAAGGACTTGCCTATCGTTTCACCCCGTTCGACACCGGCAAGACGGGCGTGACGATAGACTCCGAAAAGATGTACGACAACCTGATGAACAAATTCAAGTTCGGCGGCATCGACAAGCCGGGCATCTACATCGACGAGAACGCCATGCGCATGTGCCACTCTCACCGCCGCATCTTCTCGCAGCTTGTGCAGCAGCTGATGCGCGAAGGCAAGAAAGACAAGGCTAAAGCTGCCCTGGACTATGCCGAAAAGATGATTCCCGCCTACAATGTGTCTTACGACTGGCAGAACGGTGCCGTACAGATGGCAGAAGCCTACTACCAGCTAGGCCAAACCGACAAGGCGGACGAGATGATGAAAGCCCTTGCCGACAAGGCCATAGAATACCTGACCTGGTATCTGAGTCTGGACAACAACCGCTTCATGATTTCTACACGTGAATTTGAATACCACTGGGCTGTACTCGATGCCGAAGTAAAGGCTATGAAGAAGTACAACTCCAAGCTCACCGAAACCTACGAGCCGAAAGTGGAAGAACTGTATAATATGTATGCGGACAGAATGAAATAGGAGCATTCAACCATAATAAGAGAAGTCTTAATTATAATGTATTCACTAACAAACCATCCTCAAACCTCCCCTCCCCTGTGTAGGGAGGGGTTGGGGGAGAGGCTTTAATTATGTTTATAGAACAACCTCCTGAGTTTTTTCGTAAACTATACCCCGGTGCAGTCTGGAGGATGGACCCCAATGAAAAAGCCGTCTATCTGACTTTCGACGACGGCCCCATACCCGAAGTAACTCCTTGGGTGCTCGCTCTGCTGGACAAGCACAATATCAAGGCCACCTTCTTCATGGTAGGCGACAACATACGGAAGCATCCGGACGAATTCCGGATGGTTGTTGAACGCGGACACCGCATCGGTAACCACACCTTCAACCATATCCGTAGTTTTGAATACACAGCCAAAAATTATTTGGGAAACACCGAGCAGGCGAAAATCTTCATGGAAATGGGCGGAGACATTAATTGTAATGTGGAGAAAGTCCTCTACCCTCTCTTGTTCCGTCCTCCCCACGGCCACATGTTCGCCAACCAATACCTCACGCTGAAACGCACCTACAAGATTGTGATGTGGGACCTCGTGACACGCGACTACAGCAAAAAGCTGCGCGGCCCGCAAGTGCTTGCCAACGTGATGCGCTACGCCCGCAACGGCTCCATCATCACCTTTCACGATTCTTTGAAATCCTGGCACAACGGAAACCTGCAGTACGCACTTCCGCGTGCCATTGACTTTCTGAAAGAAGAAGGGTACGAATTCAAAGTGCTGTAAAATCCGGTCGGGAATGACACGGCTCTTTTATTCAAGGAAGCTAGAAGAAGAAGTTAGAGGGAGTTAAATGGAGAGTTATCGTCCTTCTGGCTCAGGAGCTAGAAGCCGACAGTTCTATCAATGTAGAGCGATACTATCGGCCTCTGGCTTTTAACTCCCTTGAATGATAACCAAAGGATTATTTGACTTCAATTGTCAGCGGATTGCGCACCTTCTGTGCAAATGCTGCCATATAGCTGTTCCAGGCTTCAGCAGTCTTGATGTCCGCACAGTCCCAGGCAAAGCCCCAGTAATACACATAGTCGGCATCCGGCTCATAGTCGCTGACAGCCAGTACATGACCGTCTGCATTGTTACGCATCTTCTTCTCCTCTGGGGAGAACAGAACAGTCTTGGCTTCCTTTACAACGGCAGGAAAAGCGGCCCCCATGAATATCTTGCCATTATCCGATCCGGTAGTGGGATCTACATACGTCATATAGCCACCTGCTGCATCAGCCACCACAGCGCCGTCCGGTTCGTGCAGCACAATGCCGGTAACAATGGGCAAGGATTCCTTTAGACAGCTATACGAAATGGCAGTGCGGTTCAGATGAGAACCGGCATCCAGCGTAATCAGACGTGTTTCCACCACCGTAGTATCCCCTTTCACAGCCAGCGGATTGAACTCCAGCTTCACAGTAAAACGCAAGGGGCCGTTGTCCAGCACTTCCTGCGTCTTATAGCACCACGGATAGATAATGGTATCATTCACCATCAGTGCAGATACCCCGGCTCCCAGTGTGGGGCCTACTGCATAGCAGTCCATGCCATAACCGTGGTCTATATGATAGGAGAATGTGCGTACCAGTTCACCGGCCGCCTTCGGGTCTGTCTTGCGCAATTCGTTTACCTGCTTCCAGGAGTCTGCATCCAGCTCTTTGGCATACATGTCTTCCAATACCGGTGCAGCAGTGCCCCGCTTCGTGAACAAGTCGTAGCCGAAGCCACGTTCACCCCTTGCCTGCAACGCAGGACCGTAGGCACGGAAACCCACCAAGTCGTTCTCCCAGGCCATGTCGTCCAGACGTTCGGGAAACTGACGCCCGCAAGCCCTTACCTCCACATCGACGGGAGTACCGGTCTGAATGGTATATGCAGCCGATGCATTGGCGGCTACCGTGGCGGGGAAGATTAGCTTGTCATCATAGGTCACTTGGTAGGGAACTTGTTCCCCCTCGACATTCAGAACCACAATCTGTGCGGTGTCTGCCAGATTCAGACGGTTCGAAATCTCGGCCATGGACACCTCTACCATCTCATCGGAACGATCCATCGACAGCGGATTGGTTACCGTAACGGTCACTGTCTTGCTGTCGTTGCAAGCAAGGCAGGACAAGGCCGCCATACATAATAAAAGAAAGTTTTTCATATAATCATTGCTTTTTCCTAATCAGTTATATAACTTTCCTTCAGGCACAGATTTCGCTGATCATACGGATTTTACTTATCTTTTCCGCGTAATCCGCACCTAAAAGAAAAAGGTGACAAGTGACATTATCCCGCCACTTTATCACCTTCTCAACTATCCTTCAAATTTATTTCGGTTGCTTTCCGATGTAAGCCAGAATACCTCCGTCTACATAGAGTACATGACCGTTGACTGCATTAGAGGCTTCGGATGCTAGGAACACTGCCGGACCGGTAAGTTCTTCCGGGTCTAACCAGCGGCCTGCCGGAGTCTTGGCGCAAATGAACGAGTCGAACGGGTGACGGCTTCCGTCAGCTTGCTTTTCGCGCAGCGGAGCAGTCTGCGGAGTAGCAATGTAACCCGGGCCGATACCATTACATTGGATGTTGTATTCACCATATTCAGAGCAGATGTTACGGGTCAGCATCTTCAAACCACCCTTGGCAGCAGCATAGGCCGACACAGTCTCACGGCCCAGTTCGGACATCATGGAGCATATGTTGATGATTTTACCGTGGCCCTTCTTCATCATGGCAGGCAGAACAGCCTTTGATACGATGAACGGAGCATTGAGGTCGATATCGATTACACGGCGGAAGTCAGCAGCCTCCATCTCGTGCATAGGAACGCGGCGAATGATACCGGCATTGTTCACGAGGATATCAACGGAACCTACTTCCTTTTCAATCTGGGCTACCATAGCCTGAACAGCAGGTTCGTCTGTCACATCACATACATAACCGCGTGCCTTGATGCCCTTTTCAGTATAGGCAGCCAAGCCTTTGTCTACCAACTCCTGGTTAATGTCGTTGAAACAGATAGTTGCTCCCTGCTCTGCAAAAGCTGAAGCGATAGCAAAACCGATACCGTAAGAAGCACCTGTGACAAGGGCTACTTTACCTTCCAAAGAAAAATTCAAATACGGATTCATAATGTAAAATTATTAAGTTTAAATAAGTGATATTCTATTTATGTACGATTTGCAAGTAGTTTATACTCAATGGAAACTTTATCTTGGGAGAATGCCTTCTCTATAAGGAAATCGCAACGGATGTTTTTCGTATCGTAGCTTTTTACATCATCCGGATGCTCAGCATAGCGATTTTCATAGCTCGTTTTCATGATTGCACTACATCTAATAGGTTATAACTTCAGTCATCAAAGATGCCTCGTTTGCGTACACGATGCAAATGTAGCAAAAGAAAACGGAGAAACCGTATAAATTTGTATCAATTATATAGCAATATCGTTCAAAGATTCGTGAAAAGGAAAAATGGGGTTGCCGTGTCACCTAATTTGGCACCGAAATCGTGTCTGTTTTTCTCGATACCTATTTAGAAGTAACAAAAAAACCCACTAAAACTTACGATTTTAGTGGGTTTTTAGCTGCAATTGGTGTATCGTAGTTGGACTACCAGGATTCGAACCTGGACAAACAGAACCAAAACCTGTTGTGCTACCATTACACCATAGTCCAAACATGAGGCTTTCTGTTAAAAAGCGGTGCAAAGATAAAAGGAAGCCCCGAAATATCCAAATATTTCGGGGCTATTTTTACTTCCGAAGCATTATTTCCTTAATTACTTCTCTTTAAAATACCGTTATTTGGCGATAATCAGATAATAATTCTTCTTTCCGCGCTGTACCAGCAGGTATTTTTCGTCAAGCAGGTCGGCTGTCGTAATCACCTGGTCGAAAGCAGTCAGTTTCTCCTTATTCAGAGAAACGCCGCCGCCTTGCACCAGCTTGCGCATCTCACCCTTGGAAGCGAATACAGCAGCATTATCCACGAATAAATCCACCGCCTTTACACCGGCTGCCAGTGCATCACGGGATATTTCAAACTGGGGAACCCCCTCGAACACAGCCAGCAACGTATCTTCGTCCAACTTCTTCAGCGCGTCGGAAGTTGCATTGCCAAACAAGATGTTGGATGCATCCACAGCGGCATTGTAGTCCTCTTCGGAGTGAACCATGATAGTGACTTCCCTCGCCAAACACTTCTGAAGGACGCGCAAGTGGGGAGCAGCCTCGTGCTCGGCCGTCAGAGCGTCAATCTCTTCCTTAGACAGTGCGGTGAATATCTTGATATAGCGTTTGGCATCCTCGTCGCTCACGTTCAGCCAGAACTGGTAGAACTTATACGGAGAGGTGTAGCGCGGGTCGAGCCAGATGTTTCCGGACTCTGTCTTACCGAACTTGCCACCGTCAGCCTTCGTAATCAGCGGGCTGGTCAGTGCAAACACCTCCCCGCCGTTCGTACGGCGAATCAGCTCGGCACCGGTGGTGATGTTACCCCACTGGTCGCTGCCACCCATCTGGAGCTTGCAACCTTTGGTTTCATACAGATGAAGGAAATCGTATCCCTGCAGCAGCTGGTAGGTGAATTCCGTGAAGGAAAGGCCGTCACGTGCCTCACCGTTCAGACGCTTCTTTACAGAATCTTTCGCCATCATATAGTTCACGGTGATGTGCTTACCCACCTCACGGGCAAAATCGAGGAAAGTGAAGTTTTTCATCCAATCGTAGTTGTTCACCAACTCGGCACGGTTGGGGGCATCCGAATCAAAATCCAGAAACTTGGAAAGTTGCGCCTTCATGCCGGCCAGGTTGCGCTGCAACGTCTCTTCCGTAAGCAGATTGCGTTCGGCAGACTTTCCGGAAGGGTCACCAATCATACCCGTAGCACCGCCTATCAGCGCCAACGGCTTGTGTCCGCAACGCTGAAAGTGACGCAGAATCATCACACTGCAAAGGTGCCCAATGTGCAAAGAGTCCGCAGTAGGGTCGAAACCAATGTATGCAGTCACTTGTTCCTTAGCCAGAAGTTCTTCCGTACCCGGCATCATATCGTGGAGCATGCCACGCCATCTTAATTCTTCTACAAAATTCATCGAATGATTAAGTTATCTGATTAATTATTTAAGTGATTATCTATGAATTGTTTGATTCCTATCTTAATCTGCGCAAAAATACGACTCTTTATTTGAAGAAACAACTCTTAGGGTTTAAAAAAGACTTTGCAGACATTTCTCCGAAGCGTTTCTCCAAGCTCTTCGGGAGAGATGCCGCGCACCCTGGTGGCGCGTGCATACAATTCCCCGATGGCAACTTCGCTTTCATCTGTTTCGATGAACAGCCGGTCGGCAGGTATACGGCACAAGGCCGCTTTCTGGTACTTCTCCCCGAATGAAAGGTAAAAGCCATGTTTCAGATACTCCTCCGCCAGCGCTGCCTTGCCGCGGAAACCATGTATTATCCACGGATTCGACGGGCGCAAGTCCCGCTTCACCTTCAGCAGTTCATCGACCGCCTTGACCAGATGAATCACCAGCGGCTTTCCTACTTCCTCCGCCAAGCATGCCTGACGCCTGAACACTTCTACCTGCAAATCCATCGGAGCATCTGCCAGCTTGTCCAGCCCAGCTTCGCCCACGGCAAGTACTTGGGGATGGAGTACTACCCTCTCCAGGCCGCATACCCTGCTAGCCACAACATTCTCTGCTACTGAATGGTCACCTCCAGTCCGGCCTATATGCCAGGGATGTATTCCCACCGAATACCATCCGCCGCTCTGTGGAGAGAACGCTTCGGGATAGCAATTCACAATGGCCGCTCCGCGCACTTGCGGGAGCCGATGCGTATGTATGTCTACTGGAATATTCATGGAACGGGATCATATCCGGAACCTCCCCAAGGATGGCAGCGCAGAATACGCCTTATTGCCAGCTTCCCCCCCTTGAAAGGTCCGTGTTTCTTGATGGCCTCCACCGCATATTGCGAACAAGTGGGGGTGAAACGGCATGAAGGCCCTATCATGGGTGATATGCACTTCTGATAGAAATAAATGGGAAGTAGCAACAGATATGAAAGCAGACGCTTCATGGTATCTGGGGAGTTTGCGTGGCTTCAGCATTCGCTGCCACCCTCTCGGCAATGCGTGCCAAAGCAGTCTTCATACGGTCTTCGATAACGGAAGAATCCACCAACTGGTCTGAAAGATAGATGAAAGCGACGGCCAGACGGCATTTCTTTTCCGCCAATACTGCCAGCAGTCCTTGTTTGTTCATGCGGTAGGCTTCACGTATCTGGCGTTTCACGCGGTTGCGCTTCACCGCCCGCTTGAAACGACGCTTCGAAACACTGATAAGAATGGAGGCAGACACTTCCAGTTCCTCCACCGGCAGATAAACCACACGCAAAGGGAAGACCGAAAACGAGCGCGAACCGCCCGCAAACATCTTCTCTATTACTTTCTTCTTGTCCAACCGTTCGGACTTGCGCAAGGTATTTGGCATGAGCTATAAGTTATGAGTTATAAGTTATGAGTTATAAGGGTGATACAAAAAAGGAGCTACAAGTACCTGGCGACATAAAAGCACAACCACTTGTAGCTCAATTTTATAAATCCACCGTTACTACTACAAGCCATAAGCAAATCACTCATAACTTATAACTCATAACTCTTTTTTTACTTTCCTTTATTATTCTCCTTGATAAACATGTCAAGCGCCGCCGTCATTGAGGGAGCTTGCACGCTGGGGGCTTCCAAGTCAAGACGAAGTCCGGCATCACGGACTGCCTGGGCGGTGGTAGAGCCGAATGTACCAATTTTGATCTCCTTCTGGTCAAAATCAGGGAAATTCTTCTTCAAGGCACTGATACCTGCCGGACTGAAGAACACCAGCATGTCATAATCAAATGCCTCATCTGGAGCAAAATCATTGCTGACGGTTCTATACATGACAGCTTCCGTATGCTGAATCTTATTCTTATCCAGCAAATTCTTCACGTCATCATTGTGTACATCCGACATTGGCACCAAGTACTTTTCAGCCTTATGCTTAACAATGGAAGGTATCAAATCGTCAATCTTCCCGGTGTTTCCGAAGAAAATCTTACGCTTACGATACTGCACATACTTTTGGATATACAGAGCAACGGCCTCCGTCACGCAGAAATACTTCATTGTTTCGGGAATTGTCACACGCAATTCCGTACATAAGTGGAAGAAATGATCAATGGCATGACGCGAAGTAAAAATAACGGCAGTATGGTCCAAAACCGAAATTTTCTGTTGTCTGAACTCTTTCGCTGAAAGGCTCTCCACTTTGATAAATGGGCGAAAATCTATCTTCACACCATATTTCTCGGCAATGTCGTAGTAAGGAGATTTCTCTGATGCCGGTTTCGGCTGCGACACAAGTACTTTCTTAATTTTCAACGTCCTAAAATTTTATTATCAAAAAATCGTTTAGCTGAATCACACCTTGATACAAAACAAAGCAAGGAATGATTTCGAGGGCACAAAAGTACAAAATTAAAAGTGAACTGCCATATAAATTGTTACAAAAAAGCTTTAGCCACTTGTATAACATCAATATTTTAGCAAAAAAGGCTAAAATCAATCCGATTACTATTGTCAACTGCAAACTCAAATCGAAATAGACTATGAATAGAGCAAACGGGAAAAGGGCGAACCCCAAATAATAAAGTAGCGTAGAATAGGACTCGAGCCATAACGTCGTAACACTTTCGTCAAAAAAAATCCAACCCAGAAAAGAGTAGAGCATCCACTTCAAGCACAAATAGAGGAGACACACACCGATGTAAATCCCCAGCAGAAGTCCCGGCGGCACATGGTGTACCAGTTCCGGCTGTATATCATTGAAGTAGCTGAAGATACAGACACCCGCAAGGATACAGGTCTGCAAGATGAGCAACAACAGATAACGCATGTCGGCGGCTGTGGAAGTGGCAAATATGCTGGTACGTTCGCGATGAAGCAGGAAGTCCTTTACCAGTTGCAGCAGAAACTTGCGGCTGCGTGACAAGACATAGGCCGACAGAAAGAAGCAGCACAAAAGGACCACGGTGATGCCATCGTCCATTCTCGGAGAATACGGAATGGGGATCCCCTCCGTCCCCACTACTGCCCAAGCCATCAACAGCCCTATCATATTGCAGCGAATTTACGGATAGAGGCGTCCCACAAAGGAGTGGTATGTATCAGCTCCACAGCTTCCTGCGGTGTCTGTGCCACATGCCAGATAGCACCGTGCTGCGTACGCATGAAGTTTTCGTCCACTGCCTGCCGAAGCATATCGAGCAGAGGGGCAAAATAATTCTTGACGTTCAGTATCACAATCGGATTCAGATACAATCCAAGTTGCTTCCAAGTAATGATTTCCAGCAGTTCTTCCAGCGTGCCGCAACCACCGGGCAGGGCAATGACAGCATCGCTCAAGTCGGCCATTGTCTTTTTCCGTTCGTGCATGCTTTCCACTTCCACGAGTCGGGTAAGTCCGGTGTGATGCCATCCCTGCTCCACCATGAAACGAGGGATGACTCCCGTCACCTTGCCCCCTGCCTGAAGCACCGCATCCGACACGGCAGACATCAGTCCCATGTTTCCCGCACCATTAATCAAACGGATGTGTTTTTGCCCCAGCAGAGTGCCCAACTCACGGGCTGCATCGAAATAAACGGAATCTATCTTTGTGCTCGAAGCACAATATACGCATACGGAATTTATCTTGTTCATCATCTTGTTACCTCCTTTTTTAGGTACCGCCACAAAGGTACATGATTTCGGGGAGATTTGAAACAAATTTCTTTCTTCCCACTTACGTCGGGGGATTTTTCATGAATCAATAACGGATTATGTGTGCCACAGGCACTGGTAAGGCACATTAAACAGGGCTACACCCTTTGCCCCGGATAGCTACACCCTTTGGGATAAATGGCTACACCATGTCAAGGAAAGGGTGTAGCCTTATATAAAAGGTAAAATTCCCCGCTGACATATAGTGATGAAAGCAGGGAATCGTTCACTTTATTGAATCAAAGAACCTTATATATCAATATTCGAGCCAAAAGTAATCCATCAGGGTCAATCCGATTAATAGGATTATTCCCGCAATAAGCATAAAGACCGGTATTGAAATACTTCTCTGCCAGCGGGTCAACCGTTGTAAACCTCCCCAGCGCCGCATCATAATGTCTTGCCCCATAATCATACCAATTCAGCCCCTTCTTCGTGTCAAGCTCCTTGCCGTTGTACTTGTAAGGCTGAACGTTGTTGGTACTGGCGAACACTCCACCGAAGGGATAGTAATGGTTCGTCTCCTCCACAGTGCCGCTCTGGTTGATGACTACCCGGTTGTTCCCCTGATGGTCTTGCAAGTAGTAATGGTACTTGCCGTCACTCAAAGTAACATAGCCTTCATCGGTCAGCAGCAACTTCTGAACACCGTTCTCATAGACCACGTTTCCGCAATAGTCCGTCGTGGTGGTAGTGCTGCCTGTCTTATGGACAGTTTTCAGCTTTGTGCCGTCGGCACCATAAGTATAGGCAATCGTACTACCGTCACTGAACGTGACCATATTGGGCAAATTCAATACATTACTAGGTAATTGTACTAATTCTCTTGTTTAAATCTTTAGTTAAATTTCCATTGGAATCGTAAGTGTATTCGTTCGCCTGCTTCACGCCGTCCTTGAACTCGAAGCCACCACCGTAGGCGGAAGCCGCTGCCGCATCGTCCACGCGGTTCAACTGATTGCCACCGAGGGTGAAAGTCAGGTTATCAATCAGTCCGTAACCGGAAGCAGCGGTCTGACCGTAACGTTGCAAGGTCTTGATGTTGCCGTTCTTGTCATAGGCGGTTACATTCTCACTGAAACGGTCGGTGTTCGTATTGATGCCGGCTGTTTCGCCGTAGGTCGCGTTCAGCAGCCTGTCCAGCCCGTCGTAGGTGAACTTGTATCCTCGTACAGTGCTTTCATTCCCTGCTTTCCAAGTCATGCTGCTGATGCTGCCGTTGTACTTGGCTGTACCGTTACCGGTGTTATAATACAGATTCTGCGTGAACTTGCTTCCGCTGACACCCGTCAGCTCTCACAGAGAATCCCGGATACGTCACCTTCTCCGTCACCGATACCGGCATTCCCCCGGAATACTCGGAAACCATCTTCGAACGCTTTGAAAAGGCCGACAACTTCGGGCAAGGCACCGGCCCGGAACTCAACATCTGTTGCCTCATCGCCGAACGGCTGAAAGGGAAAGTGCTGCTGGACAAGGAGTACAAGGAGAGGGAAAGGTTCGTGTTTATCCTGCCGATGAAAAAATCCATTTGAAGAGCAAGACCAAAACAACAAAGGCTGCCTCTTCCGCATCCCCGGAATGCCGGTATATGCAGAAGGGCGGCCCTCTATAATAAATAGCCGTAAAGCTATGCTGATTACAAATCGAAGGCTGATTACAAACCGAATGCGGCTTTCACCTTGTCCACGTAGTCCAGCTTCTCCCAGGTGAAGAGCTCTACCTCTACATCCTTGTTGCCCTCGTAGCGGCTCTTGAAGTGCTTGACGATGGTCTGCGGCTCGCGGCCCATGTGCCCGTAGGCGGCAGTCTCCTGATAGATGGGGTTGCGGAGCTTCAAGCGGTCTTCGATAGCTTTGGGACGGAGATCGAACAGCTCGTCAATCTTGCGGGCTATCTCACCGTCGCTCATGTTGACATGGCTGCGACCGTAAGTATCCACGAAGATATTGATAGGACGTGCCACACCGATGGCATAGCTCACCTGTACCAGCATCTCATCGGCCACACCGGCAGCTACCAGATTCTTGGCAATGTGGCGGGCAGCATATGCTGCGCTGCGGTCTACCTTCGAAGGGTCTTTGCCGGAGAAAGCGCCGCCGCCGTGGGCACCCTTGCCGCCGTAGGTATCTACAATAATCTTGCGCCCCGTCAGCCCGGTGTCACCGTGAGGACCACCGATTACGAACTTGCCCGTGGGATTGACGTGGTATGTGATATGGTCGTTGAACAATGCCAGCACCTTTTCATGATGGATGGAAGCAATAACACGCGGCATCAGAATCTCGATTACATCCCGACGGATTTGAGCGAGCATTTCTTCATCAGCCTTGAGTTGTGCGGCCTCGCTGTCGTCGGCAGGCTGCACGAAGTCGTCGTGCTGGGTGGAGACTACGATGGTGTCGATGCGTACGGGCGTGCCGTTGTCATCATATTCGATGGTCACCTGGCTCTTGGCGTCGGGACGGAGGTAGGTCATCACCTTGCCTTCGCGACGGACGTCGGCCAGCACTTGCAGGATGCGGTGTGCAAGGTCCAGTGAAAGCGGCATGTAATTTTCCGTTTCGTTGGTGGCATAGCCGAACATCATTCCCTGGTCTCCGGCACCCTGCTCCATAGGATCCTGGCGCTCTACACCCCGGTTGATGTCGGGGCTCTGCTCGTGGATGGCGCTCAGCACGCCGCACGAATTGCTCTCGAACATATACTCGCCTTTGGTATAGCCGATTTTCTTGATTACTTCGCGTGCGATGAGGGGCATGTCAACGTACGCTTTGGTTTTCACTTCTCCAGCCAGCACTACCTGCCCGGTAGTAACCAGAGTTTCGCAAGCTACTTTTGAACTGGGGTCGTAGGCCAACAGTTTGTCAAGCACAGCGTCCGATATTTGGTCGGCCACTTTGTCGGGGTGTCCTTCAGACACCGATTCGGATGTGAATAAATATCCCATTTCTGTTGAGAATTGATAGTTGATAATCGATAGTCCGATGAATGGAGAAAGGTATATATGAGTAGGTGCGTCCGGCACGCGCGGGCCGTCAGGAAAGGATGTGTTTTAGCATTTTTTTCCGTGGTTGCAAGCTACTCAAATCTCTCCACATATCGTTTTCGGGCGCAAAGATAAAAAAGAAATCTTGTATCCGCGCTACGGACGGCGGAGATTAACACTGATTCACATGACTCTTTCGGATTCCAATTCCTAAGTCCGAAGAGCGATAACTTTCTTGACTGTTTGCCTATAACGCCTCTATTTCTTCTGCCGATAGCCCGCTGCACCGTGCTATGATTTCCACGGGGATGCCTTCGGCTTTCATCCTCAGTGCCATCTCCTTTTTTCCTTCTTCTATTCCTTCGGCTTTTCCTTTGGCTAATCCTTCTTCTAATCCTTCGGCTCTTCCCTCTGCTCTTCCCTCTGCTCTTCCCTCTGCCCTTCCCTCTGCCCTTTCGGTATGGATGTTGTCCCTTAGGATGACCACATTGTCCAGGTGGCGGTAGTAAGCTTTCAGCTCGTCGGGCGACAGCTTGTCCAGCTGCAGCTTCTCCCTTGCCTCGGACAGTCCCGGCGCGGTGGCGTCTTCCGGAATCTCTCCGGTGTTGAGGAAGTATATCCATTGCTCCAGGGGCACCTTCGACCATCGGTCGAAGTCGTTCACCTTGAGTATGTAGTATTCCGGATATAGCTGGCTCACCTCGTCCGCCTTGAACGTCTGCTTCTGGAAGGGCGAGAGTTGCAGCAGCTCGTTGTTGTGTATGCCCCTGAACTCGGTCTTTCCGTGGTACACGAAGTCCGTTCCGCTTCCGAGGGCGAAATATACGATGTTGATGCTGTATATCTTCCTGATTTTCTCGTATCCCTCCCCTCTGTTGATGTATTCTGTCACCAGCTTGGACGTTCCGAACAGCATGCGCTGGAAGTAGGCGTACTCGTTGTTGTTCTGTATCTCGAAGAGCAGCAGTTCTCCCGTCTCGTCCTCCGCCAGCAGGTCCACGCGGTTGTACTTGTCGTATTCGCTTTCCTGGTTGCTTTCGCTCTCCAGCAGTCTCTTGATGATGATTTTCTTCTTCATCAGTGTGGTCATGAGCCCTTCGAGCACCGCGAAGTTCGCTTTGTCTCTCAGCAGGCGTTTCATGGCCCAGTCAAAACGGATGTAGTTGGACATGGTTTCTCCTCCTCTTTTTTGGGTTATTACTGTTAGTCGTTCGCAAAGTAACGGATTAAAATCTTAATAACCAAGGGATGAGGAGGAGTCTTTTGTTTTGGGGAAGTTAGAAGGAGTTATCTCCCTCAAATAAACTCCAAACACCGTTCTATCTCCTCCAGTTCCGTCACTACCACATCCACCGGATTGCTGTCGGCGTCGCGCGGCTCTTCCCATTGGCTCCCTTTCAGCCAGATGGTGCGGCAGCCCAGGGCACGGGCAGGCTTCATGTCCTTGTCGAAAGAGTCGCCTATCACCGCGGTTTCCGACACGGGCAGGTTGCAGGCACAGACACCCAAGGCAAAAATAGCCGGATTGGGCTTGCGCACACCCACCACAGCCGACTCGATGACGCAGTCGAACAACGGCAGCAAGGCGGCGTCCTGCAACACGGTGTGCAAGTTTCCGTAAAAGTTGGAGACGAGCACCATACTATACTTCGGCCTCAGCCTGCCCAGCACCCTGGCACTCCGCGCCAGCACCTCGCGAGTACATCCGTCGGCATACGCGGCCATGGCCTCTGCCAACTCCTCGCGGGGGGCAAAGGAAGCTGAAAGCATGCCCTGCTCCTGCAAGTACCCGAGCTGGATGCGGAGCTTTGCACAGAGCACGTCGGCAAAGTGGAAATGAGGTTGTATCAGCGGATGCATGGCCAGCGTCCGTTCGCCGTGGATATATGCCTTGCGAAAGGCATCCTTCGCCACCGGCACGTCGAAGTGCCGGTATACCTCCCAAAGCACCTCTCCCCAATGATTGCCGCCCGTATCAAGCGTACCGCCAAAATCAAAGATAAGCCCCTTCACGTTCAATTTGTCTTCCATAATGTTTCATGTATTTTGTTTACTGTTCCCTATCTTTATCAGTACAATCCCTATAGCTATCCACACCAATTCCCTCACCCGGGTGATGAGTCCGGTATAGACACCCAATGCTCCCGACAGATGAAGCCCGCCCACTGCAAGCGCCAAGCCTCCCTCACGCGCGCCCAGCTGCATTGGAGAAAAGAATATCAGATTGCTGAACAACGACGAAAAAGCCAGAATCAGCACTGCATCACCCACACTTACCTCTGCCGAAAAGGCGCGCAGGACGAAGTAAATCTCAAGACTCGACAAGAGGCGCGCCATGAATTCCAATACCAGCGAACTGTAAAACGTCTTCTTGTGCTGTCCGTGAAGCAAAGCTATCTGCTCGTCTATCCGCACCAAAGTCTCGCGCTTGGACTCCAGGAAACCGGATGCCCGCTTCCTGAGAAAAGGAACTTTCTTCAACAAGCCCAGCGCCTTCAGCATCATTCCTGCCCGATAACCCTTCAAAAAGAAGAAGACGGCCAGCAGACAACATGCACCCACCACGGCCAGCAGCAATGCCATGGAGAGACTTACCGGATACATGAAAATATAAAGGAATATAGACAGGAACCAAAACCAGATATGAGAGAATATGTGCATCATGACATACAGAATGACCGAAGAAGATGCCTTACTCACTCCTGTATAGGGGGCAAGTTCCATAATCCGATAAGGCTCGCCGCCCATCAACCCGCAAGGCGTAGTATAATTCAGCGCAAATCCGCTGACCGAAAGCTTATATACCTTCCAGAAGGGAATGGGGTATTTCTTCCCGTCGTTGATAATCAGATACCAGGAACAAGCATTCAGCAAATAGACGAAAAGCCAGAGCAGCAATACGGCGGGAAACCATATACCCGCACGCAGCAGGCTTCGTCCTATCTCGGAATAATCCATGCGCATCGTACAGACCATCAGCACTACGGCAAGAATCCCGAAAAGCATGAACCAGTTGCGGTACTTATTCTTCATAACGGTCTATGTTTCGGTTCAGACAATTGCAATGTTTCTCATGCCGGAAACGCATGTAGAAGAACAAGACGTTCAGCACCGTCGCCTCAAATACGAAGTAAGCCCAAGGTATTCCGGCCAGCACCGAAACAGACAAAACAATGGCACGCACATTGAAGGTCAGCGCATTGGCATACTTCATCAGCGGACGGCTCCCCCGACGGAAATCGTCACGGAGACTTTGAGGCACCGTCTCGGGAAACCTCCTGCCAACCTCGGAGATGAAGCGCTGGAAAGCAGGCGTCATCTGTTCCTGCGAACGGGTATAACGGATGTAGAAGAACAAAAACAACTTCTGCAGGCAATCTCTCTTCCAGCCGAGAGTACGATAGGACTCGCGCAACCGCCGCGATGTGTCCAGTTCGCTGTTCTCCTTCCCCTTCAGGAAGAAAAGGTGGATGTTCCGGTAGTAATCGGCCAGCTGGCACTGCTTGGCATGGCACACCAGCCCCGAAAAGGCTCCCAGTACCCATATCCCGATTCCCCACTCCGGTTGCAGCCGCAGGCAGACAGCCACATAGATGGCCAAGAACCAAAGGTCGCCGGCAAAGCCGTCGAGTATGCGCCCGAGCAGGGTCTTCTGTCCGGTAAGGCGAGCCAGCTGCCCGTCGGCGCTATCATACATATTCGCCCATACCAGCAAAAGTATGCCCAACACATTCAGACAGATATCCTTGTAATAGAACAACACACCGGAAGCCACGCCCAGAATAATGGAGAAGACCGTCACCATGTTGGGATGTACGCCCAGCCGCCTGAACAATAACGCCCAGCGATAACCTGCGGGACGATAGAAAAGGATGTCAATCCACTCCTCCGTATCGGCCGACTTCAATGTAGATACAAATTCATTTCCCATTCGTTTGCTATTTTTTGATATGATTCGCTATCCGTTCCATGATATACCCTGCTATCTTTTCGGCAGCCTCCACGCGGCAAGGAGAAAAACTGGGCCAGTCGTTAAAGTCGAATATCTTCATCTCACCGTTCTCCATCACCACGCAATCGCCTCCGTAGACGGGGACATCCATGACCCAAGCCGCCTTGTCGGCATATTGTTTCAGCAGCCCCACCGAGAACGGAAGTCCCCTGGCCTCGCCGTTCACGGCTTCGAGCCCGAACTTGGTATGCGACACCATCGAAGGGTAAAACCAATGGAAGAAATCCGTGCCACGCACTCCGTAGAACTTTACCAGATCACCGCGAAGATGCTCGTTCACCACCACTACGCCGATTCCACGCTGTCTGAAACGGGCCATTGCCTGCTCTGCCTCCCGGCGGTTCTCCACATAGCAGACATCGTCTTTTATCATCGCACAAGCATCACCCCGCTTCACCCAGCACGGATATGTCAGGTCGTCCGGAAGAGTATCGTCCGGCCTTATAATCCGGCTCTCAGGATGCGGAATGCCATTGCCCGTCAATATCTCCGTCATCGGGACACGGACACAGTTGGCCACTCCAAAACCGGAATTGACCACCAGCCTACCGTCCTTCTCCAGTTGCTGCAACCGGGAGATGGCGGCTTCTCCACGGGCCATGCTATAGAAATAATCGGCCTCCACGCATTGCTCCACAAAATCGGCCTCGGTATAAATCACCACGATTGCTCCTTTCGACCTCAACCTTTCGGCCACTTCCCTGAGGATGGCGGCATCATTGTCTACCAAGTTGGGCGAATATGCGTTTCCACGGCTTATTCCCACAATCTTGACCGGACGGCGTACGGGTTCTCCCTTCAAGAATATCTCCGCCTTGCGGATATCGTCTTTATGGTCTACATCTACTATCTTCGCAAAGGGGCAGGCCTTCAGCCTGATTCCTTCCGCTATCAATGCCCGCTGGAAATTCCGCATACGCGACATTCCACCACGAATGCACTTCTCGAGCACGTCCAAGGCATTCGGCTTCAAACAATAGATACCACCGGAAACGTATTTGTCCTCCGGTTCCTGCGTATCGTGAAATCCCTTGATTCGGCAGCCTCCGTCCGTAGCCACATATAGCGGCTTCTCATCGTCCACAAACGGAGTGACGGCCATGCACCCATCCGCATCAGCCGTTGCAAATGTACGAATATATTCCTCAAAATCATCTTCTTTGAAAATCGTATCGACAGTAGTGAGACAGAACGGACCTTCCCGCAGATAAGGAGCAATGGCATGAAGACTGTGCATGGAGCTGGGAGTGTCGCGGACCACCAGCCTCAGCGGTACGGGCAAGGACAACTGTTCCAGGTGTTCCTTCACGGATGTGCTCCTCTCATTGACGATGACAACAATCTCCGTGGCACCATTGTCTACAAAGATGCGCAACAAGCGGTCAATCATCGGTTCCCCCTGAATCTGCACCAAAGGTTTGCAACACTCCACCCCTTCTTGTAAAAGACGGCTTCCCTCGCCTGCAGCTATAACGGCAAATTTCATAATATCACTAAGGCTTTCAGTCCCTCCAAACCTGCTGAATAAAAAACGGAAGCGTGGAACTGCGTGCCACTTATCCGTAGTTGAAGGTCCTAGGAAAACCCGAAAACAGAAATAGATGGACAGCAGACCCACGCTGAAACCAGCGTAGGAAACATACCATGCCATTCTCTGTTTTCTTGAAAATTTCCTAGGTTTTCAACTATCAGAATGAGCATTACGCTTCTTACAATATTATCTCACACAAAAATCGAGCGAAGACACTTCTTCAATCTCATATGCAAATATAGGGAATATGTCTGTTCCCTACAAACATGTGTATTCTTATTTTTACAACCCTCTGCCGGCTGCTATCTCCAATACGCTCCGGGGCGCTATCTCCGCCAGCGGACGCATCACAAAATCGCGTTCGCGCATCAGCGGATGGGGAAGTTTCAATCCGAGCGTATCCAGCACAATGTGAGTGCCGTCGTCGGCAAAACATAGCAGCAGGTCGATGTCTATCACGCGGTCGCTATACACCGCATTGACAGACTTGTGCGTACGCCCCATCTCATGCTCGATTTCCTGCGTTGTTCTCAGCACCTCCAAGGGTGCCAAGGCAGTTTCCACGCAAAGTGCGGCATTCAGAAAAGTATTATCGGAAGAAAAGCCCCAAGGGGCAGTAGCATAGAAAGCAGATAGGGAAATCACTTCCCCTATCTGCTTTCCTATCTTCAAGACGGCCATGCGGAGGTTCTGCTCTTTATCGCCGAGATTAGTGCCAAGACTGAAGTAAACGGTCATATATCGTGTATATTCAAGGGAGGGAGAATTTATCGGTCTGTAATCAGCATCGCATCTCCATACGTACCAAAGCGGTACTCCTCCTTCAAAGCCACGTTGTATGCTTCCATCACCTGCTCGTAACCGCCGAAAGCGGCCACAATCATCAGTAGCGTGCTGAGCGGCATGTGGAAGTTGGTTATCATGGCATTGGCCACGGTGAAGTCGTATGGCGGGAAGATGAACTTGTTGGTCCATCCCTCGTATTCCTTCAAGTGTCCGTCCGTGCTGACGGTGCTCTCGATGGCACGCATCACGGTAGTGCCTACGGCACAGACTTGCCTGTTCAGGTCTTTGGCATGGTTCACAATCCGCACGGCTTCCTCGTCCACAATCATCTGCTCGGAGTCGGTCTTGTGCTTGGTGAGGTCTTCCACATCAATGTCGCGGAAATTGCCCAGACCGGCGTGCAGGGTGACATAGGCAAAGTCGATTCCCTTGATTTCCATACGCTTCATCAGCTCGCGGCTGAAGTGAAGGCTGGCGGTAGGCGCCGTCACGGCTCCCTCGTTGCGCGCAAAGATGGACTGGAAACGTTCGGCGTCGTCCGGTTCTACGGGACGGTTGATGATGCTGTGGGGCAGCGGCGTTTCGCCCAGCGCATAAAGAGCCTTCTTGAACTCATCGTGCGGACCGTCGTAAAGGAAGCGAAGCGTACGCCCGCGCGAAGTGGTGTTGTCGATAACCTCCGCCACCATGGAGTCGTCATCGCCGAAGTAGAGCTTATTGCCGATACGTATCTTACGGGCAGGGTCCACCAGTACATCCCACAACCGGAGCTCTTCGTTCAACTCGCGCAGCAGGAACACTTCAATGCGCGCACCGGTCTTCTCCTTATTTCCGTAGAGGCGGGCGGGGAAAACCTTGGTATCGTTGAAGATGAACACATCCTTGTCATCAAAATAGTCCAGAACATCCTTGAACATCTTGTGCTCAATCTCACCCGTCTTGCGGTGCAACACCAGCAGACGCGACTCGTCCCTGTACTTCGTGGGGTGCAAAGCTATCTTCTCTTCGGGAAGCTTGAATTTGAATTGCGACAGTTTCATAAGTATATAATGTGCTAATGTGCCGACGTGCCAATGTGCCGATGAAGCGCAAAGCAGGCAGCACGTGTTAATAATCAGTTTTCTTCTGTTTCTATCTCCTGCGCGTCTATCCACTCCTTGAAGTCGAGGGGATTAAGACAGTCCTCCAGCCGGACGTCGCCCACGCGGGTACGCTCAAGGGCCGTGAGGTGGGCGCCGCTCTGCAAGGCTTCGCCGATGTCGCGTGCCAAGGCGCGGATATACGTTCCTTTGCTGCACACCACGCGTACTTTTATCCACGGCTCGGCAATGCCCAGCCCGTCGTCCAGCAGCTCTATCTCGTCGATGACCAGCAGCTTGGGTTTCAGTTCCACCTCCTCTCCCTTGCGGGCAAGGTCGTAGGCACGTTTCCCGTTCACCATGCAGGCCGAGAAAGCGGGAGGCACCTGCTGTATCTCGCCGACGAACTTCTTCAGCGTCTCCTCCACCAGCCCGCGGGTGATGTGCTCCGTGGGATAGGTGGCATCTATCTCATGCTCCAGGTCGTAAGAGGGAGTGGTGGCACCCAAGCGGATGGCGGCAACGTACTCCTTCGTGTGATACTGGAACTCCTCAATCCGTTTCGTGGCCTTGCCCGTACAGACAATCATCACCCCCGTGGCAAGCGGGTCGAGGGTACCGGCGTGGCCTACTTTCAACTTTTTCACCTTTATCCGCCGGCAGATGTGGTAACGCGCATGCCCCACAACCTTGAACGATGTCCATCCCAGCGGCTTATTGAAATAGAGGACTTCTCCTTCTTTAAAATTCATCCGTATCAGTTTATCCGTTAATCAAGCTCAATACCAGCGTCGCAGCGCCAGCTATGGCGCAATAGACGGCAAAATAAATCAGCTTGCCCTTCTTCACGATATTTATCATCCACTTGCAGGCCAGACAGCCCGAAACAAAAGCAGCCAGGAAGCCTACCATCAGCGAAAGCGCAGGGATATCTCCCGCAACCGCCTCACCTTTCAGCATCTTCATCCCGTCCAGCAACGCTTCACCCAGAATGGGGGGTATCACCATCAGGAAAGAGAACTGTGCCAGCTTCGCTTTGCTGTCGCCCAGCAGCAGACCGGTTGCAATGGTGCTGCCCGAACGGGAAAGCCCCGGAAGCACTGCGCATGCTTGTGCCAGGCCGATGACGAAGGCATCCTTCATGCTGATGTCCTCCTTCTGTTTCGGCTTATAATAATAGGAGAAAGACAGCAGCAGAGCCGTCAGCAACAGGCAGCAGCCCACGACGAGCAGTCCCGAACCGAAAATGGCCTCTACCTCGTCCTTGAAGAATACCCCTACAATGCCGATAGGTATCATGGACACCAGTATATTGACGACGTAGCGCGTCTCCCCGTTCATCTGCCACTTGAACAGCCCCTTGAAAATCCAGTCAATCTCTTTCCAGAGCACCACCAGCGTGCTGAACACCGTGGCCACATGCACCACTATCGTAAAAGCAAGATTCTCCTCTCCCTCAACGCCGAACAATGCCGAACCGATGGCAAGATGTCCGCTACTGCTCACCGGCAGATATTCGGTCAGTCCTTGAATAAGCCCAAGGATAAGCGCTTCAAACCATTCCACTATAGTTATTTATATAAATTATGAGTTATGCGAATCAGTAGTTGAAAATAATTTCTTTTTTACCGTTTATGAATCGAATGTGATATACCGATTATCTTCATTCCCCTCCTCCGGTTGGAGGAGGGGTGCCCGCAGAGCGGGGTGGTAGGTAAGAAATCTATTGCTCTTCCGCCCCGCCGCCTTTCGGCTTGTGCAACACGGCATATATCATGAACACAAAGCCCAGCAGGCAGACCGCAGGGGCCACCTTGATGCGTCTCACACTGAATATGTCCGGCTCGAAGTTCGTCGGAGTAGACGCGGGGCCGGTCATCAGAAGAAAACCAATGACAACCACTGCCATTCCGATGGCAAGCAGGATAAAATTGGTCTTGTCAAAAGCGAATTTCTCTTTACTCATCTGGTTATTTACTATTTAACTATTTACTATTTAGCCGTACTGCAAAGCAGCACTTTCTCTCTATACACTTCACCAGAGAAGCTTGTGAAAGCTCTCTTAAGGTTTTCTTTTCAGGCGCGGATTACACTGTTTCAAGCCGCTGTCATTGCACAACTTCCGTGAGATCCGCGTAATCCGTGCCTGAAACCATATCGCTTATACACTTCAGTGCGTTAAATATAATACAGCGCACTTGCCTTCATCCTCAGATACTTGTTGATGGAAAGCAAGGCGCACAGCCACGTGATAAGCACTCCGAACACCAGCACGGCGCCCGACACCAGCACCATTACTTCGGGTGTAATCACCCTAATCAGTTCCGGTTCGTAGGACACCAGCCAACAGGCAGCTCCCCACAGGATGCCGTCGGCTATGAAAGCGGCCAGCACACCTATCCAGAAATTGCGCCGCAGAAACGGGCGGCGGATGAATCCCCAGCTTGCCCCCACCAGCTTCATGGTGTGAATGAGGAAACGCTTGGAATATATGGCCAGACGGACGGTGTTGTTTATCAGCGCAAAGGAGATAAACGTCAGTATCACGGCCAGTCCCAGGAGCATCAGGCTGATGTTCCTTATATTATCGTTCACGGCATCTATCAGGTCTTTCTGGTAGAGTACTTCCTGAATGTCGGTATTCTTCTTAATCAGCTTCTCTATCTTGGCGATGCTGTCCGAATTGGCATAGCCGGAATGCAGCTTAATCTCGATGGAGGCAGTGAAAGGGTTGTAACCGAGGAACTCCTGCGGGTCTGTGCCCATCGCCTCGGTTTGCTCGCGGAGCGCCTGCTTCTTGGAGATGTACTCCGTCTGCTTCACGAAAGCCTCCTTGTCCAGCCTCTTCTGGAGCTTCAGAATGTCGCTTTCCTTCATATCGTCGCTGACTAGCACGGAGAAGCTGATGTTCTCCCTGACGTATATGGAAAGATTACGAGCTGCGAGCACAAAGAATACCACCAGCCCCAAAAGCAGCAACACCAGCGTCGTACTGATGCTGGACGTAATGAACTGCATGTCAAAATAGGATATCGAATTCTTCTTTCCCATAGGCCTCTCCCCTAACCCCTCCGACTCCCCCGTTGTCGGGAGAAAGCAATCCCGTAGGGAGGGGAATAAGTTTGATTTTATTTATATATTGATATTATTTTAGTTGTTTCTCTCTCCCATTTCAAGAGTATCTCCTCCCTTTCTTATACAACCCCCTCCTGTTCCAGAAGTATCTGCCCCCCTCACTATGGGGGAGCGGTCGGGGAAGAGGCTCTTCTTCCTGAACACATAAATCATGGAACTGCTGCGCTCCTTCTTCACCAATGCACTGAACCATGCCAGCGTACCGGCAACCATTCCCCTCAGGAAAGTACACGAACGCCCCATGTGCTTTTCCGTCAGCATGGATACGTAGAAGGCATCGAACGGCATGGGATGGCGCTCCGCCATGATGAAGCCGTGCTTGGAACCGAATTGCTGGATGGTGCCCGGCGTGAAGTGCCACAAATGGCGGGGCACATCGTAGGCAGCCCAGTAAGCCCCGTATTTCTTTGCATCGAAGGAGGAGCAGTTGGGCACGGCCACAATCAGCACCCCTCTTTCAGTCAGCAGGGAGTGCAGGGATTCCCACGTTTCGTTGAGGGGTTCCAGATGTTCCATGACGTGCCACAGGGTGATGACGTCGAAACTGCCTGGTGCAAAATTCTCCAGTGCCGTAGGAGGTTTCACATCCAGATGGAAACGTTCCTTGGCAAAGGCACGCGCCTGCGCACTCTTCTCCACAGCCTCCACCTGCCAGCCGCGACGCTGCATGGCATCGGCAAAATAACCGGTCCCCGTACCCAAATCCAGCAGGCGACCCTTCTTACGGTGCGCTTCACGGAGCACAAGGCGTGCCTTGTGTCCCAGCATATAATTGCGCACCCAGTGGTACACGGAATTCATTGCCCCCTTGCGGGTATCGGTATGTGAAATGTAATCAGGGGTTTCGTAGTAACGGCCGATTTCAGCCTCCACAGGAAAGTCTTGTGTGAAAAGGAAACCGCAATCGCGGCAGCGGCACAAGTGGAACATTTCGCCCGAGGCATAATAGTCCACACATGTCAAGGCACGCTCCAAATGCGTTCCACCACATAACGGACAAGCTTTTATAGTGAGTTTATTCATCGAACGTTCTGTCAATAAGGAGGTGCAGCCCAAACTGAACAGACCGCACTACACCTAAATTTGGTGCAAAATAACAAATAAAAAGTGGGTTATAGGGTTTCCATTAAGGAGATTTAAGAAAACAAGCGCTTGCGCCCACTCCTCCGGAGAGGCCGATGACAAAGGCCAGTGCCTGACGCAACAGACACCAGTGTCTGTCACGACAGAGGCCAGTGTCTGCCAGCCTGTTCGATATTGAGCGGACAACTGTCCGATAACGGACAGTCTGCATAAATATTTATTCACTGATTATCAGAAGTTTAATTCTTTAACATAGGAATTGATTCTTATCAAGCGAAAACGTTCGGGAAGAAGAGCAACCGGAAAATCACCAACGAAGAGGTGAAAAACGAATTAGTGGTTGCCAAGACCATCTTCAAGCAAGACGGCGCGCAACTTTACCGCCACATCCGTTATGAATACTCTTATGACGACCGGCAACGCCTGACCTGCAAGGAAGCCTCCAAATGGGACGGCGCCAAAGGCGCATGGATGCCCGAAAAAATTCACAAAATTCACAAAAATGAAAGCACGCCCCCATGCCGTGCTTTCATTTTTGTTTTATCTTTGCCCCACACATCAAAAACTACACCCATGAAGGCAACTATGCTGACCCTTATCTTATTCTTTACCTCCCTGTACTTCTGTTCGTGCAGCGAACACCGGTATCCCCGCGTCCTCCTTACGGCCGACTCACTGGCACAAACCAGCCCCGACAGCGCCCTCTCGCTGCTGAAGCAACTGAAAGACAGCATCGGCCGCGAACCCGAAGAAACCCGCATGTACTACCACCTGCTCCGCATCAAGGCGCAAGACAAAGCCTACATCGCACATACCTCGGACAGCCTCGTCCGGCAAGTGGTGCGCTACTACCGGAAGCACAAAGACCCGAAACTCCTGCCCGAAGCGCTATACTATGCAGGACGGGTGTATCGTGACCTGGGGGACGCGCCGCAGGCACTGGAGTATTTCCAGAGAGCAATAGAGGCAGCAAAAGGCAGCACAAACCACAAGCTGCTGAGCCTTATGTACAGCCAGACCGGAATGCTCTTTCTCTATCAAGACATCTATGACAAGGCACCCGAAATGTTCAGAAAAGCCTATCACTACAGCACGTTGGCACAGGATAGCATCGGAATCGTGTACAGGCTGCGCGACATCGGCCGCTCCTTCACCACCCTGCAGCAAGCCGACAGTGCCATCTACTACTACCGGAAAGCGGATGAACAGGCAGAACGCATCGGAAACCTGCACCTGAGAAGTATCGTGAACAGTGAATTGTCAGGATATTATACTGATTTGGAGAGATATGAAGAGGCGTACAAGGCAATGCAGGTGGCAATAGTACAGTCAAAGGCAACAAACCTATACGCACTGTATAGCACTATCGCAAGTTACTATAAAGGTAATAATCAGTTAGATTCGGCCACCTATTATTATAATAAAATGCTATCTGCCAACGACTACATCTACAAAAAAGAGGCTTATCGGGGATTATACAATATCGCAAGAGCAAAAAATAAAAATGAAGAGACTTTCACGTATCTAGACCAATATCTGGCATATACGGATTCCGTTCAGAGCATGAAACAAGCAGAGATTATACGAAAAGCAAATGCGTTATATAATTATCAATTGAATCAAAAAGAAGCCAAAAGCTTTAAAATACAGACTTTCAAAGAAAAAAGGCAGAAGGTACTTTTCGGCATCGCTTTCATTTTCTCTATTATTCTGTTCATCGCCTATCGGGAATATCATAAAAGGAAAGAACAAAACATAAAAACACAACGACAAAAACTTGATAGAATACAAAAAGAGCAATACAAACAGAGTCTTGCCCAAATCGAGAAAAACCGGAAAGAAATCGAGAATTTAGAAGTCTCCTTACAAGAAGCAACAGCTTCACAAGACGAACTGCGCCACGCCTTGCTTTGTGCGCAAAAAGAGCTAATCGAAAAAAGCAATGAACAGATTGAAGCCAGACAAAAAGTACAAACTCAAGCAGAGATTACATTGAAACAATCTGCCATTTACAAGAAGTTTCACAATCTACTTCCACAAGAAGAAACAAACAAAATAAACAACTCCGACTGGGAAGAACTAAACCATACAATAGATGAAACCTACAATCAATTCAGTCAACGCTTATTGGAATTTTATCCCATATCAGACATTGAACTGAAAGTATGCCTGCTTATAAAAATAGGCATTCCCCCAAGACAAATAGCCGCCTTAACCATACGCAGCAAGCAAGCCGTCACCTCCATACGTAAACGATTATACAAAAAGCTTTTCGATGAAGACGGTAGTCCGGAACAACTAGACTGTTTCATACAACAATTCTGACACGTAACCCTTCTCGCGTACTTCGCGTGACAGTATGCAATATACAGTTGCGTACCAAGTGCGTACTGCATTTTTGGGCAATACGCAATAAAACGACATACCTTTGTCGCAAATTCTAAAGCACAGTATATCATGAATAACAAGCTATTTATATTGGCGATATTAGTTTTAAGTATTTTGCCAATGTCATTCCTTCAAGCTAAAAAGAAAGTTATAACATTAACACAATTGCCTGCCTCTGATATAAACCAAAGTCAATGGCAAAGAAAGGAGCGTTCCATAACAGGAAATAAACTCTTTGTCCTACATGATAAAGACATTTTCTACATATACTCGGATAATTTGATAGAAGAAGTAAAACTCACCATTAGAAACAGACATAACGACATCATATATTCCACTATTGAGCCTATATTTTCTGACAAGGAAAACATATTCGAACTAAATATAGGTTATGGAAAGTACGTGATAGAATTGGAATATAAAGAAACCGTCTACTATGGCTATTTCGAAATAACAGAATAAAGAATCATTAATTTAGAAAGGTACAAGAAATATGAGAAAAGAAATTTTGCTTATCGCATCCTTGTTCATGCTTGGAGCATGCTCGAACGATGTAGAAAAAGACTTGAAATCAAATGCAGAAATCAACAATGCGGAATTGAAGATTACCATTGCAAAGAATGAAGACATGCTGGTCTTCAATAGCAACGAGGATTTTCAGAATGCTATTTCTAAATTGAACGCCGCTCCCACTGTAGATTTATAAACTAACCGGACTTAATTACCCAATACTAAACCCACAATTATTATGAAACATGTAATGCTATTCATCGTCCTCTGCCTGCTCTCACTCGGAGCACAAGGACAAACCGAATCGGGAATCATCGTCGAAGGTGGTACCGGAAACATCAAGACCAAACTGACCCCGTCCGCCGCAGCAGCAGCCGGTTCCTACGACGTAGACTACAAGTACAACCTCTCCTTGGGCTACAAGTTCAGACTGCATGCCAATCAGGCCTCCCCGTTCTTCTTCGACCTAGAAGCCGGATTGGGAATGAAGTACTATGACTACACGTTCGGGAAAATGCCGGGCGAACCCGCCTTGGTGAAGGGAAGTGCCAAGAGGTTCTCCGCCTTCGCCACCGGAACGGCCAACTACACCCTCTACAAAGGGCTGAGCATAGGTGCAGGCATCCAGCCCACGTGGTTCTTCAACCAGAATGGCGGAAACAGCCGGAAATTCGACATCCCGGCAATAGGAAGGATAGCCTACCGCTTCAAAGCCTTCGAAGTGGGCCTGAACTACAAGCACGGACTGATGAACAGCTTGAAGACCGACTACCTGAAATCGGGAAAGTTCAGAGAATACACTCTCTCCGTGTGGGTTCCGTTCTAACCGGCACCATCCATGCGCCGGAGGTACCGGCAGCCGTTAAAGAGGGTTATTCGGCCCCGGCAACTCGCCAAAGGAAGTGCCCCTCCCTTTTTTCGAAGAATTTGAGGGTGTGTCATAATGCCCGAATAGAAAGATTTACCCCTGCTACAGATAGCTGTGGCAGGGTTAATTTCTTAAAGAACAGAGGACACACCCTCAAATTTTTTTATTGGGGCATTATGACACGCCTCCGGCTCCTACAGCTCCTTGACGAAGTCTGTGTCTTGTCCCTTCAGCCAGCCACCTCTTCTCCCTTCAGTGTGGCCGAACTGGATTCGGTAATCTTCACCATCACAAAATCGCCTATACGGTGCGAGCCGCGGTCGAACACCACCACACGGTTCTGCTCCGTACGCCCGAACAACTGGTCGCGGCTGCGCTTGCTGACGCCTTCCACCAGCACCTCGTAGGTCTTGCCTACGCAACGGGCATTGGCCTCGGCGGAAAGACGGTTCTGCAAGGCGATGATTTCATTCAGACGGCGAATCTTCACTTCCTCGGGCACGTCGTCCGGCAGGTGCTTGGAAGCATGCGTGCCGGGGCGTTCGCTGTACTTGAACATGAAGGCAGCATCGTATCCGCACTCCTCCATCAGCGAAAGGGAAAGCCGGTGGTCCTCCTCCGTCTCACTGTGAAAACCGGAGAATATGTCCGTAGACAAGCCGCAATCGGGAATGATGCGGCGGATGGCTGCCACGCGGTCCATATACCACTCGCGGTCGTACTTGCGGTTCATCAACTTCAGGATGCGGCTGCTTCCGCTCTGCACCGGCAGGTGGATGTGCTTGCACACGTTGGGCATGTCGGCAATGACCCGGAGGGTTTCGTCGCTCATGTCCTTGGGGTGCGAGGTGGTGAAACGGATACGCACGCCCGGCGCCGCCTCCGCCACGGTGCGGAGCAGCATCGGGAAGGTAATCGTCTCTTCGTCCGGTTTCTCGAAGCGGTAGGAATTGACGTTCTGTCCCAGCAGGGTGACTTCCTTATAGCCCTTTGCCACAAGGTCGGCCACTTCGCCCAGGATGCTATCCACATCACGGCTGCGCTCGCGGCCACGGGTGTAGGGAACGATGCAGTAGGTGCAGAAGTTGTTGCAGCCGCGCATGATGGACACGAATCCGGAGATGTGGTTTCCGCAGATGCGTGAGGGGATGACATCCCGATAGGTCTCTGTAGTGGAGAGCTCCACGTTGATGGCTTTCTCGCCGGCTTCTACCGACGCTATCAGTTCGGGCAGGGTGAGGTAGGCATCCGGCCCCGCCACCAGGTCCACATGATGGTTGGTAATCAAGTCGTTCTTCACACGCTCGGCCATACAGCCCAGCACACCCACTATCAGACCGCGTTTCTTCTTCCTGAGCGAGTGGAAGAATTCCAGACGATTCAGAATCTTCTGTTCCGCATTGTCGCGGATGGAGCAGGTATTCATAAACACGGCATCGGCTTCCTCCAGGGTGTCGGCCACCGAATATCCCGCCATCTGCATGACGGATGCTATCACTTCACTGTCGGCCACGTTCATCTGGCAACCGTAGGTCTCGATGAACAATTTCTTGTCGCCATCGGCAGTTGCAGATTTAAAGTCTGCTCCCGTTGCTTTTTCCATAATCAGTTCGTTTAAAATCAATTTATATCATTTTGAAATCTGTCATTCAAGATGCAAAGATACTCCTTCCCTTCCAATAAACTGATGAAATAGAAGAAAAATGCCATTACAGATTGCCAATCTTCAACCTGTCAGCTAATTAATGTTAAGAGAGCGAACATTTTCCGAGTGCGGATTTGGCATAGAGAAAATTAATTCACAAATTTGTGAAGTGAAAGAAACATTAGATTTTTTCATAGTTAAGGTTTAGGTTAAAAAAATTAAGGGGAGCTGTGAAGCTGCCCTTTTTTATTACCGATTCCTTGCCCGTAATCAGATTAAATAATTAACTTTGCCCAAAGCGGAGATAATTGCCCTGTCTTTGGGCGGAAAATAAGGAAAGAATTATGGAAGATGTCTTCAAGTTTCTGTTAGTTGCGGCTGTCATAGCCACCGGACTCATCAGGCAGTTTAAGAAAGAAACAAACAAGAATGCCGACAAGAGTCCCGGCATACCTATGCCCGATGTGGACAACCCGCTGCCCGAAAACTGGGGCGGAGGTACTTACGGCGGCTTTATTCCCGAAGGTCCCAAGCCGACAAACAAACCGAAGACGGTATCCAAACCGTCCGCCAAATCCAAATACACTTCCATAAAGGCCTCGCCCCCCTCCCCCGCATCCCATCCGCAGGAGCCCGACGAAGCAACATCCGAATACGGCATCCACTCGGCAGAGGAAGCGAGGAAAGCCATTATCTGGTCAGAGATACTTCAACGGAAATATTAAGACAGCGGATAATGGAGAACTGATGACGGAGAAGCTATGACAAATACTTAAGAATTCCTTCAGAACCTTTACACGAAAAATAACTATTTATATTATGGCACTCAATTACATTTCGGCAGCAGAAGCTGCGAGCCTCATCAAACATGGCTACAACATCGGCTTGAGCGGATTCACCCCCGCAGGAACAGCCAAAGCCGTCACGGCTGAACTTGCAAGAATCGCAGAAGCGGAGCATGCGAAAGGAAACCCGTTCCAGATAGGCATTTTCACCGGTGCCTCTACCGGCGATTCCTGCGACGGCATTCTTTCACGCGCTAAAGCTATCCGTTACCGTGCCCCCTACACTACCAACGTGGATTTCCGCAAAGCCGTGAACAACGGTGAGATAGCCTACAACGACATCCACCTCTCGCAAATGGCTCAGGAAGTGCGCTACGGTTTCATGGGAAAAGTAAACGTCGCCATCATCGAGGCATGCGAAGTGACCGAAGACGGTAAAATCTACCTGACGGCTGCCGGCGGTATCTCTCCGACCGTCTGCCGCCTGGCCGACCGGATTATCGTAGAGCTGAATGCCGCCCACAGCAAGAGTGCCATGGGCCTGCACGACGTCTACGAGCCTCTCGACCCGCCCTACCGCCGCGAAATCCCCATCTACAAGTCGAGCGACCGCATCGGACTGCCCTACATTCAGGTAGACCCGAAAAAAATCGCAGGCGTAGTGGAGACCGACTGGCCGGACGAAGCACGCGGCTTTGCCGATGCCGACCCGCTGACCGACAAAATCGGACAGAACGTGGCCGACTTCCTTGCCGCCGACATGAAGCGCGGCATCATCCCGCCCACCTTCCTGCCGCTGCAATCGGGCGTGGGCAACATCGCCAATGCCGTACTGGGCGCTCTGGGACGTGACAAGACCATCCCCGCCTTCGAAATGTACACAGAAGTTATCCAGAACTCCGTTATCGGACTTATCCGCGAAGGCCGAGTGAAATTCGGCAGCGCCTGCTCGCTGACCGTGACGAACGACTGTCTGGAAGGCATCTACCAGGATATGGACTTCTTCCGCGACAAGCTGGTGCTCCGTCCGTCGGAAATCTCCAACAGCCCGGAAGTGGTGCGCCGACTCGGTGTTATCTCCATCAACACCGCCATCGAAGCCGACATCTACGGCAACGTGAACTCCACGCACATCGGCGGAACCAAGATGATGAACGGCATCGGCGGAAGCGGTGACTTCACCCGCAATGCCTATATCTCCATCTTCACTTGTCCGTCCGTTGCCAAGGAAGGTAAAATCTCGGCTATCGTGCCGATGGTTTCGCACATGGACCACACGGAACACGACGTCAACATCATCATCACCGAACAAGGTGTGGCCGACCTCCGTGGCAAGAGTCCGAAAGAACGTGCACAAGCCATCATCGAAAACTGTGTCCATCCGGACTACAAGAACATTCTGTGGGATTACCTGAAACTGACCGACGGCAAGTCACAGACTCCCCATGCCCTGCGCGCTGCACTGGCTATGCACGCTGAGCTGGCCAAAAGTGGAGACATGAAGAATGTAGACTGGGCACAGTATAAATAAACTGCTCCCTAAAAAGGCGGAGAAAAACCGCCCGAAAGATATACCGCGTTGCATGTATATTTCCGGTTTGCTGGATCTATATATGCAACGCGTTGCATATATAGATGGAACACGCTGCATCTATAGTTCCAACAACAAGCTATTTCAGCCCGTTCCTGCGCAACAGTTCCTGCATTGTTGTATCCGTAAAAGTTCTCCATATCTTCAGCTCAACAAACTTATAATCATCGAACAGCTGACCAACAAATTCTATCTCGAAGACCAGTCTAAAGTCGTTAGGATCATTGCCTGATTGACCTTCCTTACGAGTACCCACACGTGCCATCTTGATGAAGTAAAGGTCACGTACCCCCTTTCCCTTTAGGTATGGCATGAAATAGTAAAGCTCGTTCAGCGCAACACTTGAAGGAAACTTCTTGCCAGTATAGTAAATTTTTGCCGACTGCTCAAGATATTGTTCAAAGTTGTCTTCCTTCACAAAACTTATCAAGCAGTTTTTCGTGAAATCCAAGTACAGCTTACGAGTTGGAGATATGCGGTATTCGGCTGTATCTTCATGCACCATTGTATTTTCAATGATACTCGCATCTGCATATTTCTCAAAAAGACCAAGAAAATCAAGTTGCTTAATACGCTGCTTCGACTTTTTGACAGCGATATCGCCTTGCCCCTCAAACACGCCTGTATTTACAACTGCATTCGCAAGTACTTTGATGACCGGCACGGCTACGCTGTTACCTATCAACTTCATCCATCTTGGACGTGTCGGCGGCAACCTATAATTATCGGGAAAACCTTGAATGCGGCACGCTTCAGATTTGGTAATTTTCCGATAGTTGCCAGGACGGAAAACCCGTTGCATAAATAAGTCCCGAAATTCGGCTATAGTATCAGCATCAATTGATTCTGTTGAAACGAAGTCGTTCGTGTCACTGGCTACAAGTGTCGGATAAATCTTGCATGTAGGAAGAAATATGCGGTTAACACCATCTAATCCTGTACTTATCTTGGTATTCTTGAAATCATAGCGAACCTCCGTACAACGGATGATATTGTCTTCTTTCAACTGGCTTAGAGTTTCCAGAACCTTTATTTTCAGTTTCTTTACTTCTCTGTTATTTTTCAATTGCCCGATGTTCAACATCCGGTTGTTGTTCAAAGAAAGCAGTAATTCTGCCGCTTCACTCAAATTGTGTTTCTGCTCAACTATTTCATACAGATACTCTACATGTTTGAGAATATTCTTACGCACAAGTTGCTCTAACTCCTGCCTTGTTATGGTTACATCCAATCCTTGGAAATGAGAGAGAGAGAGAGGATTACCGTCAAGTTCACCATACTCTTTCTTTCTTCTATTACTCAGTAACAAATAACAAATGTCCTTCTCTCGCTTTGTGGTGTCAACGATATCCCATGAATGAATAGTCGTATCCCCATTGCGGAGGTCATTAAAAAGAAAATAGTCATTAAAACCTTTCTCGTTACACGAAAGGCTCCAACGTGCTTTATGCTCTTCACGCTGAACTCTTTCTTTTATCTCACAGTCATCCAATACATCACACAAGCGTACCTGCCCCGGGAACGGTGCCGGAAGGACAAATTTTTTGAGATAACGTTCTTCTTTGAATCCGATAATATAAATGCGCACACGCGTTTGAGGGACGCCATAGTCGTAAGCGTTCAATACATATTTACGGGCATGATACCCAGCCTGATTGATACGTTCGAGAATGTAATCAAGTGCTTTCTGATTACGAGGGTCAGACAACCCCTTTACGTTCTCAAAAATAAAAGCCTTGGGACGTACTTTATTCAACAGGTAAAGTGTATCGTTCCAGAGTTGCCCACGGTCATCATCAAATCCAAGATTCTTACCTGCAATTGACCAACTTTGACATGGAACACCAGCCGTCATAAAATCATGTTCAGGCAGCTCCTTGAGTTTTGTAATATCGCCAAAATTGAATCCTTCTGACTCATTGAAATTCTTACAATAAGTATTTATTGCATCCGGAGCTATTTCACTGAAGCCTAAACAAGTTCCACCTACACTCTCAAGTGCAAGCCTAAATCCTCCAATACCAGCAAAAAGGTCTATAAACGAAAAATTTGCCATCTGTATTATTTCAATGTGTCTTTATCAAATCCTTCGGGTGGTTCAATTCCCAAGAATTCTCTATATATTCTTTCTTTGTAATGCTTGCCCAGCTTATTAATCTCTTTAATAAAGTTTTGGTAAGTTCCTGCACCGCCTATAAAATCCCATAGTTCCTCACCAATAAGTACCGATTTGTCTTCCTTCATGTTGAACCATCGGTTAGGAAAAGACCAGTTGTAGTTTTCTTTTTTACCATAAGGGTTATAGGGGAGAGTATAAAATGTTTCATCTATAGGATGCCCCTCCATGGCAAGTAGTTTAAACATTTTCTCTTTGCTGACTTTAGTCTGATCACTGTTGGGCAAAGGACCTTTCAACTCGAATGCATAATTCTTACCAGTTCTTTCGCTCTTAATTAAAATATCACAGGTTACGCTTACGGGTATTGGTTCCCCTCCACCTTCCAGAATATACGTCAATTCTTCATTCCAGCTTGGCTTCAATCTCTTTTTTCCATCAAAGCCATGCTCCAGCCTATTCAGCACTTCTTGAATTCTTCGGAGGCTTTCCTCACCAACACTTCCTTCTATAGTACATCCTTTTATGCAATGTCCATGGTATACTTTCCCAACAGCAACCGCAAGTTTCTCCCATGCAGAGCCAAAAGGAGTAACAAATCTACGCTCAAAATGTGACCCCTTAAATATTTCATCAGGTACAAGGGCAGCATATAGAGGCTTATTAGCACGATGCTTCTCAGTGACGAAAGGATCTGATACCAGAACTCTATCCATGACTTTATCCATCATGTCTTGTATGATGGATAAAGTGGCTTCGGACACACTCTCGTATCTTGTTACATTCTTTTCGTCTGGTTCGTTAAAGAAGAAAAAAAACATAAACTTAGTTCTTTGTTGGTTTTAATGATTTGATAGCAGCATTAAGCCTAACTATTTTATTCCAGTCTATATCGCCATTATCGCTACAATAATCCTTAATAAACTCCTGAGTAAACTTGTTTATCATTCGCCCATATGCCTTAAAATATTCTTCATTCTTCTCCTTGGCTTTATATCCAAGTGGTTCAATGATATCAATAAACAACGTAGGTTCACCGGATATAAGAGCCCAAAATTTTTCACCGCAGTACTTCTCATGGGTACTATCGTTATATGTTTTGTTGTCATTTCCATAACAACATCCCTCAACACACATGGTTGCTACAGCCTTACGGCTTGTGTTGAACACTTTTACAGCCTTAACAAATTGCTCTTTTTGCTTTTTCATCGAAGTTGAGTTGCTCCATGACGGACCGGACTTGACAGATACAAAATAGTGTACCCCCTCCTTATCAAATTCAAGATCAATCCCCTCTGCAGAAGATTTATAGCCTGAATAAACAGTTTCTGCCACAAAATGTGCAATGCCTTCCATCCAGTTCCCAAATATGCTTTCTTCGGCAGAAGACATATAAACAGAGGCCAGATTCTCTACCATAGCCCCTGCAGTAACAATATTCTTCGCCTTGAACATATATGGATTCTTACGTGAAAGCAATTCCTTAAGATTTATCTTTTGTAGTTTTGCTATTCTTGCAGCATGAAACTCACCTACGTTTTTTTCTACGTAATCTGAAATCTTATTTATCAATTCTTGGTTCATAATAATCATTCTCCACGTTTTTCAATCAAATCTGTAACTTTAATGCTCAAACATTGTGCTATTTGCGGCAAAGCTTTCAAAATTACGAGTTTCAATCTAATTAAATATACCATATCATTAATTTGATTAAACTTTTAAGCGAAATTATATAATAATATCGAAAAAAGAGAATGTACATCAAAGAATCGTTCTTTCTCACGAGAAAATAGATGGTTTGAAATTGGAATCACCACCTACAAAAGCGGGCTGCCCCGGAATCACTTCCCGGACAGCCCTTCCTTCACATTTAAAGTGAAGATGCAGAGAGAGTAGTATGATGACACTCTATTCCTGACCTCCCCCTAACGCCTTGTAGAGGTTAATCAGGCTTTGTATTTCAGAAAATCGGTTGGCCGTCTGTGCCAGTTGTGCGTTGAGCAATGTCTGCCGGAAGACAAGGGAAGCCTCCTCCTGCCGGGCACGGGCTATGCGGTACTGCGCAATGACCTGCCCGCGGGCAAAGAGCGACTGCGTCAGCGAGCCCACTGCCGAAGCCAGGAACTTGCCGGGATTCACAATCATTGAACCGGCAGAATTGATCCAGCCCGCACTCCCGCCCAGCGAACCGGTCGGTGCCTCGATGTTCTGCTCGCCCAATACGGCGGTCACGTCCGAAGGAACCAGTCCATACTGCGCCATGCGTTCCGGTTTCAGCCAGATACGCATACTGTAGGTATCGCCCAGCTCCATTACATCACCCACACCCTCGATACGCTTGATTTGCGGAATCACGTTGATGTCTAGGTAATTGGCAAGGAACGTCTGGTTGTAGCGCCCGTCGGTGCTTACCAAAGCGCCGATTTGCAGGAAGCTGGTCTGTCGCTTCTGGGTAGTCACACCGATTTTCGTCACCTCGGCAGGCAGCAATCCCTGTGCCTTGGCTACACGGTTCTGTACGTTTACCGCAGCCATGTCGGGGTCCGTACCCTGCTTGAAATAAACTTGTATGGTGGCAGAGCCGGCATTAGTGGCGGTAGAGCTGATGTACATCATGCTCTCCACACCGTTGATACTCTCCTCCAGCGGCATGATGACGCTGTTCAGTACGGCTTCGGCATCGGCACCGGTGTAGTTGGCACTGACGTACACCGTGGGAGGTGCAATATCAGGATACTGTTCCACCGGCAGCGTAAAGAGCGAAATGAGCCCTATCACCAGAATCAGTACGGAGATGGAGAAAGCCATCACCGGCCGTTTTATAAATATATTTCCTTTCATCTTAATCCATCATTGATAGTTGATAAATAGCAATCATCATTTCACTTGCGTCCCTTCGCGCAGTAGTCCGGCACCGGCGGATACAATCTCGTCACCGACTTTCAGTCCGTCCAGCACCACGTATTCGCGTCCGTCATTTATTCCTGCCACGGTAATCAAGACGGAAACGGCTTTGCCATCCACTACCTTGTATACTACCGTCTTGTCCTGCAACTGTATGGTGGCTTCTTGCGGAACCACGATACAGTTCCTGTAAATGGTAGGCACCACCACCGTGCCCGACGCCCCGCTATGGAGCAGGCGCGATTCGTTGGGAAAGACCACGCGTGCCACTACCGTACCCGTCTGGCGGTCGATGACACCGCTGATGGACTCGATGGTACCTTTCTTGTCATAGACGGAATTGTCATTCAGTCTCAGTTCCGCTTGAGGCATGTTCTTCAACGCCTCGTCCACGCTTCCGTACTGGCGAGTCAGGGCAAGCAACTGGTTTTCGGTCATGGAAAAGTAAACGTACATGTCTCCGGCACGCTACCGCAATACGAAGGAGGAGTGATTTCCTCCCCCCACGCTTGGGGCACACTTTGTAAAGGTCTGCTTTAGGAAGCCAAACCTTAACTTTACGACACTAAAGGTCAACTTTACAATGGCTAAACCTCAACGTATCACCTCATCACACACCGCATCCTGAAAAGCGCGTGCTTCCCTGCCCGACAGTGCATTCTGGTTCATGACGGCAAAGGCTATTTCGTGTCCGTTGCGGGCCTTAAGGTAACCGGCCAGGCAGTTGACGGCAGTAAAGGAACCCGTCTTGGCATGTACGTTCCTATGGGAAGGGGTGCCCTTCTTCATGCGAAACTCCAGCGTACCGTCCACTCCACCGATGGGCAAAGCCTTATAGAGTTTCCGGAATACATCAGTACGCGAGTAGGCGTATCTGAGGAAGGAAACCAAAAGCTCCGGAGAAATGTAGTTGTAATTGGAAAGGCCGCAACCGTCCGCCAAGTTATATCGGTCGGGATTATGCCCCAGCTTCTTTATCAGCATACGGACGGCAGAAAGCCCGTCCTCGGCAGAGACACGCTTCTTTCCGCTGCTCTGCACACCCAACCGGCACAGCATGGCTTCGGCATTGAGGTTATCGCTCTCCTTCATTATCTGTCTCACCACATCCTGCACGGGAGTTTCGTAGAACGCCATCCGCACGGAGAGGCTGTCTCGGCGGAACTCGCCGAAGAGGTAAGAAGAGGCTACGGCAGAGGGCTTCACCACCGTTTCAAAAGCTTCAGATTCTGCTCCTGCCGTCGGAATGCACCGGATGCCTCGTGCCTGCAAGCGTTCCATAAAGGTGTGCATGAAGAAGTCCTGAGAAGAGAAGATATTGACCGTACCTGTACGGCGGGCATCGACGTTGCCCGCCACGGTGATGTTGTTCCCGTTCACCAGCCAGTCGCGCCCCACACGGAAGCGTCCGGCAGAAGGGGTACGGCTTTGGGTCTTGTTCGTCAGTGTATAATAGGAAGAGACGGGAGTACATTCAAGGTGTGCGCTGTCGCCCCGTTCGCCGGATGTGGCGGTGACCGTCACCACTCCTTTATTCAGCATCAGCGGTGAGAGGTAGGGTTGGAAGGAATAGGGCGTATCGTCCCACAGCCAGCCACTTCCCCAGTACAAGGAGTCTTTCATGGAGACATCGCCATACACCTTTCCTTTGATGACAGAGAAGGGAAAGCGGGCCACGGCAGCCACCAGGGAATCCAATGCCTCTTCATCAAACTCCGGATCGAAACCGCCTATCACATACATATCCCCCTGCAAGGTATCGCGCTCTATGGTTCCCCGGTACCACACTTCCGTACGGAACGGCTCGTCGGCTTCGGGGCGGGCAAGTGCGGTAATGGTGGTCAGCAGCTTCATGGTGGAAGCGGGACGGGAAAGCTTGTCCGCCTGATAGCCGTACAAGGACTTTCCGGCAGTCAGGTCATAGACCGAAATCGCCACGTTGGAACCTGCGGGAAGTTTGTGTTCTATCAACGCATCAATCCGCGCAGAGAGCGGCTTCACCGGAGCTACCGCCTCTTGAGCCCACAAAGGCAGCAGGCAGACGGATAAAATTAACTGCAACAAAATCCTTTTCATAAGTACACCTGATTATTCTTCAACTGTTCCTTTCGCCACCGGCTTCTCAAAACGAGTGCCGCACTTGCTGCATACATACTCCCAATGCTCAGTGCCCGGAGATGCGGCCTGTCGCAGGTGATTAGCTTTACAGTCTTCATCTTTTATGTTTATATGAGACAACAGTCATGGACTCTATAATGCCTCCTTGAATATTTCTCCCACCGTGGGGTGCGGAAAGACAATCTTTTTCCACTCATCGGCAGTCAGCCCCAACTCGATGGCCATGCCTGCCAGCGTGATGATTTCGGAAGCGGGATTACCCAAGACATGTGCCCCCAATACGGTATCGTCACTGCCCAGCAGCAACTTGCAGACGCCGTTCACACCTTCGTTCTCGGCGACGAAACGGCCACTGTACGCCATCGGCAGCTTCACGGCACGGTAGGCTACGCCTTTCTTCTGCAGGGACTCTTCCGTCTCGCCTACACCGGCTATTTCGGGATTGGTATATACCACGCCGGGGATGGCACGGTAGCTCATGGCATCCTTCTTGCCGATGATGGAATGTATGGCTACTTCCGCCTCGCGGACGGCTGTATGTGCCAGCAAGGAATAGCCCGTCAGGTCGCCGCAGGCATATACTCCGGGAACTGAAGTCTGCATCTGTCCGTTGACAAAGACATTTCCGCGCTCCGTTCTTTCCAAGCCCAGATTCTCCAGGCCGAAGCCTTTCATTACCGGACGGCGGCCCACGCTCATCAGAAGCCGTTCGGCAACGACGGAACCGGGACCGTCGGCTGTTTCATAATTCACCCGGATAAGGGAAGAAGCTTCGGCAGCATCCGGCATGACAGATACCACTTTTGTACTCAACATGAACTTGATTCCCCGCTTGGCATACTCTGCACGGAGCATCCCCGCCAGCTCGCGGTCCATACCGCCTCCCAGTATCTCGTCCAGCATCTCGACGACAGTTACCTGCACTCCCAGGCTGTTGAAGAAAGAGGCGAACTCCATACCGATGACACCGCCGCCGATGATGGCAAGCGAGGCAGGCAGTTCCTTGTTGTCCAGCGCGTCACGGTAGGTCCAGTAAGGCACCTTGTCTATGCCGGGAATGGCAGGGACAAAGGTTTCGGAACCGGTACAGAGCAGCAGGTTCTCGCATTCGTAGGTTTCTCCGCCGCACTCCACATGATTCTTGTCCGCTACCGTGGCTTCACCGCTGACAATCGACACGCCACAGGCGGCAAGCTTGCCCTTCACGCCAAGTACCAGCTTGCGCACCACCTTCTGCTTGCGGGCTATAATCTTGGGCAAATCGAAGGCTACCTCCGATACACTCACCGCATACTTCGAGGCATGACGTGCCCCATCGTATGTCTTGGCAGAATACAATAAAGTCTTGGTGGGAATACACCCTTCGTTCAGGCATACTCCACCAAGACTTTGCTTTTCAAACAGTACGACACTCAGTCCTGCCTTTCCGGCAGCTTCGGCAGCAGTATATCCCGCAGGACCTCCGCCGATAATGGCAACTTGGTATTTCATAGGTCAATCAATGGTTAGTGATTAATTTGTGCGCAAGTTAACAAAACCCGTATTCTCCGACAAAAAAGAACAGTTTTTTCTTTCGGAGAATGCATCGGAAAACCACGGTTCTTTGTAAAATTGACAAATGCCAGTGTCTGTCAAACGGAATTCTCCCCTCGGGAAAATAAAGCGTTCACGATAGGAGCACACACTATCGCTCCCCCCTCCTCCGTTCCTCCAGCAACCGGATAAACTCCTCCTCTTTGACGGGAAGAAGCACTGCACACTTGCCCTCGCCATATTTCACGAGCACATAGCGTATCACTGCAAACCGTCCTATCTGCATGGAAGAAGCACGCTCCACGGAAGCGATGTCTTTTATCAGAATTTCCTTGCTCCTGGAAAAACGGCCGAAGGACAGCATCAACTTCCCGTCGGGCGTTACGGTATAGGTGGTATGGATAAGCTTCTCAATGATAACCACCAGCCAAAGCATGAAAAGAGCAGCCGGCAGCGAAAGCTTGCTCCAAAGCATATAGACGGTGAGAATACCTATCAAGATGAGGAACAAATACTGCCCCATAGCAATGCGCGCATGAAAGATTCTATTCATTAGTGTTCTGATTTTTGTCGCTAAGGTACGCATTTTTATGATACGAAAGACATAATCCCTTAAATGAAAGAGCTGTGCCCCCCATGTCAGCAAAAAGGCAAGGAAACTCTCACGAGCTCCCTTGCCTTTTCAATTAAATTATTATGTCTAAACTTAACGAGGGTGTATAAAAGCCCTCATTATTTTTATTGTCATCCGATCCGGACTACTCAATAGCCGTTCCGTTCACAGTCTCGGGCCAATAAGGATTCTGATACAGCACCGAGTTACCCACCGTCTCATCCGGTGACAGCAACTCCATCTCGCGGATAGGTACAGGAGACAAATAGTTGGCCTTCGCCCAAATATACCCTTCATACACCGGATTATTATCCTTCATAATAGAGTAAGGACGCAGATATTTATACTTCGGATCAGAGATATTCGCACCCTCTACCCCCGTATAGCTGTAATTCACTTCAGCTCCATTCTCATCGTGATTGCAATATTCGTGCATTTTCGTCCAGAAGTTGCAGCCCTCGGGCACCCATCTCTCCGTCAGCATGTGGTCGAATGAACGCCAGCGAACCAGGTCGCTCCAACGCATGTTCTCACCGATAAACTCGCAACGACGTTCACGACGGATGTTCAGCAGAGTAGCATCCACCAGTTGTCCACCCGACATCTTTCCCCAGTCCGTCTCCTTGCTCATATCCGTGGCGGCAATCGTCTTCTCGAAGTCCGCATCCACGCCTGCACGATTACGAATGGCTCTCCAATACTGAGATGCCTTCGAGTTGATGTTGCCATTCAGCAAATAAGAAGCCTCTATATAGTTCAAGTAAGCCTCCACACCACGGAAGACAATGCAGCCTGTGGTCGATTCGGCCTTTCCCCATACATTCTGAGCCTGGTCGAAGCTGGCATACTTGCGCAAACGATAGCCCGTGCGATCTTGCATCTCCTGACGGTTTGATACCGGATGTGGGCGGAAGTACTGCTCGCCCTGCGCACTCTGCTGCGAGTGGAAAGGCAAGAAATTGCTCTCGCCAAACATAAACAGCTGCAAACGCTCGTCGCGGTTCGCCTTCACTTTGTCCAGCGTTTCGTCGCCCTCATACGGAGCCACACTAGTAGCCGCATACCAAGGCATACCGTCGGTCATCAAGAAACTCTCCACATAGCTCTTCAACAACCCGTGGTTACTGCCGGATTGTACCCATGCCGGCGCACCATGTGCAATGGTAAACGAACCCGACTTAGCATATTCTCTCCACATCAGCACCTCGCTATTATCGCTCAAGTCTTCCGAAGCAAACAATTCGAAGTAAGGATTCCATCCCGAAACCGTCGTGATTGTGGGCGGCTCCAGCGTGCCCGAGTTAGGGGTCAGCGTCACCACATCCGCCACTTGCTCCGCAGCATCCATCGCCTCTCTCAGGAAGAAGTTCACTTCCTCGTCCACGTTCAGGCTGAAACCAGTATGCACCCTCCGGCCCGGCCAGGTTTCGTCGCCCGGCACACGGCCCGTTCCCTTATGGTACTTCTCGAATGTAGCCTCGTATAATGCCACACGCGACTTCAGAAGCAGAGCCACTTGCTTGTTGATGCGGTTATTTCCCGCAAAGCCCCACTCATGCAAGCGTTCAATCGCATTGTCCAAATCTTCCAGAATGAAACGCGCCACTTTGTTACGGGGCTGGCGCACCGCCTTCTCCATCATTACCGCCTTGTCGTCCGGCAACACTTCCGTAATGATAGGATAGTCACCGAAAGATTTCAGGTAATTGAAGTAAACCATGGCACGCAAGAAGTACATCTCGCCTATATAATGTCTGATGTCAGCCGCATTGCCCGACACCTGACCTGCCTCGAACTTAGGCACAGCCTGCTCGAAAAAGTAGTTGCAATAACGAATCAACGAAAAACTCCAACCGCCACCCGTATTGGGCACTCGCCAGTATCCTTCCTCATAATAAGTGGCACTGTAACCACCTGACACTGCATTGTCCGTGCTGCCGTCGCCCGCACCGATTCCCATGCCATAGCCGCCATGTGTAGAAAACAAACTATTGTATTGGCTGATGGAATAAGCGGCAAAATGGTCGGTTGTCGTAAAATAGGCATCGGGAGTGACCGATGACAGTGGCTCTCTGTCCAAATAATCTGTGCAAGAAGAGAACATAAGCGCTCCTCCTACCATGGCACAAGCCTGAACTACTATATTCTTAAGTCTCATAATTCTCAGTCTTTAAAAATTAACGTTTACACCAATTGATACAACTCTCTGCAAAGGATACAACTTACCCGAACCAGATCCTGCCAAGTCGCCCGTAGCTTCAGGGTCAAAGATGTCGGACAGACTGGTGAAAGTAAGCAGGTTGTCGGCCGATACATACAGACGAAGTCCGGTCATGCCTGCCTTCTGTATCCATCTCTGCGGGAAAGTATATCCCAACTGGATGTTCTTCATACGCAAGTAAGCACCATTCTGCAGGTAACGTGTCTGCGTCTGTGTGTTTCTGCCGCCACTGAAGTTCACTTTCGGATAGTAAGCATTCAGGTTGGCTCCCAAGGGGTCGCCTTCCGGACGCCAGAAGTCCCAGTGTTCCTCGAAACCGGCAGCCTGCCATTCGTTACCTTGTGCATTGGCACCCCAGAAGTAGTTACCCGTCAACCACAGGTCACGTTTTCCAATACCCTGGAAGAATACGCGGAAATCAAAACCTTTGTAAGCCGCATCCAGTGTCAGACCAAATTTATAGCGGGGTGTGTTGTTACCGATAATCTGATAATCACCCGTATCACCCAGTTTGGAAGAACCGCTGCTGATTTTGCCGTCGCCGTCCAAATCGGCATACATGATATCGCCGGCTCCCCAGCCACTACCCAAAGCAGATTGGTCTACCTTGGCAAGATGTGCATCCATCTCTTCCTGAGTCTGAGCTATACCGATAGTGGTATATCCCCAAATGTCACCCAGCATTCTGCCATTGTAATAAGAACCGATGCTCATGGATTCGTTGGGATAGCGGGTAATCTTCTGACGGTCGTCAGACAGTACCAGCTTCGCTCCGTACGAGAATTCGCCTATGCGGTCTCTCCAGCCCAGTTCCAATTCCCATCCATAGGATTTCATATCGCAGTTGTTCACCTTCGGAACAGAAGTTCCCAAAGCATTCGACAGTTCGGGAGCAGGACCTACCATGTCCTTTGTCTTACGCACGAAGTAGTCGAACGAACCTGTCAAACGATTGCTCAGGAACGACCAATCCAAACCGAAGTCCAGTGTTTCCACCGTTTCCCAAGTAAGGGCGGCGCTCACCATTCCCGGATTAGAAGCATAGTTCGGACGGCTTCCGTTCACCAGCCAACCGTAATTGCTGCCATTAGGCATCGACTGTGCAAAAGGATGCCACGGGTCTTTAGTGTTCACGTTACCCAACTGTCCCCAAGAAGCTCTTAACTTCAGGCTGCCCAGCTCTATCTTTTCGGCCACATCCTGGAAGAATGCCTCATTGGCAATGTTCCAACCTGCCGAGAACGACGGGAAGAATCCCCACTGCTTGTCTCCTACAAAACGGGCCGAACCGTCGTAACGGCCATTGGCCTCGAACATATAACGGTCTTTGTAGCTCCAGTTGATACGGCCGAAGAAACCAGCCACGGAAGTATGGTCATAACCTCCACTGGCAGTCGGGTCTTCGGTAGCTGTATCCAAGGTCGGTACATTGGGCGAAATCAATGTATTCTTCTGGGCCGAGATGTTTCTCGTTTTATAAAGTTCGGCATTGAAACCTGCCATTACCTTGAAGTAATGCCCATTGTCAAATTGCTTAAAGTAGTCCGAATAGATATTAGTGGTATAGTAATTCTCTTTCCAAGAATATTCGTTCACGCGCGAAGAACCCGCAGAATAACCACCATATCCCATGTCCCATACGGTATAATAAGGATTTCCTTCCACGTCATAGGCCTGTACCGGAAGCACTTCCCAGTGCTGGTATTGCGTGGTAGTGCGCACACTTCCCTCCAAGTTGATTTTCCAGTTCTTGATAGGTTCGAATATCATGTTCAACTGGTTGGTGAAAAAGTCCTTCTGGCTGTTCTGCTTACCGCCGTTCTCCATTTGTTCCACTTCGCCTTCATCCATCGGGAATCCGTTCGGGTCGTAAGCCGGATGTACAGGCCATTTACGCGCCAGATTGTGGAAGAATTGACCGGTCAGGTACGTCGGACGATTGAAATCCTCGCGCGTCCATTTAGTATTCAGAGTCACCTTGAACCAATCTGTCACCGCAGTAGAAATCTTCGCATTCAGCGTATAGCGCTGGAAGTTGTCCGAGCCATGGTTAATCAAACCGTCCTGGTCCAGGAAACTGCCGCTCATCATGAACTGCGTCTTTTCCGAACCACCGTTGATACTCACATTATGCTCGTGCGAAGGTGCCCATCCGCCAAAGAATTCGTCCATCCAGTCGGTATTGCCATTGGCATTGGACCACTTTTGCCAGATACCTGAACCGTTGTCCACGGTAGTAGCCTTCAAAGTACCTTCCTGATACTGCTTGATACGCTCCATCACTGCATCTGAGAAGATAGCTCCACCGCCTCGATTGCTGTTGGCACGGTTAAAGTACTGCGCGAACTTATAAGAATCCATCACATCCGGCAATCCGATGGCATTGCTGAAACGCACGTTACCGGAATAGCTCACATTCGTTTTACCGCTCTTACCGCTCTTCGTAGTAACCAGAATCACACCAAACGAAGCACGCGCACCGTAAATAGAAGCCGAAGCGGCATCCTTCAATACGGATACCGATTCAATATCATTCGGATTCACCGTGTTCAAGTCACCTTCGATACCGTCAATCAAAATCAACGGACCAGAAGAAGAACCGTCGCCAATCGTACCCGTACCACGGATATTGATGCTCAGACGGCCATCCAGCGAACCACCGCTGTTGCCCACCGTCAAGTTCAATCCCGGCACCACGCCCTGCAAAGCCTGCGAAGCATTAGCCACCGGACGGGAAGCAATCGCTTTGGCATCTACCATAGCTACAGCACCTGTCACATTTACCTTGCGCTGGCTGCCGTAACCCACTACAACTACCTCTTCGAGTGCCTGCGAATCGTCCTCAAGCACAATGTTCAACGGAGTACCGTTCCATACCACCTCCTGTGTGCGGTATCCCACAAAAGAAATCTGGATAACGTCTCCCTTCTTCACATTGGGGATAGAGAAATCCCCGTCAATTCCCGTAATGGTACCCACGGTAGTTCCTTTTACCACTACCGACGCTCCGATAACGGTTTCACCGGCCATGTCTTTTACCACACCCGTACACGTACCACTCTGCTGAGTCATCAGTACATTGTCCATACCGTAATCAGCTACTGCATACGCTGTTCCTGCAGAAGTACTCAAAAAGAACAGCATCATACTGACTGTTTTTAGTCGTTTCAACATAAAAGTGATTGTTTAATGTTAACAAATGTTTTTATTCCATCTATCAATAAATCCATCAGGTTTGTCTACATTATATTAATTGCAGCGCAAAGATATACAACTTTTTATTATAAAAGCATATAATAAAAAAAATATTTTAAATATTCATATATGAATCACCCATGCTTAGTTGTTGTAAGAAGGGCAAAAATAAATATTAAAGTATATGGAATCTCAATATACTCTAATCATTATAATACATCCAGAGAAGATTCTATGCAATTTGCATTGTTTTTATAACTAAGATATGTGTTTTTAAGAAGGTTTACACTATCTTTGTGACCGTTTTAATACACAAAACCTATGGTAAGAAAGTTCGATTTTCTCGTTATCGGCTCCGGACTTGCCGGTATGAGTTTTGCGCTGAAGGTAGCGCATAAAGGAACAGTAGCCCTCATCTGCAAGGCAGGTTTGGAAGAGGCAAACACTTATTTTGCACAAGGAGGTATCGCCTCTGTCACCAATCTGGCCGTAGACAACTTTGAAAAGCATATAGAAGATACTATGATTGCGGGTGACTGGATCAGCGACCGTGAAGCCGTAGAGAAGGTGGTGCGCAATGCCCCCGGACAAATCGAGGAGCTTATCAAATGGGGAGTGAACTTCGACAAGAAGGAGAACGGAGAATTTGACCTGCACAAGGAAGGCGGCCACTCCGAATTCCGTATCCTCCACCATAAGGACAATACGGGCGCAGAAATACAGACAAGCCTCATTGAAGCCGTAAAGCAGCATCCCGACATCACCGTACTGACCGACCACTACGCCGTGGAAATCATCACCCAGCATCATCAGGGAATCATCGTGACCCGCCACACTCCCGGCATCAAGTGCTACGGTGCCTACGTGCTGAACGAAGCGACGGGCGAGGTGGACACCTTCCTTTCCAAAGTCACCATCATGGCAACGGGCGGTTGCGAAGCCGTTTACCGCCACACCACCAATCCGCTGGTGGCCACGGGAGACGGCATTGCCATGGTATACCGTGCCAAGGGAGCAGTGAAGGACATGGAATTCATCCAGTTCCATCCTACAGCCCTTTTCCACCCGGGAGACCGCCCCTCGTTCCTCATCACCGAAGCCATGCGCGGTTATGGCGGCGTGCTGCGCACCAAAGACGGAAAGGAATTCATGCAGAAGTATGACCCGCGACTCTCGCTGGCCCCGCGTGACATCGTGGCACGTGCCATCGACAACGAAATGAAACAGCGCGGTGAAGACCATGTGTATCTGGACGTCACCCACAAAGACCCCGAAGAAACCAAGAAGCACTTCCCGAACATATACAAGAAATGCCTCAGCATCGGCATAGACATTACAAAGGAATATATACCGGTGGCCCCCGCCGCCCATTATCTATGCGGCGGCATCAAGGTCGACCTGGACGGGCAGTCCAGCATCCGCCGTCTGTACGCCATAGGCGAATGCTCGTGCACCGGACTGCATGGCGGCAACCGCCTGGCAAGCAATTCACTGATTGAAGCCGTGGTTTATGCCGACGCGGCAGCCAAACACGCGCTGAGCGTATTGGAACGTTATGACTTTAACGAAGATATCCCCGAATGGAACGACGAAGGCACCATCTCCACCGAAGAGCGCGTCCTCATCACTCAAAGCATGAAGGAAGTGAACCAGATTATGGAGGCATACGTAGGCATTGTCCGAAGCAATACCCGGCTGACACGCGCCTGGAACCGTCTGGACATCCTCTATGAGGAGACGGAAGCCCTTTTCAAGCGGAGCAAAGCCACCCGCGAACTGTGCGAACTGCGCAACATGATAAACGTAGGGTATCTGATAACCAAGCAAGCCATGGAGCGCAAGGAAAGCCGCGGACTGCACTACACGATAGACTATCCGCACGCCGGGAAATAAACATAAATCCTCTCCATCATGAAGAAACAATATTTCTCTTTCATTTTTTTGTATATTTTCTCAAGCTGTCTCTACAGTCAGACGATGGACGACAATATCATCATCAACTGCTGTGAAGACAGCTATGTTTTTAAAGAAGGCCCGGGAAACAACCCCATCGTACAAAACACCCGAAAGACCGAATATGAAGCTTCACGAATGGGAGCTACCGTACAACCTCATATGTTCTATGGCGAATTCATCTCTCTGGACGAAGCCAAAGCTAAGGGAGTACTTGCCCCCAAAGCCATCCACCGCCATGCCACACCGGAAAATGTATTCTTCGACGATACCCGTATCTGCTACTTCAACCTCTCCCTAAGCCGGCAGGGGAAAAAGGCGGCCGTACAGTTTAGCCGTACCTTCCATGACCTGCGCTACTTTACACGCATCTACTTTCCGGAGGAATACTTCATCCGCAAGAAACGTATCACCGTCACCATTCCTGCCGCACTGTCCCGTTTCCGGTTGGTGGAGAAGAACTTCGGTCCCGGCATCCGGTGTGAAAAGAGCGTGAATAAGGAAGGGGATTCCCTTTTTGTCTACACCTTAAAAGGAGTGCCTGCCACCCGAAAGGAAGAAGCTGCTCCCGCAGACAACTGCCTCTATCCCCATCTGCTGGTGACCGGTCCCTTTGCCGATGTACAGGCCATGTACCGCTGGCTGAACGGACTGGCCGAGGTGGACTGCACTCTCCCCCAAGTCGAAATGCTGACGAATGAAATTACTGCCGGATGCACCGATGAACTGGAGAAGATACGCCGCACCTATGCCTACGTACAGCAGAACATACGCTACATCGCCTTTGAAAACGGATTGGCAGGACATCGGCCCGACCGGCCTGCCGAAGTGCTGCGCAAGCGTTACGGCGACTGCAAGGGAATGGCACTCCTGCTGCGCACATTGCTGAAAGCCCAAGGATTCGATGCCCGAATGGCCTATATCGGTACGGACGACATCGCCAGTTCTCCCGACGAAGTGCCGACACTGGCTGCCATCAACCATGCCTTCTGCCTTCTTTTCCATCAAGGGAAAAGATATTGCCTGGATGCCACCTACCGATACCTACCGCCCGAAGACATCCCCCAAGGTATACAAGGCCGAAAAGCACTGGTAGAAAACGGAGACAGCTGCCTGATACTGATTCTTCCCCAGCAGGATGCCTCCGCCTCTACGGACAGTCTCAATTATCACTATCGCTTGATGACGGACAGCAATCCCCCTACCCTGAAAGGCACCGCCACCCGCGTAAGTACGGGCGAATACAAGGAATACCTGCTCAGTCTCTACCATGACACCCCCAAGGAGAAGCAGACAGACCTGCTAAACAATCAGATAAACAATACCGCTGCCGTACAATCGGCCGATGGAGAGTACTGCCTCGAAGCAGACCCGCACGAAGATTTCTTCCACCAGCCCATTGACACCACCCGCCGCAAGCAGGATTACCTACTGCCGCGGAGATGCCGTATTGTACGCGAGGTAACGATTGATATTCCACAAGGATATGCCGTGTCCTATTTGCCTGCAGACTTTCACATTGAAACGAATCAGGGCATCCTCAGTTGCTCCTACCGCGCCGGAACAGGATATATCCACTTCCGAAAAGTGATGGAGATACGCAGAAAACGTATTCCACTTGCTCTTATCCCTGCTTGGAATGATGCCCTGCGACAATGGAAAAAAGCCTGCAACGAACAGATAGTAATCCGGCAAAGCACCCTTTAAACAAATAATTGAACATAAAACGCCATCACCATGAAAACAACACGTTCTTTCCTACTACTGCTGATGTTACTTGCCACTTCGGGACTGAATGCCCAAAAGGAAGAAGACAAATATGCTGCGCTCGTAAGCGAAGTACGCAATGAAGTATGGTCGCTGAACCTGCCCGACTTTAAAAATATGACTGTACCCGAGAAATACAGAAACGAACCTGCCGTTATCCTTGCCGCACACAGCCGTCTGGAGGTAACCCGGAAAACCAAGTTGGACTGGTGGGGAATGGGACTGACCAAACAACAGATAACCTACCGCAGCATCTACCGCCAAATGGTATACATCAACAGCCAAAGTGCGCTGGAAGAGATGTCACAGTTCAGCTTCCTTTCCCAGAAAAAAGAACGCTACACCCACAACGAACAACAGCGGATACTGGGCGTACGCAGCATCAAACCGGACGGAACAGTCAAGGAAATAGACCCGCAAGAGTACATGGAAACCGATGAAAGCGGCTTTCCAAGCAGTCGCAACGTCCAAGAAAAATGGAACAAGCTGGCCGTACCCGGACTGGAAACCGGAGACATCATCGACTTGTTCTTCGTACGATACACCATACTGAACAACCAGAACCCCGAACCTTTCGGCTTTTACTTTATGGACAGCTATCCTCTGCTTGCCTATTCCATCCATTGCGAAATAGACCCGAAGCTGAGCACTTTCTACCGTTGCCTGAACGGAGCAAGGGACTTCGACCACAGTACCGATACCGAAGGAAACCATATTCTCGACTTGCATACCGGAGATTCCGGACGTGTCATTCCCGACTTCTGGTACAACAGTGCCCGGCAAACGCCCATGATTCTGATGTACATCTACAACAGCAAGACACCCTATGCCTGGATGCCACCCAGCGCCCGTAAACCCGGACTATATGCCAACCCCAATCCGAAGCTGATGACAGATGACACACGTGCCTCCATGAAGGCTCCCGGCACCAACTGGTCTGGTCTGCGCAGCGGACGGAAAGGCGAAATATCCAAAGCCCTCAAAGCCCGTCAAGCCGAAGGATGGAGCGATAAGAAACTGATGGACTACCTCTACCAATACTGCTATTACCGGTATATGGAAAACGGTGCAGACTATACTCCCGCCAGTTTCATCCTGCTGATGCACGAACTTCTGGAAAAAGCAGGTATTCCCCACCGGACAGGAATCACGACCAAAGATACCCGGGAGCCTTTGGACCAGCTCATCAACTACAGCAATACCACTTGGTTTATCTATCTGGAGGCCAACGGAAAATACTATACTCCACCGGCCTGCTATGCTGTTCCCGGTGAAGTGCCTGCCAGCCTGCAAGGCGAAGAAGCCATACTGGAAGACAACACATGCCTTACCCTTCCCTCTGCCATTCCCCAAGACAACCGGGATATGGCTACCATAAACGCTTCTATAAGCGGCACCACTCTCCACATCAGTCGCCGGGAAGAGATGAGCGGTGCTCTGAAAGAACACTTCCAACCCTACCTCATTATGGACGAGGACCTTTACAACTCCATTCGTCGCCAACTGGGTATTACAGCCACTATCTACGACGAAACCAAAGAAAAATTCCATGCCGACCTGCGCGAAAGTTACCGCCGTGAACGGGAGCAGGAGAAAGAGCGTTACCGCAATGAAATCATCGGTTATCATGGCTCGGAAGAAGGACTGGAAACACTCCTCGGCTACCAGCTTTTCAGCATCGGAAACCGGGCAGACAGTGCGGCACTTGCCTATCAAGTGGACTATGTACTGGACGGATACGTAAAGAAAGCGGGTACAAACTTTGTTCTCTCCGTAGGTCGGTTGATAGGGTCACAGCCAGAGCTGAAAGGCGAACAACGCCTGCGCAAGGAGGACATTTATTGGGAGATGCCCCGTTGTTACCAATGGGACATCACAGTCAATCTGCCGGAAGGTTATCGAATTTCTCCCGAAGGCCTGGAAAGACTGAACGTAAAAGTAGAAAACGACTGCGGCGCTTTCATTGTCCAAGCCACCACTGAAGACGGAACATTAAGAATAAAAGCCGAAAAACGCATCAACCACAAGACGGAACCGGTAGCCAACTGGGAGAAACTGCTTGAAATAACCGATGCTGCCAACAGTTATGAAGCACTTTCAATAGTGTTCCAAGCAACCATTAATCCCCCTACATCTCCAACAACCGGCTATTAATCCTTCTCTGCCCGCTGCAGCATCGCCATACACAGCTTGCTGTCGTACTGTACAGCCACTGCAAAACGACTGCATACTTTTTGCAGCGTCACTGCATACCGGTTTGCAGCAGCACTGCAACTGATTTGCAGCAGCACTGCAACAGTTTTGCAGTCGCACTGCAATTTGTTTGCAGTGACGCTGCAGCAAATGTGCAGCTACAAGCTATATGACTGTCACAGCAAACAAAAAGCCCCGCAGAGCTTGCTTTCGCTCTGCGGGACTTTGTTCTCTCTATGAGGAAATTATCATCAATAGTTTGACTTCTTTACTTCGAAGTAAGCCTGCGGATGCAAGCAAGCCGGGCAAACCTCGGGGGCTTCCTTACCGGTATAGATGAAACCACAGTTGCGGCACTGCCATACCACTTCGCCTTCCTTGGCAAATACACTGGCAGTCTCTATATTCCGGATAAAAGCCCGGTAGCGTTCCTCGTGTCCCTTCTCGGCAATAGAGATGTTGCGGTACATGGCAGCAATTTCAGGAAAACCTTCCTGTTCTGCAATGTCAGCAAACTTGGGATAGTCCAACGACCATTCTTCGTGCTCACCGGCAGCAGCTTCCTGAAGATTTTCCAGCGTAGTGCCGATAACACCGGCAGGATAGCTGGCTGTAATCTCTACCATGCCACCTTCCAAGAACTTGAACATACGTTTTGCATGCTCCTTTTCCTGGTCGGCTGTCTCCGTAAAGATAGCAGCAATCTGTTCGTAACCTTCTTTTTTAGCCGCACTTGCAAAATAAGTGTAGCGCATTCTTGCTTGTGATTCACCGGCGAATGAAGTCAGCAGATTCTTCTCTGTCTGAGTTCCTTTAACACTCTTAGCCATAGTTTCTTTTTTTTATTAGTTAATGTAATTACGTATAAATATCGTTCGTCTTGTTTATAAATAACACAAAATTATGAATTTAGTTTAAAGCAGCCACACTTTTGCCTCATCAAATCTACCTATCGTCTTATAGAAAGAAGTTATCTCCAGCGATAATCCGAAAAGGCATTACAGACATAATTAACAGCACATATCTGATAAACAAAACAAAATACATCATAGTTGTGTTCACTAATATCCATTATTTTATCTACTTTTGCAGGCAATTTGCAACATGTACATTACATTCTGTATAAGAAACATATAAAAAAAGTAGATTATAATGAAAGCGTTCGAATTCAGACCAAAGCTATACACGGCTTTAAAAAATTACTCAAAAGAACTATTCATGGCAGACTTGATGGCAGGTATCATCGTAGGTATCGTTGCCCTTCCGCTGGCCATTGCATTCGGCATCGCCTCCGGCGTATCACCGGAGAAAGGTATCATTACGGCTATCATAGCCGGTTTCATCATCTCCCTGATGGGAGGAAGCAAGGTGCAAATTGGAGGACCGACCGGTGCGTTCATCGTCATCATTTATGGCATCATCCAGCAATATGGTGAATCGGGGCTGATTGTCGCCACACTGATGGCAGGCGTACTGCTTATCCTGCTGGGAGTGTTCAAGCTGGGAGCCGTCATCAAGTTCATCCCTTATCCCATCATCGTAGGTTTCACAAGCGGTATTGCCGTCACCATCTTCACCACGCAGATTGCCGATATCTTCGGACTGACGTTCGGAGGCGAGAAGGTTCCGGGAGACTTTGTAGGAAAATGGATAATTTATTTCCAACACTTCGATACAATCAACTGGTGGAATACACTTGTAAGTATCATAAGTATCTTTATCATCGCCATTACTCCCCGGTTCTCGAAAAAGATTCCGGGTTCGCTCATTGCCATCATCGTGGTGACAGTAGCCGTCTGGCTGATGAAGACGTATGGAGGCATCGACTGCATCGATACCATCGGCGACCGTTTCAGCATCCGTGCCGAACTGCCTGAAGCCGTGATGCCTGCCCTGGACTGGGAAGCGATAAAGAATCTGTTCCCCGTCGCCATCACAATCGCCGTACTGGGTGCCATCGAGTCTCTGCTGTCTGCCACCGTGGCCGACGGTGTAATCAGTGACAAGCACGACTCCAACACAGAATTGATAGCCCAGGGTGTTGCCAACATGGCTACTCCGCTGTTTGGCGGCATACCTGCCACCGGAGCCATTGCACGTACCATGGCAAACATCAACAATGGAGGGAAAACTCCCGTAGCCGGCATGGTGCATGCGGTGGTATTGCTGCTCATCCTGCTGTTCCTCATGCCGCTGGCACAGTATATACCGATGGCCTGCCTGGCGGGTGTACTGGTCATAGTATCCTATAACATGAGTGGCTGGCGCACGTTCAAGGCATTATTGAAGAATCCTAAATCGGATGTCACGGTACTGCTGATTACTTTCTTCCTGACCGTCATCTTCGACCTGACCATTGCCATTGAAGTGGGCTTGGTGATTGCCTGCGTGCTGTTTATGCGCCGTGTCATGGAGACTACCGAAATATCCGTCATCAAGGATGAAATAGACCCTAATTCTGAAACGGACATTGCCAGCCATGAAGAACACCTGATAATCCCAGAAGGTGTGGAAGTGTACGAGATAAACGGTCCCTACTTTTTCGGCATCGCCACCAAGTTCGAAGAAACCATGGCACAGTTGGGCGACCGCCCCAAAGTACGTATCATCCGCATGCGCAAAGTCCCGTTCATCGACTCTACGGGTATTCACAACTTGACCAGCCTTTGCGAGATGTCTCAAAAGGAAAAAATAACCATCGTGCTCTCCGGTGTCAACGAAAAGGTACATAAAGTATTACAGAAATCTAGCTTCTATGAGCTGTTGGGTGAAGAAAATATCTGTCCGAATATAAATGTAGCACTGGAAAGGGCCAAGAAGTTGTTATAAAGGGAACTGTCTCAAAATAAAAAAATCGAAACATCCTAATTTATAAATCATAAGTTAGAGTACGAAAATCCCCCTATTTTAGCCCTTAGTTTATATAAGGACAAAATAGAGGGATTTTTTCTGCTTGCAGTTTCAATCCAGAAGTCTTTCAATTCTCAAATTCTATTTTGAGGCAGCCTCTTCCTCAAGCTTGCACCGATGAAATTATAGATTTCTTATCTCATCTACAGGAAGTCCGGTGGTTCCGGCTATTATTTCTGTTGCCAGCCCCATCTGCTTCATGTTTCGGGCTATCTCTTTTTGTTTTTCTAATTTGCCTTCGGCTAACCCCTGCTGTAATCCCTGCTGTAATCCTTGCTGTAATCCTTGCTCTATGCCTTGCTCTATGCCTTGCTCTATGCCTTGCTCTATGCCTTGCTCTATACCTTGCTCTATACCTTGCTCTATACCTTTTGCTATGCCTAACTCCAACCCTTTCTGCTCAGCCGTTTTTATCACGCTGTACCAGTCACGATAATTCTTCAAACTATCTTCATATTCTATCAACTCCACTTTATTGAAGTTTGCTATCTCAGCAGCGCGGAACAAACGTTCGAACACGCGCTCTTGAAGCGCCTGAGGACGATCCATCAGACGCGAGAGATTACGCAGTACAAACATCCATTTATCAAACATGCTTTCCAGTTCATGTTCCTCCTTATTGAATTTGGGCATTTCCAGATAGATGAACGTCAACTTGTCATAAAACACTTTCTTTGTATGTACATCGGCAAGCTTCACTTCGTGATAAAATTGATCAATACCGGAATCATCGCTGAAGATGAAGTTCAAGATACCTATGGTATAGACTGCTTTCAGGCCATAGTCCCAATCCTGTCCCTTAACGGCTTGCTCACGAATGGGAAACGTGGCATAATAGATGCTACGTTCCTTGAAGAAAGCTTGTTCTCCTTTTTGCATCTCTACCAAGAATTTCTCCCCTCGGTTGTTCTCACAATAGATGTCGAACACTGCCCGCCGATCACGCTCTTGCGTCCCCAGATGTTCGGTATTCAAATAGGTGACATCCGTAATTATCTGTTCGCCAGGCAACAATGCATTCAAGAAACTGATGAGCAACTCTTTGTTCAGCTCCGTGCCAAACAATAGTTTAAAAGCAAAATCAGTATAAGGGTTCACATAACGCTCGCGCAATCCTTCACTTCCCATAATCATTTATTCCTCATTATTGGTTCGACAACAACAAAGGTAACGATTATAATCGTAAAAAGCATTTAAAAACATATCTTTGCACTGAAAAAAGAAAGAGCGGAATATAATTCTGATTCAGACAACTTGACACCTCCTAAAAACAATATGGTAAGAAGAAAGAAAAAGAAACAACCCCTAAAAATAAATTATCTACTGATATTTATAGTCTTGGTATGCTTGGTTTACGAACCTATACGACAAACCGTGTATGAAAAACACAGAGAAGAACAAAGTAGCACACAGCATACGTCCGAAAAACAAGATACAAAAAAAGAGGCCACGCCGTTCCATGCTGCCAATGGAACAAAACTGGAAATACCGGCTAAATTGAAACATGCCACCGAACAGATACTGTATCGGAAAGGATACACAGTATCCTACAACAAGGAGTTGAAAATACCCAACTGGGTAGCCTGGGAACTCACTCCCGAGAAGCTGGTGGAGCGTGAAAGCCGCACAGACAAGTTCCTCCCCGACCCCGACTTGCCAGAAGACGAGGCGGTAACCACCGACGATTACAAGGGAGCCGGCATGGACCGCGGACACATGTGTCCTGCCGGTGACAACCGCTGGCACTGGAAAGCCATGCAAGAGAGCTTCTACATGACAAACATTTGCCCGCAGAATCACAATCTGAACCGTGGCGACTGGAAAGAACTGGAAGAGTCATGCCGCCGTTGGGCACAAGAAGAAGGCAGGATATACATCGTATGCGGTCCTATTCTCTATGACCAACGTCACCGCACCATCGGCAAGAAGCACAAGATTACAGTGCCCGAAGCATTCTTCAAGGTCGTTCTGTGTGCAGACAGCAATCCCCCCAAAGCCATCGGCTTCATTTATAAGAATGCGTCGGGCAATCATCCGTTGGACAGCTACGTCAATACAGTGGACGAAGTAGAACGGATTACAGGTATCGACTTCTTCCCCGCCCTTCCGGATGAAATAGAAGAAAAGGTGGAAACCGAGTATGACTTGAAACTGTGGTAAAGGAGTTATTCCTTTACCCAGACATCTTGTTGAAATGTTCTTCGTAACCAGCATCCACTCTTTGCCTATCACTCAGAAGAAGCTCTCGCTTACATCTTTAATTGCTATTGATTTCATTAGCATATTATTAATAAGAAACACTTACCGGTATACCCGTTTCCCGTATCCGTTCCGCAATGCGATCCAGTTCCTCATGAGTGGCCTTCTGCAAATCATGGTCGGGCGTTTCACGGTCGATGGTATAAATCATCACTTGACGGGGAGCAATCTCCTTGACAGTTTCCAGCCAGGGAAGAACAAATTTATCGGATGTATTATTCATATCCTGTCCTTTATAACTTCCTTTGAGAAACATGGTCTGGATAATGCAGTTCCCTTTGAACGCTTTCATTCCTTCTATAATCTTCCGGATGGAATAATGTCCGGCAGGACGGTCAAGTACACGGACATACTCTTCATCCACCGTATCCAGTTTAAGGATGTTGTTGTCAATCTTGTTTAAAGCCTCAAATACGGCAGGACGATGGATAAAGGTAGAATTGCTCAGTACGCTCACCTTTGCATTCGGAAAATAGTTGTCGCGCAAGGCAAGTGTATCTTCTATGATTTCGGGAAAACAAGGATGTGCCGTCGGTTCTCCATTACCGGCAAAAGTCAGTACATCCGGTGTAGGCCCGTTTTGCTGCATGTCCCGCAGGCGGGCTTCAAGGGCCGAACGGACTTCTTCGCGCGTAGGCAACGGCTGTTTGGGACGATAGTCGGCATTGAAACCACATTCACAATAAATACAGTCGAAGGTGCATACTTTGCCGTCTGCCGGCAATAAATTTATTCCCAAAGATACTCCCAGACGGCGAGAATGAACGGGACCGAATATGGGAGATGGATAAATGACAGTCATACTATTTATGATTTGACGATTTACGGTTTGATTAATGCTTAAACAATCTTACCGCTCCAAAGTTAAGTGAAAACTATGGTATCTGGCAATGTTCGGCTTGCAAAAGTTTACCCATAAAAGAAAATATTCCCTTTATAAAGCATAGATTTTATGCTATAAAAGTAAACTATACATTACATTTTATATGTTTTACTTGTTTATATGTAAAGCATACATTACATTTACAGACATCTAAATGTATAGTATTATGAGAAAGAACTATTTATTTCCAACCACTTTCAGAAAGATAGGTTGGTGTTTATTTGTCCCATTCGCCATCACGTCCTTCATCTGCCTCTTCGACGGCAGCAATGAAGATTGATTGAAGGTAAACGCGTTGTCAGTAATTCCCTGGGGTATTATCAAGAACTCTTTATTCGACGAGTTGAGTATGATAGGGCTTACGGCTTCACTCTTGTTCATAGCTTTCTCAAAAGAAAAGGACGAAGATGAATGCATTGCCAATATTCGTTCAAACTCTCTTATCTGGGCTACCATAACAGCGTATTCCCTACTGATAGTATGCACTATGCTGATTTATGACATGCAATATCTTAATTTTGTATTCATAGACTTGTTTATGATATTGTTTCTGTTCATCATAAAGTACAACATTGAACTTTATAAATTTAGGAGGAGCAACAATGACTAATACAATAAGGGTAGAAAGAGCCATCAAGCATATGACCCAACAGCAATTGGCTGAAGCCATAGGAGTGAGCCGGCAAACCATCAATGCCATAGAATCGGGAAAGTATGTCCCTTCCATCTTGCTGTCATTGAAAATATCAGAGATATTCGGAAAGACTGTAAATGAAATTTCCATGCTGGAAGAAAGTGACAGATAAAGAGAAGGCTCTAAAAAACTGTTTTAATTTTATTTCAGTTTTCTTCTGAGCAACCTGAAAAATAAAATTAAAACAGTTTCTAAAACTTGATACGCAGTTGCATCTGCAAGTCCGCTTTCCTATTTCCCGGTATCTCATCATTGCCCGAACCAATCGTCTGCCTATCCTGATAAACCGTCTGTCCGAACTTGGCAAGAAACATGAAGTTCTTACTCAAATCATATCGCAGATGAGTGGAGTAACGGAATCCTTTGCCATAGAAGGAAGGGGTATAGAAAGTATATAACAATCCACGCTCGGAGGCGTAAACACGCGAATCGTAATCGTCCGTATGAAACCAAGTTCCCTGCACGGAAACCGACAGAGGGAAGGGGAAAGTGTACGAGCAAAGTTGAGTACACTGATAACCTTGCCGTCTATCAAAGCGATACCCTTCCCCATCCTGCTGGCGGAAGTGGTTATAATCTATTGTAGTACGAAAGATATATCTTCCCGCCATATAGGTCAACCGATAACGGAGTTTATGGTGATAGATAGGTTCGATAACTGTACCGCTTGTACCCGTCACGTCTCTTTCTTTCTGTTTGTACCGATAATTAAAATACATCGAAAGGCTCTTTCGAGGAGTATAAGTAACCTGAAACATGGCATCCGCTCCCTTTGAAGACTTGCTGATACGGTATTTCCACCAAGGAAAAGAAAACATATCCAGTGAAGCGAAAAACTTCCAACGGGCGAAAGGTGTGGCCTCTGCTGCCAGATACCATCCGTTCTCATTCTGCGGCATACTGCTTTCGCCAAAGGAACGCCCAAACAAAGTCCAATAATCATATGAATAATACCGATGAACAAGTAGCAGATGATAATCGGAAGAAAGATTATACTTCAGCCGGTTCAGCAACGCATAGCCTTTACTGCCGGTTGCCGCTTCCCCCACCCAGACAAAACGGCCCAGACGATACCTATAATCCATGCCCACGTTATAGAAATCACTTCCATGAAGATTGTACTTTGCATACTTGTTCAACCGAGGCTCGTAAGGACGGTTGAAAAAATAGTAAATCCCCGTTACTCCCACCTTCAGAGAATTCTTTTCATAGGTCATGTTTCCACCTATTACCTGCAAGGCAAAGGCATTCATCTTATCTGCCTCCTTCTGCGTGCGATGCAATCCCGTCTTGTAAATGGAAGTTATCTCGCCATCCTCCACCACACCGTCCATGGAGCGATGCGAATAGAAAGCCGAAATATCCAAGTAAGGCAATACTCCCACCGTTGCCGCCGCTCCCCGGAAATAATTGTACTCATCAGTAGAACTATGCTTACGGATGCCTCCGGTACGATACTCTGCCGTAGACATAGAGAATGTTTTTCCTAAACGGAAATCCGTACTGAGTACCAGTCCCTGCCCGAAGCTCAGACGGTAATTGCCCAATGCCAAAGCCTTCAGCCTTCCCAGATTCTTTATCAGAAAATAGAAAGAATAGTAATCATAGCCTTTTCCGTTGTGCAGGGCAAAGAAAGGTTCTCCGGCATCCTTCTCTCCCGTCATGCCTATCTGAAGATAATCTCCGTAATGAAAACCATAGCGCAAAGAATGGTAAGGGGAAGGTCCCAGGTAATTCTTTTCGTATCCTTTACGGATATAGAACGGCACGTCCAACCGTGCCAATGTTTCGTGTTTCCCGTATTTCAGTATAGATTTTAAAGCAGGATACCCCCTACCCGCTTTCACTGCCCGCACACAGACAAAGGGCAGCAGTAGGTCGATGGTACGTTTATCCATCTCCTCCACCAGCTGCAATTCATAAATGGTCTGCATCTGTCCGTGTATATAGACATAAGCCAGAAGATTCTCTATCTGTATATCCGTAAGAAAAGGAAACTGCTCCAATTGCCGTTTAGTGGCGGCATTGAGGTTGACAGGCTCTTGCAGACGTCGGGACAACTCCTCCAATTCATCTTCCCAACCGTATTCTTCCTCATTCCCGATGGAAAGTTGTTCCAGATTTTCTTCCAAAAGAAGCAAAGGCTGTTCTTTCTGAAGGCTGGATGTATTTTGAGCTTCAAGCATAGGAGTCATTGACAGCATACTTACAAAAACTCCTATCTTGAGTAATTCCATTAATAGTAGGTCATTTTCATGTTTTGGGAAGCGAAGTTACCTTAAATAAGTTAATTGAGCAAGGAAAAATCAACATAATGCAACAACATTACACAGAATGGTGTACTTTTGCAACATGAACGCAAGGCTTAACATAGTAATACTCATCATGTTTCTTTCTCTCGGAAGCCTGAAATGCTTTGCGCAGCAACAACCTCGGCCTGCTGCACAAAAGAGTGTCTATCTTACTCCCATGTGCGTTCACGAAGGAGATACCATCCCTTATGTCAAGCTCCCCACTGTCTACATCTTCAAGCCGCTCAGGTTCAAGAACAAGCGCGACATGAACAAGTACTACAAACTCATCCGTGACGTAAAGAAGGTACTTCCCATTTCCAAGGAGATTAACCGTGCCATCATCGAAACCTACGAATACATGATGACCCTGCCCACCGAAAAAGCCCGCCAGAAACACATGAAAGCAGTAGAGAAAAGCTTGAAGGAGCAGTACACTCCCCGCATGAAGAAGCTGACCTTTGCCCAGGGCAAACTGTTGATAAAACTGGTAGACCGACAGACCCGCTCCACCGGATATGAACTGGTGAAAGCATTCATGGGCCCTTTCAAAGCCGGTTTCTACCAGACTTTCGCCGCACTCTTCGGTGCCAGCCTGAAAAAGCAATACGACCCCATGGGAGAGGATGCACTGACCGAACGGGTGATACTGATGGTGGAAAGCGGGCAGCTTTGATAATCTCTGATAACCCAAGCTGTGGCTCTTAAAAAAGAGCTCATCTGAATCTCATACATGTTGACAACATTGTTACAAATGTAAAGAAACAAAATATAACACGCTGATTTACAAAGAAAACAATTGTTGATAACAGAATGAACCAATTGTTGATTACTCCGCTTATTCGGGTTGCACCTCCCCTACCATCGGAAGTTCTTTCCATCCTTCGCCAAAGGCATCGTACGCATCGGTAACCACCACAAAAGACTTAGGATCCACTTCCCTTATCTTCTGCTTGATGCCTATCACTTCCTTGTAGCTTACCACAAGAAACAACATTTGCTTGTCCGCCTTGGTATAAAGACCGCTGCTCTTAATGCAAGTGGCCGTACGGTCCAAATCCTTCAGAATATAATCGTGCAAGGCAGTAAGCTGCATGTCACTGATCACAAACAGTATCTTGTCGTTCTTCTCGCCGTTTATCACGTATGCCAATACCCTCGAAGTAACAAAAATGGCAATGAGCGAATAAAAAGACAAGTGCCACGAGGGTTGCGTGGCGTCATCCGGATTGCCGATGCCGAAACCGATAACCAGCAGCCCGAAACCCACCACAATGCCATCTACCAGCAATATCGCCTTCGAAAAACGTATATGACAGTATTTCTGCAATATCATCGCCACGATGTCCGTGCCCCCTGTAGTAGCCTGGCTACGCACTACGATGCCACAGCCCACCCCAATGACCACCGCACCAATCACGGAAGTCAACATCAAATGGTCTGACATATCCAGACTTCCGCCCAACAACTGCGTAGGGTCCAACCGGTGGAGCGCTTCCTCGGAAGGATAGGAGAGGAAAGACAGCACATTCATGGCAAGCGGAGTGAAAAGTGCCGCCACGATGGTACGTGCTCCAAGTTTCGCTCCCAATACCAATACGGAAATTATCAGCAAAGGAATATCAAACATATAACCGAACGTACCTACCTGAATGGAAGGAAACAAGTTATGAAGCACGATACTGGCTCCATACACCCCTCCGGGAACAAGATTGTAAGGATTGATAAAATACACGAAACCTGCCGCCAGAATAGTACAACCTACAAAGATGCCTATCCATGAAGATATTATCTTTTTCATACTGGTATGATTTTTATATATATACGGCAAATATACAAAATTATAGGAAAACATCAGGTATATGCCGTAAGATAAATTACAGAACAGACGTGGCTCTTTCGTTCATCTAAGGGAGTTAAAGGGAGTAGAAGAAGTTATCGCCCTTCGGACTCAAGAGTTAAAGGTCGATAGCTTAACATCTGCTTCCTTGCCGGAAGCGTTATGAACAGGGTTCAACTACTGATTCGCATAAATAATAAAAAGACAGTAACCCTTCTTCCGGATTATTTTGCAATCTGTTGAAAATATTGTTGGTAACAGGAAAACACATCACAACAAACAACTGATTATCAATAAATAAATACTGTTAATAACCAAATAAACCGTTGTTCATTCTCTTTCCCGTTTCCACCTAATTATTCCATCCATGGATGGAATAAACACGATATATTGACAGCTTATCAACAAGCTTGTTAATACTGCTGATTATGGCATTCCGTTATATCATACATAAAGAAAACAGGGCTTATCTCAGTTTCTTGAATAAGTCCCAGATGACAATACCTGCCGTGACCGATACATTCAGCGAATGCTTCGTACCGTACTGGGGAATTTCAATGCAACCGTGCGAATGGTCAATCACCTCTTGTTGGACGCCCTTCACTTCGTTTCCCATTACCACGGCATACTTTTCAGTCTTGTCAAGCACCAGTTCGTCCAGCATCACGCTGCCTTCTGCCTGCTCCACGGAATAGACCGTATATCCTTCGGACTTAAGGTTGTCAACAGCTTCAACAGTGTTATCAACATACTTCCAATCTACTGTGAATTCCGCTCCCAAGGCAGTTTTGTGCATCTCCGGATGGGGCGGGGTAGCCGTAATGCCACAAAGATAGATGCACTCAATGCGGAAAGCATCCGAGGTACGGAAGACGGAACCTATATTATGGAGACTGCGGATATTATCCAATACCACCACCAAAGGTAGCTTTTCGGCTTCCTTAAATTCTTCTATGCTGATACGATTCAGTTCCATTATCTTCAGTTTACGCATGACGATGTTATTTTATATCTTATTATACAATGCTTTATATATCATCTGACAGATACTGGACTTTGTCACGTCAGGCACCAGCGTCTGTCAAACAAAACAATATCCTTTGTTTCTATTGATACTGCAAAGATACTTCTTTCCGTTTATATCCCGGTTAATAACCGTTGAAAAGGTGTCGATACAATAGGGAAACAATTTTAAAAATAGTCCTTGCATTATTCAAAGGTCTGCATATCACGATACCGCAACGAACAAACCAAAAAAGTTAAGAAGAACTTTCAAGGGTTGCTTCAACATATTTTTCAGTCCGATTTCATCGATTTATAACCCTAAAGTTATTAACTTTGCATATTATTAACAACATGTTAATGCTGTTTTACAGAAGTCTTATTATCAACGGATAAAACTCAAAACTCCGGTTTATAAGCATAAGGGTAAAATTCGGCTTGATACTAATAACTTCATGGGCAAGAAAAATCACATTTATTTGTCCACACTATTAACAGCCTATCATCACTATCAAAAGATTTTTAAAGAAGAAAGAGAAATTAAAAAATATGATTATGGATAATCTTATAGAAGCTATCAGACTGTTGAAGCAGAAGAAGAACGCAGTTATTCTGGGACACTACTACCAGAAAGGTGAGATACAGGATATAGCCGATTACGTGGGCGACAGCTTGGCTCTGGCACAATGGGCGGCACGGACGGAAGCGGACATTATCGTGATGTGCGGTGTGCACTTCATGGGAGAAACGGCAAAGGTGCTTTGTCCCGACAAGAAGGTACTGGTGCCCGACATGGCGGCAGGCTGTTCGTTGGCAGACAGTTGTCCGGCAGACAAATTCAGTCAGTTTGTCAAAGAGCATCCCGGATATACGGTGATATCCTATGTGAATACAACGGCTGCCGTAAAGGCGGTGACTGATGTGGTGGTAACTTCTACCAATGCAAAGCAAATCGTGGAAAGCTTCCCCAAAGATGAGAAAATAATCTTTGGACCGGACCGGAACTTGGGCAATTATATCAACTCCGTTACCGGAAGAAATATGTTATTATGGAATGGCGCATGCCATGTACACGAGGAATTCTCGGTTGAAAAGATTGTTGAAATAAAACAGCAACATCCCGATGCGGTGGTACTGGCACATCCCGAATGCAAGAGTACGGTCTTGAAACTGGCTGATGTGGTAGGGTCTACGGCAGCTTTGTTGAAGTATGCAGTGACGCATCCCGAAAAGAGCTATATCGTGGCCACCGAAAGCGGTATCCTGCACGAGATGCGGAAACAATGCCCGCAGACAACGTTTATTCCGGCTCCTCCCAACGACAGCACTTGCGCCTGCAATGAATGCGGCTACATGCGACTGAATACATTGGAAAAGCTTTATGATTGCTTGAAAAACGAATCACCGGAAATAAAGGTGGATGCCGAGATTGCAGAAAAAGCAGTGAAACCGATCAAGAGGATGTTGGAAATATCGGCTCAACTGGGGTTGTAATCCTCCGTCATCTTATAACACCGGTACTCCCCCCGATTCTCCTTCTGGGAGGAGGGGGGAGTACTTTGGCTTTATTTCATCAGGAACCTGCAAAGTTTAGCGGTGGCCAATGCCCGGTGACTGATTTTATTCTTCAGTTCATTCCCCATTTCGGCAAAAGTCTGCGTATATCCTTCGGGAATGAATATGGGATCGTAGCCGAAGCCTGAAGTGCCTTTTTTGTTTTCTGCGATTTCTCCTTTCACAATGCCCTCAAACAGATGTTCCTTTCCGTCGATGATAAGTGCAAATACGGTACGGAATTGTGCTTTCCGGTTATTGATGCCCTCCATGTCTTTCAGCAATTTCTTCATGTTTGCTTCCGAATCGTGTGCATCGCCAGCATAACGGGCGGAATATACACCCGGTGCCCCGCCAAGAGCCTCCACTTCCAAGCCGGTATCATCGGCAAAACAGTCCAGATGATAGTTATCGAAAATATATCTTGCTTTTAGCAAAGCATTTCCTTCAAGAGTGTCTGCAGTTTCCGGAATATCAGTATCACATTTGATATCCTTCATGCTGAGAAGTTCGACCTTCTCTCCCAGGATGTCGGTCACTTCTTCCAGTTTGTGTGAATTGTTGGTGGCAAATACAAATTTCTTTCTCATATCATGTTCTCCTCATACCTGTGTGACCTATACAAGTCTCTATTTCACTTTCAACCGGTCGAACCCTTCTCCGTATACCCCGATGACGGAGCTTTGTGAGATGAAAGCGTTCGGGTCTATGTCTTTCACCAGCCTGAATATTTCTATCGATTGGCGTTTGTAGGCAAGGACAACGAGTACCTTCACGTTGTGCTTACTGTACCAGCCGGTACCGTCGAGCACTGTTACACCACGATGGGTTTCCTTGGTGATGCGGTCGGCAATCTTGTCGTATTCTTTGGAGAAGATGAAGAATTGCACGGACTGTCGTGCGCTGTTTATGATGTAGTCCAGTACAAAACCTATGATAAACAGGGTTACAAAACCGAATATCACCCGTCGCCAGTCGTGGAAGATGAAATAGCAGGAACTGATGATGACAACGTCGCAAGCCATAATCATGCGTCCCAGCGTCACGTCCTTGTATTTGTTGATAATGGCGGCAATGATGTCCGTGCCTCCCGTACTTCCGTTGTTGTTGAATACTACTCCCAATCCTGTACCGCACATGGCCGCACCTATCAGGCAAGCCATGAAGTCCTGCCCTTCGCCCAGAAGCTGGGGGAGTGTTCCGTCGGCCCCTTTCATCAGTTCCTGAAAAATCCAAAGGAGAAATGTCAGTCCGAAGATGGCAAACGTGGTGCGGATGCTGAATCGGGGACCGAGTATCTTGATGGCAAATGTCATTAACACGGCATTAATGATGAAGTAGGACCACTGGATGGGAAATCCCGTGGCGTAGTACAGGATGGCGCTGATACCGGTAGTGCCTCCGGTGGTAATTTGGTAGGGAAGCAGAAACGCCACCCATCCCAAGGCATAGCTGATGAGTCCGAAAGTAATGAAGACATAATCCTTCACTTCTCTCATCACTTCCGCTTTGGTTGGCTTTGTAATCTTCATATTGATTAAAGTTACAGGTACGGATGATGAGTGATGAGTCATAGGTTCACTCATCATCCATTATTCATTTATTTTACAACGATGTTTACAATCTTCTTCGGCACTACGATTACCTTGACGATGGTCTTGCCTTCCATCCATTTTTCAGAGCGTTCGTCGGCCAATACGGCAGTCTGTATCGCATCCGATGCCGCATCTGCGGGGAACTCCATGTTGAACCGTGCCTTTCCGTTGAAGGAAACTGTGTAGTTGACCGTATTTTCCACCAAGTATTCTTCGTTGTATACCGGCCACTTGGCATCGCATACGGATTCTGCATTGCCTAGTGTCTCCCACAACTCTTCGCATACATGCGGAGCAAAGGGAGCCAGAACGATGATGAACTGGTTCAGGATTTCCTTCTTGCTGCATTTCATTCCGAACAACTCGTTCACGCAAATCATGAAAGCACTGATACTTGTGTTGTAAGAGAATTGCTCGATGTCTCCCGTCACTTTCTTGATTAGTTTATGGAGGGATTTCAATTCTTCCTTGGTGGCAGGTTCATCCGTTACCAGATAATTGCCGTTGCGGTCGTAGAACAATGACCAGAACTTCTTGATGAAGCGGTGTACACCGTCTATTCCGTTCGTATCCCACGGCTTTGATTGTTCTACCGGTCCCAGGAACATTTCGTACATACGGAGAGTGTCGGCACCGTATTTTTCGACAATCATGTCGGGATTGACCACATTGAACATGGATTTACTCATCTTCTCCACAGCCCATCCGCAGATGTACTTGCCGTCTTCCAGAATAAACTCGGCGGTTTCGTATTCGGGACGCCATGCTTTGAAAGCTTCAAGGTTCAGGACATCATTGGACACGATATTCACATCCACATGGAGTGGGGTAGTGTCGTACTGGTCTTTCAGGTTCAGGGATACGAATGTATTGGTATCTTTGATGCGATAGACAAAATTGCTCCGTCCTTGAATCATACCTTGGTTCACCAGCTTTTGGAACGGTTCTTCGGCTATGGAAAAGCCAAGGTCGTGCAGGAATTTATTCCAGAAGCGGGAGTATATCAAGTGGCCGGTGGCATGTTCGGTGCCGCCTACGTAAAGGTCTACATTGTGCCAGTATTCATCTGTTTTCTTATCTACAATTGCCTGGTTGTTGTGCGGGTCCATGTAACGCAGATAATAGGCGCTTGAACCGGCAAATCCGGGCATAGTATTGAGTTCCAGCGGGAAGACGGTGATGTTGTCTATCTTTTCGTTTTCTACAACACATTTGTTCACAGTATCCCAAGCCCATTTTGTGGCATGTCCCAATGGAGGTTCACCGGTTTCGGTAGGCAGGAATTTGGCTACTTCGGGCAATTCCAGGGGGAGGGCACTTTCGTCAATCATGTAAGGCATGTTGTCTTTGTAGTAAACCGGGAACGGCTCGCCCCAATAGCGCTGGCGTGAGAAAATGGCATCACGCAGACGGAAGTTCACCTTTACACGTCCCAAGTTATGCTCTTTCACATATTTCTTGGTAGCGGCAATCGCTTCCTTGATGGTCAACCCGTTCAGTGAAAGGTCGCAATAGGAAGTAACGCCTTCGCGTGGAGAGTTGCATACGATACCTTCCTTGGCATCGAAGCTCTCTTCGCTTACATCACAGCCTTCTACCAACGGACGGATTTCGAGGCCGAAGTGCTTGGCAAAAGCATAGTCACGGCTGTCGTGTGCAGGCACAGCCATGATGGCTCCTGTACCATATCCGGCAAGTACATAGTCGCTTATCCAAATAGGAACAGCCTCACCAGTGAAGGGATTGAGGGCATAGCTTCCGGAAAACACGCCGGTAACGCTGCGGTCGGCAATACGTTCACGTTCGGTACGCTTCTTGGTGCGTTCCAGATAAGCATTTACTTCGTCTTTCTGTGCATCGGTCGTGAGTTGCGACACCAGTTCGCTTTCGGGAGCCAAAACCATGAAGGTAACGCCAAACATAGTGTCTGCACGGGTGGTGAAGATAGTGAATTCCAAATCGCTGTCTTTCACTTTGAATTGTATTTCGGCACCTTCGCTACGTCCTATCCAGTTTTTCTGTGTTTCCTTCAGGGAATCGGTCCAGTCGATGGTATCGAGTCCGTCCAGCAAGCGTTGTGCATAGGCAGATACACGAAGGCACCATTGGCGCATCTTCTTCTGGACAACGGGGAAACCACCGCGTTCGCTGACGCCGTCCACCACTTCGTCGTTGGCAAGTACGGTTCCCAGCTGTGGGCACCAGTTCACCATCGTTTCACCTAAGTAGGCGATGCGGTAGTTCATCAGGATTTCCTGCTGTTCTTTTTCGCTTTTGGCATTCCACTCTTCGGCAGTGAAGTGCAGTTCTTCGCTGCATGCGGCGTTCAATCCTTCGTTTCCGTATATTGGGAAAGCATCTATCAGTTCCTGGATGGGACGGGCTTGCTTCTGGTCGTTGCAGTAGTAGCTATTGAACATCTTTTGGAAAGCCCATTGTGTCCAGTGGTAATATTCCGGGTCGCAAGTACGGATTTCCCGGTTCCAGTCGAAGGAAAATCCTATCTTATCCAACTGTTCACGGTATCGGTTGATATTGTTGACGGTCGTAATTGCAGGGTGCTGTCCCGTTTGTATGGCATATTGTTCTGCTGGAAGGCCGTAAGCATCATATCCCATGGGATTCAGTACATTGAAACCTTGCAGTCGTTTGTAGCGGGCGTAAATATCTGAAGCGATGTATCCTAGCGGATGACCTACATGCAATCCTGCACCGGAAGGGTAGGGGAACATGTTCAGTACATAGAATTTTTTCTTCGTTTCGTCTTCCGTCACTTGGTAGGTTTTGTTTTCCACCCACCTTTTCTGCCATTTCTTTTCAATTTCCCTGAAATTGTATTCCATAGTGGTACTAATTAATATTTTGTTGAAAACATTGTTTATTCAATGGTTAAAACCGGTTAGTATCCGGTTGATATCGGTGCAAAGTTACGGGTTTATTTTCAGATTTGTAGCGAAGTAACATAAAAAACAATGGCAAAGGCTTGATAATTCACTTTTTATTGCCTAGATTTGTGATGTGCTTTTAAAACTAATTTTTTATTTATTTAAGTTTCGCAAGTCAGCATGAAAGTTTATAAGAGGGTATAAAAGAAGGCAT
>NZ_SRYZ01000049.1 GCF_004793475.1 Bacteroides muris (ex Afrizal et al. 2022) | reverse complement strand
TGGGCCAAATTTATTTAATGTTTAACTAGTCCCTATTTTTTATGGGACACTAATGCTTTAAGATTAATTTCATCAATAAACGAAATCTCCAATAAAATTGTCCTCTCCGTCTGAAATGGAAAGGGTGTATTTGCCGATAGCGAGTCCTTCTAAAGGAATCTGTACTTTACTGCCATCAATCATCATAAGATAATCGGTGTAGATTACATTGCCTTTTTCATCTTTGACTTCTACAAGGATAGAATAGCCTTCATCAAAAAGCATCAAGGTGAGTTCGTGAAGCTCGTCATCGTAGGTGGCTTCGATGGGGATGGCTGGGCCTAAACTGCGGTCGTCAGTATGGCGTGTTGTATACGTCCAATCAATTAGGGTCTTTTTGCATTAGACAATAAAGGTGCGGCCAAGCATACACATAATAATACAGTTTTTAGTTTCATCATAATACATTTGTTTTCAGTTAATGATGCTGCGAAATTATAGGAAATAAAATTTTACATAGCAATTTCATTCTATTTCTTACTATACAACCTAGTGCTGAAAATCAAATGATTACGAATTAAATCCTATACGGATACCTATACAACTGTTAATGTAATGAGCTGGTTTTAAGTATTATAGTTAGTTTAGAAATGTATCAACCAAAATATTGTGCAATGTTTGTTCTTTGAAGAGATTACTACCCAATTTTTGCTTGATTCTGGTACGCTTCATCCATATAGAAGAAGGATTGATGTTTAACAATACAGCCTCATTGTTTCCATCAAACCCTAAAACATGGAGGTGACAATAACGGCATTCTTCTTCGGATAGATTGGGGCATTGTTCATAAAGAGAGGAGCGAAAGCCCGGATAGATTCTACTTAATTCAATAACCAGCATATTCCAAAGTTTGTCCGTCAATAATGGTTTGTTATTATTGGGTTGTGGCTTTACCAATAGGGATGAAAGCTTTTTGTATATTGCAGAGCCTTCTAAACGTTGTTTTTGTAACTCTTTGTATTTTTTTGATAGAGACAGAATCTTTTGTTGTAATCTTATGTTTTCTCCCCTGTCTTCTTGTATGGTTTCCAAAGAGTGACGTGCTTCGGATAATTGTGCGGCTATTTCGGAACGCTCTTTATCTAAGCTATACAACTTTTCTTCCTGCCAATGCAGTTGCATCTTGGTATGTTTACGATAAAAATAGAAAACGATACTACTTATTATCAATATCGCCAAAGTGATAATAAAGTAGATGAGAAAACGTTGCTGGGCATTTTTAAGCCTTCCGTTTTCTTCTTGTATTTTGAGGTGATTGTACTTCTTCTCTATTTCGAAGACCTTTGCTTTATTTTGTTTGATGGTTATAGAGTCGGATATGTTAAAACAAATTTCATTGAAATGGAGTGCCTTTTTATAATCTTTTTTCGACTTGTAGATTTCAACATACAGCTCGTTTAAGAGATAATTTAGTGAATCACGTAGAATCATTTTATCTATTAGCTCTTTTGCCAAATCAATTTTGCCGGATGCAACATAAATGTCTGCTAAACCTATGGAGTCATTCATACCATGAAGAGCATCAAGCGATATGGCTTTTTTATAATATTTTTCTGCCAAATCATAACGTTTTTGTAAATCGTAAATGTTAGCATAGGCGTTAGCTATGTTATAATCCATTATTTGGAGGCGCAATGTAGAAGCTATTGAGTCTGCTTTCTTCATTATTTTCTTTGCGTATAGAAATGAATCAATAAAAGCATATTCTACTGCGAGATTTTTCATAGCATAAACCTGACTTTTAAGATTACCGGCCTTAGAAAATAGGGAGGAGGCTTCTGCATATTTTTCCCTTATTTCATTGTACATATCTTTAAAGTGATATAAGTCTGCCATATACGTACAAATATACCCCGCCACATTATATACCTTGTATTCCTTGGCATAGTGCAGAGCTTCCGTATACATCTGCATCGCCAAATCCCACTCTCCGTCTTCAGCGTATGCACGCCCTAAGAACAATCCCACTTGCGCCCGTTCTTCGGGTGAGCCGTGCTTGCCTATCCACTTCTGTGCCCGTTTCCATTGGTGGACGGAAAGAGTGTCTGCATGGGTGTAGTTCGTGGAACGACCGCACAGCATGCAATATCTGGCAAAGTCGCGGTTGCCCAGTTCTTCGGGGTGGGGGATGCCTGCAAGCAGCAGGGAGGTACTGTCGGCATCGGTCGGCAGCAGGCGTTCGGCTGCATCGAGCATGGCGAGGCGGCGCGTGGCAGTTTCGTCGGTACATCTTGCTGCAAGGAGGCAGAAGAGAAGGAAGAGGGGCAGATAGAGGAGCTGTTTCATAATAGTTATAGTCAGTTTAGGTGACAAATGTAGGGAAATAATCTGAAAAAAAGGGAAGCATGCCGAAAAACCGGCATGCTTCCCTTTTCTATTTTAAGTGTTCTTCTTTAAGAATGCCCTTATTCTTATTTAATACCCAGTTTCTTTGCAATATCCTTGGGCAGTGCATCCTTGTGCACAATGATGTTCATTGTTTTATAGCGTACGAATGCTTTGGAAGCATACCATTTGCCGTCATATTTGCCTGCCTTGCCCCAGGAATTCTTCACCATATAGTATTCGTTGCCTGTCTGGTCTTTGGCGATGCCATAAATCTGCATACCGTGGTCGTCGGTAGTTTCCCAGTTGTCGTAGGCCAGTTGGCGTTCCTCTTGTGTACACCACTTCTGCGGCTGAGGCTTGGTGTTGAGTTTCTTCTCTTCGGGTTTCATCTTCAGCCAGTGTGCCATGTCCGAACCGCTCAGTTCCTGCGCCTTTTCGGCATCGGGCAGTACGGCGATACCGTCGCGTGTGAAGCCCTGTTCGCTTACGTCGCTGCCCCAGGCAATGGTGTAGCCCTTGTTGATGGCATTGTCGAACACCTGCATCAGTTCGTCGATGGGCAGGTTGTAGGAAGAAGCCCAGCGCCAGTTGTCCTGAATCTCGAGGATGAACGACTGGTAGAACGGATGATGCGTGTAGGAAGTCAGTGAGATGTAGTCATCAGCATTCAGCCCGGTAGATTCATAGAAAGACTTCGGGGTGTATTCCTTGCCGTTGTAAGTGAACTTTTCGGGACGTTCGCCCAGATAGATGTCGTGGATGGAAGCAATGGCTTTCTTCCAGAGCGGAGTCTTGTTTTTGTCGGCTTGCAGGCTGCGGTGGTTTCCTTTGGCAATGGCAGCCACTACAGCGTTGGATACGGCTGTCAGTTCGTTGTGGTTGCTCAGCGTGTCGCCATACATCACGCCCGGACGCATTTCGCTTTCGGGAACCAGACCGAAGGTTTTCATGCCATATACAACGTCATAGAACGAACCGCCTTGTGAGAAGGAGATGTCGCCGTGTGTACGCACTGCCTTGTCGGCACGGTCCAGATAGGTGTTGTGCACGATGAACATTTCAGAGAGGTCGTACTCGCCCTTGCCCATACGGAGCAGTTCGGATTCGATGAACGCCAGTCCGGAGTAGCACCAGCATGTACCGGCGCGGTTCTGGTTTTTGATGGATGTGATGGGGTTTTCCTTCACGGTGGTGAAGACGAAACCTTCTTCTTTCGGAGTGTCTTGTGCCAAGGCATTTACGCTCAGCAGACCCAATGCGGCAATCAGTATTGATTTCTTCATCATGATTAAAATGTTATAGATTTATAGTTGCAGCTGCAAATATAGGTAGAATATCGTAAACAAAAGCTATCTTTGGAGCGTTAATTCCGACACTTATGGAGAAAATGATACGTATTGACGACCGTAGCGGTCTTGTTTTGGAGGGCGGCGGCATGCGCGGCGTCTTCACTTGCGGTGTGCTCGACAGCTTTATGGACCGTGGCATTCGCTTTCCCTATACCATCGGCGTCAGTGCCGGAGCCTGCAACGGACTTTCCTATATGTCCGGTCAGCGCGGGCGTGCCAAGTACAGCAATATCGACTTGCTGGAAAAATACAATTACATCGGGTTGAAGTATCTGTTGAAGAAACGGAATATCATGGATTTCGACTTGTTGTTCCGGGAGTTTCCGGAACACATACTTCCCTACGACTACGAGGCATACTTTCGTTGCCCCGAACGCTATGTGATGGTGACCACCAACTGCGAGACGGGCGAAGCGAACTACTTTGAGGAGAAGCGGAACAAGGAGCGCGTCATTGATATTGTGCGTGCTTCGAGCAGTCTGCCGTTTGTCTGTCCCATTGCCTACGTGGACAACATCCCGATGCTGGACGGAGGTATAGTGGACAGTATCCCTTTGATGCGTGCCCGTCAGGATGGATTTACCAATAATGTGGTGGTGCTGACGCGCAATCATGGGTACCGTAAGGAAATTCAGGGAACGAAAGTTCCACCTTTTATATATAGGAAATATCCGCTATTGCGTGAAGCCATCAATCGCCGCAGCATGGTCTATAACCGGCAGTTGGAGCAGGTGGAACGGATGGAAGCCGCCGGAGAGATCGTTGTTATTCGTCCGCAGAAGCCGGTAGTGGTAGACCGCATCGAACGTGACATCAAGAAGCTGAGGGAGCTTTATGAAGAAGGATACCGGTGTGCGGAACGGTTCTTCCCGTAATCGGTTATTTGCATGCTTCATCCTTATTCTTTCACCGTCTCTGCCAACCTCGTTCCCATAGTGATGTATGATTAAAAGGCTTTTAATATCATATTATAAGCCTTTTAATGCTATATTATAAGCCTTTTAATCATATCTTCCCTATACTGCCTTCCCGGCAGACTTATACACGTATCCTGTTTCCCTTTAGCATTGATATGCCGTGATGTGGAAAGTATCATGGGGGAATATTACGGATAATCATTCAAGTTTATTCATCAAAAAACACGCGTAGAATGCCTTTGGAAAGGGGATGTATCAAAAGTTCCACCTTTCGTAACATTTGTTATAGGCTAAAATGCCGGTATCGCTTAATTTTGCCGACACAAAACTCAATTGCAGAATTGGTTTATTATTAACTTTAAATTAATAGATATGTTGAAAAGCATTAGTCTCAGGCTTTGCACACTAATTGTGCTTCTCTTTGCGGGCATCTGTTCCTTTGCCCAGCAAGTCCAGGTAAAAGGTACTGTCGTTGAAAAATCGAGTGGTGAATCCATTATCGGTGCTTCTGTCATGGAAGTAGGTTCCAACAGTAATGGAACAATTACGGATATTGACGGAAACTTCACGCTGTCTGTGGCTTCCGGTGCCACATTGTCCATATCCTATATAGGATATAAAACCGTTACAGTAAAGGCCCAGTCCACTTTACGCATTGAGTTGACGGAAGATTCCCAGTTGATTGACGAAGTAGTGGTGACCGGCTATATGTCCGAGAAAAAGGCCAGCCTGACCGGTTCGGTGGCTGTGGTCAAGATGAAGGATGTGGCGGATATTCCTACGGGGAATGTGTTGTCGAGCTTGCAGGGACGTGTTGCCGGTATGAACATTACCACTGACGGCACGCCGGGCGGTGGAAATACCTCTACATTGGTACGTGGTAAGTCTTCTTTCCGTGGCGATGCCAACTCTCCGCTTTATGTCATCGACGGGGTGATGACCCGTGAAAACATCTCGTCTATCCTTTCTTCCAATGATGTAGAATCCATTCAGGTGTTGAAGGATGCCGCTTCCGCTTCCATTTATGGTGCGCAGGCTGCCAATGGTGTGATTATCATTACTACCAAGCGTGCCAAGAAGGGGGAGACCCGCGTGGATTTTGATATGTCGTTGACTTTGCAGGGCTATCAATGTGGTTTTGATATGCTGAATGCTGATGAGTGGGGGCAGGTTTACTGGTCAGCTTATAAGTATGCCAATAATGGCGCTACGCCAAGCAGCGAAATATATGGTAATGGTGCAACTCCCAAACTTCAGGACTACATCGGCCTGAATGGAGCTAAAGTACATGCCGTTGATACGGATTGGCGCGATGTGGTTTACCGCACTGCCTTGATGCAGAATTACAGTGCTACGCTTTCAAAGGGTTCTGACAATGGGGCTTTCTCGTTGGCGTTGAACTATCTCGACCACGATGGTTTGGTAGAGAATACGAATTTCCAGCGAATCAATACCCGTATCAGTTCCAACTATCATTATCTTGACAATCGCTTACGCATAGGCGAGAACGTTGCCGTCAATCGTTGGACGCAGACCCTCAGTCCGGCCGGTGTAGATGAGAATGCCATCAAGCAGCATCCTGCCAAGACGGTTTATGATGAGAATGGCGATTATAACGATGCCATCAATGATGTTTTGGGTGATGCCCCAAACATGGCGCGTCTGTTGGAGAATGAAAAGCGGAACAAGCATGATTATTGGCGTATCTTCGGTAATGCATTCCTTGAAATTGAACCGATAAAGGACTTGGTGCTGAAAACCAATTTCGGTATGAACTATTATGATGAAACCAACAAAACCTTTGAGCCGGCATGGGCACGCGATGAGGTCAATAAGCTGACTCAATCATCCAACAAAAGGCTGGATTGGGTATGGACTAATACCGTGACTTATAGCAAAACATTTGGAAAGAACAATCTGACTGCACTTCTTGGTACAGAGGCTAAGAAGAACCATTCGGAATCCATGTTCGGTTATGGTACGGGACTGGCCATAGAAGATGAAGATTATATTTATCTCGACGGTGTGACTGCCGGTAAGAATGTAGGTGCCGGTGCTTCCAATTATGGCATGGTATCTTACTTCGGTAAAGTGAACTATGATTATGAAGGACGGTATCTGGCCTCTGTTACGGTGCGTCGTGATGCTTCTTCCCGCTTGGCAAAGGGTAATAATGTTGATTACTTCCCCTCAGTGTCGGCAGGCTGGCGCATCTCGAGTGAGAAGTTTATGGAAGCGACCGGAAATTGGTTGGCAGATTTGAAACTACGTGCTTCATGGGGTATCAACGGTAACGATATTATTGATAATGAAGCTCCCTACACAAAATATTTGATTAGTCTGAAGGATGCAAGCTACAACATGAACGGTGATGGAACAACTTTGGCTCCCGGTGGTTACAAAGTGAGGTCTACCAATCCTGATTTGAAGTGGGAGAGTACAAGGCAGCTCAATATCGGTGTGGACGCCGCTTTCCTGAACGGACGTCTGAGTGCTTCTCTCGATTATTTTGATAAGAAGACAAGCGATATGCTTGTAGAGAAACCGTATATTGCTGTCATTGGCGAGGGTGGTTACTGCTGGTATAATGGTGGTACGATGAACAATAAAGGTTTCGAGATGGCATTGACCTGGAATGATAAGGTGAAGGATTTCCAGTATAATGTAGCATTTAATCTTTCATACTACAAAAATGAGGTGACAGAGCTGACGGAAGAAATTTACTATACTTATGGTGGCGGTAATGGTGTTGACAAGACTTTGGTTGGCCAACCGTTCGGTTCATGGATGGGCTTCAAGACAGATGGAGTGTTCCGTACCCAGCAGGAGGTGGATGAGTATAAATCCAAATATAATGTACGGTTTGGCGCTCCCGGAGTAGGACGTATCAAATACGTGGATGCTGACGGTAATGGTACGATTGATACGAACGATCGTGTATGGTTGGGTTCTGACAATCCGAAAGTGATTGCAGGTCTGAATCTTGGGGCATCTTGGAAAGGCTTTGACCTCAGCATGTTCTTCAACGGTATGATTCGTGATGCCTATAACAACTCCAAATATTATACGGATTTGTTCCAATGCTGGACCGGTAATCACTCTACCCGCCTGCTCGATGCCATGCATGCCTACGAGAATTTTGAAAAGACAGGTGTTTACAATAGCAGTGTACCTGCTTTGACCACCCTTAACAGCAACAATGAGCACGAGGTTTCCGAGTTCTATATTGAAAATGGTTCGTATATCAAGCTGAAAAGCCTGACATTGGGTTACACGCTTCCTAAAGCAGTTCTCGACAAGATGAAGATGCGTCATGCGCGCATTTATTTCCAGGCTCAGAATTTGTTTACGATTACCGGTTATACGAGTGCCGACCCTGAAGGTCTGGGCTATCCTTATCCGTTGCCTCGTACGTTCTCTTTGGGATTATCATTTGGTTTCTAAACTTTAAAACTATACTATCATGAAATTGAAACATTTATATATGCTTGGCGCAGTAGCGCTGATGACTGCAAGCTGTAATGAAGACCGGTTTCTGGATTTGAAGCCCCAGGGTAGCTTGAACGAAGATATTATGACTTCTACAAAAGGTGCCGACCTTTTGGTGAATGCTGCGTATGCAGCTTTGGGTGGTCCCGAGGGACAGAGCTGGAGTGTATGGTGTCATCCTACTTCCAATTGGACTTATGGTGAGGTGCGTTCGGACAATGCCTATAAAGGCGGTGGCGGTGTCGGTGACCTTAATGAAGTGCACCGTATGGAGACATTTGATATGGATGCTACCAATGGATTTCTGGACAGCAAGTGGTACCATCTATATTGCAGTGTGCAGCGTTGTAACTCTGCATTGCGCGTACTGAATGCTGCAACAGACGAGCAGGTGAACGGGCGTGTATCCCGCATTGCGGAGATGAAAGTGCTTCGTGCCCATTATTACTTTGAGTTGAGCCGGCTTTTCAACAAGATACCTTATTTTGACGAGAACGTTGAGATTTCCCGATATCCGGATATTCCGAACAATGAGTTTACCCGTGACGAGATTCTGAGTATGCTGGCCAAGGAGATGCTTGATGCTGCCGAACAGCTTCCTGCATCACAGCCGGAGGTAGGGCGTATTCATAAATACATAGCACTGGCCTATGCGGCTAAAATCAAGCTGTACCAGGCGTATCAGCAAGATGAGACTACGCATGCCGTAACTTCCATCAATAAAGAGCTGCTGAGGGAAGTCGTTTCGCTTTGCGACCAGGTGACTGCCAGCAACCGTTACGGTTTGCTTGACGATTTCCAGGGATTGGATTTGGTAGCTAATGAAAACGGTAAAGAGTCTGTTTTTGCCATCCAATATTCCATGAATGACGGTACCGAAAGTGCCGGCCGCATCAACTGGAGCAATCTGTTGAATTCTCCGGGCGGAGGCAGCCCTTACGGAGGCGACGGTTTCTTCTTGCCCAGCCAAGACTTGATCAATGCTTACCAGACAGATGCAAACGGTTTGCCCGATTTTAATTATCAGTCAAAGCCTGATTATAGTTGGGCGGTACTGAACAATGGTGTTTATACTTTGCAAAACACGACTCCCAATGTAGACCCGCGTCTTGATTTTGTTGTGGGCCGTCCTAATATAACTTGGAAAACTTACCCGGACAAACCGTGTGAAGGATGGGTGCGTGATAAGGAAACTTACGGCTATAATTGTGCGAAGCGCTTTTGGGTTTCTCCGGAAAGTAGTGATATGTTTAATGGCTGGCCTTGGGGGGCTTCACAGTTGAACTGGCAGATTATACGTTACGCGGATATCCTTCTTTGGAAAGCTGAGGCTCTTATTGAACTCAATGAAGGCAATGGACTCGAAACTGCCCGTGATTTGATTAACCGGATACGCAATCGTGCCCGAAACAGCGCCTATGTAAAGGATTTCAACGACCATTCCCACAATGCGGCCAACTATCTTGTCAATCCTTATCCTGCTGATGTATGGAATCAGGATTATGCCCGTCAGGCCCTCCGTTGGGAAACACGTCTGGAGAAGGCTTTGGAAGGTGAACGTTTCTTCGACCTGGTTCGTTGGGGCATAGTGGAAACAACCATGAACAAGTACATCGCTGCGGAGGCAGACAATCGCATTTACTATGCCAATGCGCACTTTACGGGTGGAAAGGATGAGTATTATCCGGTTCCGAACAATCAATACGGATTCTCGGGAGGTAAGTATGTACAGAATCCCGGTTATGCTCCGTTCAACTAATTGTATTTTGAAATAGAAACGTAAGGGAGGTGAAACATTTGTTTCCCCCCTCTTTCTTTAAACAATCTTTTATTATGAAACACTTTGCCTATTCTATATTGGGCTGTCTATTGCTTTCTTTGAATGCAGCTTTTGCTCAGAAAACGTGGTCGTTTGACGGGCACGACCCTTTACTTTCCAGTGACGGCAAGTCACTGTTGAATTTGTACACTATAAAGGAAATACCGGAATTTGTTGCCGGAGTCGAAGGTAAGGCCCTTCGTACAGACGGCTATTCCACCTGGATGGAAACCACCGCGGAAGGAGAGGTTTCGTCGTTGTCCGGATGGTTTGCTTTGGAATCTTATCCGACGGATACTGCTGCCTTTATGGGAATCAGAGACATGGCAGGAACATCTGTAGCGGTATGTGTAGACCGTTATGGTGAGCTGCTGTTGGGAATGGGGCAGAATGGCTCATACTCTTACTGTTCATTAAAGACAAAAGTCGACCGTTTCAAGTGGCTGCATGTGGGCCTTGATTTGAGCAATGAATCGGTTTGCCTGAATGGGCAGAGGATGAGTGCGGAGGTATGGCCTCGGAACTTACTGGGTGGGGAAATGACCCTTCGGGTAGGTAAGGATTTCAGGGAAAAGAAGGTTTGGATGTACGATGTTACGGCTATAAACGGGTTGATTGACGGGATAAGCCTCACTCCCTTTTCCGATGATTCGTCTGCATGGAGAGACGAGATTGCCTTGGGATTGAAGAAAACTCCGGTTTTGGCTATTCCGGAAACCCGTTTTGCGAAGGACTTCAACCGTCCCCGCTATCATCTGTTGCCGGCTGCCAACTGGACTAATGAAACGCATGGCTTGCTTCTTTATAAAGGTAAATACCATATATTCAATCAGAAGAATGCTTCTGCCATTTTCCTGGGGCAGATAAATTGGGGACATTTCAGCAGTCCCGATATGCTTCATTGGACTGAGGAAAAGCCGGCTTTGACTCCTGATGCTGCTTATGACAAGAATGGAATATGGTCCGGATATGCTGTCATCAATGATGACGGTATCCCCCAACTGATATATACAGCCGGTGGAGACAATCTGGGAGTAGGTATTGCTTTTCCGAAAGATACTGCGCTGATAGAATGGGAGAAATATGCGGGTAATCCGGTTATCGCCGAGAAGCCTGCCGGATATACCCGTACGGACATGCGCGACCAGTATGTCTGGAAAGAAGGTGATGTCTGGTATATGATTATCGGCTTCGGCATTGAGCAGACCGATACACCCCATGGAGCTTTGTTGCTTTATAAATCGGCAGACCTGAAGAAATGGGATTTTGTACATTTACTGTTTGAGGGAAATCCGGAAGTGGATGATTCCGGTATTTTCTGGGAAATGCCGGTCTTTAAGAAGATGGGCGGCAAGTATGTTCTTTTGGTGAATAGGGTTCCTCATAAAGGCATACCTGCGCGTTGCCAATATTGGATAGGAGATTTCAAGAATGAGAAGTTTGTACCGGACAATCCGGTTCCTCAAAATCTGGAGGTCATCAACCGCTTGCTGTCTCCCTCTGTTGTGGAGACTCTGGAAGGGGATGTTGCTGCCATTGCCATTATACCCGATGAAATAGGAGGGGAAGCCACTTATGAACAAGGATGGGCGCATCTCTATAGTATGCCCAGAAGATGGCAGTTGAAAGATGGAAAACTATGCCAGACACCCCATCCCGTAATGAAACAATTGCGTGAACAATCCACGGTTTATTCCAGGCAGGCATTGACTGCTGCGAAACCATGCATTTTGAGCAGAAGGGAACATCAGCTTGAAGTCAAGGCGACTTTTTATCCCGGTGACGCAAGACGGTTTGGATTTACATTGTGCAAGAATCCGGATAATAGCGAATATAGCCTGATTTATTATGATGTGGAAAAGGAGGAACTTATTGTAGACCAGACGCATTCTTCCTTGCGTGCACACATTCCTTTGAAGATCCGCAAGGACCGGTATCGGTTGGATACAACCAAGCCGGTGGAGATTCGTCTATTTATAGACGGTTCTGTGGTGGAAGGATTTATTAATGATGAGGATGCATTCACTACAAGAATCTTTCCTCTGAAAGAAAACAGTACGCTATTGGAACTATTCTCTGATGGAAATACAACGGAAGTTGCTGCCGAAGTTTGGAGACTGAAAGATGCAAGGGTAAAGATGAACTTTTAATGAAAATGCAGAAAATGAAGATACCAACTATATTGGGTGTGCTTTTATTGGCAGGAACATTGTCTGCCGGTGCACAAATGAATTCAGACAGTTTATACAAAGAGCCTTATCGTCCTCACTCTTCTGTGTCTCCCGATTCGCTAAGATGATTTGCCAACAATGATGGTTGTGGAATTGTCTCTTTCTTTGTGAACGAAAAGGACACGCTGGTCTGCCTTGACGGCTATTTTTAGACTGAATGTAACATTTGTAGTATGCTTTGAAACAAAAAAGATAGTCGGGAATGGCGTAAGGCCGTATCTTTGCAACGGATGAAAAACATGAAACCATGAATAAACATAAAATATCTATTATGAACGTAAAACGAAATTTGGTCGCATTGCTCTTCCTGCTGTGGATGAGCGTTGGACTTTGTGCGGCGCAAAATCAAGAGGGACTGAAGGTCCATTATCTGGGTGCCAACCATAGTCTGATACAAGTAGTGTCTCCCAGGAAGTATTTGTTGTTGCCCGTTGAAGAGGCTGCTCCGGAGGCAACCATTCATGTACTGGTAAATAATAAGGTGGAGCGTACGCTGACGGTACGTCTTGCCATGAATCGCGTGGATTACCGGGTGCCTTTCGACCTGGCTCCGTATGAAACCGGCAAGGTGTCGCTGGACGTGCATACGGGCAACAGCCGTGCCAACGTACGCGATGCCATGGAGGATGCCTGCTGGAGCGATATATGCCTGAGCGATACGTTTGACGCATCTAACAGCGAAGCTTTCCGCCCGCTTTTTCATCATACTCCCCGCTATGGCTGGATGAATGATCCCAACGGGATGTTCTACAAGGATGGGGTGTATCATCTCTGTTTCCAGTACAATCCCTACGGTTCCATGTGGGGAAATCTTAGTTGGGGACACTCCACCAGCACCGACCTGGTGAACTGGAAAGCGGAAGAGCCGGTGCTCGTGCCCGACGGGCTGGGAATGATTTTCAGCGGCAGCTGTGTGGTGGACAAGGAGAACACCGCTGGTTTCGGCAAGGATGCCGTTGTCGCTATCTATACCTCGGCAGGTGCCAGCCAGATACAGAGTCTTGCCTATAGCTTGGACAACGGACGGACTTTCAAGACCTACGAAAACAATCCCATCATCACCTCGGACAAGGAGTGCCGCGACCCGAATATGTTCTGGCATGCCGAAAGCGGCAGATGGATTCTTGTCCTTGCCGCCGCGCTGGAGAGGGAGATGTGGATATACTCTTCTCCCGACTTGAAGAACTGGAAAAAGGAGAGCAGCTTCGGTCGTGGTTACGGATGTCAGGAGGGAGTATGGGAATGCCCGGACCTGATGCAGTTGCCCGTTCGGGGTACCGACGAGAAGAAGTGGGTGCTTATCTGCAACATCAATCCCGGAGGCCCCTTCGGCGGCAGTGCGGCACAGTACTTTGTAGGTGATTTCGATGGCAAGACTTTTACTTGCGACACCAAGCCCGAAGTCACCAAGTGGATGGACTACGGAAAGGACCATTATGCCACTGTGTCGTGGAGCAATGCTCCTGATGACAGACATACTGTGATAGCGTGGATGAGTAATTGGCAGTACGCCAACAACGTGCCCACCAAGCAGTATCGCAGTGCCAATTCTCTTCCGCGCGACTTGGGTCTTTACAAAGTCGGTGACGGCGACTATTATCTCACTACCGTACCGGCTCCCGAAACATTGGCTTTGCGGGGCAAGAAAACGATGGATTACGGTGCTTTCTCTGTAGGCAAGAACGGTGTGGCAAAGAAACTGCCTGTTGCCAATAACGGAATCTGTGAGGTGAATCTGGAATTGGACGCCCGCACTGCCGGAAAGGTAAACATTACCTTGAGTAATCTTAAAGGGGAACAGACCGTCCTGACCTATAATCTGACAGACAACAGTTTCGGCATGGATCGCACCCGAAGCGGTCTGACGGACTTCAGCAAGGATTTTCCTGCCATCACGCTGGCTCCGGCCCCTCAGGGCAGAAAACAACATCTGCGTTTGTTCATAGATCGTTGCAGCATCGAGGCTTTCGACGGAGAGGGGCGTTTCGTCATGACAAACTTGGTTTTCCCCACGGAACCCTACACCACTCTTTCCATATCGACCGACAAAGGCCGTTGCCGGGTAGGAAACCTGACCGTCTATCCGCTGGAGGTAGAAAATAATTTGACCATTAAAAAGAACATTGTAAAATGAAACAATCTGCTACATCTTCCGCTTCCTTGGCAAAGCTCTTTCCGGTCATGCTTTGCTTCTTCGCCATGGGCTTTGTAGACTTGGTAGGCATCGCTTCCAACTACGTGAAGGCCGACTTGAACCTGACCGACTCGCAAGCCAATATATTCCCGTCTCTGGTGTTCTTCTGGTTTCTCATCTTCTCCGTACCTACGGGTATGCTGATGAACCGCATCGGACGCAAGAAGACGGTGCTTCTCAGCCTTGTCATCACGTTTGCCTCTTTGCTTCTCCCGGTTTTCGGAGACGGCTACGTGCTGATGCTGCTCTCGTTCTCATTGCTGGGCATCGGTAATGCGCTGATGCAAACGTCGCTCAACCCGCTGCTTTCCAACATCGTAAGCGGCGAGCGGCTGGCAAGTTCGCTCACTTTCGGACAGTTTGTAAAAGCCATTGCTTCGTTTCTGGCTCCATACATTGCCATGTGGGGAGCTACGCAGGTCATTCCGTCTCTGGGCATGGGCTGGAGGGTGCTGTTCCCGGTCTATATGGTCATTGCGGTGATTGCCATTCTTTGGCTGAGCGGTACTTCCATCCGCGAAGAAAAGGAAGAGGGGCGCCCTTCCACCTTCGGGGAGTGCCTCGCCCTGCTGGGCAAGCCGTTTATCTTTCTCTGCTTCTTGGGCATCATGTGCCATGTAGGCATTGACGTAGGTACGAATACCACGGCGCCCAAGATTCTGATGGAGCGCCTGGGCATGACGCTGGCCGATGCCGGCTTTGCCACCAGCCTTTACTTCATCTTCCGCACGGCGGGTTGCTTTCTCGGAACCTTCATCCTTCAAAAGATGGCTCCCCGAACCTTCTTCGGCATCAGCGTGTTATGTATGTTAGTGGCGATGGTAGGGTTGTTCGTATTCCATGAAAAGACGATGATATATATTTGCATTGCCCTCATCGGTTTCGGCAATTCGAACATCTTTCCGGTTATTTTCTCCCAGGCGTTGCTTGCTATGCCACAAAAGAAGAACGAGGTTTCCGGCTTGATGATTATGGGGCTCTTCGGCGGTACGGTATTTCCGATAGCAATGGGCTTGGCAAGTGATGCTGTAGGACAAAGCGGTGCCGTGGCTGTGATGACGGTAGGGGTAGTCTATCTGTTCTTCTATATGCTGCGTATGAAGCGGTAATGTTTGTTCGCAGGATGGGGACGCATGTCCCAAAGCTGCGGATATCTGTCCCCAGCCTGCGGATGTCTATCCCAAGCCTTGGGATAGAGATAATCCTTGGTTCTTAGAAACTTTTTAATAGGTAGTTGGCAACTTTTTGTCCTATACTTGGCAACTTTTTTACTGCTTCTTGTCAGGTGGAACAATAGGCCGCTACGAATGAAAACATATGATTCAATAAACTAAATAATATCATGAATAAGGTAATTGTAGGAATGGGTGAGGCTTTATGGGATTGCCTCCCCGAAGGGAAGAAGATAGGCGGTGCTCCGGCAAACTTTGCTTACCATGCATCGCAGTTTGGGTTCGACAGTTGCGTGGTCAGTGCCGTAGGTGCCGATGCCGACGGAAACGAGATTCTGGATGTCTTTGCCCGGAAAGGCTTGCGAACTCAGATAGAGCGTGTGCCTTATCCGACCGGAACCGTACAGGTGACTCTTGATGCCGTAGGGGTTCCTTGCTATGAAATAAAGGAAGGGGTCGCTTGGGATAATATCCCGTTTACGGATGAATTGAGACATCTGGCACTGAATACCCGTGCCGTGTGTTTCGGCTCTTTGGCGCAACGCAGTGAAACTAGCCGCGCCACTATCAACCGTTTTCTTGATGCGATGCCTGATATGGACGAGCAGTTGAAGATATTCGACATCAACCTCCGCCAGGGTTTCTATACTAAGGAGATACTTTGCGAATCCATGCGCCGCTGCAATGTTCTCAAGATAAACGATGAGGAACTGGTGACCATCAGCCGTATCTTCGGCTATCCGGGCATCGACTTGCAGGACAAATGCTGGATTCTGCTGGCCAAATATAATTTGAAAATGCTTATCCTGACTTGCGGAACGAACGGCAGTTATGTGTTTACTCCGGGAGTGGTTTCCTTCCAGGAGACTCCGAAAGTGCCGGTGGCTGATACCGTGGGGGCGGGCGATTCGTTCACGGCAGCTTTCACGGCTGCCATTCTCAGCGGAAAGCAGGTACCCGATGCCCATAAACTGGCCGCGGAGTTCTCTGCATACGTTTGCACGCAAAGCGGTGCCATGCCGGAGTTGCCCGAAGCGTTCAGAGAACGATTGGGGTGATAAGGTGATAAAAGACTTTGCTCGTTTCCTATCAGTTATAAGTTTTTTCAGAAGTGTTATGAGTTAAAAGTACTATCTCGATTTCTCTCCTCCAGTGGGGGAAGGGAAATCGAGATAGCATTGTTTAATCACGTTTGGTTTCTATACCATTAAAAACAAAGTCCTATATCGGGTTCAGGTTGTTTAGGCTTTGTTCTTGATAATCATTACCTCGATGATGGATATGGCAGTCTGTTCGGGGATTTCGAGAGATTCTGCCATCTGGTTAATCAGTTCCTTTTCTTCTTCTTCCAGCACGCCGTCTGCCAATGCAATATCTACCGCGCATGCAAAAGCTGTAAGCCTCAAATCTTCGGAAAGACCTTCAACGGAAGCGTTGACCAATGCACCGGGACCTTGGTTCCTGAGGATTCTGAATAACTTGTCGAACAGCTTGTCGAAAGCCGGATTGGAGAAGTTGTCGTATATTCTCAATCGACGGATGTAGTTAACGATTCCTGCCCATTCGGATTCTGCAATACTTCCATCTGCACCGGCCATTGCAAGAGCAATTCCGGCAAATGCTTCTTGCTGGGTCAGCTTCTCTTCTTCTGGCACAGCTTTGAAAATTTTGTCAAATATTCCCATATTGATTATGTTTGAAATTAATAATGTTTTGTTACCATTGAGTTGTTCGATGGTGATACAAAGGTATATATTTGCATCGGTTTAGAAAAGCTTTTAGAGAGAAAAAGAGTTTCTCTTTATTCATTATACATTGATGCCATGGGCCGGGAAGCGTTTGCATTGCCATTGGGGTAACAGTGCTGGTGAGGCAACTTTTTCCCATTTTATTCGTCTTTTTGGAAGATTTTATTTAGATTTGCTCAACTGCGGTTATCGGCTTGGCCTTGCTCCGGTTTTTCGGGAGTGTCTGTTGTTGTGTGGATTGGGAGCAATGGTGGAGAATATGAAAGAAAAACGAAACAATATCTTAAATCAAAAGTAAAATGATGAGACAACATAACCTTCGGATTTTATTCTTTTTGCTTGTGTTTTGGGGAGTGGCGGTGGCCTGCTCCCGGCGTGAGGCACGTTTCCGTATCGGCGTTTCCCAATGTAGCGAGGATGAATGGCGCCGCCGGATGAACAGCGAGATACTCCGTGAAGCCCATTTCTATGAAGATGTGGAGGTGGACATTCGTACGGCCGTCGACGATAATGACCGTCAGGCAGAAGACATTCGTGAACTGATAGCCGAAGGGGTGGACCTGCTGATTGTGGCCCCTAATGAAGCCGCTCCGATCACTCCGGTGGTGGAAGAGGCATACAACCGGGGCATTCCGGTGATTGTGATAGATCGTAAAATCCTTTCGGATAAATACACGGCCTACGTCGGTGCAGACAACTACGAGATAGGGAAAGCTGTGGGAGAGTATGTGGCCAATGTGTTGCACGGGCAGGGAGATGTGGTTGAAATTTCCGGTTTGGTGGGCTCCACACCCGCCGTAGACCGTCATCAAGGATTTGTGAAGGCTCTATCCGCTTATCCCGGTATCCGGTTGCTGGCCGTTGAAGACGGTGCCTGGCTGCAACTTAAGGCCGAAGAAAAAATGGATATCCTGCTAGACCGTTTCCCTCATATCGACCTGGTGTATGCACAGAATGACCGCATGGCGGCAGGGGCCTATGCTGCCGTTGCTAGCAAGGGGCGGGAGAAAGAAATGCGGTTCATCGGCATAGACGCTCTGCCCGGCAAAGATTATGGAGTGGAGAAAGTGCTTGCCGGCGAACTGGATGCCACGTTTATATATCCTACCGGTGGCGACCGTGTGATGCAGATTGCCATGGATATCCTGAACAAGCGTGATTTTCCCCGTGAAACTATCCTGGGTACTTCCGTCGTCAATCGCGACAATGCTCTCATCATGAAGATGCAGACCGCCCACATCGGCACCCTGGATGGAAAGATAGAAACCCTGAACGGAAAGATAAACCAGTATTTGGTCCGCTATGCCACACAGCAGGTTGTCTTGTACGGCAGTCTGTCCGCCTTGTTGTTGCTGGTCGGCTTGTTGGTGGCTGTCTACCTCTCCTTGCGTGCCAAGAATCGGTTGAACCGTGAGCTGTCCATGCAGAAAAAGAAACTGGAGGAACAGAAAACACAGTTGATACAGCAGAAGGAACAGCTGGAAGTGCAGAAGTCGCAGTTGGAACAGCTTTCTCATGAATTGGAGGAGGCTACGCATGCCAAGTTGGTGTTCTTCACGAATATTTCGCACGATTTCCGTACTCCGCTGACGCTGATAGCTGATCCCATAGAGCAGCTTCTTGCAAACCGCACTATCGACGGACAGCCGCGCCAGCTCCTCGAACTGATGAAAAAGAATGTGCATATCCTGCTTCGCCTGGTTAACCAGATACTTGATTTCCGGAAGGTGGAGAACGGGCGCATGGAGCTTCATCTCGAACCTTTTGATTTGCTCGACAGCTTCCGGGGCTGGAACGATTCTTTCCGCATGGCGTTGCTGAAGAAACATATTGCTTTCAGCTTTGAGGCATCTCCCGATGCGGACTTCCGGATGATGGCGGATGCGGAGAAGATGGAGCGCATTTACTTCAATCTCTTCTCCAATGCCGTGAAGTATACGCCGGAGAACGGGAAAATCGCCCTACGCTTGTTAAAGGCGGAACAGAACTATACTCTGTCCGTCTTCAATTCCGGCAGTTACATTTCTTCGACCGATGTGGAAGCCATCTTCGAGCGTTTCTATCAAGTAAACGGGCATCAGGCCGGTACCGGTATCGGACTGGCGCTGGTACGTGCCTTTGTGGAGATGCATGGCGGCAACATCACGGCACGCAGCGACGAGAAAGGTACTACCTTTACCGTTACTTTTCCACAGCAGGATGTTTCGCAGTATCGCCCCACTATAGTGACGTTGCCTGTTGAAGGGGAGGAAGTGTCGTCTACCCTGATAGATATGGAAGTGAAGGCAGGCGAAGAGGTGGTTGAGGCCGATTGTCCTACTGTGCTGGTAATTGACGATAATTCGGATATACGCAGCTATGTGAAGTCGCTGTTGTCGAACGAATTCCGCGTACTGGATGCAGCGGACGGGTCAGAGGGTATCCGGCTGGCCATGAGGTATGTGCCGGATGTGATTGTCTCGGATGTAATGATGCCTGGTATGGATGGTGTGGAATGTTGCCGCCGCTTGAAGGGAGAGTTGCAGACATGCCATATCCCGGTGATTCTGCTGACGGCCTGCTCGCTGGACGAGCAGCGTATCCAAGGCTATGATGGCGGTGCCGATTCTTATATTTCCAAGCCGTTCAATTCGCAGTTGCTCTTGTCGCGTGTCCGCAATCTCATTGCAAACCGTCGTCAGTTGAGGCAGTTTTTCGGAGATAACCAGACTATTGAGAAGGAAACCATCAGTGACTTGGATAAGGACTTTGTCTCCCGCTTCAAATCGCTTGTCGGGGAGAGGATGAAAGATGCGGAACTCAATGTGGAGGACTTGGGACGGAATATGGGTATGAGCCGTGTGCAGCTTTACCGTAAGCTGAAATCGCTGACCAACTATTCGCCGAATGAGCTGCTGCGCCAGATGAGGTTGAAAAAGGCTGCCTCACTGCTTGCTTCCTCTGACATGACGGTAGCGGAGATTGCTTATGAAGTGGGCTTTTCGTCACCTTCCTATTTCACGAAATGCTATAAGGAACAGTTTGGGGAGAGTCCTACCGGGTTCCTGAAAAGAAGAGGCTAATGAAACGGATTGTATTCTCCGTTTGACTCCCGAAAATAAATCGGGCGGGAAACGCTGTCGTGCGATTCCCACCCGATACACATGTTTGTTTTTACTTCTGTTCAGACGATACCAAAGTTTATTTCAGTATTTGAGGCAGGTTCTCTCTTCCCCAGAAGTAGTAGACGCAGATTCCGATCCAGCTGGTAAGCAGGAGGATAATCGCAACTAATAGTTTCTTCACGCCGTCTACCGGCCACTTCATGATTTCAAGTACGGCTTTGACACACAGAACCACGCCGATAACCCAAATGATAAATCCAATCATAACCTGTGATATTTAGTATTGTTGATTAAAACAAATAGAGACTGCGCCTTATTCAGGAGCAGCCTCTATTCTTTATTTAGTAATCGGAATTACTCTGCAACTTCAGCGCCCCAATTCTCTTTGGAAAGACGCTTGTAGCTGTTGTAACGCCATTTAGCGTTTTCTTCAGCTGCCTTGAACAGCTCGTCGGCTTCCTGCGGATATTGTTTCATTACGGATGCGTAACGAACTTCGCCTTTCAAGAAGTCTTGGAATCCGCTCCAATCCGGTTCCTTGCTATCCAGCGTGAACGGATTCTTGCCTTCGGCTTCCAAAGCCGGGTTGTAGCGCCACAAGTGCCAGTAACCACACTTGACAGCCTTTTCTTCCTCTGCCTGGCTCTTGCCCATACCTGCCTTCAGACCGTGGTTGATACACGGAGCGTAAGCGATGATGAGTGACGGGCCGGGATATGCTTCTGCCTCACGGATAGCCTTCAGGGTTTGAGCCTGGTCGGCACCCATGGCGATTTGAGCAACGTATACATAACCGTAAGTAGTAGCCATCAGGCCGAGGTCTTTCTTGCGTACACGCTTGCCGGCAGCGGCAAACTTGGCGATGGCACCTACCGGAGTAGACTTAGAAGACTGTCCGCCCGTGTTGGAGTAAACCTCGGTATCCAGTACGAGGATGTTGACATCCTTACCGCTTGCGATTACATGGTCGAGACCACCGTAACCGATGTCGTAAGAAGCACCGTCACCACCGATAATCCACTGGCTGCGTTTTACCAGGTATTGAGACAAGCTGGCGATGGCCTTGCAGCTGTCGCACTTGTCTTTGGCTGCTTCTACCATCGGAATGATCTTTTCAGCCAGTTCTTTGCTCTTGTCTGCATCGTACATGTTTTCAATCCAAGCCTGGAATACTTCTTTGTATTCGGCCGGAGTTCCTTCTGCTGCGATGGCATCTTCCATAGCCTTCACGATACGTGCACGCATCTTTTCGTTGGCAAGCTCCATACCTAGACCGAATTCGCAGAAGTCCTCGAACAATGAGTTTGCCCAAGCAGGACCGTGACCTTTTTCGTTCCTGGTATAAGGAGTAGAAGGTACTGAACCGGAGTAGATGGAAGAACATCCTGTTGCGTTGGCCACCATTTCGCGGTCACCGAACAACTGGGAAATCAGTTTGACGTACGGAGTTTCACCACAACCGGAGCAAGCGCCTGAGAACTCAAACAAAGGAGTAGCGAACTGAGAGTTCTTCACGTTAGCCTTGATGTCGACCAGGTGTTGTTTGCTCTTCACGTTTTCAGTACAGTAAGTCCAGTTGGCAGCTTCCGGCAATTGGCTTTCGAGGTGCTTCATAGTCAGAGCCTTGCCACCCTTCTTCGGGTTACCCGGACAAACATCGGCACAGTTGCCGCAACCCAGACAGTCGAGAACGTCTACCTGAATACGGAATGTCATGCCGTCGAATGCCTTACCTACAGCCTTCAGTTGAGTGAAGTCGGCACCCTTCTGCTCTTCGGCATCGAGTACGAACGGACGGATGGCAGCGTGAGGACAAACGTAAGCGCACTTGTTACACTGAATACAGTTTTCAGCATTCCATTCGGGAACGAATGCAGCCACGCCACGTTTTTCGTATTTGGCAGTACCTTGTTCCCAAGTACCGTCTTCGATACCCTTGAATGCAGATACCGGCAACAGGTCACCGTCTTGTGCATTGATAGGACGAACCACTTCGTTGATGAATGCAGGGTCGTTGTTTTCAGCCTTGGCGTCGTCTGCCAGATTGGCCCAAGCAGAATCGACGGCCAGCTGCTTGTATTCACCGCCACGGTCAACGGCTGCATAGTTCTTGTTGACAACATCTTCACCCTTCTTGCCGTAAGACTTAACGATGAATTTCTTCATCTGCTCTACAGCCAAGTCAACCGGAATAACGCCGGTGATACGGAAGAATGCGGATTGCAGGATGGTGTTGGTACGGTTGCCCAAACCGATTTCTTGTGCAATCTGGGTTGCGTTGATATAGTAAACAGTGATATTGTTTTGTGCAAAGTACTTCTTCACCTTGTTAGGCAGGTTCTTGGCCAGTTCTTCGCCTTCCCAGATGGTGTTCAGCAAGAAAGAGCCGTTTTTACGCAAACCGCGGGTTACGTCGTACATGTGCAGGTAAGCCTGAACGTGGCAAGCCACAAAGTTAGGTGTATTTACCAGATATGTAGAGCGGATAGGAGTGTCACCGAAACGCAGGTGTGAGCAGGTGAAACCGCCTGATTTCTTGGAGTCGTAAGAGAAATAAGCCTGGCAGTGCTTGTCGGTATTGTCACCGATAATCTTCACGGAGTTCTTGTTGGCACCTACCGTACCGTCAGCACCCAAACCGTAGAATTTGGCTTCGAACATGCCTTCGCCGCCCAATGCGATTTCTTCTTCCTGCGGCAGAGAAGTGAAGGTGACGTCGTCTACGATACCGATAGTGAAGTGGTTCTTCGGCATCGGCATGGCCAGGTTCTTGTAAACGGCGAGGATTTGTGCGGGAGTAGTGTCCTTTGAGCCCAAACCGTAACGGCCGCCTACGATGACCGGAGCATTCTCTGCACCGTAGAAGCAGTCTTTTACGTCGAGGTACAGCGGTTCACCGTTGGCACCCGGTTCTTTCGTACGATCCAGTACGGCAATCTTCTTGGCAGTCTTGGGAACGGCGGCCAGGAAGTGCTTGGCAGAGAACGGACGATACAAGTGAACGGCAACCAAACCTACCTTTTCGCCATTGGCAACGAGGTGGTCGATGGCTTCGCGGGCAGCTTCCGTTACAGAACCCATGGCGATGATGACGCGTTCTGCATCTTCTGCACCATAGTAATCGAACAAACCGTACTTGCGGCCTGTGATTTTGGAAATCTCGTTCATGTATTCCTCAACGATAGCCGGAACAGCTTCGTAGTAATTGTTGCAAGACTCACGGTGTTGGAAGAAGTGGTCGGGGTTTTCGGCCATACCACGGGCAACCGGATTCATCGGGTTCAATGCACGTGCGCGGAATTCAGCCAGAGCTTCCTGGTCGATAAGCGGAGCGAGGTCTTCGTTCTCCAGCATCTCAATCTTCTGGATTTCGTGAGAAGTACGGAAACCGTCGAAGAAGTTCATAAACGGAACACGTGCCTTGATGGTGGACAGGTGGGCAACACCTGCCAGGTCCATGACTTCTTGTACGGAACCTTCGGCCAACATGGCAAAACCTGTCTGGCGTGCAGACATGACGTCTTGGTGGTCGCCGAAGATACACAGTGCATGGCTTGCCAGTGTACGTGCCGATACGTGGAACACGCAAGGCAGGAATTCACCGGCAATCTTGTACATGTTCGGAATCATCAGCAACAGACCTTGTGAAGCTGTGTAGGTGGTAGTCAGCGCACCGGCTTGCAGAGAGCCGTGAACGGCACCGGCAGCGCCGCCTTCCGATTGCATTTCCTGTACCAATACTGTTTCGCCGAAGATGTTCTTGCGACCTGCGGCAGCCCATTCGTCTACGTATTCAGCCATCGTAGAAGAGGGGGTGATGGGGTAGATGGCAGCTACTTCGGAGAACATATACGAGATATGTGCAGCAGCCTGGTTACCATCACAAGTAATGAATTTCTTCTGTTTAGTCATAACTAAATTGAATTATTTATTTAAGTAAAAAATCTCTCTTTCTTAATACAAGAAGCCGAATAACCAGAGAGGTATTTGGTTACCTCGGCCTATTTCCGCCTTATGCAGTACATAAGTGACTCCCGGATTATTCTTTATCTTTGTCCCTTCCGGACAAATCTTGAAAGGCATCACCTCGTCTACCATGAACGAGATGTTCTTGTCGCCCTTGTTCACCTTGTGGTCTTTCCACATTGTGTTGGCAAAGAAAGTGTCCAGTACGTCCTGCTCTTCCACCTTGACGGGATAGATGGAATACATCAGATTTGAATTGTGCATCATTATCTTCGACGGCTTCTTGGGAAATTCCTCTCCCTTCGGATATACCATATTGATGAGTCGTGCGTCTGCCAGATACTTGATGTAATTCATTACTGTGGCGCGGGATGTCTGTATGTCGTTTGCCAGTTGGCTGACGTTCGGTGCTTTCGGTCCGTCCACAGCCAATAAATATAGCAATTTCTTTATCTTCGAAAGATATTTCAGTTCTATTTGTTTGATTAGAAGGATATCCACTTCCACCATCATGTTCATCGTCTTGAGCAGATTCTCCGAAAAGTTGCGCTTTTCGAGGAAGAAAGGGTAGAAGCCGTGGTGCATATAGTCCTGCATGTAGTCCAGCGGACGTACTTTGGAGAGGATGCCTTTGGCTATTTGTTCGTGGTTGCTCAGGATTTCTTCCAGCGGATAGGCATGGAATTTCATGCCCGTCTGCAGGTTCAGGTATTCGCGGAAGGAGAAGCCGCGCAGGTTGTAGCTTTTCACAATGTCGCGCAACTCCATATTCTCTTCTTTCAGACGCATCACAGAGGAACCGGTGAATACGATTTTCAAGTTTGGGAAACGGTCGTAGCACATGCGTAGCTCCTTGCTCCACTCCGGATATTTGAATACTTGGTCTATCAACAGCACTTTTCCTCCGCGGCGCTGGAACTCGGCGGCAAATTCCACGATGCCATGTCCGGAGAAGTAGAAGTTGTTCATGTTGATGAAAAGGCAGGAACGGTCTGTTCCGAATTTTTCTTTGGCGTATTGTAGCAAGAAGGTGGTCTTACCTACGCCTCTTGTCCCCTTGATACCGATAAGACGGTCGTTCCAGTCTATTTCGTCCATCAGGTCGCGGCGTACGGGAGCATGGGTATGCTCTACGAGATAAGCGTGTGTACGGTAAAATGCTTCCATGCTTTCAATTCGGTTTATCAGGCGGCAAATATACTGCTTTTTTGTGTATTTGCAAAGTAGAGATGGCAAAATATTGTATAACTTTGCACTTTCAAACAAAAAGTGGGTAATTGATTAAATGATTGAAAGAGATGAAACTTTATGTGTTCAATCCTGATGCTGACATGGCATTGGGAAATAACGAAGAAAATTATATGGCGCCCGCTACCATCCGTCGTATGGCTGAAGACCTGGCTTTGCTGCCGATTTGGTATGCCCGGCCGGGTAGTGGCGTGTTGGCTCCTTCCGCCTATAATGCAGATTATCTGAAACAGATGCAACAGTTGTTCCGGTTGGATGTGCAGTTGGTGACGGAGCCGGAGCTACCCGATTATGCTGATATGCAGGTGATGCCTTGGGGATGGAATCCCGCTATCCGTAAGCGGATGCTGAAAGGGGGAGTAGCGGAATCGCTGCTTCCTTCGGCAGCAGACCTTTCCCGTTATCGCCGACTGGCTTCGCGCGCCAATGTCCGTTTGCTCTACGCATGTGGTGGTGAGGCCGGGAATATGTCCTATCTCTGTGGTGGTGAAGGCGTTCTTGTGACGGCAGACGATTTTGCAAACAAGGGGCGGGAGGCTGTGCAGGAGCTGCTGTTGCGTTGGCAGGACTGTGGGTGCATCTGCAAGTCGCTTTGGTCGGGCAGTGGGAAGGGACTTTGCTGGTATCGGCAGGAGGAGATGGAAAAGGTGATAGACTGGTGTTGTCGCGCTTTGCGTACCGATGGGGCTTTCTGGTTGGAACCTATATATAATAAGGTGGAGGATTTTGCAATGGAGTTCTATGCCGATGGCAAGGGAGGTGTCCGTTTTGTAGGCTATTCCCGCTTTGTCACGGATGGCAAAGGGGCCTATCGCGGTAATTTGCTGGCCACGGACATGCAGGTGGAGGAGTGGATTCAGACTTATGTTCCTTTGGAAGCATTCCATCGTCTGCGCGAGTCTGTGCGAAAAGGCCTGGCTGCGCTGGGGACTGATTATACCGGCTTTTTGGGGGTAGACATGATGGTCTGCCGCCAAGAGAAGGGGCATCCGTATGCAGTCAATCCTTGTGTGGAGGTTAATTTGCGGATGAATATGGGGATTGTTGCTCATACGTTCTGCGATAGATTCGTCGCTCCCGGTGGCGAAGGATTTTTCTCTATCGAATACTTTCCCGCTCAAGAGGCTTTGCAGGAGCAGCACGCAAGGGATATGCTGGAACACCCGCTGCGTGTGGAGCAAGGCAGGGTGGTGTCGGGCTATCTGCCGTTGATACCGGTTACGCCGAGAAGCAGGTATCGGGCGTTTGTAAGGGTGGGGTAGTCCTGTATTCATAGTGATAAAAATATGATTATCCGCATTCCTCGCCTCTGATAGGCTGTTTGCATGCTTCATCTTTATCCTTTCACTGCTTCTGTCGGCTTCGTCCTTATAGTGATATGAGGTTAAAAGCCTTCTAATATCATATTATAAGGCTTTCAATATTGTATTATAAGGCTTTTAATAGCGTCTTCCCTATGCTGCCTTTCCAACAGGCTTATACACATATCTTGCTTCCTGGTAGCATTGATGTGCCGTAATGTGGAAGACATGAGGGTATATTACGGATAATCATTATAAAAAAACTCTTTTTTCTTCGATTTTTAAATAAGATTCCATACATTTGCCTTCGATTATAAGAGTGAAGTGTTGCTGGTAATCATTTTTATGGGAAAATATTAGCGTTTGCTATTATTCTTTAATCGTAGTTGAAACTTAGGAACTTTCAAATTGCATAATGATTAAGAATAAGATGGCTGACGCCTACGTTTAGCGTAGGTGCATCTTACTTCTTTGATTATGCAAGGTTTCCTAAGACCTCAACTACAGAAGACAGAAAAAGATGCCCTGCGCTTTTTTTTGCATCTCTTCTCTCCTTATCCTAAAGACAATAGTTTTTCGTTATACTTTCTCTTCCATTGCCAAAATAATTTTACAATTTTAGTTATTAATTTATTTAAGTTTCGCAAGTCAGCATGAAAGTTTATAAGAGGGTATAAAAGAAGGCAT
>NZ_SRYZ01000048.1 GCF_004793475.1 Bacteroides muris (ex Afrizal et al. 2022) | reverse complement strand
AATCATATTTTCGCTTTCTTTCTTGCAGGTTCAATACTTTTGTTATATATTGCCACTCGGTTTCCGTTAAATCTGTCTGATACATCTTTTTTAAAGTTTGGTCGCTTCAAAGAAAGAAATAATCTGGCGGATACGGAAACCTCTTTAGAAAAAGATTTCAGGCATTTTTAAACAGGCTCTAAAACAAAATACTCTTTTCAGACTAGAGAGATAGAAGCAAGAGGTCATAAATTGTCTGTTATTAATAACTTTAGTTTTAACGAGAAGGTACTAGTAGATGCATTGAAATACTGTTTAAAGTCTAATATCAATACTATTGTAGATGTTACTCCGTGGAATTTGATGAGCCGTTATTTCAAGAAAAATCCCAATGTCGAATCATACAACGATATGACCCAAAAGATATATACGAAATTAATGGATTTAAATACACGTTCGTATAAAATTATAACGAAAGACGGGAAAGATTTTAGCAGTTTGAGTCCTGGATGGAAAACGGCAATTTTGTTGGATTTAATACTAGGATATGAGCAAGATACTGCGCCCATTATTATTGACCAACCAGAGGATAATTTGGCTGTAAAATATATAAACTCGACATTAACAGAAACTATCAAAGCAGTAAAATGGAGTAAGCAAGTGATTATGGTAAGCCACAATGCAACGATACCTATGATGGCAGATGCCCAAACAATTGTTGTTTGTGAAAACGATGGAAACAAGATAACCATTCGCTCTGCATCATTAGAAAGCGAGGTCTTCGGACAAAAAGTATTGGACTATATTGCTGATCAGACTGATGGTGGTAGGACATCAATCAAAAAAAGAGTCAAGAAGTATAATTTTAAAAAATACAATTAATATGAAACTGAAATTCAATAAAACAGAGGACGGTGATATTGCTGCTGTAATTCTTGATAATACAAAGCAGGAGGTGTTCTCGTACATCAAAATGATTGCCGCTCTTCTTGATGGACAGCCTATCGAATGTGAATATGGTGAAGGGATAACTCCAGAAGAACAAGAACAAATAAAAAGTTTAAATGATGCCATATGGAAAAAAGTACATCCCGAAGGAGAAAATGGCGAGATGAGTCTTTTTAATTAATATTTGAATATGCATAGTAAACGAAGTAGCATCTACCATATTGGCATATATATGAAATATAATCAGAAAATGGAGCAAGATATTTCTCCATTTTCTGATATGCAAGTGCTAGTTCAATTCATATAATATGCATTTTAAGTTACGACCAATGGCTAAACGGGGAGCGCTGTTTAAGCATTATCTCGCTTTGTTATCAGTTTTCATTTCATTTTTTAATCCGGGTTGGTTACTTTCCAAATTAAAAGAGGAACTATACAATGTCATGTACGGTTCCTCCTAAACGATATATAGAGAAGCTATATTATAGTTTTTCAATCTCTTCTTCAGATAATCCGGTAGCTTGTGAAATAACATCAATAGCTACTCCTAATTTCTTAAGATTGCGAGTGCTTTCTTTTTTCTCTTCAATACGTCCTTCCGCTCTTCCCTCTTCACGTTCAGTGTTGATATTATCACGGAGAATAACAATATTATCCAAGTGACGGTATTAGGCGGCAAGCTCATCCTTGGTCATGCTGTCCTGTTTCAACCTTTCACGGGCCTCCTTAAGACTGGGGGCAGGAGCGGTGGAAGGAGAAAATGTTGCTATTTTATAGCGGAATTTTCCAAGGTGAAGATGTTGTTTAATACTCCACCGATGTATGATCAAGGAATACACTATAAAGGAAGCCGAAGACAAAAACTGGAATGAAGAATGGGATGCGGCACTTCCATTCTTGCCATACTTGCCTCCATGCGCGGAGCCAACCCTGTGACAGCCTGGGCAGCTGTGAAGTTCATCATGAAGTCAGAAAAGATTTTATACTGAGGCTATTGTTTTACCTTTGTCTGAAGTGCAGATTGCCCTATTGCTTTCAATAATTTATCCCCATTTTCTACAGGTTTCTTTATTAACTCCGGTAAATTATAAGTATATGTGAATGTATCATAAAATTCAGGATCTTTCTGAGGCAATAAGAAAGGCTTACTGAAATATCCAGTTTCCGGATCAAAACCTGCAAAATACGGACGAGCCCATAAGCCATCTAAACGTTTACTACTGAAAACAAACCAGTTACCTGTAGAAGACCAAGAATGAAAGCTATCCACATGATCACTATTTACTTCCGCAATGTTTCTCACATCGCCAGTGTTCAGATTGAGCAAATATAAATCACTTTCAGGGTGCCAGATAGAAAAATTACCATAATCAGATTGAGTGAACATCAAGAACTTTCCATCCGGTGATATTTTTGGAAAAGAAACACTCTTATGAAGGGCTGATGCTTCATATACGCACTCCAGTGTATGCAGTTTAGCTTGTTCCTCATCAAAATGTATCCGATATAAATCATATCGGATACTATCCAGCGACATTCCTTGCCGATATCCTTCAGCCCGGCAAAAATAAATCATTTTTCCATCCGGAGTCCATGTAGGAAATGTTTCCATATACTGCTCTCCATAGACTAAAGAATCAGTAAAAGTTTCATGATTCTTCACATCATAAATCATTAAATCGGCAGCCAAATCCGACACCTCTATCGGTTTCTGTCCTGAAGAATGAAAAAATTGTTGTATCTCATTAGCAGAAAAAGCAAGATATCTGCCCGAAGGATGCCAAGAAGGATAAGTAGCACCATTCTTATATTCTCCAGGCTTAGGATCAACTTTCTCTATTTCTCCATTATGACAAATCAAAGTCCCTCCCTGCTTTCCACGTACATGAATCATCATTGTTTCAGCAGAGTTCCGGTTAAAAGTGTGACAATTAACACATTGTTTTCCAAAATTTTTATTCTCCACTATTGAAGTCTGTTCATACGTTGTCAGGTCACGCTGATAAATACCCATTTCATTCCAAAGTTCATATCCGGGATAAAGCAATCGATATGCCAGAAATGAATCTATCGGATGAACAGATATACTATCTTGAATATCAGCATAACGCACCCATTTACCCTGTTGTTTAATCGTTATCCTGAAAAAAATCTTATTTCCAGCAGCTTTTTCCAACAATGCACTCCATTTGCTTTCTGGTATGCGAACTATCGGTTCGGTATCTTGAATAAGGATATCAGCTTTTCCATCCCCATATCCTATTTCTGTCTGAAAGGCCTCCCCTTGCTCCTGTATTTTAAAATTAGGGGGAGCAATATTAACAGGAAAAGTCACATCTATATAATCCGGATAAATTAATGGCAATTTTTCATTCTTACTATCAACCTGATGATATGATGTACACCCCAACAGGAAAATTATGAATGTATAGTAAAGTAGATCTTGTATTTTCATATAATTTCTTATTAATTAGCTATCACTTTATTACCATAAGGACTAATGTAATTCAAATAAAACCAATATGTATTTCCAAATTCTTTTTGCAAAGTTTCTATTTGTTTACTTTCTACAAGTTGATAATATCGCTTGAATCTTTGTTCAGTTTCCGGTTTTATCTTGATTCCTACCTTTGAAAATTCTTCATTCCCCACACCTAATTTATAAATATAAAGAGCCTCTTCATAAACCGGCGGAAGCTCCGTATAAGGAAATGATTTCATCAATTTTAAATTATTAACAAAACGAACCACATGATTACTAAGTAATAAATTACTCATCAGATATTCAAAAGCCATTTTATTAGTACTGTCACACTCACATAAATATTGTAATTCCGGACCAATATTCAAAACATTGGCAAATCTTGCCGGAATATCTACTTTTCCTTCTAATGCGTTTCTCAATCCGGGAACTTTCCCTCCATGCACCAATTTTTCTAATTGTAATGCTTCTTGCCGATAGAAAAGAGACTGCTTTAACTTGTTAATAAACCGTTGTGCCACCAACGGACGGTGATTAACAATATTATATCGCGTCAGATTGATGAGATGAGACGCTGTTTCTCCCCATACCACCATTGATTCAAACTCCCAACGTTGCGCTTCGTTGATATATCCAAGTTGTTCATAAAGAATATGTCCGTATTCACTTTCACGACTGTCACTGTTCCAAGGAAAATATAGCCTTTTAACTCCCTGCTTCTGCGGATAATCCAGTAAATGATAAGAAAGTTTTCCAGTATGATAAAGGGCTAAATGATGAAAATAAGAAATGAGCTGATTATAACGTCCGGTATCTAAATATTTTTTAGTATACTCCAACGCACCATTCCAATCCTTGGCTTTCACCAACTGCTCGGCTTTCAGCATTATACGCTCACTTTTATTGTAATTAGTAAAAAAGTAGTAAAAACCATATCCTGCATATCCCAGTAAAAAAAGGGAAGTTAATAAAACACGTATTTTTTTATTTGATATATCAGGTAAGCCCAAAAGAGGAAATAATTTCCAGTACCACTGAATAAAGAAAAGAAATAAATAAAGCAGCAATAGGCATAATAGACTTCCTGGCAATATAGAAAGAGAATGGTCTGCCTCCATCGTATAGAAAAAAAGAGCAAGGGAAGGAATAATGGATAATTGCAACACATCATTCTTTCCGGTTACAATTTTTATGATGCTATTTATAAGCAAATAAACCAATGCCAAAAGTAATGCTAGAATAGCACTTCCTAACATAGGATAATAGAAAAATTGAATAATAAAGTTGGTGATATAATTCAGCCAGCCCTCAGTCTGAACACATTGCACAAAATAAGATTTAGAGAAAAGGAAAAGATGATGTTGCTCATGATAGTAAAGGATGTGCGACAGTGCCCCTTGATAACATATATAATAAAGGACAAATAAAATTCCGAATAAGGTATAAACGAGCCGTTTCATATTTATATAAAGTAAGTGAGGACATTCCCACTATAGCCAATGTCCTCACTTAATTATCGCTTGCAAATATATTTAATATCCCGGATTCTGAGTCAATTTAGCATTCAAATCTATTTCAGTCTGAGGAACAGGCAACAGATAGTTGTGATCTTCATAATGGCTACCTGACAATTGCACGTTCTCACCTTCATAAAGAATATAATCCACGATGACCTCTTTGCCGTCTTCATTAACCTCTTTTACCGGTTTCATCTTCAATCCCAAGAACGGTGCATTCAACACCTCTTTGGCAATACCCCAACGACGAATGTCCCACATACGTTTTCCACCTTCCATTGCAAATTCCACACGCCATTCATTTTGAATACGTTTGCGAAGTTCATCTTGAGTTGCGCAATAGGTCGGTTTCGTAGCATCGGAATTTTGCAAACCGGGCATACCTACACGCCTACGAATCTGATTGACTGCATCAAAAGCGTCCGCACTCAACGGATGAAGTTCGTTCATCGCTTCGGCATATGTCAGCAAGACTTCGGCATAACGAATAATCACCCAGTCTTTACCCATATTCCAACCTGTACTCTGAGGGTCGATACTCGGGTCTAACCACTTCTGACCATAATATCCGGTAGCAGTAGCATCACCGTGTTGTTCGATACCGGTATTTCCGCTCGATTTCAACGGTTTGACTTTGATGGTTACACCATACATTTCTTCACCATCGTGCAAAACGTTGACTTCCAAACGCGGGTCACGATTCTTGAACGGGTCTTTTTCATCGTAAATTGCAGATTTGCTAATGGGAGCACCATCTTTGTCTTCAAAGGCGTCGACTAAGCTCTGAGTGGGGTTCATACCTCCCCAACCCTTTGTGGGGAAACACTCCCAACCAATCAAGTAGTGGGTTTTATCAGGATAATCGAATTGCACATACAAAATGTTCTCGGCACATCCGTCAGTCTTTTCCCAAAACAATTCTTGATACTTACCGGTATTCTCCGCATCATAAAGTTCATATTCACCCAAATCAATCACAGCTTTCGAAGCATCTGCCGCCGTTTGCCAATTACCATAATACAAAGCAGCTCTCGCTTTCATCGCCAACGCAGCTCCTTTAGTTACACGAGGTGTGTTTGCAGCATCCCATTCTACAGGCAAATACTCTATTGCCTTGTCAAAATCCGCCATAACTTTGCTATACACTTCATCGCGCGATGTACGGGTGATATCTTCTACATCCGACAAATTGAGAGGCCTGTCGATATAAGGAACATCACCATATGAACGAATCAAATCAAAATACAGATATGCACGAAAGAAATAGGCCTGCCCTTCAATTTTTTTACGCGCTTCATCTCCCATCTCAATCTCCTTTGTTTTTTCCAACACCAAGTTGCACTGGCGAATAGCAGTATAGCTACCTGACCAGCTTTGGTCTATTGGGTCGTAAACACCTTTGGACATATTTCCGGCAGCCCATTTAATGCCCATCACCGCATTGTCCGAATTGATATCCAAATCCTGATCCCAAGTAGGAAGGCAGCCATAAATATCGGTTACGGCCATCATTGCGTCGTCTTCTGTTTTCCAGAAACTCTTATCAGACAATTCATCCAATGGATAACGGTCTAAAAAGTCGCTACACGAAGAAGCGAATCCCGTAAATAACAAAGCAATTACTATATGTAAAATATTTCTCTTCATGTGATTTATGCTATTTTATATTAATATTAGAATGAAAGTTTTACCCCGAGAGACAATTTCTTGACATTTCCATAAGACCATCCACGTTCATTTCCCTCTTCCGGATCGATGCCACCGTCAAGTCCTGTGAAGGTAAGAAGGTTTTCACCAGTCAGGAAGAATTTCGCACTGGAAATTCCTGCGCGGGATAACCAAGACTGAGGCAATGTATAACCGATAGTCAGGTTCTTCAGACGAACGTATGATGCATCTTGAATCCAGAAAGAAGAGGTCACAAAGTTAGTTTGACTGGAACGTGTCACACGAGGATAAGAAGCATTATGATGCTCTGGTGTCCAACGGTCCAAGTGTCTCTTCAATGCAGTCGCACCATTATAGAATGCATAAGCAGCCTCAGCTGTATAGTATCCATCTACATCGAATGCTCCTTGAAACAAAGCAGAAAGATCGAAGTTTTTATAACCTACACTCAAATTCAATCCTCCCGTCCAGCTAGGGAAGTTTTTACCAATTACAGTCCGGTCTTTTTCTGTGATTTTGCCGTCACCATCCAAGTCTTTATACTTAATGTCGCCTAACTTTTCCTGACCAACAGCCAAACGTTTCGGACATTCAGCAAGATCTTTTTCTGTGTTAAAATAGCCATCAGCCACATAACCGTAATAAGAACCTATAGGATATCCTTCCAAATTCCAAACTTTACTATTACTTGTAGGACCATCTGTGTCTGCCATATCTGTTATCTCATTTTTCACATAAGAGACATTGAGAGACACCGAATAATTCCAATCCTTATTAATCTGCTTGCTGTGGTTGATTAAGAAATCGAAACCAGTATTTTGAACACTACCTATATTCTGTGCCGGAGCAGGCATACCAATTACTCCCTGAATAGGAAGATACAACAACATATCGTTCGTTTTCTTCTTATATACGGACAATTCAAAATTAATCAGATTATTCAGGAAACCAGCTTCCAAACCTAATTCATAGTTGGTCACTGTAGCCCATTTCAGTTGATCGTTCACATAACGAGCTTCATATATTGCCGAATACAATGTGTTATTAAACAGATATTTTGTAGCATTGTCCGAGATATTGTATGTATATGTCGGCACTGCCGGATAGATATCGTCGGATTTCAATTCCTCGTTACCGGTTTTACCATAACCCAAGCGCAACTTCAAGTTGCTCAACCATGCAACGTTATCTTTAATGAAAGCCTCTTCCGAAATACGCCATCCCGCCGAGAAAGCCGGGAATACGCCCCAACGGTTATTCTTCGGGAAACGTGAGGAAGCATCACTACGCAAGTTTGCCTCAAACAGATATTTGCCTGCATAATCATATTGAACACGTCCGAAGTAGGACAAACGTGCCATTTCATATCCTCCGTCTTTATTCTTTTGTGAAGCTTGGTCCAATGTGTTCAAAGATTCTGTCAATTCATTGCTACCACCACCCTGACGACTTGCTTCCGTATATTTATAGATGTGTTCGTAAGATTCGAGTCCGGCCAGTGCTCCTACATTGTGTTTTCCGAAATTCTTATTGAAATTAATCAAAACCTGTCCGGTGTAGTAATTGTTGTTGTAGTATTTATCATATCCTTCACGTAGACCGGAATCAAAAGCATTACTGCCATCACCGTAAGTAAAATGTTTCTTAAATCCATCTTGATTGCTGGTATAATTGCGCACGGAATATACACCTTTCACGCTCAATTCGGGCAAAATCTGTACGGTTGCATAACCGGTAAGGTTTATCTCTTGTGACGTATTACGTGTAAAACCTGATTTGTCTCCTTGAATAGCGACCGGATTGTCGACACCGGAATAAGCATAAGAACCGTCTTCGTTATACACCTTATTGGTCGGTTTTTCACGAGTCACCCCTTGGAAAACAGAAACAAATCCATTCCATGCATCCTTGGCAACTCCTCTGTATCCGGAAGCATTGACACCTACTTTGATATATTTATTGATTTCCGAATTCAAATTCATACGGGCATTGAATCGGGAATAATCATTGTCGGCTGTCAAACCATCTTGATAAATATAGCCTAAAGAAGCATTGTAGGTTGTTTTGTCAGTTCCCCCGTTTATAGAGATATTGTGCATGGTTTCGATGGCACTACTTTTAATTGCTTCTTTATACCAATCGGTGCTTGACAACGCTCCCGTGCGATACCCCTCAATCTCTTCCGGAGAGAACATCACCGTAGCGTTGGGATTTTCATTTAAAGTCGCTTCATTATACAAAACAGCATACTCGTATGCATTCACCAAGTCACGTTTTGCTACTGGCGATGACCAAGACACATTGCCCGAATAATTTACACGTGTTTTCTCTCCTTTCTGCCCCTGCTTGGTAGTAATCAAAATGACACCATTGGCAGCCTGCACACCATAAATGGCAGCAGAAGCCGCATCTTTCAAGACCGTGAACGATTCGATATCATTCGGGTCAATCGTATTCATGCTGCCCGGCACTCCATCTACGATAACCAACGGGCTTGCAGCATTGATAGAGTTCTTACCGCGAATGGTTATAGATGCAGCCTGACCACCCGGCGCACCAGAAGTCTGAATGGCAGTTACACCAGGCATTTGCCCTGCTATGGCAGCAGAAACACTAGATACTGGACGAGTTTCCAGTGCCTTTGCATTTACTGTAGCAACAGCCCCCGTTAAGTTAGCTTTCTTTTGGACACCATACCCTACCACAACTACCTCTTCCAGAGCTTGACTGTCTTCCTTTAAGGTAATATTTATCAACTGCCCATCAAATCTAACTTCTTGAGTTACATATCCCACATACGAAATAACAAGAGTACTTCCTTTAGACACTCCATTCAAAATAAAATCACCATCAATACCAGTGATTGTACCATTAGTCGTTCCTTTCACTACTACAGATGCCCCGATTATAGTTTCACCCATGGCATCTTTAACAATTCCTTTACAGGTTTCAGTCTGCTGTTCAATAGCTTTGCTTGCTGCTGCAGGAAACGAAACAGCATTCATACTACCTGTAAATGCTGTCATTAAGAATAGCAACATACTGACTGACTTGACTTTTTTCAACATAAAGTATTAATTTAAAATTAATAAATAATTTATCAAGAATATAGTTTTCATGCAAATCAACTATATAAATAAACGGCGCAAATTTATAATATTTTTTAAAAAACGACAATCGATTTAAAAAATATATTCTTTCTCCTTCCAATTTTAACAATTAAGCAGTAAACACATCAAGAAACTGCTTAAAGTTTGCCAAAACATTTTTGATACCTATTTGATATATTTCCGATTTTTATTATTACTTTTACATCAAGACGAGTGACATTAACAGCAACGCACAGCAGAAGGTAGAAATAAACATTGTTGCCAATTCATTACCTCTATATTTACCCTTTCTTTTAAACCTATTATAAATAGGGATATTCAGTAAATGTCCCTACTTATTACAAATCCACCTTTCGTCCTTCCGCAATAGATAACTTCGACCACGGAGTGACGGATGTCCACAGCGCCAAGTCACTGAGCGTTGCCGGAAAAGAAATTTCATCCTTCAAATCAGCCTCCAAGGCCTTCAGCATGATATAATCCATGCCTTGGTGATGTGTGTCCACTTTCAGGGCATCACTTCCCCACTGCTGCCAATAGATATGCTCATAACGGTCCACGTATGCACCGTCCGCCTCCCAGGTTTCGTCCGGGCTGAGTCCTTCGATATAAATCATCCTCCGGTCTCCCTGCCAGATGCCTTTTGTTCCCTGCACCTCGAAGTCGAGACTACGCGGACGCGGCAGGGTGGTGTCGTGCGTCAGAGAAATGAGAATACCGTTTTCCGTTTCCAGTTGGGTGACGACGACATCGCCCAGCCGTACCTTCACATCCGTGTTTCCTCCCAAATCCTTTATATACTGATAAATTCCTGCCGCTTTGGAAGCAAACGAAGTCAGGCTCTTTACCCGGTCTTTCCGGTTGATGCCCGCCATCATGCAGAGGGGGGCCAGGCCGTGCGTAGGATAAAGGTCGCCATTCTCCTCCTGATAGAACTTGCTCCGCCAGACACTTTCCGTCTTCTCCCGATTGCCGATGTTTCCGGCATCGTCCAGTAGCAGACGGCGCAAATCGTGCCGATAGCCACCACGCATATATACAATCTCGCCCAACAAACCGGCAGCCACCATGTTGCAGACAGAGAGATTCTCGCGCATGAAAAGCGTATTCTCCAAAGGATAAACCCGGCAACCGCGCCGGTGTGCCAGCTCTATCAAAGGCCGGTACTCGTCTATATAAAGTCCTCCTTTTATCTCCAAGGCCACATGGCATCCCCTCTCCACACAGCACAAGGCATGCCGCACGTGGCACTGCCAGGGAGAGGCGACAAACACCAGTTCGGGCGCATGTTCGGCAAGCATGTTCAAATAGTCATCCTCGCCATGATTGTAGCAACCGATGCCCGGAAAGCCGGAATCATCGAGTCCCGGATCGGCAAGCGCCACCACCTTGAATGCAGGCAGATGCTGCAACAAACGAAGCAACTGCCTGCCCCGATAACCTACACCAATAAAAGCAACTTTCATCATAACCTGTTCTTTCAACTCTTCACTCTTCTCTTCCAAACTTAATCATAAAACTCTTCGGGCTATCCATGCACAAGCCTCCGCATCTGCCAATGCGTGATGGTGCTGCTCCAGTCGGTAGCCACAACAAGCTGCCACTGTATGCAACTGATGATTGGGCAATCCCTTCAGAACACGGCGTGATGCCTGCAAAGTACAATGAAACTCATAATCCGGATAATCCATGCAGTAGGTACGGAACACAGCCTTCAGACAGCTTTCATCAAAGACCTTGTTGTGCGCAACCAACGGCAAGCCTTCAATACGTGGAGCTATCTCCTGCCACACAACAGGAAAAATAGGAGCATTCCGGGTATCCGACAACGTCAGACCATGCACGCGGGTATTCCAATAAGTGTAATACTCCGGTTCGGGACGGATAAGGCTATAATAATGGTCCGCAATTTCTCCATCACGTACGATAACCACCCCCACACTACAAACGCTGGTACGTTGTTCATTGGCCGTTTCAAAATCAATGGCTGCAAAATCTTTCATCTTATAGCTATAGAGTTTAATGGTTCCCAAAGATAAGAATAAAATTCGTTCAAGAAACACAGTAAGTAAATAAACATATCACTAGTGCTAATTACCAATGTCTTACATTTACCGGACATTCACCTTGTTTGGTAAATGCCTTTTCCTTATAATGTAACAGTCGTTACCCGATAATGTAACAGCCGTTACCTGATAATGTAAACACCTTTACCATCTATTGTAAACGAAGCCTTAATATGAAAAAAGAATCCGGTTCTTTTCATACTCCCCCCGGTTTACATTATCTTTGTCCCCGGACAAAGGCTAAAATATCATGGAACATCCACTTTCTCAATTCAAATATTGTCCGAAATGCGGTTCAGCCCATTTCGAAGTCCATAACGAAAAGTCGAAGCAATGCGCCGACTGCGGTTTCGTCTACTACTTCAACCCCTCTTCCGCCACCGTCGCCCTGATTCTGAACCGGCAGAACGAATTGCTGGTGTGCCGCCGCGCCAAAGAACCCGCAAAAGGGACACTGGACCTTCCCGGAGGCTTCATTGATATGGCAGAGACCGGCGAGGAAGGTGTTGCCCGCGAAGTGAAGGAAGAAACCGGCATGAGGGTTACAAAAGCCGAATACCTCTTCTCCCTGCCCAACATTTATATCTATTCGGGCTTCCCCGTACACACACTGGATATGTTTTTCCGTTGTACGGTGGAAGACGCCTCACACTTCAGGGCGATGGACGATGCGGCATCCCTCTTCTTCCTTCCCCTGAAAGACATCCGTACGGAAGACTTTGGACTCAACTCCATCCGCAAAGGACTGGAGATCTTTCTGGAAGATATGCGCAAGAACAAAAGCGAATGATTATCCGTTCTTATTATGGTATATATCCTAAAAAAGCCAAACAAGTGTAACATTTCCGGGTTAAAACCCGTATTTTTGTAAAACACCTATTCTAACAAAAGAAAATGAAACATAAAATCTCCCGAATATTGTGCACAGCACTCTGTTGCGCACCTTTACTCGCCTCAGCACAAACAAGCGAGAAGAGTACTTCTCCCAAGCGACTCTACAAGGAAGGACAAACGTTATTCCAGCAAAAGGCCTATGCTGCCGCCATCTCTCCGTTGCAAGCCTATGTACGCCAGATGAATGCAGACGGCAAGCCTCTGCCTGATACCGGCGAGCGGCAAGAAGCGGAATACATGCTGGTATGCGCCGCATACGAACTCAGAGCCCCCCAAAGCATAGACCTGCTCCGTGCCTTCATGGACGAATATCCCGATACTCCCCATGCCAACCGCATCTATGCATTGATTGCCTCCGCCTACTTCTTCGAAGGCAATCATGACGATGCCCTTGCCATGTTCAACTCCACCCGCCTCGACCTGCTGGGTTCCGAAGAGCGGGATGACATGACCTACCGCCTTGCCACCTGCTATCTGAAAACCGGTAATGTAAAGGAGGCGGCAATCTGGTTCGAGACTCTGCGCAGCACCAGCCGTAAGTATGCAGCGGACTGCGCTTACTACATCTCTTATATCCGATATACCCAAGGACGGTATGACGAAGCGCTCGGCGGCTTCCTGCCTTTGCAAGACAATGCCAAGTACAAGGATTTGGTTCCCTATTACATTGCCGAAATCTATTTGCTGAAGAAACAATATGACAAGGCTGAAATCGTGGCGCAGAATGCGCTGTCAGCCCATCCCGACGGCCTGAGCTACACGCATGCGGCAGAGCTGAACCGTATCCTCGGTACAGCCGAATACCATTTCGGGAAGTACCACGAAGCCGTGAAATCCTTCGAACAACATATAAAGCACAATGCCGAATCTTCCACTCATAGAAGGGATGCCCTTTACATGCTGGGAATGTCCTATTATCAATGTGGCGTGTATTCGCAAGTCCCCTCCGTCCTCGGCAAAGTGACTACCGAAAACGACGCCCTTTCGCAAAACGCATACCTGCACATGGGACTGGCCTATCTGCAACTGGCCGACAAGCCCAAAGCGCGTATGGCCTTCGAGCAGGCCGCCGCTTCCAACGCTGATATGAAAATCAAGGAACAAGCTGCCTATAACTACGCCTTGTGCATTCACGAGACCTCCTATTCCGCTTTCGGCGAATCGGTGACCGTCTTTGAGAAATTCCTGAACGAGTTCCCGAACTCTCCATATGCCGAGAAAGTCAGCAACTACCTAGTGGAAGTGTACATGAACACACGCAGCTACGATGCTGCCCTCAAGTCCATCGGCCGTATCTCCCACCCCAGCAAGGCCATTCTGGAAGCCAAACAAAAGATTCTGTTCCACCTCGGAACCCAGTCTTTTGCCAACACACAATTCGAGCAGGCCATCGGACACTTCAACCAAAGCGTCGCGTTGGGACAATACAACCTCCAGACCAAAGCAGACGCCCTCTACTGGCTTGGCGAGTCTTATTACCGCCTGAACCGAATGAGAGAAGCCGCCCGCAATTTCAACGAATATCTGTCGCTCACCCGGCAGAGGGATACGGAAATATTCGCCCTTGCCTATTACAATCTTGGTTACATCGCTTTCCACCAGAAAGACTACGCGGCGGCAGAGAACCGTTTCCGCAACTTCGTCCGATTGGAGAAAGGCGAAAACCCGACCGCACTGGCCGATGCCTACAACCGCATCGGAGACTGCAACCTGCACGCCCGCCGCTTCGAGGAAGCCAAGCAATGCTATGCCAAAGCCGAGAACCTGAACACTCCCGCCGGAGACTATGCCGTCTATCAATTAGCACTGGTATATGGCATGCAGAAAAACCATACGGAAAAGGTGAACATGCTGAACCGACTTGCAGCCAAATACTCCAACTCGCCCTACGCCATCAACGCCCTCTACGAGAAGGGACGTTCCTACGTACAGAGCAACAACAGCGGCCAGGCCATCGCTACCTTCCGCGAACTGCTTGCCAAATATCCTGAAAGCCCTGTCAGCCGTAAAGCCGCTGCCGAAATCGGCCTGCTTTACTATCAGAACGATGACTATGACCGTGCTATAGAAGCCTACAAGCATGTGGTCACCCAATACCCCGGAAGTGAGGAAGCCCGCCTTGCCATGCGCGACTTGAAGTCCATCTACGTAGATGCCAACCGCGTGGACGAGTTTGCCGCCCTCGCCGCCCAGATGCCGGGCGAAATCCGCTTCGAGCCCAGCGAACAAGACTCACTGACTTACATCGCTGCCGAAAAGACATACATGAAAGGTGAGCCTGCACCTGCCAAAGACAGCTTTACCCGCTATCTGCAAAGTTTCCCGGAAGGCGCTTTCAGCCTGAATGCCCACTACTATCTGTGTGTCATAGGCAAAGAGCAGAAGGATGACGAGGCGGTATTGGAGCATGCCGGGAAACTGCTGGAATATCCCGACAACCCATACTCTGAAGAAGCCTTGCTGATGCATGGAGAAATCTTGTTCAACCGCCAGCAGTACGACCAGGCATTGCCCGACTACAAGAAATTGCAGGCCAAGGCCACCACGGCAGAGCGCCGCCAGCTTGGCGCTATCGGTGTACTGCGCTGTGGAGCGCTGATGCACGATGACGCGGAAGTAATCAACGCCGCCACAGACATGCTTGCCGAAGCCAAGTTGTCTCCGGAACTTCGTAACGAAGCTCTGTACTACCGTGCCAAGGCATACCTGAACCAGAAAGCCGACAAGAAAGCGATGGACGACCTGCAATTGCTGGCAAAAGACACCCGTACCCTTTATGGAGCCGAAGCCAAATACCTGGTGGCGCTGCAATGGTACAACGCCGGCAACTATGCTTCGGCTGAAAAGGAAATCCTTAACTTCATTGACCAGAGCACACCGCATGCCTACTGGCTGGCACGCAGTTTCATCCTTCTGTCGGATGTATATGCAGCCATGGACAAGAAGCTTGACGCACGCCAGTACTTGTTGAGCTTGCAACAGAACTACCAGGCCGACGACGATATACAAGGGATGATTAATGAAAGACTGGAAAAATTGAAGTAAGCCCACTTTAAGGAATAAAAACAACATAGAAAGCGTGAAAGATATGAAAAAGATAACATACATCCTTGCAGGAGTCACCCTCGCGGTGCTCTCTCTGGAAGCACAAGCCCAGACACAACCCCAGGACACCACCATGAACCGTACGGTAGTCGTGGAACAAGAATACAACCCGGACATCATGGATGCCTCCAAAGTAAACGTGCTCCCCAAAGTAGAACCTCCTACCGTCAGCAAGAAGGCGGTGGAATACGACGCCACCCTGATGCCGGCAACCCAAATCCCCGCAGGCATCATGCAAGCCTATACCGGGAAAGAGACGCAGACGAAAGCACAGCCCGGCTATGCACGTCTGGGATATGGGAACTACGGCAACCTCGATATACGCGCCAACTATCTGTTCTCCTTGTCTCCCAAAGACCGCCTCAACCTGACATTCGGCATGGATGGCATGGATGGCAAACTGGACTTGCCGAGCAACGGCGGGAAGTGGAACTCCTTCTACTATCGCACCCATGCCGGCATGGATTACGTACACGCCTTCGACAAAGTCGATATGAACATTACCGGGAAGTTCAACCAAAGCAACTTCAACTCCCTGCCCGGTTCCATCGCCGGCAAGCAGAAATTTGTTTCGGGCGACGTACATCTTGGGGTAAGCTCCACGAGTGAGGATATGCCTCTCCGATTCCGTGCCGAAACCAATTTGCTGCTCTACCAACGGCAACACGACCTCATGGTAAGCAACATCAAAGAAAACATCGTGCGTACGAAAGCCGATGTCACCGGCTCCATCTCCGATGAACAGACCATCGGTGTGGCGTTTGCCATGAACAACATATTCTACGGCGACGAACGGTTCGAAAGCCACACCAGTGCAGACTTCAACCCCTATTATCTTTTTCAGAATGACGACTGGAGAATACGCCTCGGCGCACACGTCGACCTGGCTTTCGGTTTCGGCAAGCAGTTCCGCGCCGCACCCGACGTAGACATACAATACATCTTCTCGGACAGCTACATCCTTTATGCACAAGGCAAGGGAGGACGGCTGCAGAACGACTTCCGCCGTCTGGAAACCATCACGCCTTATGGAATAACCAACCAACAGCCGGATGACACCTACGAACAACTCAACGCTGCCATCGGCTTCAAGGCAAGCCCCGTCAGCGGATTGTGGTTCAACCTCTATGGCGGGTATCAGGATTTGAAAAACGATTTGATTGATACTCCGACTGTCAAGTCCGACGGGATAAGCAATGTTTACCTCACAGAAGATACCAAGAACCTCTACGCCGGAGCCGACCTGAGCTACAACTACAAGGATGTTTTCTATCTCGCCGCCAATGCCGTCTATCGCCATTGGACAACGGACTCAGACGGTTCTGATGTCGTAGTAAGCTTCAAACCGGCCGTAGAAGGCAATCTCAATCTCAAGGTACGCCCCATCTCCCCACTGCTTGTCGGCATCGGCTATCAGCACATCTCACGCCAGGGCGTGGAGGGCAACAAGGCGGACCCCGTCAGCAATCTCTATCTGAACGGCAGCTACGAACTCTTCAAAGGTATCTCCGTGTATGCGCGCGTGAACAACTTGCTGAACAAAGATTACCAGTACTACTGGGGATACCCTTCAGAAGGTCTTAGTTTCTTAGGCGGAGTAAGCTTCCTCTTTTAATAGGGGCAGCACAAGCCGGAGCTCTAAATTGAACAAAAAAGGTCATTTTTGCTAAATTCTCCTTATATTATAAGGTGGGAAGAATCTTTTTTTCCTACTTTTGCGGGCGAATTCAGTGGCGGGAGTCACTAAAAAACAGAAATTTATGCAGAAAAACCTTGTCATAGTCGAGTCTCCGGCGAAAGCAAAAACCATCGAGAAATTCCTTGGAAAAGATTTCAAAGTCCTTTCCAGCTACGGCCATATACGTGATTTGAAGAAAAAAGAATTCAGTATTGACGTAGACAAAGACTTCAAACCGCATTACGAGATACCGGCAGATAAAAAGAAAATCGTAACCCAACTGAAAGAAGAAGCCGAGCAGGCGGAAACCGTATGGCTGGCTTCCGATGAGGACCGCGAAGGGGAAGCCATCGCATGGCACTTGTACGAAGTGCTGAAACTGAAACCGGAACGCACCAAACGCATCGTCTTCCATGAAATCACCAAAGGCGCCATCCTGAAAGCGATAGAAAATCCCCGCGACATTGACATCAATCTGGTCGATGCCCAGCAGGCCCGACGCATCCTGGACCGTATCGTAGGTTTTGAACTTTCACCCGTGTTGTGGAAGAAAGTGAAACCCGCCCTTTCTGCAGGCCGTGTACAGTCCGTAGCCGTCCGCCTCATCGTGGAGCGCGAACGCGAGATACACGCATTCCGGAGTGAAGCATCCTACCGTGTTACCGCCGTATTCCTCGTTCCGGACACCGACGGCAAAACGGTGGAAATGAAAGCCGAACTGGCACACCGCCTCAAGACAAAGGCAGAAGCCCGAAAATTGCTGGAAAGCTGCAAATCGGCCACATTTACCATCAACGACATCACCACCCGTCCGCTGAAGAAAGGTCCTGCCGCCCCCTTCACCACCTCTACCTTGCAGCAGGAGGCTGCCCGCAAACTGGGATTCACCGTGGCACAAACCATGATGGTGGCGCAACGTCTGTACGAATCGGGATTGATAACCTATATGCGTACCGACTCAGTCAACCTTTCCGAGCTTGCCGTCAACGCCAGCCGTGAAACCATCTCCAACCTGATGGGCGAACGTTATGTACACAACCGCCACTTCGCCACCAAGACTAAAGGAGCACAAGAAGCGCACGAGGCCATCCGTCCCACCTACATGGAAAATGCCAAGATAGAAGGTACCCCACAAGAAAGAAAGTTGTACGACCTCATCTGGAAACGTACCATCGCCTCGCAGATGGCAGACGCCGAAGTGGAAAAAACAACCGTAACCATCGGCATCAGCAACGAGCCGGAAACTTTCACTGCAACCGGAGAAGTGGTAAAATTCGACGGTTTCCTGCGCGTCTACCGCGAATCGTACGATGATGATGTAGAAACCCAGGAAGATGAAGTACGCCTACTGCCCCCTCTGAAAAAAGGACAGAAGCTCGAACATGAAGGTATCACCGCTACCGAACGTTTCACCCAACACCCTCCCCGCTACACGGAAGCAAGCCTTGTGCGCAAACTGGAGGAACTGGGTATCGGACGTCCGTCTACCTACGCTCCGACCATTTCCACCATCCAGCAGCGCGAATATGTAATAAAAGGAGAGAAAACGGGCGAAGAACGCATCTACAATGTACTCAACCTGCAAGGCAATGAAATAATGGACAACAACTATACGGAAATCACCGGAGCCGAAAAGTCAAAACTGATGCCGACTGACACGGGTATCGTGGTCAATGACTTCCTGATAGAGTACTTCCCTGACATCCTTGACTACAACTTCACAGCGAGCGTCGAAAAGCAATTCGACGAAATAGCCGAAGGCGACAAGCAATGGACCGCCATTCTGAAAACATTCTATAAGAAATTCCATCCTTCAGTAGAAAACACGCTTGCCGCGAAAACCGCCCACAAGGCAGGCGAACGGATTCTGGGAACAGACCCCGTCAGCGGAAAGCAAGTGTCTGTAAAAATCGGACGTTTCGGCCCAGTAGCACAGATAGGTACTGCCGAAGATGAGGAAAAGCCCCGTTTCGCCCAGGTAAAGAAAGAGATGTCCATCGAGACCATTACACTGGAAGAAGCGCTGGAGCTGTTCAAACTTCCCCGTACCCTCGGCGAATACGAAGGCAAAAACGTAGTTGTCGGTGCAGGGCGTTTCGGACCCTATATCCAGAACAACGGCTTGTATGCTTCGTTGCCCAAGACAATGGACCCGATGACTGTCACGCTGGAAGAAGCCATCGAACTGATACAAAAGAAGCAGGAAGCAGAAGCCCAGAAACATATCAAAAAGTTTGAGGAAGAACCGGAACTGGAAATCCTGAACGGGCGCTATGGCCCTTACATCGCTTATAAAGGCAGCAACTACAAGATTCCTAAAGACATCATCCCCCAAGACCTGAACCTTCAGGCTTGTCTGGAAATTGTGAAACTGCAAAGCGACAAGGAGACGGGCAAACCGAAACGGACTGCAAAGGCGGTGAAAGCAACAAAAACTACGAAAACAACCGCCAAAGCAACTGCCAAAACGAGCAAGACGAAATAGGATGAAGCCGATTTACTCTTCCTTTCATATCGGAAGAGTTTCGGACAATCCGAAAGAAGCCCAAGGTTCAGAGTACCAAAATACTTTTTTGTACAACCAGAGTTTTCACGGTATTTGTCATCTCTGCATGCCCGATTCTTCAGGCACGGATGATGCGAATAAAGAAAGCCAATAGTGCCACTGCAAAAGGCGTGCAGTAGTTTTGCAGTGGAGTTGCACTGATTATCAACTACTTATTTTACCCACATAGAATGAGGGAAAAGATTTATCTACATAAAATGGAGGAAAACACTCCTTTAGCCAGTTTTTGTAAAAAAGCCTTGTGTCTTCGTTAAATATTGCATATATTCGCCGTGCATGCAAGATGGATAAGTAAAACTCAACCGTCAAGATGCAAAAAAGACAATATACCATGAAGCAAATCAACCTTTTATCGGCACTCCTGCTGCTATGCCTCTATGCCTGCAACAACAAACCATATCCTCATACTATGCAAGTGGCAGATAAATTGGTATATAGTAATCCGGACAGTGCCTGCCTATTGCTGGAACAACTCCGTGACAGTATCACTACAGAACCCAAAGCCACACAGATATATTACCAACTACTGAACATAAAGGCCAGAGACAAAGCCTATATTACACATACCTCTGACAGCCTCATCCTGGAAGTTCTGCATTATTATGAAGATAAAAAAGACAAAACGCATTTACCCGAAGCATATTACTATGCCGGGCGAGTATATGCCGACTTAGGAGATGCCCCACAAGCATTAGACTACTATCAGAAAGCAGCAGAACTGTTGGAAGGAAGTACGGATTACCGATTGCAGAAAGTGATTTATAGTCAAATGGGAGAATTGTTCCTTTATCAGGGAGTATATGAAGAGGCGATGAAAACATACAAAAAAGCTTATCGGTATAGTGCATTGACCAAAGATGAAAGAAGTATAATTGTCAACCTCTGCAATATAGGGACAACTTGGATGGCTTTCGATAAGCAAGACAGTATTTTACACTATTATACACTTGCACTAGCACAAGCCGAGAAGAACAAAGATAAAGAATCAATAACCATGATGCACTATCGCTTCATTGATCTATATATCCAACTAAAGCAATACGATTCAGCCAAAGCCATATTGCAAACGGTCATACTTTCTACACCACCACAAGAAACAGCGCAATATGCAACCGTTGCAGCTTCATATCACGAAATGGGGAAATTTGATTCTGCACAGCACTACTATAATATCATGCTGAAGAGTGATAATATCTATGCCCTACAAGCCGCTCATTGGGGATTAGCAAAAATCTCAGAAAGAGATTCCAATTGCTCTTCCATTTTATATCACCTCCAGCACTACAATGAATTGACCGATTCCATCAAAAACATTACAGACAGCGAAAGTATCCGTAAAATGCAGTCACTTTACAATTATCAACTACATGAAAAAGAAAGTAACCGATTAAAAAACCAAAGTACCCGCCAACAGTTCTGGATATTATCTTCACTCTTGACATTAAGTATTCTGGTGCTTGTCTTCCTTATTTATTTTTACACAAACAAACAAAAGAAAGCCCGTTTGGAGAATAGCTTGAAAGAGCTGAAACGGCAAAAAGAGGAGCAGTACCAAAGAAGTACACAATACATTGAAGACAATAAGCACAAAATAGCGTTATTGGAAAAAAATTTACAAACAATCAATCAGAGCAACAATGCTATGCAAAAGCTGCTCTTGGCACAAAAAGAGCAGATACTTCACATGAACTGCAAAATAGAAGCAGACCAAAAAGAACAATCCTTAGCCGAAATAGCCTTTCGCCAATCCGATATTTACTGCAAATTCAAAGATGCCGCTAACGACAATAAACCTATTGATGCCCAAGACTGGGAAATGCTACGCATCAAAGTGGATCGTTGCTATAAAGATTTCACAGCACGCCTGCAAGCCATCTACCCCGTAAGCGACATTGAAATGAAAATCTGCCTATTACTCAAAATAGGAATCAACGTAACAGGTATCGCACAGCTTACCAGAAGAACTAAATCAGCCATTGTCTCTGCCCGCAAAAAGCTGTATGAAAAGACACACGGGAAAGTTGGCAAACCGGAACAATGGGACAAAATTATTCAGTCGTTATAGATGCCTATATAAAAAGGTACAGTTATACACACAAAAATAGCACAAAATAGCACGTCAAAACAAGAACCGCACAAAAACCGCACAGTTCTTAAATGAGGAACAAATTGAAATCCTATAAATTCGCAAACTAAAACTCAAATACATCAAATTATGAAACGTTTGCTTATTATTATTTGTTCTTGCCTTCTTTACATAGGATTATGTTCAGCTAAGACGAAAATATATTTAGAGAGAAAGCAAAAAAACGCCCAAACGCGTTCTTTAGTCACAGAACCAACGGCCAACCACGAAGGCAATACCATCTATCTACAATCCGATGTCTTCATAAAGGAACTTCAAGTGACCGTCAAAGACGAAAAAAGGAACATCATTTTTTCAGAGTTCATTTCTCTCTCTTCCCAGCAATCCTATGCTCTTTCTATAGGAGATGCAAAAGAAGGAATTTATATTTTAGAGTTGAATGACGGAAAAGAGGAATATTACGGCTATTTTGAGATCTACTAATAGATAACCCATATTCTCAAACTTAAAGCTTCTTAATAACCATAATCAGTTCCTTTTTAAAAGGAACATAACACAAATTTACATGAAGAAAATTAATTACTTTTTATTGGTGCTGTTAGGAATTACATTTTTTTCCTGCATCAATGAAGATTTAAACAATCACTCTCAAAATCAGAGAAAAATTGAACTTACAAAAAATGAAGTACTAAGCATTGCATACGATGATGCGAAACAACTTAGTGATGAAGACATCTTTAATGTCGTAAATGATTTTGCAAATCTTGAAAGCAACTGTATGACAAGAAACACTGCAACATCTTTCAAAATCACTAAAAGAACTTTCATTAATGAAGATGGAGAATTCGACAGTCAAGAAGTTAAAACTAAAGCTATTGATATAGAGAATGACATCATCTCTGAAATTTGTGAAGTAGAATTTAACAATGGCGTTACTAAAGGTTTAGCTATAGTAGCAACAAATGCAAAACTTCCATCCATAATAGCATTTATTCCCAATAAGGGAGGCGAGAAAGTAATGGAACGTAGTGGAGCCAATGAGCTACTTCATGCATCAAAAGCCAGCTATTTATATAAAGCAATAAAAACAAGAGAATTAGTCGATTCCTTAAGACAACCAACTCTCGAAAAGATTAGTAAAGAACTGGAAATTCCCATCAATGAAATTACGTACGAAAAAATAGAAAACAACATTGTACTTACAGATGCCGCAACTACCAGAACAACTGCAGTACCAAGTCAACCTGCCGGAATTGAAAAATTGAATAGCTCAATAGACCCAATGGTGAAAACCAATTGGGGACAAGAAGCACCTTATAACGGAAAATTCTACATTGACCAGAATAAAATAGATATGGTGCAAACAGCTAATGGAGTAATAAAAACTTCTGTACCAGTAGGTTGTGTAAATGTTGCCCTAGCTCAGCTGATGGGATATACTCACCTCAAAGTATACAAACCACTCATTTTTCATGTACCGGGTACGCCTGCAAGTAATACATACCTGCCTGATTTTCATAGAATGACAGCAAAACCCACTATAGAGCAAGTTCCTGGAGTGGCTGATCATATTCAATACCTCATGTTCAACCTTTATGATATGAATAAAACTACACCAGAAAAAGATTGGCGAGATGTGGTTATAGCAAGTAATGTTACTGAAGAAAATATGATTAATACAATGAATAAATACTTTAAATATAACCCTAAAAGTCTATTTGTGGGGGATCAAGTTTTAGCTTCATTGCGCAACAAACATCCAGTACTCATGCTAACAACCGATCATGCCTTCATTATATCAGGTCTTCTTATTACAGAAAAAGCCGGAACTACCCGCCAATTAGTAAAAACGAATGATGTGTATTGGCATGCAAATTTTGGATGGGCCAATGAAACTACAGGATATTATCAATTGGATCAGAAAGCTAATACTTATTTTGAAGCAGGTGGAACAAAAGAATGGTGCTACAAAATGGAATGTATAAAGAATATTCGCGCCAAAGACAATTAATTTGGGTCATTCTCAGAATATTACTATCAACAGATAATAAAAAGAAAAAATGAAAAGAATAACATTTATCAGTTTAATATCCCTCTGCATCTTAGCAGTGGGATGTCAATCCAACGAATTAGACGACATAGCTACTAAAAGCAATATCAAAGTGCAGTTATCTCCAGAAGAATTACTTAGCCTTCAATATGAAAGCTCACCAGAACTGAGTCAAACAGAAATGTTCAATCTATTGAGAGCATTCCATGATAATGAAATGGAAGCTAATACCAAATCACATTCATCATTCCAGCCATCATCTTTCCAAATTAAAAATAAATACTATCTGGATAAAGACAATACACATAAAGGCAATTTGCATACAAAAAGTATATCTGATACCGAAAATATAATTCCTATTTATGAAATTGGAATTATATCAGGAGAAAACAATGGGATTGCTATTGTTTCCGGAGATAGAAGAGCACCACATATTATTGCATATATTGATAGAATAAAGGATAATGACACTATAGCAGCTGGTCCCAACGCATTGATACAGTGGGGAGAAATGTATATACAAAATGAAGTAAACAGATTCGATGAAGCCAGAGATTCGTTATATAAATCTGCCTCTTCTAAAATTTCCAAAGAATTGAATATTCCTATATCCGATATTCAATATAAAAATATCAAGAACCGAATAAGCACAGAGACTCCTATAAGTCGTTCTAAACCGATTGATGAAGTTCCATCTAACTTGAAGCTTTTAGTTGGCATATTGCCTATGTGCCCCGTAACATGGGGACAATGGGAGCCATACAACTGCATGTTACCGAAAGGGAACTGCGAAAAGTTTTTTCCCGGATATGTTGAAAACACTAATTACCCAGCTGGAGCAGGAGCTGTGACTATTGCCCACCTTATGACTTGTATTGAACCAAACAGAAGAGTACTTGGACTGGGAATAGATTGGAGATACCTAACTGAAAATAAAGAAATAAAAGCACCTGATTATTTCAATGCCGGTGATCCTATTGCAAAAAGAGAAATGGTTGGCAACCTTTTTAAACTGATTTATGATAAAACTAAATCTCATACTGTTGCAAATTCCAATGGAGTAGTAACCGGATCTACTTGTACGGTTTCAGATATAGAAAACTACATTAAATCAATATTCAGTTGTAGTGGTAGAAAGTCGTGGAATATAAATACCATTAAAAACTCTATAAAGGCACGACAACCAGTGTATGTATACGGGAAACCCGACAATAAACCTTCTGCTGGTATCTATCCATTCATATTGGATGGGCTAAAAGAATGTCATGGAAGAATAGATAATGTTCCTTACGACATTGACGTAAATTATATTCATGCTAATTTCGGATTTGGTAACGGTTATCAAGATGGTTACTATTTAATGGATATAGAGAAGACTACAATAACATTTGAGACAACCGTTCCATTAATATTCAAAGACCAAGCATTAACAATGATCGCTAATATAAAATTGAAATGAGAACAATAAATTACACTATAAGAACTGCACTTGTATTGACAATCTGTGCATTCGTTTTCTCAGCATGCACTGACACTTACGAAAAGGACATTGCAACCAGCAATGTCCAAACCCGTAAGCTTATTCTTACTCCTGAAGAATATGTAAGTATTGCCTATGATAATCCCCAAGAGCTTTCAGAAAAGGACATAATTGAAGTTATCAATGATTTCCAAAGTATTGCTTCCCAGTTTAAAGGAGAAGCCACTACTAAAGGAACCAATGCTATCCAAGCAAATACTATCTCCAAATATTATCTTACAAATAATAACACAATAGATAGACGAAATATTACTCATTCTATCGATAATTCTAAATTAAACATTCCTATATATGAAGTAGAATTAAGCAAAAATGGCAATCAAAAGGATTTCGCGATTGTATGTGGAGATGAGAGAGCTCCTAAAGTTCTTTTTTATGCCAACGACTATGAAACCTCATCCAATGAAGATAACGTAGGGATGAGATACCTTATGGAAATAGCCAAACTAAGTTCCATTGAAGACATTGAATCAATAGAAGAAATCAAATTATTAAAAAGAGATTCTACACTCAATAAAGTCAGCAAGGAACTGAATATACCTAAAGACCAAATTACAAGAGATTTTATTAAGACAAAAATTACCACTAACGAAAATGTAACAACTAGAGAGCATAATCCCATCGGTGGGACAACAACCCCATCGGGACGTATTTTATCAATCATTCCTTCTATGTCAAACATTGCCTGGCATCAAGAAGCGCCATACAATAAACAAATACCGAAAGGTCTCAGAGCAGACGGAGTGGGATCATATTATGAAGACAATTATCCTGTTGGCTGTGCCAACATTGCAATTGCATCATTATTCAGTATATTACAGCCCATTATGGTTGGAGTAACATCTAACGGTAGAGAAATTTTAATAGACTGGGATTATATTACATCAAGTAGATCCCTTAATTCTTCAAGTCCTGCGAAAATGGCAGAAATGGCTAGTAGTTTATTGAGAACAATATACAACCGAACATTTTCAGAGCCAAAATATGCTGTAATCAAGACATACGACGAAGATAATAATCCCATAAATATAAAAGTTGTCACAGAGACTACAACCACCATTCAGAATATGATTAACTATATCAAAGTTGTAGCGACATATTCCGGTGGAACAAATGCTAAGTTTAACCCTAATACCGTTCTAAATTCTTTACTAGATCAAAAGCCGGTTCTTCTTTTTGGGAATGGGCACTTTGTTGACAAGAACCACCAACCAATCGATGATCCAATATATGACAGCACCCCTGGACATGGTTGGCTAATTGACGGATATTGTTTAGCGAAGAAATCAGGACAAGCAAGAAACGATCAATATTGGTCAGTAAATATGGGATGGGGGAAAAACTCTTCTTACGTCTATTTTAAAACGCAAGACAATTTTCAAAATTGCGATGTAACCTTCCCATATAACGATGAGGGAGTGAACATTACCTATTATACACAAGAACAGTGTATGATATACAATATTGTCAAAAGATAAGATATAAAAAGATTATTCAACTAAACTATCACTATTATGGGGAAATTAATATTTACAACCTTCTGCCTTTTCATTCTTTTCGGCTGTTCTAAAAATGAAGCAGATCAAAAAATTGCAGAACCGACTACAACTACAATATCTTATAGTGTATTGGCCGGCCAGCATATCTATGCACCTCTCAAGAAAGGTAATAGCGAATACATACTCAAAACAGACAATCCCAATATAGTAACTTTCGAGTATTTAGAAGATATAGAAGCCGTTTCTATATCAACATTAGATTGCGGAAAAGCCTCTATCACAGTAACGGACGCAAATAATGATACGATAGCCATCATTAAAATTTCTGCCAACTATTGGGGAAGTAAAGAAATAGAAGAAATAGGCCAATCAGAGACTGTAAAGCCCGAGGTACTTGTAGTAAGTAAGGATATGGAAACTAAACTACTTATTGAAAAGGAGTTATGGAATTATATAAATCAGAGAAATGGTACACTATACTCTTTTGATGGAAAAACAAAAGAGTTTACAATAAACATCACTCAATTGGGGGAAAGATACCAAGGCACCTACTGTTGGAGCATTGATTCATTAGTTCTAAACTACAATAACATGACGGAGAAATATGCTTTTCAAATAATTCAAGGAAGAGATTACTACAAAATACAAGCAGACAAGACAAAGGAGTATCAATCAATCTATCCAAAGGCAGGAATAACATCTGTCAAAATTAGCAGAATCTGGTATGATTCAGGTAAACTACACATTCAATAGTAAACACTAAACTGATATGAAGCTTAAACATTTTCTAATCCTGACAATCTTCATCTTGACAAGTTGCTCTGACAAGAACAAAACGTCGATAGACGATGATTCTATAATATTAAGTAATTACTCTATACGCTTTCTTGCAGGAGACGAATATACGGTTGATGTACTTTCAGATACTGAAGCCTTAAGCCTTATAGAAAAAGAACCGAAGATTGCATCTGCATGGTGGACTAATGACGGAAAATCTATTAGAATAAAAGGAGAAAGCGTTGGCAGTACCTCCATCTACATTATAGATAAAAAGCAAACAGACAAAGTAGCAGAAATCAAAATAATCTCCGACTATTTTGCAGGAAACTATAAAGAAGATGGAAGTAAAGCAATAATTATAGTAGATGTAGCTTCTCAAGACAAATCCATAAAAGATGAAATCGAGAACGATTTGAAGAATATAGCAACCTGTAGAACTGGTACTATGTACTCTTTCAATAATGATACCAGAAGCGTCATTATCAGCAAACAAAATGGTAGTAAACACACTGGTAGTTACGACTGGAATATAAACCAACTAACAGTTATCACTAATGATATTATTTACAATTATGCATTTCAGCATATTGGTAACAACATTGTCATGTTGGAATTAAACTATTTAGATACCTATAAGACAAAATATCCAGATACCCCTATTCTTGCCGCCAAACTTTTATTATTTCTATCACAAGTCATTAGTGTCCCATAAAAAATAGGGACTAGTTAAACATTAAATAAATTTGGCCCA
>NZ_SRYZ01000047.1 GCF_004793475.1 Bacteroides muris (ex Afrizal et al. 2022) | reverse complement strand
AAAAGATAACAGGACTATAAATTATAGAAAAAGGTTGTGCCAACGTTTTGACACAACCTCCTTTTATTTGAGGATACGGATTGCTTTTAATTTCTGAAAATCAGTCCGTCGTCAGTGGTATTGGCATCCACTGTAATAGGCTTGCTGCGGTCTACTTCCTGAGACAGTAGTTTCTTCGACAAATCGTTCAGTAAATAGTGCTGTATGGCACGCTTCACCGGACGGGCGCCGAATTCAGGGTCATAACCTGCATTGGCAAGGAAGTTTATGGCGGTATTTGTCAGAACCAGTTCCACACCGTTATCGGAAAGCATCTTCTGCACACTCTTGATTTGGAGTACCACAATCTGCTTGATTTCGGACTCTGTCAGCGGCAGAAACATGATGGTTTCGTCGATACGGTTCAGGAACTCCGGACGGATGGTCTTTTTCAGCATATTCATCACTTCCTTCTTGGTTTCCTCTACGATTTGCTCCTTATTGCTACTGTTGAGCTTCTCCATCTGGCTTTGGATATAGCCACTGCCCATGTTGGAGGTCATGATGATAATCGTATTTTTGAAGTTGACCGTACGTCCTTTGTTGTCCGTCAGACGTCCGTCATCCAGCACTTGCAGCAAGATGTTGAATACGTCCGGATGCGCTTTCTCGATTTCGTCAAACAGAACGACAGAATATGGTTTCCGCCTTACGGCTTCTGTCAGTTGTCCGCCTTCATCGTAGCCCACATATCCCGGAGGCGCTCCGACCAGACGGGAAACGCTGTGTTTCTCCTGATACTCGCTCATGTCGATGCGGGTCATCATTGTCTCGTCGTCAAAGAGGAACTCCGCCAGTGCCTTTGCCAATTCCGTCTTACCCACACCGGTGGTTCCCAGGAAAAGGAATGAGCCGATAGGACGTTTCGGGTCTTGCAGTCCGGCACGGCTGCGGCGTACGGCATCGGATACGGCCTCGATGGCTTCGTCTTGCCCGATAACCCGCTGGTGCAGTTCCGCTTCCAGATGCAACAGTTTCTCCTTTTCACTTTGCAGCATCTTGCTTACCGGTATGCCGGTCCAGCGGGATACTACGTCGGCGATGTCTTCAGCATCCACTTCCTCTTTAATCATGGCCTTGTCGCCCTGCATTTCGTGCAATTTTTGCTGCGTTTCTTCAATCTCCCGGTTCAGCGTTTGCAGTTTGCCGTAACGGATTTCGGCCACCCGGCCATAGTCGCCTTCCCGTTCTGCCTTGTCGGCCTCGAACTTCAGGTTCTCTATTTCCACCTTATTCTGCTGGATTTTGTTGACAAGGGTCTTTTCACTTTGCCATTTCGCCTTGTACGAATTTTCCTGCTCCTTCAGCTCGGCAAGTTCTTTGCCGATTTGTTCCAGCTTGGGCTTGTCGTTTTCGCGCTTGATGGCTTCACGTTCAATCTCCAGCTGCTTTATCTTACGCGAGATTTCGTCCAGTTCTTCCGGAACGGAATCGACCTCCATACGCAGCTTGGCAGCGGCTTCGTCCATCAGGTCGATAGCCTTGTCCGGCAAGAAACGGTCGGTGATGTAACGGTTGCTCAACTCTACGGCGGCGATGATGGCATCGTCTTTGATGCGGACGTGGTGATGGTTCTCATAACGTTCCTTCAGACCTCGCAGAATGGAAATGGTGCTCAGCGTGTCCGGCTCGTTCACCATGACAATCTGGAAGCGGCGTTCCAACGCTTTGTCCTTCTCGAAATACTTCTGATATTCATCAAGGGTAGTGGCCCCGATGCTTCTCAGTTCACCGCGTGCCAAGGCGGGTTTCAGGATGTTGGCAGCATCCATGGCGCCTTCGCCCTTACCTGCACCCACCAAGGTGTGGATTTCATCAATGAAGAGGATAATCTCTCCTTCGGACTTCTTTACTTCGTTGATGACGGCTTTCAGGCGTTCTTCAAATTCGCCTTTGTACTTGGCGCCGGCTACCAGTGCACCCATATCCAGGGAGTAGACTTGTTTGTTCTTCAAGTTCTCGGGGACGTCTCCACGCAAGATACGGTGGGCAAGTCCCTCTACGATGGCCGTTTTACCGGTACCCGGTTCACCGATAAGAATCGGGTTGTTCTTGGTACGCCGGCTCAGAATCTGCAGGACACGCCGTATCTCTTCGTCACGACCGATGACGGGGTCCAGTTTGCCGCTGCGGGCTGCTTCGTTCAGATTGATGGCATACTTTTCCAATGACTGGTAAGTGTCTTCGCTGGATTGTGAAGTTACTTTTTCTCCTTTCCGCAGTTCGTTGATAGCTTCCCGCAGTTCGCGTTCCGTCATCCCGGCATCTTTCAGAATGGTGGATGCAGTGCTTTTCACGTTCAGCAAAGCCAGCAGCACCGGCTCCAGGGAGACGAATTCATCACCCATTTCCTTGGAATATTGGGTGGCTTTCTGGAACACTTCGTTCGTTTCACGGCTCAGGTACGGTGTTCCGCCGGACACCTTGGGCAGAGAATCAATTTGCTTGTCCAGTACAAGTGCTATCTGCTGACCGTTCATGCCCAGCTTCTGGAAGATGAAGTTGGTGACATTTTCGCCTACTTTCATCACACCTTGAAGCACATGCACGGGCTCGATGGTCTGCTGTCCACGGCCTTGTACCAGGTTCACAGCTTCCTGCACTGCTTCTTGCGCTTTAATGGTAAAGTTGTTAAAGTTCATATTTTTGTTCTCCTTTCTATTTTATCAGTTTCATAACGCTTTGGAAGGCGCAAAAGATTTGCCATTGGCATATTTCGGACAAATTGTCTGCATATAAGTCTTGTATTGTGACAAATTGTCTGTAAATAAGTCGTTTTGTTCCTTTCCTTTCTACTTCTTTAGAACAGGAGTTGGAGCAAAGTTCCTTTTCGCATTGAACTCTATTGGATAAGGAGAAGGACAATAGATGTGTTGTGCATGAGATGTACATCTCATGTGTGACGAGATGCACATATCGCGATACACAAGATGCATATCTCATGCAGTAAGGGACTTGTGCTTTAGTAGCTAAGTCTTCGTGTTCTCCCCTTCTCCGGGAAGGAGGGGTGCCCAACGGGCGGGGTGGTAGGGAGCACAAAACTTAGGAAAGAAGGCTTGAATGGAATTTGAAGCTGCTTCTAAAGTCTCATAATAGTTTCCAAAAGAATTGCGCATGTCATTGATTATTCCGATGTTTGTATCCGACAATTATTTACGCACTGTATGTCCCTAAGTACGTATGGAGAATTTCAACACCTATCTGGCGAATATTGATACCGGTTTCTGGCGCAACATCTGCGCTGAGAATGGAATGTTGCGTCGTTATAAGAAAGGAGACTGTTTTTGCCGGGCTGGTGAGGCAAAGAGCCTGCTCGGTTTTATCACGACCGGCATCTTCAAGTATGTTATTACTGATTCCAATGGAAATGAATGGGTTACCGGATTTGTATTTGCTGATACTCCGGTAGGTGATTTCTTGAATCTGGTTTCGGACGACCTTACCCGAACGGACATCATTGCCGTTACTGATGCCGATGTTTTTGTATGCGAGGGCTTTGTGGTAGGCTGTTTGTTTCGGGAAAATCGGGCATTGTTTGCCCGAACGGCCGAAGGGCTTCTTAGGCAGACTTACAACCGTTTTCTGAATTTATACGGCCAGTCACCGAAAGAACGTTATCTGGCTCTCGTTGCCCAATGCCCTGAGATTTTGCAACAAGTATCTTTGAAAGAGTTGGCGTCTTATCTGCAAATCACGCCGACACACCTGAGTCGTATCCGCAAAGAAATCACTTTCAACAGGGAATAGGGTATCCGGAACCTGCAACTCTCAACTTAGGTTGAGAACATTTTCGCTTCGTGTCCGTAGCTTTGCGGAAAAAGTTCTCGGTTATGAAAAGAATATTTGCGATGTTATTCGTTGGCATTCTTTGGTGGGGGTGCCTGAGTGAAAATGAAGATGAAAAGTTTGTGCCGGCCGGCCGCTACAAGTTGCCTTCGACCGCAACGTTCGGAAAAGTGCGTATGTACACATCCCAAGGGGCAGTGACTGATGAGGCAAAAATCAGGAAGTTCTTGTCCGGGGTGCCTAAGCTGGACTTGCAAGAGGGTGCCGTGGATTATGCGGAACTCTTTTCTTTTGATACCTTCTCACGCCCCGTCGGCGATGGAGAGCAGTTGGATGTTACATTCTATTCGGATAAAGCCGTTGTGCAGACAAACCTGCTGTCCGGTTTCGGGGTGGCTCCTGATGAACCTTACGAAGCATCTGTTTTTAATTCCGGCAACCTGTTTATAGTAAGTAAAGGGAAATCTGCTATGGATGTGCCTATAACGAGCATAACAGAATTCTTCGAGAAAGATGGTGTGAAGAGAATCAGTACGGAGTCCCACTACCTGCGTACTCCTGTCACCTATATGCCCGGCAGAATAAATTTTGCCTTGCTGGAGCAAAACGGACAGCTCATCTTGCCTTTCTTGCATTACGTGCATGGGCGGCATTTGCAGCACGATATCCGTAGCTACAGTGCAGAATCGACGTGTAACCTGCTTAATGCGGACTTTATAAAGCATATCCCTGTGGGTGATACAATCGTAGTTCGGGAAAGCTGGGTTGTCTTGCAGAAGCAAAAGCACTGACAGGCCGGTCTGGTTCAGGAGCTGTCCTTATTTTGTTCCGGCTTTCTTCTGAGAGTTGTTTTTTAATAGAAGATAAACTTCATGGCCGGGACTGAAAGAATACTTCCTGTATATTGATACTTATGCCGACATTTTCACTATCTTTGGGCGCTTGAATTATTTATGGAGCAATATGGAAAATAATGTGAAGTTTTCAAAGAATGTGATATTGGTGGACGTTTCGTTTCTTGACGAAACGGTTTCGGACATAAAGTCTTTTTTAGGAGAACGCTTGGGGCGCACCCTGCCCGATGTGGACTTGCCTGCCTGGCTCAGCTACTTGGCTCTTGATGCCGGATTGCGCGAGGGAGACAACGAGATACAAGTACTGTTGGTACACGGTGGAGAAGTGTCTGCATTGCCTCACTGCCGGCCTGCGGATTTGAAAGAACTGGACGGTGTGGCTTGTCGCACGCCGTTAGGCGAGTTTGCCTTTTCGCGCGTCAGCTCTGCCGGTATGGCCGCTTCCTCAGATTTGTTTATAGACCTGATGCATCTGGCCTTGGACTCGGCCGATGTGGAGTGCCTCGCACTGGTCCCTTTCCATCGCTTGTATGCCGGCAAGGTGGAAGAGGAGTTGCGGAAATGTTTGGGCAAGCAGGAAAAGCAGAAAGAAGCCGGACGGGTGGTTTACTTCATGATGGCTGCTCCGCAAGTTCCTATTTCCTGTGTGACGGACTCCGTACTCTATTCGCTGTCGCACGTATTGGGCATAAAACCGGAAGAGCTGGAATAACAGCAGCCCCCTTGCTCCCTTGGCAAGCTTGCTATTGATAAAAGTCGAATGAACAATAAAATAAAATATTATAAAGTATTATGGTTTCAAATCAAATGTCAACCAAAGGCTTGATGCCTTTTCTGCAATACCACCGAAAGACGATTTACGTATCTCTCTTGGCCTTGCTTTCTCTCTTCCTGTTGTTGGATTATCTACCCGGCATGCATGCCTATTCGGCGTGGGTCACTCCGCCGGTAGCCTTGTTCTTAGGCTTGGCTTTTGCCTTGCTGTGTGGGCAGGCACATCCGAAGTTCAATAAGAAGACTTCAAAGTACCTGTTGCAATACTCTGTCGTAGGGTTAGGATTCGGAATGAATCTGCAGGCTTCCCTGGCTTCGGGCAAGGAGGGAATGGAGTTCACGATTATTTCTGTAGTGGGGACATTGCTCATAGGCTGGCTCATAGGACGTAAGTTCTTGAAAGTGGACCGTGACACTTCCTATCTTATCAGTTCCGGTACGGCTATCTGCGGAGGAAGTGCCATTGCGGCTGTGGGTCCGGTGTTGAAGGCAAAGGACAGTGAGATGTCTGTGGCATTAGGCACCATCTTTATATTGAATGCCATTGCATTATTTGTTTTCCCGTTGATAGGCCACACTTTGAACATGAGCCAGCATGAGTTCGGCACATGGGCGGCCATTGCCATACATGATACGAGTTCGGTAGTAGGAGCGGGTGCCGCATACGGCGAGGAGGCATTGCAGGTGGCAACGACTATAAAGCTGACACGTGCCTTATGGATTATTCCTTTGGCTCTGGTAACTTCGTTCATCTTTAAGAGTAAGGGACAGAAGATCAGTATCCCCTGGTTCATCTTCTTCTTTGTGCTGGCTATGATTTTCAATACTTATGTGCTGGGCACTACCGAAACGGGTGCCATGATTGGGGAGGGAATCAATTCTTTGGCCCGCAAGATGCTGACCATCACTCTGTTCTTTATCGGTGCCTCTCTGTCACGTGATGTACTGAAGGCAGTAGGTATCAAGCCCTTGATACAAGGCACCTTGTTGTGGATAGTGATTAGTGTGGGCACGTTGGCATATATCTACTTGTTCTGATTACATCAGTCCGGCAGTTTTTGAAGTATAACTTCCGGTTGAAGAAGTCGGTAGGATTTTTGTAATGTATTTCTTTCCTCATTGGATATATAGACGAATACACATCTCGGGATAACCGGGGTGTGTATTTCTTTTAATATCCTTCTTCATCGATGCCGGACCGGAGCAAGTGGAAGCCAGGTTATGATACCTTTTGCTTCCAGCATTGCTTTTGTCCTCGGTTCGGCGTGCTGACCTGTTAATACAATGTTTCAGAAAAGTGGCTCTCCACAGCGAAGGTGTTGGTGGAGTTTGAGCTGAAGCCTGAAGACATTGCAAAATTGAACCTCAAAAAGCGGATTGCTGATGTCTTGAAATAAGCGTACTCTTGGACTGATGCTGTTGGTGTTTTCATTTTTTCCCATTTTTTCTTCCTGGTCGTGTAACAAAATCCTTTCCTCCTACGTCTGAAGGGTATAAACAGAATCTACTATTGATAAATAGCCCATGGACGCTGAAAGTTTTAAAAAAGAGTTTCTGCCATATCATCGCAAGCTGTATTGCATAGCTTATAGGCTATTGGAGAATGCTGCCGACGCTGAAGATTTGGTGCAGGAAGCTTATCTGAAGTTGTGGGACAAGCGGGAAGGACTGGCCATAATCAGCAATCCGGAGGCATTCAGCGTTACTTTGGTGAAAAATATGTGCTTTGATTTGCTTCGCTCGGGAAAGTACACTTTGAGCAGGCAGAGTGTGGAGTTGGCCGAAGTGCATAATGTGTCTCAAGCAGATAACTTTGAAGTGCGGGACGAAGCGCAGCAGGTAAAGCACATCATTGCCCGTCTGCCGGTGCAACAGCAGAAGATAGTAACGTTGCGTGATGTCAAGGGATGCTCTTATGAAGAGATAGAGCAGGTCACCGGATTGAACGCCACCAATGTTCGTGTACTGTTGTCCCGGGCAAGAAAAAAGATACGTGAGGAATTTAATAAATGGAGTAACTATGAAAGTCGAGGAAATTGAAAGGCTGCTCGCCGAATTTTATGAAGGGAATACCAACGAGCAGGAAGAAGAGTTGTTGAAGGAAGCTTTCAGAACCGAAGAAGTGCCCGAGCACTTGCAGAAGGACAAGAAACTCTTTCTCAGCTTTTTTCCCGGGGAAGTGGTGGATAATGTTCCCACCGGATTGGAGGATAAACTGAGTCGGATGATTGATGAAAAGGCTGAAGAGGAACAACGTTTTTTCCACCGGAACAAGGCCAAACGTAATTGGCGCTGGATAGGAGGTATTGCTGCCACCATTCTGGTTCTTGTAGGTGTAGGTTATGGCATTACGAACATGGGAGAGGATATGCGTCCTCCTACACCTCAGGACACTTTCTCTGATCCGGAAGCTGCTTATAAGGCATTGCAGGCCACTTTAATCGAGGTGTCTGCGAATCTGAACAAGGGAATTGAACAGATAGAGGAAACGCGGATAGACGTAACGAAGGTGAACCAGGAAGTAAGAAAAGAAATTCAACGATAATCTGATATGAAAACAATGAAAATGATTTTGGCAGGTGTACTGCTGATGTTGCCTTTGCTTTGCCAGGCACAGAAGAACCTATTCAACAAGTATGGAGATATGAAAGGCGTGTCGTCCGTTTACATATCCAAGGCAATGATAGAAACGAATCCCAACTTGTTTACTAAAGATGTTTATATTGGGAAAGTGTCCGGACAGTTGAACTCTGTGCAGGTACTTTCTACAATGGATAATAATGTAAAGAAAGAAATGCGTAAGGATCTTCGTTCTTTGGTGCAGTCTTCCAGATATGAATTGCTGATGAAGCAGAAGGGAACAGTCTCCAGTTCTGAATTCTACATGAGCCGTAAAGGGGAAAAGGTGAAGGAGCTGATTATGATTGTAGATGGTGCAGCTACTCTGAAATTTGTTTATTTGGAAGGTGATATGACTTTGAAGGATATACAGAATATCATGATGTATCAGAATACCAGCTGGAATGGGAACAATGTGAATATACAGCTTCCGGATATAAACTGGGCTGAGATAGAGAAGCTGAAGAACCGCGATTGGCTTGGAGAATTGAAGCATTCGCAAGAACTGGCATTGAAAGGGCTGGAAAATGTAGCCAAGCTGAAAGACAACAAGTATCTGAAAGAACAAATGGATACCGATACATGGAAACGTTTTGAAAAAAGTATGGAGGCTTTGGAAGAACGTTTGGAAAAGATGGAATAGGAAGCGGTAACCTTTTAGGGAAACTTGCCAATAGAATGTTTTGTTTTTCTATTGGCAAGTTTTTTTGTTATTTGTCTTTTCTCAATTCTGCAAAGATAAGCCCTTCCAGCTCTTCTGCCAGTTCCGGATTGTCAAGGATGACCTGCTTGGCGGCGTCGCGTCCCTGGGCAATTTTCGTCTCGTTATAGCTGAACCATGAGCCGCTTTTCTTGATGATGCCAAGCTCTGCGCCCAAGTCAATGATTTCGCCTGCACGGGAGATACCTTCGCCGAACATGATGTCGAATTCCGCTCTACGGAAAGGAGGAGCTACCTTATTCTTCACAACTTTCACTTTAGTTTGCTTGCCGATTACTTCATCACCGTTCTTGATGGCTTGGCTTCCACGAATGTCAAGGCGTACGGAGGCATAGAACTTCAGTGCATTACCGCCGGTGGTTGTTTCGGGATTACCGAACATGACACCGATTTTTTCGCGCAACTGGTTGATGAAGATGCAGGTGGTGCGTGTTTTGCTGACAGCTGCCGTCAGTTTGCGCAAGGCTTGTGACATGAGTCGGGCTTGCAGACCCACTTTGTTGTCACCCATATCGCCTTCGATTTCAGCTTTCGGGGTCAAGGCAGCCACAGAGTCCACTACAATGATGTCAATAGCGGAAGAACGGATCAGCTGCTCTGCTATTTCCAGCGCTTGTTCACCGTTGTCCGGCTGTGATATCAGCAGATTGTCCACATCCACACCTAATTTTGCCGCGTAGAAGCGGTCGAAGGCATGTTCTGCATCAATGAATGCGGCAATGCCTCCTGTCTTTTGCGCTTCGGCAATGGCATGAATGGCAAGGGTTGTCTTACCGGAAGATTCGGGGCCGTAAATCTCGATGATACGTCCGCGGGGATATCCTCCTACGCCAAGAGCCACATTCAGGCCGATGGAACCTGTGGGAATAACCTCTACTTGTTCGACACTCTCGTCGCCCATTTTCATGATAGAGCCTTTACCAAAGCTCTTTTCTATCTTGTCCATGGCAGCCTGTAGGGCTTTCAGCTTTTCGCCCGATGCCAGATTGCTGCCATTTTCAAAATTCAGTTCGTCTTTTTTTGCCACGTTGTTAATGTTTAATGATTATAAAATTTGTGCCGCATGGTCTTTGGTCTTCACTTCTTTCGTAGTGATGATGCGTTCTACAATACCTTCTTCATTAATGATGAAAGTCGTGCGGAACGTTCCCATATATTTGCGGCCATACATGCTTTTTTCGCCCCATACTCCGAATTGTTCTACCAGATTCTTGTCGGTGTCTGCAATCAGGGTAAAAGGTAGATTGTTTTTCTCAATAAATTTCTGGTGTGACTTTTCGCTGTCCACACTGACGCCGATGACTTCATAGCCGGCTTTGCGTAGGTCGGCATAATTATCCCGCAGGTTGCAGGCTTGTGCCGTGCAGCCGGACGTCATGTCTTTGGGATAGAAGTAGAGTACAATCTTTTTTCCCTTATAGTCGCTCAAACGGATTTCTTCACCTTTTTCGTTGATGCCCAATACTTCGGGTGCTTTATCTCCTATATTCACTTTGTTAATGTTTAATGATTAATGTTTAATATCAAACTTCCAAGTCTCCGTCGATAATCTCATGCCAAGGCAGGCCTTGCTTGTTGAGCTGTTCCATAAACGGGTCCGGATTGAATTCCTCGACATTCCATACCCCCGGCTTTTTCCACAGTCCCTTGAGGAACATCATGGCACCAATCATGGCAGGTACACCGGTGGTATAGCTTACGCCCTGCATGCCGGTTTCCTTGTAGGCTTCCTGGTGGCTACAGTTGTTGTATACATAGTAGGTACGCTCTTTGCCATCCTTTAGTCCGCGGATGCGACAGCCAATGGATGTTTCACCTTCGTAGTTTTCGCCCAGGTCTTGCGGGTTGGGGAGGACGGCTTTCAGGAATTGCAGCGGAACAATTTTCATGCCGTTGTATTCCACTTCGTCTATGCGCGCCATACCAATGTTCTGGATAACGCGTAGGTGGGTTAGGTACTCTTGTCCAAACGTCATCCAGAAGCGTGCACGCTTGATGGTGGGGAAATTCTTCACCAGAGATTCCAGTTCTTCGTGATAAAGCAGATAGGAGTCGCGCAGACCGATGTTCGGATAAGTCAGGTCTTTGTGGATTTCCAGCGGCTTGGTTGTCACCCATTCTCCGTTTTCATAATAGCGACCGTTCTGTGTAATCTCACGGATGTTGATTTCCGGATTGAAGTTGGTGGCGAATGCTTTATGGTGATTTCCGGCATTGCAGTCTACGATGTCCAGGTACTGTATTTCGTCAAAATGATGTTTGGCGGCGTATGCAGTATATATGCCGCTTACTCCCGGGTCGAAACCGCAACCGAGGATGGCGGTCAGTCCGGCATCTTCAAAGCGTTTCTTGTAGGCCCATTGCCAACTGTATTCAAAGTGGGCAACATCTTTCGGCTCATAATTGGCGGTATCCAGATAGTTGACTCCACTTTGCAGACAGGCCTCCATGATGGTGAGGTCTTGGTAGGGGAGGGCTACGTTGATGACGATTTCGGGTTTGAAACTATTGAAGAGTGCTACCAGTTCGTCCACGTTGTCGGCGTCTACCTGGGCGGTTTTGATGTTCGGGTTACCGATTGCCTTGACAACAGCGTCACATTTGGACTTGGTGCGGCTGGCTATCATGATTTCTGTAAACACATCAGGATTTTGAGCCACTTTGTGCGCAACAACGGTACCTACACCGCCTGCACCGATAATAAGAACTTTACCCATTTCTTTGTACTATGTTATTATATTAGGTTTATAAAAAATACGGAGAGCAAATATAAGGGTTAATTCTTAGATAAACATTAAAATCCTGCTAAATACTTTGGGGTAAATGCTTCAAATATTAAACAAATTACTTGCATTTGGGTTATTTTCGTATATTTGTCCCTTGAATAAATTAACTTAAACAACGAAGAACAATGAAAAAAGTATTTGTTTCCCTATGCATGGCAAGCGCATTGATGGGCTTGTCTTCTTGTGCATCAACCAAAAATGCCGCTACTCTTTCTTCCATCAGCGGTGAGTGGAATATCATTGAAGTGAACGGTACTGCCGTAGTTCCTGCTCCGGGACAGGAATTTCCCTATATCGGTTTTGACACAAAGACCGGAAAAGTATTTGGCAACAGTGGTTGCAACCGTATGATGGGTTCGTTTGACGTGAATGCCAAGCCCGGTACGATTGAGCTCGGTGCTTTGGCAAGTACCCGTATGGCTTGTCCGGATATGACTGTGGAAAATAATGTATTGTCGGCTTTGAACAAAGTGAAAAAGTATAAGAAGCTGGGAAAGGAAAATATCGCTTTATGCGGTGCTTCCAATCGTCCCATAGTCGTGTTGCAGAAGAAAGAATCCGTTTCCAAGGTGTCTGATTTGGAAGGAAAGTGGATAATTAGTGAGGCTGCGGGCGAGGCCATTCCCGACGGAATGGAGAAGCAGCCGTTCATTGAGTTTAATATGGCAGAAAAGCGCTTGCACGGTAATGCGGGTTGCAATCTGATTAACGGCGCTTTCCAGGTTGACGATGAAAATCCGTCGGCAATCTCTTTCCCGCAAGTTATCAGTACCATGATGGCATGCCCTGATATGGAGGTGGAAGGCCGTGTGCTGAAAGCCTTGAATTCCGTTCAGTCTTTTGGCAAGCTGGCAGGCGGAGGCATCGGGCTGTACGATGCTGACAATAACCTGGTGATGGTGTTGGTGAAGAACTGACAAGATAGGTTGAAATAAAAAAGGCTCTTACAGAAATAATCTGCTAAGAGCCTTTTTTGCATCTTGACATAAAAAGGTCTTTTACTTTTTCTTTAATCCTGCGCGTATCCGGCTCAGGGATTGCGGAGTGATGTAGAGATAAGAAGCCAGATACTTGAGCGGTACATCCTGCAGCAGTTCCGGATTCTCTTCCATCAGCGTCATGTACCTTTCTTTGGCAGTGGGAGGGGTGCCGTAGGCTACTGTGGAACTGTCTACCGACAGAATTTCCCGCTCAAAGATTCTTCTGCCGAAGTTGGCCATGTCTATGGAATGCGAAAAAAGGGCTTCCAGCTCAGGCTTACTGATACAATAGGCGATGCTTTCATTCACCGATTCGATGTTGATGGGGGAAACTTCGCTGTCTACATATCCCCACGATGAGCAAGCTGTGTCGCCCGGTGCGGCAAACCAAAGGGAATTTTCCGTGCCGTCTGTCAGGTAGTAGGCGCGCCAGATGCCTTTCTTCAAAAGATAGAAGTTGCTGTTCCTTTCCCCTTCGCTGATAATGAGTTCTCTCTTGCCGAAACGGACTTCTGTCATGTGTGACAGAAGTTCGTGCAAAGTGCTTTCCGGTAGTTTATACTTCTTGCAGAATTTCTTTATCATAGTTTCCATACAGCAAAGATAGTGCAAACCGGAGACATGACTTTTATGCTTGCATGAAAAAGTTATGTCAGGGTACAGCCTGTCTTGTCTAAAGATACGGATTTTTCTTTATCTTCTCTTTTCCCGGATATGTAAATCACGAGGATAAAGAGGGTTGTCAGCATTTCTGCAAGAGGAGTGGCAAGCCAGATTCCCCGGTCTCCCAATAGTAGGGGCAGTCCGAAAAAGCAGGCTATCAGCAGGATAAAACCACGCAGCAGGGTGATAACTGTGGCATACTTGGCACGCTCCACACTCTGGAAATAGCCGATGGACACGATGTTGACGGCAAAGAACACGAAGCCGATGGCATACAGAGGCAATCCTTTGGCTGCTATGTCATAGGCCGGATAGCTGCGGTCTATGAACATACCGACAATTTCAGGGCTGCAGAATATTGTGGTCAGGGCAAAACATACACCGCAGCCTATGGCGGTTTTCAGTGCCAGCAAGTAGGCGCGGCGGACACGTTGGCTCTCGTTCAGGCCGTAGTTATAACTGATAATCGGCTGCGCCGACTGCGCAATGGCATTATATACCATAAATATAATAGGAAAGAAATAGCAGGCAATGCTGAATGCCGCCACTCCGTCTTCCTTCAGATAATGGATGAACACTTGGTTGCCTACAAACATCATGCTGGCAATCGCCACCTCGCACAAGAAGGCAGAAGAACCCAAGCGGCACATATAGCCAATGTTGCGACGCATCAGTTGCATGCTTTTCCGGCTCATCTTGACGGGGTGGAAGCGCAGTGCGCACCGGCGGCGCAGCAGATAGGATACTGTCATCAATGCGCCTACCGTAGTACCTATGGCACTTGCCAATGCGGCACCGAACATTCCCCAGCCCAAGGGGAAGATGAACAGATAATCCAATAGGATGTTCAGAACGGCAGCCACCACATTGCACATCATGGCAAAACTGGGCGAACCGTCCAGCCTCAAGAAAAACATACCCGAATTGAGCAATGCGGTGAACAGAGAGAACGGCACAAACCAAAGCATGTATTCCACAGCCAATGGCGTGAGCCGTTCAGACCCTCCGAGCAGCTTTACCACCTGCGGGGCAAATGAACAGAATAGGGTGGAGGTGCACATCAGTAACAAGGAAGATATGACTACCGACTGTGTGATATTGATACGTGCCACCTTGACCTTCCCGTGTGACAGATGAATGGAAGCTACCACAGAGGCGCCGACCCCAAACATAAGTCCTACACCCGTAGAGAACAACCATAGTGGTGACACAATATTGACGGCAGCCAAAGCATCACTGCCAATCCCTTTCCCTACGAAGATGCCGTCAGTGATAATGAATAGTGCGGAGAAAATCATCCCCAGTACAGTAGGGAGCAATAGTTTGCGGAACAATGTCTTGATGTCCGTGTTCTTGAAGTCGATGCTGTCTCTCATCTTTTCCATACCCATCTTGTTTATTTCTTTTATATGTGAAAACCAGTCATTCCCGTTGCTATGGTTAAGCAGAATGTTAACTAATCCTTAATCGTTCCACCATGGTGGAACGATATTTCCCTCGTGGTGGAACGATATTTTCACCACGGTGGAACAATTTTTCCTTCATGGAGGAACGATTAAAGGTATGCAAGGAAAAAGATTGATGTCGTTCATGTTTTATTATATCTGATTCGGGCGACAAAAGTAGAGCTTTTGAATGGAATGGAAATTAACAAATGGTAATTTCCGACAGAAAAAATGATTTTAATTCTGCCAAACTGACAGATAAACTGCCACAAGTATAAATCTACAGCTGCTCTGAACAATTTGGCACAACGTTTGTCTTTTTATTGGCGTCTGCCACTGAGGCGGACGTCGAAACAGAATAATAACAAATAAAAAAATAACGATCATGGGAAAAATTATTGGTATTGACTTAGGAACAACAAACTCTTGCGTTGCAGTATTCGAAGGTAACGAACCTGTAGTAATTGCAAACAGTGAAGGTAAGCGCACCACTCCTTCAGTGGTAGCATTTGTTGATGGTGGCGAACGTAAAATCGGTGATCCTGCCAAGCGTCAGGCTATCACAAACCCCACCCGTACGGTTTTCTCCATCAAACGTTTCATGGGCGAAAACTGGGACCAGGTGCAGAAAGAAATCGGCCGTATGCCCTATAAAGTAGTAAAGGGTGACAACAACACTCCGCGTGTGGACATTGACGGACGTCTTTATACTCCGCAGGAAATCTCTGCAATGATTCTGCAGAAGATGAAAAAGACTGCCGAGGACTATCTGGGACAAGAAGTGACAGAAGCCGTAATTACCGTCCCCGCATACTTCTCAGACTCCCAACGCCAGGCTACAAAGGAGGCCGGACAGATTGCAGGTCTTGAAGTGAAGCGTATTGTGAACGAGCCGACTGCCGCAGCTCTTGCTTACGGTATTGACAAGTCTCACAAGGACATGAAGGTTGCTGTATTTGACCTTGGTGGTGGTACATTCGATATCTCTATCCTCGAATTCGGTGGCGGTGTGTTCGAAGTATTGTCAACCAACGGTGATACTCACCTGGGTGGTGACGACTTCGACCAGGTAATCATCGACTGGTTGGTTCAGGAGTTCAAGAACGACGAAGGTGCCGACTTGACTCAAGACCCGATGGCTATGCAACGTCTGAAGGAAGCTGCCGAGAAGGCTAAGATAGAGCTGTCCTCTTCTACAAGCACTGAAATTAACTTGCCGTACATCATGCCCGTAGGCGGTGTGCCCAAGCACTTGGTGAAGACGTTGACCCGTGCCAAGTTCGAGGCTCTGGCTCACAACTTGATTCAAGCTTGTTTGGAACCTTGTAAGAAGGCTATGAGCGATGCTGGTCTGAACAATGCGGACATTGATGAAGTAATCCTCGTAGGTGGTTCTTCACGTATCCCGGCTGTACAGAAGTTGGTAGAAGACTTCTTCGGTAAAGTTCCTTCCAAGGGTGTGAATCCGGATGAGGTAGTAGCCGTAGGTGCTGCCGTGCAAGGTGCCGTTTTGACGGACGAAATCAAGGGCGTTGTGTTGCTGGATGTTACTCCGCTGTCTATGGGTATCGAGACTATGGGTGGTGTGATGACGAAGCTGATTGATGCCAACACTACCATCCCCTGCAAGAAGAGCGAAACATTCTCCACAGCTGCCGACAACCAAACGGAGGTTACCATCCATGTATTGCAGGGTGAGCGTCCGATGGCTGCACAGAACAAGTCAATCGGTCAGTTCAACCTGACAGGTATTGCTCCGGCACGTCGCGGTATTCCTCAGATTGAGGTGACATTCGATATCGACGCCAACGGTATCTTGAAGGTGTCTGCCAAAGATAAGGCTACCGGTAAGGAACAGGCTATCCGTATCGAAGCTTCCAGCGGTTTGAGCAAGGAAGAAATCGAAAAAATGAAAGCCGAAGCCGAAGCCAATGCCGAAGCCGACAAGAAAGAGCGTGAGAAAGTAGACAAGCTGAACCAGGCTGACTCTATGATTTTCCAAACAGAAAATCAGTTGAAGGAACTCGGCGACAAACTGCCTGCCGACAAGAAGGCTCCGATTGAAGCTGCTTTGCAGAAGCTGAAAGATGCCCATAAGGCTCAAGACCTGGCTACCGTAGACTCTGCCATGGCCGAACTGAATACGGCATTCCAGGCTGCCAGTGCTGAAATGTATGCCCAGAGCGGTGCTCAGGGTGGTGCACAAGCTGGTCCTGATATGAATGCAGGGCAACAAGGCGGTGCTCAGGATAATACAAAGCATGGCGATAATGTGCAGGATGCTGACTTTGAGGAAGTGAAATGATTCCGATAAGGAAACAGATAATAATCAATAAGCAAAAGCGTGCAGCTCAATGAGTTGCACGCTTTTTGCGTTTATGGGGGCATGGTTGCTATGATTCACCGATAAAATCATGTGGGCTTCTCAACAATTAGTATCTTTTCCCTAAAAAACTTTTATGACTAGTTACGATACTCTTTTAGTTCTTGCTCGCTTAATTCTTCCGGTTGAGCTATTGGATTGTTTTGACATTGTTGAAATAGAGAACGATGCTAAAATATTAACCATTCATTTAGATGAGCAGAATCTTCCTCCCTTGTCTCCTACGGTTCACTCTTTAGAGTCCAAAGGTTTTCTTCCTGCGGTGTATATCCGTGATTTTCCTATCCGTGACCGTAAGGTAACCTTATGTGTACGGCGGCGTAAATGGCTCGACAAGGAAACCGGTTCTATCATCTGTAACACTTTTGAGCTTACTGCCCAAGGAACGCGACATTCAAAAGAATTCGCGTCTTTTTTAAAAGGACTGCTTGGAGAAATACCCGATTACGGCCCGCTCTCTTGAACGTTATTATCATATTGACGGTGATCAGTTTGAGCGGCAATATAAAGAGTATTTAAGTGACTACCGCATGTGGAATCAATTGCCCCATGCTGAAAACTGGTTGCTGTTTCCTGAGAACCCGGGTCCGTACTTGAGTATTGATGAGACTTCCCTCTCCAATGGGGAGTTATATACTATAATCATCAATAGAGAGGCCCACGGCGGCAAAGGTGCTATCGTAGCTATTGTCAAGGGGACTAAAGCCGACGATGTCATTGCTGTGGTAGAACAAATCCCTGAGGAGGCGCTCCAGATGGTGCAGGAAGTCACTCTTCACTTGTCAGAAAGCATGCGCAAGATCGTTCGCAGATGCTTCACTTCAGCCATCCGTGTGATAGACCGCTTCCACATTCAAAAGTTAGCCTGTGATGCTGTACAAGAAATCAGAATCGGACATCGCTTGGAGGCTGTACAAGAAGAAACAGAGGCCAGACAGGAAGCGAAAGGATTAAAGAAGAAATATGTTTCTCCTACTTTTGAGAATGGTGACACACGTAAGGAGCTATTGGCGAGGGGCCGGTATCTGCTTTTCAAATCTGCTGAAAAATGGACTGAATCACAGAAACGCAGAGCTGCAATATTATTCAGAGAATATCCGGATATTAAACGGGCATATTCCCTTAGTCATTCCTTAAGGATGATTTTTAATAAACAATCGATAAAGGCAGGAGCAAGAACCAATTTGGCGAAGTGGTATCAGGAAGTAGAGCAATCTGGATTTGATTCGTTTAACACCATAGCAGCTACATTATATGACAGAAGCGAGGAAATATTAAACTTCTATATTCATAGGGCATCAAATGCGGCAGCAGAATCGTTTAACGCGAAAATAAAACAGTTCAGAGCACAACTTAGAGGAGTTATAGATATACCGTTTTTTCTTGTATAGACTAACTAAAATTTATGCATAACCCCACTAGAATTTACGGGTGACCCTGTATTCTGCGTAAAAAAGGGAGGTGGGTAGAAACTAAAAATCCCCGATAACTGTTGGTTATCAGGGATTTTCTTCGATTTTCATCTTTGATTGGTGATCCGCCTGGAGCTGCGGAATATCGTTGTAACTAAGTAGTATTCAGAATATTGCAATGCCGCACTATCCGTTGTTCACGAATTGCACACGGCACTATTTCAATGTTCTTCCCCATTGTTATAATGGGTTAGAACAAAGGTACTACATTTTCTTCAATCCACAATGCACCAGCGCGTTAAAAAAGGTCTTCATAGAGTTGCCCACTATCTAATCTTCGCATTTAAATAATTTAAGAACGAAGAGCAAGATACTAACATAAATAAGGCTTCTTCTCTAGAGGGGGTATATTTGCCTTCGTCATCCATTAATGCATGACGGATTCCAGTATCTGGTTGATTTGTATAGGCGTACAGTTTATCAAATGCGACTTTCAGCATTTTGGGCATTGTGATACCAAATGTTTCCAGTTTATTAAGTGCCTTTCCTAACGTGTCTTCACCTGTTTTTTCTCGGCAAAAGGCTTCAACGGCAGATATTGATTCTTTTATCGAATTACGAAAATCAGGAATAGGTCTTAGTGCATATAATTCTAACGCTTGTTTTAAGTGTATTTTTATCTTGTTAGATGTATTTTCTAACGCATTTTCTATTGCCCCTATTTCTTCTTTAGAGGTGATTTCAACAATTTCATTGTCAATTACACGATATGCAAAGTTAAACCGTTCAAATTCATAGTTTAGATTGAAAATAAAACTTTCTTTGATTTTACGATATGCAAAATTAGAAGAAGCACTTAAATATTTTAGAGTTTTTTCGATTAAATCTAATTTTAAAAACCATTTAGAATCGCCTTCTATGAATGATGTTGCAACCACATATCTTCCTCCCTTAGTATAAAAGGATTTTTCTCGTTTATTTAGAAAATCTGTCCATAAAAATTTCTCCAAATTTTCATAATGAGAATGTTCCATATTAAATGTACTTTTCTCATACTCATGAAATGCAGCTTCGAGTCTGTCAAAACAAGAGCATATTGCATTTTGTATTTCAGGCGATATTCGCTCACGAATAATCACCTCTGACGGTTTTATATAACCGTAACGCTCGGAGAATAATGCCATATAGATATTCTATTTTGAGTTTTATGTATTTTTATAAATATCAAGAATTACATTGGATGACCATAGTCGGACTATTTAAATAGTCTTGTAATTCTTTTAAAATTAATAGAGCTGTATTTATATTTTCTGGAATCTCTCTAGTGTCTACTCCTCCATGAACTAAATTGTTGCGCCATATCCTTAAACGGTTCAATTTATCTCGAAGCTCTTTATCTTGGATAAAACGAATAGCCTTTAGTGCTGAAAATTTAGAATTTTCATGCATAATTCCGTAAACATCTCGCAACCCACTTTCGATTTGTTTCCATACAAACATAAAACCTTCAAACGGATTTTGGCTAATATATTTCTCAGACTCATTTAAATCTGACATCTCTTCTTTTACTAAATTGCATATTTTTGCGATTATATCATCATGATTGTTTAAATCTGGGTACAACTCTTTTTTTGTCAAACCTCTTTCAATTAGATTCTCTTCAAATGATTCTGTGTTAGTGGTTGATTTCCAAAAAGAATCATTATTTGGTATTCTAAATTTACCAATAAGACGGCGTCTAAAATCTAACGTGATATTTTTCTTTTCTCTTTCATTTATTTCATCTTCACCAACCAAGAATCCTTCTTGATAATGTGGGCGAAGTGATCCTGATGGAGCAATGCTAATAAGTCTTATATTTGTAAGATAATGCTCTGAATTAATGGAGATTCTCCCAGTATTGTAGGGCAATCCAAAAGCGTAAATATATGAATACTCTTCATGGGAATCAAGGAATGCAAATGAGCAAGCGACTCTTAGGGATTGTGTGACATCCAATAGTGGAGTGTCTGTAACTTCATAATGTTGTAAGATACTCCATTGAAGGAGTCTCTTTTTTAATACAATATCAAGTTCTTTGCGTTCATTCGATTTTTTTGGTAGAGATTCTTTATAAGAACGAATTTTTTCTGCAAACAATTTGCAGGCGATTTCTAATTTAGTCCATTTTTCGTGTAGGTCTTCATCTGAGATATTTCCTCTATATATACTTGGAAAAAATGAAGATCCTCCTTTACGATATAAGTTATCCGTATAATCTCTTTTTTGACCTCTGAAAAAAAGAATAAAGTCAGAATTGGCACAAGCTAATTGAGCCATCTGCTTACGCAATTCAAAAAAAGAATCTATAAACACACCATCCGATTCAACTAAATTTTTTTCATTGATTTGATTGTGTTCGAAAATTGGCGTTAAATGAGGTTTTATTGAGCGCATAATCTGTATTAAAATTTAGCAATTGGGTCAAGTTTTACAATATGACCTTTCCAATCTACAATTTCCTGTTGGTCGTTGGTGATAACAAGGAGGTTGTCGCAGTGGAGTTCTTCGGATGCTTCGACGAGGGCGTCGAGTTCGCGTTTTCGAGTTTTCTCGGAGGTCATGTCGTAGCAGACTTGGATCAGTTGCTCGACCTTTGTGCCTTTGCGGGTAACGAAGTCTATCTCTTTGTCGTTGCGTGTGCGGTAATAGAACAGTGTCTGACCGGGAATATAACCACGACGCAGCAATTCGACAAACACTTGGTTCTCCAGCAGACGACCAAGATTTTCACTAAGATTGAATGCCGTGCTTTGCACAAAACCGTTGTCAACCACATACACCTTTTTAGGTGCTTTGGTCATCAATTTCAGTTTGTTGTTGAAGCGTGGCATGTAGAAGAACAGATACGGTTCTGCCAGATAGTCACAGAATTTTTTTGTAGTTGCGACGCTTGACAACCCAAGCTCTCCAGCAAGATCATTTGCAGAAATCGGATTGCAGAAGTTGGAGAGCAGGTAAGTGGCAAGATTATATAGGTCGGTGGTGTTCCTCACCTTATGGCGTTTGGCTACATCTTTCAGCAGGATGGAATCAAACAGCGAAGAAAGATAACTCTTGGTGATACTGCGCGCCGGGATTGTTTCCGGATAACCGCCGTTGCGCATATAGTCATCAGCAAGCGTTACAGCCTGCGCTGCTTGTTCTTCCAACTGCGGACTGACATTCTTCCATGTCATCGTTTCTTCAAGGCTGAACGGGAGCATCTCTATCTGGAGATAACGCCCTGTAAGGACGGTAGCCATTTCGCGACTCAGCATATTGGCATTGCTGCCAGTGATTACGAGGTTCTTGCCTCGTCGGTAGAGCTTGCTGACCCAAAGATCCCAGCCGGGAAGGTTCTGGACTTCATCAAGCAGCATGAAATCATAGCCGGGATATACATCATCAAGTGCCGACATCACCAAATCCTCATCCCACTTTTCAAGCAGTTGGCTGTCATCGAAATTGAGATAAGCGAAATTCCTGCTTTGCAGCATAAGCAGGGCAAAGACCGATTTGCCCACTCGGCGAGGCCCGGTTATAAGTTTGATAAGCGGATTTTGCAACAGTTCGTCGGCGTCATACCTTGTATGCCGTTGCTGATAAGGGCGCGACATAAGTTCGTCACGCTCCACCCGCTGATTGAGTATCGTTGTTTTCATCGCAATCTATTTTAGACTGCAAATATAGCTAATTTTATTCAGTTATATCTCTGTATTGAATAAAATAGGTGATATTTTATTCATTAAACTTCTGTCGATTGGCTATTTTAATATAACATCTTGTTTACCTCGATAGAGGCTCGGTGCATTAGAATCATCTCAGAGCATGGCGGCAATCTGTTTTTCCACAGCCGTGCGTATGAACGAGTTGATGGATACTCCAGCCTGTTTTGCGAGGTAAGCGACACGGGAGTGAATGTCGGGAGTAAGACGCACGTTCAAAGATCCGGAATAGCTTTTGTGAGGCTCTATTCCTTCTTCGGCGCAATATGCAAGGTAATCGTCAACTGCCTCATGAAAGGCGTTAGTGAGTTCCGCAACGCTCTCGCCCTCGAAATTTACAAGTCCGTCAATGCCTTCAATTTTACCGAAAAATACATTATCGGCTTCGCTGAATGCTACCGAGCCTATAAAATCCTTATATTTCAGTGTATTCATATCAGTCCTTCATTGTTAAGATAATCATAAACCTGTTTCATCACATATCCCTTGATAATATTGCCGGGATGGGGTTTGTGAAGCATTATGGGCTTCAAACTTTCTTTTGTTCCCATTCATTTTATTTTGGCACAAATACAACTATTTTTCAGTTGCAAAACAAGTCTGTGATACGGAAAGTTCGCGGCATTGACGATGAAAGGTGTGATAAATAATTAATAGATATAGGATACAACATGAATTGGATCAGATAAGGTACAAAAATAGCGTGCTAATCACGGTTCATAAGTGAAGGCTCTGGTAAACCCATGTAAGAGAACGTGACAGCACGCTATGCTTGCGCATAGCACAACTTTCACGCATTTGCTCTTACAAGTTCCAATGTACCAGATTTTCACTTAAACAAAATACGGTGTTATGTTATGATGTATGTTATAAACGATTGGCTCTCCAATCGCTACTATTTCAAAATCATTGCAAAGTTAGTGATTTTTGGTGAGCTGTCAAACCTCCGGCTCGCCCTTCTTACCGATGCCGTGTTTTTTACGCTGTTCTATCAGAGCACGTTCCGATATTCCGAGCAGCATCGCTGCCGCTGTCCAAGAGCCACTGCGACGGTACGCCTCAATGATTTTCTCCTTGTCTTTTTGCGGCTTGCGCAGAACAAGGCTGTCATCGGCATCCGGCTCCGACTGGCTGAAATTGAGGTCGGCTGCCGATATTACATCGGTTTTTGAATGGAAGGCGGCATAGAGGACGGTATCTTTCAGTTCCCTTACGTTGCCGGGCCACGGGTGTAATTTCAACGCTTTGACTGCCGAGGCATCGAGTTTTTTCCTGTGCTGTTCTCTGCTGTGGGCATAACGTGTCAGGAAATAGTCTGACAACGGCACGATGTCTTCGGTCACCTCCCGTAATGGTGGCACTGTGATGTCAACCGGTCGTAGAATGTAGAACAGATTTGGGCGGAACGTCTTTTCAGACACCATACGACGCAGGTCGGGGTCTGCTGTGCATATAACCCTCACATTCGGATGCTCGTTTTCAAGTATATGCAGAAGCACCGATTGTTTCTCGAAGGTCAGCAACTGCACGTTCTTGATTATGATCGTACCGCCGTCAGCCTTCTTGAAGTATCCTTCCATACGGTTAAGCACTTCGCTGCGCAGATTTGCAGGGTCATGGTTGCCCACAAGTGCCGCGCCGCCGGCTTCTATGACGGTGCATGGCTTTTGTGACCGTGAACTTAGCCTGTAAATCTCTTTTGCAATCTGCTCTTTTCCAGAGCCGCATTCGCCGAAAATGACGGCATTGACGTCCGTCGCGGCAATATTTCTTATTGCCCTTTCAATCCCGGCAAATGCCTCACTTTTGCGTGGTATAAGCTCGTCAGGAAGCAACAGCATTGTTCTGCCAGGTCTTGCATACCTGCCCACTGTTTCGACAAGCTGCTTGTCCATTGCCGGACGCTGAATGATGTTGACGGCACCGCCATCTTTCATCACATCGGCAATATCCAATGGGTTGAGATTGTCCACTATGGCGATTACGGGGAATCCGTATCCCTCTGTCTTCTGCCAGTTGATTAACTCCTGCGCTGTGCCACGGACGAATTTCATCGCCGCGACAACAACAGCACCCGGTGGCAGTTTTGCCACCGCTTTCTTTGCTGCGTCAAAGTCCTCCGCCGTTATAGGGTCATAGCCGGCTTTCGTGAGCAAGCCAGCCATAATCCGACTATCGGAAGATGACGCATCAACAATTAGAACTTTGTTCATAGCGTTGTTCTTGGTTAATAATATGATTTATGATTCTTATTTTGCCAATCTCCATCGACAATGATTGCCGATAGACTAATTTTTTGTAGCTATAAGATTACTGAGGTCGGAACAATATTACCTGTCTATCACTTAATCTTGCTTTATTGCGCGTTTCAGATACGCCTGTGTTTTATGGCAATAAACCAAACATTTCAAACAAGTAACACAGTCGTAAACATTTACGATATCATCCCTTGAAACATTTATGTCCCAACACACGCCATTCAATACTCTTTGTGGACATACATCCTTGCATATATTGCATTTACCGCACTGCGGCGATTTAATATGGCGTTTTACTATTGATAATGGGGCATTTGTCAAGACTGTGCCAAGACATTGTGCTGCACCATATTCAGTCGTGATAAACAGATTGTTTTTACCGATATAGCCAATACCACTAAGTACCGCAATAGTCTTATGTGGCAAAACGGATGTTTTTGTTGTGAAATCAAATGTGTTCTCGACTAATAGGGCATTATCTGACTGTGACAATGCTATATAACCTTTTCTTATAAGCCAACTTGCAAGTTTGTCCGAGATTAATCCTACTCTTTGTTCAGTCTGAGCATACTCATCGTTAATTGTATGCACATAATTGGGGTCTCCATGCACAGTTTTGATAAATTGCGGATTAATAACCAATCCTACAAGTATGGCATACGGAAGACCCCGGTTTTGTCGTACATTTAGCATGGATATATCCACGAAATGAACGAAATCGGCATTTTCGTTTCTCAGCAGTTGTTCTATTTCCCAATTCAAGACATTCATTAATTTTTTTGCATAATTGGGATATAAATATCCGTTCTCAACTCCGAAAGAGGAGTCTTTTCTGGCGTATTGAGATAAGTTTCAAATGTATAAGGCTCTCGTAACGTATATCCACTTGTTGGCAACCAATCAAGATATATGTAACGGTACACCCTGTTCAGTTCATGATATAATCCCTTGAACTGAAACACTGCATATTCTCCGGCTTCTATTTCATAAACAGAAAATCCATTGGGGATGTCAAATGATTTTGGAACGGTTATACCCACCATGAAACGGGTTTGTTCTTCCGAAGATATTAGCGGACAATCCAATGTAAGGCTTATATATTTACAACTACATGAGTGTAAACCGCAATTTTCAGCAAGACGCAGAACCTGTTTCCACAATACCGAAAAATCATGATTTAGATGCTCTGTCCATTCCAGTTTCAAACAGGCAATACGAACGGAAGCGACTTTTTCAATGCAAGGAACAATTTGCACAGGATACATCCCTTCCGGGTTAGCATTGGAGTTCTGTTTGCGAAATTCGGGTATGGTACATTTGAAATAATTCTTGAACGCTCTTGAAAGTGTATGCTTGTTTTGATAGTTTATCTGGCACAGTAATTCTGAAACACTTATATTGGTGGATATTAACTTGAACGCGATATATTCCAATCTTAACCGTTGAATATACAGTCCGATATTCTCACCACATACAGCTTTGAAAACACGACGAAAATGGTATTTTGAAATACCAGCCGTTTGTGATAGCACATCCAAACTAAGGTCATCAAACAAATGTCTGTTTATGTATTCTTGTACCCTAATAATAAGTTCGTATAGTATGTGGGCTGTATTGATTTTTTGTTTCCATCTTTTTATTTGTGGAAGTCGCCTTGACATTACTTCTCTAATCTCCAACGAAGTATAATATATGCCTACTTCTTTATAATATTCTTCGGGGAAAAGCCCCCAAAGATAAATCAGATAGTCCATCGAGAAATCATACCCCTTGACACCATGCTTCAAACAATAGTCGCAATATTCCACATTCACATCTTCCCCAAGATTATTGTAGTCAATATCCAAGGGTATTCCGCACGTTTGGCAGTATTTGGTCTTTTTATCTGGAATCATTGTCATTTCTATTATTAATGGCAAAGTTACTCAATATATTACGAAATCAGTTACCATAAATAGCCATCTTTTAATATGCTTTCTTCGAAAACCACTTTCTTATTAAATTTTGAGATTTAATATAGTTGAGCGGGCAGATTGGAATATAGTCAATCTGCCCGCGTGGGTTCAAGACCCTAAATGATGATATGTTAAGTGCATTGTAGAAAACCGATATGGATATCTTGATTCGGCCACAAGAGAAGGTTTGTCTTCCTGTTGCTCTGTGGATTGCGGTGGTGTGATGTTGGCGGATTGTTGATGTGGAGCGGTAGGTTTGGTTTCCTCGCCATTGGTATTATTGGCAATCGTTTCATGGTTGGCTCCCATGCGGTCGCCCGGCACTTCGTGGGTGGGAGCAAGGTCGGCGGTGATTTTGCGGTCGAGGGCGGCAAGTTGGGATTTGAGGGCTTTCAAAGCCTTTTCTTGATTATTGCCTCGTATCGCTCGAAGTGTTCTGCCAGCACGTTGTTGACAAACGATTTGATTGAACACGGCGAATCATTCTCGTAGGAGATGATACGTTTGATTTTCTGAATGAAGTCGGGATTGATTTCGACCATCAGAAAACGCAGTTTCGGACGCAGATATGCGGTGTTCGCTATGTATTTCTGCCGATACTCGCTTTCGGCATTAACCGGGGTAACCGATGTGGTCTTGTTTGCAGGAGCGGGCTTTGGCGGTTCTGTTTTCCTTTCAGTCGGTTGTGCCTTGACCTCCGACTGCGGATTTTCAGATGTTTTTTCCTCTGTGGATTTCTTTTTCATTGAAGATATTCCGGACGGATCATCACGGAACGAGCGGATGAATTCATCTGGGTCGATATCGGACTCATATACTTTGGCCATAGTGCATTGTTTAAGGGTTGATGGTTGGATAAGGACATAGCGGTAGCCGTCAGCGTATATTCTGACACGGATAGACCGGGCTTCTATCGACAGAACGCATTGCCGGCATCGTCTAATGCTTGGTATAGGGTACAGCTTTCTCCGTCGCTTATGGGCGACCTTCCTCCGCTGTCGGGAGGGCATCGGCTAATCAAGCCGGGGTTGGATATCGTCGTGTCATAGTCATAATTCTTTAATTGTTTTGGGATTAAGTGGTAGTTCTCTATCTATATATCTATGGCTGTATAGCCATGAAGTTACTATAGATAGTAAGTATATTATTCCTTATGCACTTTGGTTATTCCTTTGGATAGATGACCATTAAGGATAATACAAATGTCGTAATGCAAGCAGTTCTATTATAAATACTAAGGATTGAACTCTGCAAAAGGATATGGTATATTCCTTTATCATATTTATCCATTAGAATTTCCAATGTACTCCGGTAAGATCTATAAACATTACTGCGGTTCGTTGGATAGTTCCTTAATAGTGTCTGTAATTTGAACTCCTTGAAGGCAGTAGTATCCGTCAATCTCTATATAAAGATACAAAAAAATTTTCAAAAAGTTTCATGGTATTTTTTACAGCTAATTCAATCATGTCCAAGTATGTCCGGCTATGTCCACGTTTTTCCCCATTTTTCCCCGGATTTCCCGAAAATCGGGCTGATTTTTTAACATTTCCGGGGCAAAGTTTTTTCTTGTTGCCAGTAATTGGCTCTCCAACCCCGGCATAAAGCATCGGATTTTCGCTCATATTTTTTCTCGTCGTTTGTAATTGCCGAGAAATTTCCGTAACTTTATATAAGCAACGAGGGGCTGAACACCCTCCGCAGGCATGAAATAAGGCGTTGTTGTACTATAATAGTACAACCTTATGGCAAACCGGGCTGTCATGACGGGCATAATTCCTTATTTCATAATAGGTAAGATGTACGTCGGTACATAGCAAGGTGTCTTTTGGGTTCCCCAAAAGGTTTCGGGTAACTCAGGTTCCCACGAAACAACCTTGCTATGTGGAGGCTGTCCTCCAAAGTCGGACATCCCAATTCCAAACCTGCGGTTGGCAGAGGCTCCGCGATGCACCACCACTTTAATCCACACTTTTATGACAAATCTATTTTGTAAAGGCGGGCGACCGCCGGTTGCCAACAAGTGCAGCCACCATGTCAAAGTCAGCTTTGACGATCTCGAATGGGATGAACTCACCAGAATGATGGAGAAAGCCAACGCGACCGTAAAGGCCACTTTCATCAAGCAGCTCATCTTTGGCAAGCCATTCAAGGTGCTTGTCGCCGACAAATCTCTTGCGGTTTACTGCGCAAAGCTTTCGGAGTTTTTCGCCCAATACCGCACAATCGGGGTAAATTACGACCTTACAGTCAGAACCCTCAGGGAGAATTTCACCGAGAAAAAAGCGATGACACATCTCTACAAGTTGGAGAAAGCCACTATTGAGATGATAGGTGTCATGTCGCAGGTGATGTCGTTGTCGGAAAAATTCGAGCAGCAATGGTCGCTAAAATCTCGATAGGCTCATCGCTCTACGGGGCGTTGTCATACAA
>NZ_SRYZ01000046.1 GCF_004793475.1 Bacteroides muris (ex Afrizal et al. 2022) | reverse complement strand
TAATGTTCGAATATGATTTCCGCACGTATTCTTTGGAAGTCAGTCCATTTACTAAAATGCTTGACAAGTACATGCTTAGCCCTTGCCAGCAGCTGCTTACGGGTATCTCCATTGGTATATCGGAACGGAACATACGCTATATTTTGCTCTCTGCACCGCTGAATTTCATCGTCCTCCAAATCCCGTGCCATCCGGAGATAAGTAATCCTGAGTTCATCAATTGCCTCATAAAAGAGCTTCTGTACATGAAACCGGCCATTGGTCATAGTGGCATTAGGAAAAGCCGTTCGGACAATCCGCATCATAGTCGGCGAAAAATCCAAAGTGACCTCTTTGACTGTCTTGCGTTTGGAGAGATGAATCATTTCAAGCACCTTTATGACGTCTTCAGACTTCGTGCCACGTATCATGGTCACAAGAGTACCTCTGCCACCACGTCCCGCACGGTTCGTGACAACAGTATATAATTCTCCGCAGCTCAAAGAAGTCTCGTCAATACAAAGGCCGGGACCTATGTTTTGTTTGAACAAGACATATTCTGAAGCATAATCTAACCGGTTCCACTGTCGGTATGCGCTGATAAACTCCTTGTACCGGGAAGTTAACTGTTTACTGTTTACCGTTTACCCCATAAGCATCTGCTATGGAGCTTATGCTGGCCGCGGTAGTTTCAATCTTCTTCTTTTAAAAAAGCAACGAACTCAGGAGTGAGTTTCGTTCCTTCGGACGTAAGATCATCGTAAGTATAGGAAAACGTTTCACCGGTAGCTTTGTCATACCAGCGACGACGTCTCACATGGAGATAAACAGATTTGCCACGCAGAGGAAAGTCCTGAATCACTTTCTCATCAGTAAAACCATGTGAAATCACGGTGCCACTCTTGTAATCGGAACGCTCCAGGTAGTGTTTTTCATCAAGCTAAACTTCGATTTTGACAGAGTCGTCATGCCAACCGGTAATCTCGAAATACTCCATTAAAACTTCGGGGAAGATGAATCGTAGTAACTTATATAGGTGGCGATTAAAATTCGTTGGATTGTTGTCAGAAGATAACCGCAAAGATAGCTTACTTTCGTGTATTAACATAATATGCCCACAGGGGGGCGGACTGACCCGTTATTGGGTTGAAAAACGGAGTGCTATAGAATATTTTTCCTAAAATACTACTGAATGAGGATAATTATTCGTATCTTTGTCGCCCGAATAAACAAATGAAGCTTTGGGAAAGTTTGATAAATACAAAATAGACCTGAAAGGTATGCAAGCAGACTCATGCAAATATGAGTTTGTATTGGATAACCTTTTCTTTGCCAATATTGATGGACCGGAAGTACAGAAGGGTAAAGTTAATGTGGTATTAGTTGTAAAGAAAACATCTCGTGCTTTCGAATTGAACTTCCAGACGGAGGGAATGGTGTGGGTGCCATGTGACCGTTGTTTGGATGATATGGAACAGCTTGTCAGTTCAATAGATAAACTATTGGTGAAGTTCGGTCATGAATATGCCGAGGAAGGTGATAATCTCATTGTAATCCCTGAAGAGGAGGGTGAGATTAATGTAGCATGGTTTATGTACGAGTTTGTAGCTTTGGCCATCCCCATGAAGCATGTGCATGCTCCGGGTAAGTGTAACAAGGCAATGACCAGCAAACTGAGTAAGCATATGCGTACTACTCCGGATGATGAGATGGCGGAGGATACATTTGCACCAGAAGAAGTGGAGCTGATGAATGAAGAAGAAACGCAGGTAGACCCGCGTTGGGACGAATTAAAGAAAATATTAGATAACAATTAAAGATTAAAGAAAATGGCACATCCTAAGAGAAGACAGTCAAAAACAAGAACTGCAAAGAGAAGAACTCATGATAAAGCAGTAGCTCCTACACTGGCTATTTGCCCGAATTGTGGCGAGTGGCATGTATATCACACTGTATGTGGCGCATGCGGTTACTATAGAGGTAAGCTTGCAGTTGAAAAGGAAGCTGCCGTATAATTACGGTCAGTTTGGCTAAAACTTATACTTGAATATCGGGCGTCTAAAAAGATTTGTGATTTAATGAGCAAACCTTTTTAGACTACCGTTGTTTCAGCAGTTCTATAAGTAAACAAGATTTTAATGGAAAAAATAAATGCAGTAATTACAGGAGTCGGTGGTTATGTCCCTGATTACGTCTTGACAAACGACGAAATCTCGAAAATGGTGGATACCAATGACGAATGGATTATGACTCGTATCGGGGTAAAGGAAAGACGTATCTTGAATGAAGAAGGGTTGGGTAGTTCCTATATGGCGCGTAAAGCAGCCAAACAGTTGATGCAACGTACGGGTGCAAATCCGGATGATATTGATTTGGTGATTGTAGCTACTTCCACTCCGGATTACCATTTCCCTTCTACCGCTTCTATATTGTGTGATAAGCTTAGGCTGAAAAATGCGTATGCTTTTGATTTGCAGGCAGCTTGTAGTGGATTCCTCTATTTGATGGAGACTGCTGCCAATTTCATCCGTTCAGGAAGATATAAGAAGGTTATCATTGTGGGAGCTGACAAGATGTCGTCGATGGTTGATTATACAGACCGCGCTACTTGTCCTATCTTTGGTGACGGTGCTGCTGCCTTCATGCTTGAGCCGACAACGGAAGACGTAGGTATTATGGATGCTATTCTGAGAACCGATGGTAAAGGTTTGCCTTTCCTGCACATGAAAGCGGGTGGTTCGGTTTGCCCTCCATCTTATTTTACTGTAGACAACCACATGCATTACATTTATCAGGAAGGACGTACTGTGTTTAAGTATGCTGTATCCAATATGTCGGATGTTAGTGCAGCTATTGCTGAGAAGAACGGTCTGACAAAGGATAGCATTGACTGGGTAATTCCGCATCAGGCAAACCTTCGTATCATTGATGCTGTGGCTCATCGTCTGGAAGTTCCTCATGAGAAAGTATTGATTAATATCGAACGTTATGGCAATACCAGTGCTGCTACGTTGCCTCTTTGCATCTGGGATTTTGAAGAAAAGTTGAAGAAAGGTGACAACCTTATTTTCACTGCATTCGGCGCAGGATTTACTTGGGGAGCTGTGTATGTGAAGTGGGGATACGATGGAAAGAAGCAGTAATACACTATTGCTAGATATAACATAATAAAAACGCATCCTATTTCGATTCGATGCGTTTTTTTTTCTCAATTCAAATACTGAAGTCATGCACAAAGCAGGTTTTGTAAATATCGTGGGGAATCCTAATGTAGGCAAATCCACATTGATGAACGTTCTGGTAGGTGAACGTATTTCTATCGCTACTTTTAAGGCACAGACCACCCGTCATCGAATTATGGGCATCTATAATACGGATGCCATGCAGATTGTGTTTTCGGACACTCCAGGAGTATTGAAGCCAAATTATAAATTGCAGGAGTCTATGCTGAATTTCTCCACTTCGGCATTGATGGATGCAGATGTATTGTTGTATGTGACGGATGTAGTTGAGACTCCCGACAAGCATAATGACTTCGTGGAGAAAGTGGGACACTTGGGGGTTCCGGTTTTGCTGCTTATCAATAAAATTGATTTGAGTAATCAGGAAAAGCTTGTGGAACTTGTGGAAGCATGGAAGGAATTGTTGCCGAAGGCTGAAATTATTCCTATCTCTGCTACTTCGAAATTCAATGTGGATTATGTGATGAAGCGGGTGAAGGAACTTCTGCCCGATTCGCCTCCTTATTTTGATAAAGACCAATGGACGGACAAACCGGCACGTTTCTTTGTGACCGAGATAATCCGTGAGAAAATTCTGCTGTACTACGATAAGGAAATCCCTTATTCAGTGGAGGTGATGGTAGAACAGTTTAAGGAAGAAGCAAGGAAGATTCATATCAGTGCCATAATCTATGTGGAGCGTGATTCACAAAAGGGCATTATCATAGGTAAGCAAGGGAAGGCTTTGAAGAAAGTGGCCACCGAAGCGCGCCGTGATTTGGAGAGGTTTTTCGGGAAAACGATATTCTTGGAGACATTTGTGAAAGTTGATAAGGATTGGCGGAGTTCAGACAAGGAACTACGTAACTTTGGTTATCAGCTGGATTAAGAGTTATTCATACGACTGTGACAGTCGCAAAAAACAAAGAGTGTGAACTATGGGAAATTTAGTTGCAATCGTAGGGCGCCCCAACGTGGGAAAGTCTACATTATTTAATCGTCTGACCAAGACACGTCAGGCAATTGTGAATGAGGAAGCGGGAACCACCCGTGACCGCCAATATGGAAAAACCGAATGGCTGGGACGTGAGTTCTCGGTAGTGGATACCGGTGGTTGGGTAGTGAACTCTGATGATATCTTTGAAGAGGAGATTCGTAAGCAGGTGCTGATGGCGGTAGATGAAGCCGATGTGATTCTGTTTGTGGTGGATGTGATGAACGGAGTTACAGACCTTGACGAGCAGGTGGCTTCCATATTGCGTCGTGCCAAGAAGCCTGTGTTGCTGGTTGCCAATAAGACTGATAATCATGAACTGCAATACAATGCTCCTGAATTTTATAGCTTGGGTCTAGGCGATCCTTATTGTATTTCTGCTGTAACGGGTAGCGGTACGGGAGATATGATGGATCTTATCGTCGATAAGTTCAAGAAGGAGTCTGATGAAATTCTGGACGAGGATATTCCCCGCTTTGCAGTAGTAGGACGTCCTAATGCCGGAAAATCTTCCATAGTCAATGCCTTTATTGGAGAAGATCGCAATATCGTGACGGAGATTGCCGGTACCACGCGCGATTCTATCTATACCCGTTACAATAAATTCGGTTTTGATTTCTACCTGGTAGATACGGCGGGTATCCGTAAAAAGAACAAGGTGAATGAGGATTTGGAGTACTACTCTGTAATCCGTTCCATTCGTTCCATTGAGAATGCAGATGTATGTATTTTGATGATAGACGCTACGCGTGGCATCGAAAGTCAGGATTTGAATATCTTTTCTTTGATTCAGAAGAATGCCAAGGGACTGGTGGTTGTGGTGAATAAGTGGGATTTGGTGCAGGACAAGACTGTAAAGGTGATGAAAACTTTCGAAGATGCTATCCGCAACCGTTTCGCTCCATTTGTGGATTTCCCTATCATCTTTGCTTCGGCACTGACCAAACAACGTATTCTGAAGGTGTTGGAAGAGTCGCGTGATGTGTACGAAAATCGTATGACGCGTATTCCGACAGCTCGTTTGAACGAGGAAATGCTTCCGCTTATCGAGGCATATCCCCCCCCTTCAATCAAGGGTAAATATATCAAGATAAAGTATATTACGCAGTTGCCCAATACCCAGGTGCCGTCATTTGTTTATTTTGCAAATCTTCCACAATATGTGAAAGAACCTTACAGACGATTTCTGGAAAATAAGATGCGTGAGAAATGGAAGTTAACCGGAACTCCGATAAATATCTATATCCGGCAGAAGTAAAATATATCGTGATGATATAAGTCGATTCTATTAACTGGTTTTATGAAGATGAAGAGGTTGTGTCAAAATTTTGACACAACCTCTTCTGTAATTTACAGTTCTGTCATCTTTTCTTTTGCCTAGCAAAGAAAGTAAGGTTCATCGTCACCTTGTTTGAAATTATCAAGATTAAAATTATTGACAACTGATTTGATTGCGCTGACTGGGTTGTTCACAGCTGTGTTTTCATCAATTATCCTGAGAAAAAGAACGGGTCGGTTGGGAGTATAAGGACGAAAATGTACGTTTTGCCATAACGTAAAATTGTAACTGTTATTTTCTTATCACTCTAAATTCGCATTTTGCATTTCCGAGTAATCCGTTACCGTCAACACCTTCTACGACTCCGATAAATCCGGTATTGATGTCGGAACAATAGAAATGAACTTCTGCTTCACCTTTTTCATCGGTAATGACAGATGGAGTCCATAATAAAGTATTGCGGGCATCAGGAGTGGAAAGTTGTATATCTACCTCATCTGGTTGATAAAACTCTCTTTTTCCATAATAACCTTTGGTACGCCAAAGGTTGTTCATTTTTAATAGCTCTTCATCTGAGTATAAAGGTCCGCTATAAACAATTTCTTGTATATCCTCTACTACCATCATGGGGCTATATTTAATTATTCTATATCCTTTACCTTCAACGGGTAACTTTTTAACCTTATCATATTTCCCATTAGGATGATGGGTATATCCTGGATAATAATCATTCAGATACACCGGTTGGCATTCACATACCCATGCCTTATTCAAATTCATCTGTGTTAAGCTATCCAGTCGTCCCATCATTTTATCTCTAAACGGTTTATGTCCTTTTGCTGTTATAGTCACCTCATTTAATAATATGGTACTGTCGCTGCTTATTACAAGCAAATCAAGGGGTTGTTCTTTCTTATGGTATGATACCGCTATCGGATAATAATGAGGTCTGTTCTTCCTTATGCTGTCAATCAGAAGAAAGTAATCCACCAATTCGAGAGTGGGTTTGAACTCTTTCGACAACATGGGTTTCAGATACACATATCCTCCTTGAAGAGTTTTCATCATGTCCGGGTCAACCATAAAATGTCCGGTGGAGTCTGTCCAAAGAAACTGAGAGTTTCCCTCTGCACCGAAAACCTGGATAAGCTGTTCTGCTCCTTCATTCTGTTTGTCCTTTTTCTTACTCTTAAGAGTTTGTATGCCATTGATTTCATCAGTTAAAAAGGGCTGCCCTTGGTACTCAGGTTCTGCTGCATTCCACACATATCGCCTCCAGCCTTGTGTAAGCAACAACAGGTCCAACGCTTCTTTCCTGTCACTGTTCTTTTCGTCAAAATAATAAGCCGGGTTACAGATCCTGCCCCGTATTTGGGAGGAAAGATAACAGTAAGCCAAGATATTCACCGGGTCGGCAGGATTATTATATGCCCGGTCGTACACGCTAATACCCAGATTTGCCCTTACCGGATTGCCTTTTTCGTCTGTCGCTTTTATCTTGATTGACGCTTTTTCCCGAATTGTAAAGCTTGTCTTTTCAGGCTCAGCCGTTATATACAGTTTCTTTTGGGGATGAACATACACCAATCGTTCTGCGACAGGTCGCATGGAGCTGTCGAAAAGCGTAAACTCCGCTATGCCCTGATACGGGAAGTTTTCGAGCGGGATGGAGATTTTAAGACTGTCTTTTAATATCCCTTTTGCCATACAGCAAATCATTCCGCGCATTTGTCCCAAGAGATAAATTTGCCGGTGCGGCAAGCCCTCGGTTTGGGAAAGGAGAAAATTCAGATGCTCTTTATCTTGCCCGCGAAGATTCAGAACCATTCCTTGCGAATGAATCTCGGGGAGCGGATAGATTTTCCCATTCTTCAATTCAATCTTATATTGTTTATTCACTAAGGGAGTGAAGGGAACAGACCCCATCCCATCGTGCACGCTCTTTATTCCGCACAGGAACTTATCGTCTTCATAAATGGCTCCTTCCACAGATACCGGATTTCCCTTCCCATCGGTTGCTTTGAAAGCCAGTTTGGAGGAAAGGCCGGAAACGAGATTTCCTCCTTCTGGGAATGTTTCAAAACGGAAGGTTGTATCTTTAGGATTCTTCGTCACTTCCGAACGGGCTATATTCTTTACTATCCTTATTTTGCGGACAGGGGTTATTCCGGTAGTATCATTCTTGTAAAAAGAGTGCTTTGTATAGCCTTCCAGAAAATAGTCGCCTTCCGAAAGTTTTTCGTCTATGTAAACATGGCCGGATACGATGCCATTCTCTATCGAATACTTTTCCTGCCAGATTACGCTGTCTTTCGGATTAATCATTTGCAGATAAAGAGTCTTACTTTTATCCGATAAACCGAAAGTTTGTGCATCCAGCTGATAGGCTTTGAACCAGAGGTCTTCACCGGTCTCGTAGATGTCTTTACTTGTTTGAAAATAGATTGATTCAGAGGGATGAGAAGAAAAGCTGCTTTCTATATGATTAACCAAGGAGTCTATGGATTCTTGGGAATGAACCATAGAGGTTGTCAAATTCATTCCAAACAAAAAAATAAATATTTTATATACCTTTACATCTTTCTTATTCATTTGAATATTGGCAATATATCGATGAAAGTATTGAATTTATAGTATTTAGTTATAACTTTTAAGCAATTACTGTTATATTTTCAGAGAGTAAAGCTACAGAGAGAGGAAAAACTTCCACTGCATATTTCTTATGCAGGAGATTTGGAACTTCAGTGTGTTTTTATCCTTCAAGGTTCTGTATCTCCACTTCTTTGACCTTCCGGAACAAGTCGGATGCAAATATGAAACTGTTCAACCGTTCGTTGGTGGAAGTGAAGATATCGTCTTTATTGCCTTCCCATTCTTTGTGCCCTTCGTAGATGTAGATGATTTTTTCTCCGATACCCATTACAGAGTTCATGTCATGAGTGTTGATGAGAGTAGTCATATTGTATTCCCGGGTTATATCCTGTATCAGTTCGTCGATGACAAGCGAGGTCTTGGGGTCAAGTCCTGAATTCGGCTCGTCACAGAACAAGTATTGCGGGTTTAGGGCAATGGCACGGGCAATGGCTACGCGTTTCTGCATACCACCGCTGATTTCTCCAGGAAATTTGTCTTTAGCTTCAATCAAGTTGACACGTTCCAAACAGAACATGGCACGACGAGTCCGGTCGCGCAGGGTGTCGTTGCTGAACATGTTCAGTGGAAACATTACGTTGTCCAGTACTGTCATGGAGTCGAACAGTGCGGCACTTTGGAAAATCATTCCCATTTCCCGGCGGAGCGCTTTCTTCTCCTTCTTTCCCATGGCAAGGAAGTTGCGGTGGTCATACAACAATTCTCCTTTGTCCGGTGTCAACAAACCCACGATACATTTCATGAGTACGGTTTTTCCCGAACCGCTCTGCCCTATAATCAGGTTGGTCTTTCCATTCTCAAAAGTGGCATTGATATCTTTCAATACCTCTTTTCCTTCAAATGATTTGCAAAGTCCTTTCAGTTCAATCATCCCATTAAAAGTTGAGTTAATATTAGGTCGGCGAATAAGATAAGTACACTGCTGCATACTACGGAGTCGGTGGACGCCTTACCTACCTCGATGGAACCACCTTCGACAGTGTAGCCGAAGAATGCCGATACACTGGCAATGATAAAGGCAAAGAACAGCGACTTGATGATACCGCACCAAATAAACCATTCGACAAACATGTACTGCAAGCCGTATTCCAAATCTACCGCCGACATGATGCCACCGAACCAGCAAGTACAGAAGGCACCTATGATACCGGCGAATATACTGAACGTCACCATCAGTGGAATGGTTGTCACCATAGCGGCGATTTTCGGTAGGATAAGGTAGTTGGCAGAGTTGACACCCATAATTTCAAGGGCGTCTATTTGCTGGGTGACCCGCATGGTGCCCAGCTCCGAGGCGATGTTTGACCCGACTTTCCCTGCCAGAATCAGGCACATGATGGAGGAGGAGAATTCCAGCAGCATGATTTCACGGGTTACATACCCCACTGTCCATCGGGGCATGAAGGGACTCTCGATGTTCAACTTTATCTGTATGGTGATTACAGCTCCGATGAAGAACGATATCAGCAATACGATGCCGATGGAGTTCACGCCAAGCTGTTCCAACTCGTTGACATATTGGCGGAAAAACATACGTATACGTTCGGGGCGGGCGAATACGCGTCCCATCAGTATGATATATCTTCCCACTGTCTTAAGTGCTTTAATCATGACATATAAGTATTTGAATGCAAATGTACACTATTTCGGCTTATTTTTGCTACATTTGCGGCGAAAACCTTTAGAATATGGAAGAAGAAAAAGGCATAAAGGACAATGTAGAAGAAGTTAAGGAAAATCTGCAGGCCGGGCAAGACCGGACTATAGGGGCAGAACTGCGGGAAGAAGACAGGATGGTATTGCGTACGGAAGACCTTGTGAAGAAATATGGTAAACGTACGGTAGTCAGCCATGTGTCTATTGACGTGAAGCAAGGAGAGATTGTCGGTTTGCTGGGGCCGAATGGCGCTGGTAAGACGACTTCTTTTTATATGACCGTAGGGCTGATTACACCCAATGAGGGACGCATCTTCTTGAATGATTTGGATATAACGAAGTATCCGGTATACAAGCGTGCGCAGACGGGTATCGGATATCTGGCGCAGGAGGCTTCCGTGTTCCGCCAGATGAGTGTGGAAGACAACATTGCATCTGTATTGGAAATGACCGACAAACCTTTGGAGTATCAAAAGGATAAGCTGGAGAGTCTGATTGCTGAATTCCGTTTGCAAAAGGTGAGGAAAAATAAGGGTAACCAGTTGTCTGGTGGCGAGCGGCGCCGTACGGAAATTGCCCGTTGTCTGGCCATTGACCCCAAATTCATTATGTTGGACGAGCCTTTTGCCGGTGTAGACCCGATTGCGGTGGAGGATATTCAGCAGATTGTGTGGAAGTTGAAGGATAAGAATATCGGCATTTTGATTACTGACCACAATGTGCAGGAGACGTTGAGCATTACCGATCGTGCTTATCTGCTGTTTGAAGGAAAAATCCTGTTTCAGGGTACCCCGGAAGAGTTGGCCGAGAATAAGATTGTACGTGAAAAGTATCTGAGTAACAGTTTTGTGCTACGTCGCAAGGATTTTATGAAGTGACACGGTTGCTGTTGATTGATAGAAATAAAAAAAGACCACTATTTAGTGGTCTTTTTTTATTTCTCCTTAAATCTATGGTATTAATATTTCGGAGGTCTTGCTTCTTTTACTACCATCTGGCGACCAAAGAATTCGGCGCCGTCAAGTTCTGCAATAGCTTTGGCAGCAGCTGCACTGTCTTCCATTTCAACGAAAGCAATGCCTCTGAAGCGTCCGGTCGTACGGTCATTGATAAATTTAACGGAAGTAACTGTACCGTAATCTTCCATGGCCTTTTGCAGGTCATCTTCCTTAACACGGTAGTTAAGGTTTCCAACATAAATGTTCATAATGAAAATGATAAAATAAATAAAATGAATAAAACTCTCTTGGAAGGAAGGCTGAATAATAAATGAATCACAAAGACAGAGAGTTTACAAAAGCGTTCTTGAAAACGGAAGTAAAAACCATGTAATGGAAATCGAATAACTAATGTGCCATCATTCCGTGACAAAGAAACGTATAAAAATCGGATTGACAATGCTTTTCTATAATTATTTTGCTTTTTTCTTCCAGCTCGTGTGGAGGAATTTGGCAGTAACCATGTTATATATACTTATTCCTTAGTAACAGAAAAGAAATAATTCGGCTATGTTTTTTGATAATTGAAAGAATAACGCTAATTTTGCAACCCCATTTGAGATATGGAACAAAGTATAAATCAAATAAATAATTGTCAGAATGAACGTTTCATTACAAAACATTGACAAAGTAAGCGCACTGCTTACTGTAAAGCTTGAGAAAGCAGATTATCAGGAAAAAGTAGACAAATCATTGAAGAACTTCCGTCAGAAGGCGCAGATTCCCGGTTTCCGTAAGGGAATGGTTCCTATGAGCTTAGTTAAGAAAATGTATGGTAAGTCTGCATTGGCTGAAGAGGTGAACAAGCTGCTTTCAGAAACAGTATATAAGTATATCCAGGACAATAAGGTAAATATATTGGGCGAGCCTTTGCCCAACGAAGACAAGCAGCAGGAAATTGATTTCGATACTATGGAAGAGTTCGAATTCTTGTTTGATATTGCTTTGGCTCCAGAATTTAAGGCTGAAGTTTGTGCAGAAGATAAGGTAGATTACTATACTATCGAAGTTACAGACGAAATGGTGGATAATCAGGTCAAGGCTTACACCCAACGTAACGGCAAGTATGACAAGGTAGATGTTTACGAGGACAATGATATGCTGAAAGGTTTGCTTGCTGAACTGGATGAAGAAGGTAATACCAAAGAGGGTGGCATTCAGGTGGAAGGTGCTGTAATGATGCCTTCGTACATGAAGAATGATGAGCAGAAAGCTATTTTTGCCGGTGCAAAAGTGAATGATGTGCTTGTATTCAACCCGAATACGGCTTGGGACGGAAATGCTGCCGAATTGTCTTCTTTGTTGAAGATTGACAAAGAAGCTGCTCCCGAAGTGAAATCCAATTTCAGCTTTCAGGTAGAAGAAATCACACGTTTCGTTCCGGGTGACTTGACTCAGGAAATTTTCGACCAAGTATTCGGTGAAGGCAATGTGAAGACGGAAGAGGAATTCCGTGCTAAAGTGAAGGAAGTTATTGCCAACCAGTTCGTGGCAGATAGTGACTATAAGTTCTTGATTGACGCACGTAAGATGCTGATGGAGAAAGTTGGTAAACTGGAATTCCCGGATGCATTGCTGAAGCGCATTATGCGTCTGAACAATCCTGACAAGGAAGAAAGCTTTGTAGAGGACAACTATGATAAGAGCATTGAAGAGCTGACTTGGCACCTGATTAAGGAACAGCTGGTGAAAGCCAATGACATCAAGGTTGAGCAGGAAGACATCACAAATATGGCTAAGGAAGCTACCCGCGCACAGTTTGCACAATACGGCATGATGAGCGTGCCCGAAGAAATTCTGGAGAACTATTCAAAGGAAATGCTTAAGAAGAAAGAAAGCATAGAAGGTTTGGTCAACCGTGTGGTTGAATCGAAACTGGCTACTGCATTGAAGTCTCAGGTGGAACTGGAGCATAAGAACGTTTCTGCTGAAGAGTTCAATAAGATGTTTGCATAAGAGTAATGTGAGCCTACGGCTGAAATTTATAAAGAAACACAGAGTTTGATGAACTATAACTCTGTGTTTTTTTGTGTCTCTGTGTTCTTTTTTGTTTCTTTGTAGCCTTGTAAATTAAAAAATAGAAAGAAATGGATGATTTTAGAAAATACGCTACCAAGCATCTTGGTATGAACAGCTTGGTGCTGGATGATGTGATTAAATCACAAGCCGGCTATTTGAATCCCTATATCCTCGAGGAACGCCAGCTTAATGTAACGCAGTTGGACGTGTTTTCCCGTCTGATGATGGACCGTATCATATTTCTCGGTACGCAGGTTGATGACTATACAGCCAATACTTTGCAGGCTCAGTTGCTTTATCTGGATTCGGTGGATCCGGGCAAGGATATTTCCATCTATATCAATTCACCGGGCGGTTCGGTATATGCCGGTCTGGGTATTTATGATACCATGCAGTTCATCAGCAGTGATGTGGCTACTATCTGTACTGGTATGGCTGCAAGTATGGCTGCCGTATTGCTAGTTGCCGGTGCCGAAGGCAAACGCTCTGCATTGACCCACTCCCGCGTGATGATACACCAGCCGATGGGAGGTGCCCAAGGGCAAGCTTCGGATATTGAAATCACGGCACGTGAGATTCAGAAGCTGAAGAAAGAACTTTATACCATTATCGCCGACCACTCCCACACTCCCTTTGACAAGGTATGGGCAGATTCTGACCGTGACTACTGGATGACAGCCCAGGAAGCCAAAGAATATGGTATGGTAGATGAGGTTTTGATTAAAAAATAAATATGGCAGATTCAAGAAAAAATAAAAATAGATGCAGCTTTTGCGGTCGCACCGAAGATGAAGTCGGATTTCTCATAACGGGGATGAATGGCTATATCTGCGACAGTTGCGCCACCCAGGCTTATGAGATTACTCAGGAGGCTTTGGGGGCTGGCAAGAAGGCAAGTGCCACGAAGCTGAATCTGAAAGAGCTTCCTAAACCCATAGAAATAAAGAAGTTCCTCGACCAATATGTCATTGGTCAGGATGATGCCAAGCGTTTCTTGTCCGTGTCGGTATACAACCATTACAAACGTCTGCTTCAGAAGGATGGCGGTGATGATGTGGAGATTGAGAAATCAAACATCGTCATGGTGGGCAGTACCGGTACGGGAAAGACGTTATTGGCGCGTACTATCGCCAAATTGCTACATGTTCCTTTTACTATTGTGGATGCAACAGTTCTGACAGAGGCTGGTTATGTGGGCGAAGATATTGAAAGCATTTTGACGCGTCTGCTCCAGGTGGCGGATTATAACGTACCTGAGGCAGAGCAAGGTATCGTGTTTATCGACGAGATAGACAAAATAGCACGCAAGGGTGATAATCCTTCCATAACCCGTGATGTGAGTGGTGAAGGCGTGCAGCAGGGATTGCTGAAACTGCTGGAAGGTTCTGTGGTTAATGTTCCTCCCCAGGGTGGGCGCAAGCATCCCGATCAGAAAATGATTCCGGTCAATACCAAGAATATTCTGTTTATTTGCGGTGGGGCTTTCGATGGCATTGAAAAGAAGATTGCCCAGCGGCTGAATACACACGTTGTCGGGTATAGTGCTGTGCGCAATACGGCAGCCATCGATAAGAGTAACATGATGCAGTACATTGCTCCGCAGGATTTGAAGTCGTTCGGATTGATTCCCGAGATTATCGGCCGCCTTCCGGTGCTGACTTATCTGAATCCGTTAGACCGTGTGGCATTGCGATCCATTCTTACGGAACCGAAGAATTCCATCATCAAGCAATATATCAAACTGTTTGAGATGGACAATGTGAAGCTGACTTTTGAAGATGCTGTATTTGAATATATCGTGGATAAAGCGGTAGAATATAAGTTGGGAGCCCGCGGCTTGCGTTCCATTGTAGAGACAATTATGATGGATGCCATGTTCGAAATTCCGTCAGAACAGAAGGAAAATTTTGTTGTGACGTTGGACTATGCCAAGCACCAGCTTGAAAAGGCAAATATGGCACGATTGCAAAGTACTTAATAATCAGAAGGTAATACGGAAGGGAACCGACTATTTTGCTTTTTATTGAAAAATATTCGATGGATTATGCTTGAAATTTAAGAAGTTGTTTATAACTTTGTTAGGGTTCTTTGTAAAAACATGGCGGAGTACCACTATTAAAAGTTAACTCAATAAACAACAACCTAATGAATCATGGCAGGGAAGAAGATTAATTTGACAGACCAGCTGAAGAAATACTTCGGGTTCGATACATTTAAAGGAAATCAGGAGGCAATCATAGAGAATCTGTTGGCGGGTAATGATACATTCGTGTTGATGCCTACCGGCGGTGGAAAATCTTTGTGCTACCAATTGCCGTCCTTGTTGATGGAGGGTACGGCCATCGTGATTTCTCCTCTGATTGCCTTGATGAAGAATCAGGTCGATGCGATGCGTAACTTCAGCGAAGAGGATGGGATAGCCCACTTCATCAATTCTTCCCTAAACAAAAGTGCGATAGATCAGGTCCGGTCCGACATACTCAGTGGCAAGACAAAGCTGTTGTATGTGGCTCCGGAATCATTGACGAAGGAAGAGAATGTGGAATTTCTGAAAACGGTGAAGATTTCATTCTATGCCGTGGACGAAGCCCATTGTATATCTGAATGGGGACATGATTTTCGTCCTGAGTATCGCCGTATCCGTCCCATTGTCAATGAAATAGGGAAAGCCCCTTTGATAGCGTTGACTGCGACGGCCACACCGAAGGTGCAGCATGACATCCAGAAGAATCTGGGTATGGTGGATGCGCAGGTGTTCAAGTCATCGTTCAACCGCCCTAATCTCTATTACGAGGTACGTCCTAAAACAGTAAATGTAGACCGGGACATCATCAAGTTCATTAAGAACAATCCCGAAAAGTCAGGCATTATCTATTGCCTGAGCCGGAAGAAAGTGGAGGAGCTTGCTGAAATCCTGCAGGCAAACGGAATCAATGCCCGTGCCTATCATGCCGGAATGGATTCGGCTACACGAACACAGAACCAGGATGATTTCCTGATGGAAAAAATTGATGTGATTGTAGCTACCATTGCCTTTGGTATGGGGATTGACAAACCGGATGTGCGCTATGTCATTCATTACGATATACCCAAAAGTCTGGAAGGATATTACCAGGAGACCGGACGTGCCGGAAGAGATGGGGGAGAAGGGCAGTGTATTACTTTTTATACCAATAAAGACTTGCAGAAGCTTGAGAAGTTTATGCAAGGCAAACCTGTAGCAGAGCAGGAAATTGGCAAGCAGCTTCTGCTGGAGACCGCTGCGTATGCCGAATCTTCCGTATGCCGCCGAAAGGCGTTACTTCATTACTTCGGTGAAGAATATGTGGAAGAAAATTGTGGTAATTGTGACAATTGTTTAAATCCGAAAAAACAAGTGGAAGCTCAAGATTTATTGTGTACCGTGATTGAAGCTATTCTCGCGGTGAAAGAAAATTTTAAAGCGGACTATATTATAGACATAATACAAGGTAAGGAGACTTCGGAAGTGCAGGCGCATCTGCACGAAGATCTCGAAGTGTTTGGCTCTGGCATGGGTGAAGAAGACAAAACGTGGAATGCTGTGATTCGTCAGGCACTTATTGCCGGTTACCTGAGTAAGGATGTCGAAAACTATGGTTTGCTGAAAGTGACGGATGACGGTAAGAAGTTCCTCAAACGTCCCAAATCATTCAAGATAGTGGAAGACAATGACTTTGAGGATGTGGAAGAGGAAGCGCCTGCACGTGGAGGCGGTGCGTGTGCGGTAGACCCGGCATTGTACTCCATGCTGAAGGACTTACGAAAGAAGTTGTCCAAGAAGTTGGAAGTGCCTCCTTATGTCATTTTCCAAGACCCCTCTTTGGAAGCGATGGCGACCATATATCCGGTGACTTTGGACGAGTTGCAGAACATACCGGGTGTAGGAGCCGGAAAGGCAAAACGCTATGGCGAGGAATTCTGTAAACTCATTAAGCGGCACTGTGAGGAGAATGAGATTGAACGTCCCGAGGACTTGCGTGTGCGTACAGTGGCCAATAAGTCAAAAATGAAGGTGGCCATCATTCAGGCCATTGACCGTAAGGTGGCGTTGGATGACATTGCTGTGTCGAAAGGCATTGAGTTCGAAGAGTTGCTGGATGAGATAGAAGCTATTGTCTACTCTGGAACGAAATTGAATATCGACTATTTCTTGGAGGATATTATGGATGAAGACCATTTGCTGGATATCTATGATTATTTCAAGGAATCTACTACTGATAAGATTGACGATGCTCTGGATGAATTGGGTGATGAGTTTACGGAAGAAGAAGTACGTTTAGTGCGTATCAAGTTTATTTCAGAGATGGCAAACTGATAGGTTTGAGTTGATAAAAAAGAAAAAAATATTGCGTGCAAGTATACGGAATGGAATAAAAACCGTATATTTGCACGCAATAAATTTTAAACGCATAGTCCTATGTCATTTATTGCTGATAAGATTGTAATGGATGGATTAACTTATGACGACGTATTGTTAGTCCCTGCTTATTCCGAAGTCTTGCCTAAAACAGTCGAACTCTCGACTAAGTTTTCACGAAACATTGAGTTGAAAATCCCGTTTGTAACTGCTGCCATGGATACGGTTACCGAAGCGAAGATGGCTATTGCCATTGCCCGCGAAGGTGGTATCGGAGTTATTCATAAGAATATGTCCATTGAGGAGCAGGCACGTCAGGTAGCTATTGTGAAGCGGGCTGAAAACGGTATGATTTATGACCCGGTGACTATCAAGAGAGGTTCTACGGTAGCTGATGCATTGGCTTTGATGGCTGAATACAAGATCGGTGGTATTCCGGTGGTAGATGATGAAAGATATTTGGTTGGTATTGTTACCAATCGTGACCTTCGTTTTGAGAAAGATATGAATAAGCGTATCGACGAGGTGATGACTAAAGAGAACATCATTACTACCAATCCTACTACAGATATGGAGGCTGTTTCTCAAATTTTGCAAGAACATAGAATAGAGAAGTTGCCGGTAGTAGATAAAGACAATAAATTGGTAGGCCTGATTACCTATAAGGATATTACCAAGGCCAAGGATAAACCTATGGCGTGCAAGGATAGCAAAGGACGTCTGCGCGTTGCTGCCGGAGTGGGAGTGACGAATGATACTTTGGACCGCATGCGGGCTTTGGTGGATGCAGGGGCAGATGCCATTGTCATTGATACAGCTCACGGACATTCTAAAGGAGTTATTGAAAAGTTGAAAGAAGCCAAAGAGCATTTCCCGCATATTGATATTGTTGTTGGTAATATTGCTACCGGTGAAGCTGCAAAGGCATTGGTTGAGGCTGGTGCTGATGGAGTAAAGGTAGGCATCGGTCCGGGTTCCATCTGCACTACCCGTGTGGTTGCCGGTGTGGGGGTTCCCCAGTTGTCTGCCGTTTATGATGTGGCAAAGGCACTGAAGGGTACAGGTGTTCCTTTGATTGCCGATGGTGGTTTGCGCTACTCGGGCGATGTAGTGAAGGCGTTGGCTGCCGGTGGTTACAGCGTGATGATTGGTTCGCTGGTTGCCGGAACGGAAGAGTCTCCGGGCGATACGATTATTTTCAACGGTCGTAAGTTCAAGTCCTATCGGGGTATGGGGTCGCTGGAAGCGATGGAAAATGGTTCCAAGGACCGCTACTTCCAAAGTGGTACCAGCGATGTGAAGAAATTGGTTCCGGAGGGTATTGCCGCCCGCGTTCCTTATAAAGGTACATTGTATGAAGTGATTTATCAGTTGGTTGGCGGTCTGCGTGCCGGTATGGGATATTGCGGTGCAGCCAATATAGAGAAACTGCACGATGCCAAGTTTACCCGCATTACTAATGCAGGTGTACTCGAAAGTCATCCGCACGATGTATCTATAACCAGTGAGGCTCCAAACTATAGCCGTCCTGAATAGGATAATAACAAAATAAGAGTGAATGCCCGGAAAGAGATTGCCGCTTTCCGGGCATTTTGTTTATATTTGCAGCCGTATAAAAAGAACGGATGGTGCTTATGGTCAGATTACTTTTGGTGTTTGTCTTCCTTGGTTTCGGATTGGCTGTTTCAGCTCAGGACAATCCGGTGCTGATGCGTATCAATGGAAAGGAGATTTACCGTTCGGAATTCGAGCGTAGCTATAACAAGAGCAGTTTCTCTGTCGGCACAGACCGGAAGTCCTTGGAGGCATATGCAAACAAGTTTATAGACTTCAGGTTGAAAATAGAGGCGGCCGAGGTTGCCGGGTTGGATACTTCACGTGTCTTTCGGAAGGAACAGGACGACTATCGCCGCTGTCTGATCAAATCATATCTGACGGATGAGGAGACGGCAGAGCAGGCGGCGCGGCAGTATTACGACAGGATGAAATCCGGCAGGCGTGCAGGCCGGGTGTATGTGAAGCATATTTTTAAATATCTTCCCCAGAATATTTCCGGTCATACATTGCGTGAGATGGAATCCGGGATGGATTCTATCTATAAGACTCTTGCAAAAGAAGAAGGAGGTGCATCGTCTTTCGATGCTTGTGTCGAGCAATATTCCGATGAGAAGAAAGCATTTTGGGTGGGTTGGCTGCAGATGCCGGTGGAGTTTGAAGATATTGTATTCGGGCTGAATGTCGGAGAGATTTCCCGTCCGTTTCTCACTCCTCAGGGCATTCATATTGTGAAAGTACTCGAACAGCGGGATGTCCTTCCTTTTGAGAATATGAAGGACGAGATAATCCGTTGCCAGTCCCGTCGTCATGGAATGGATAAAGGAACGCGGGCTTTTGTGGAGAAACTGAAAAAGGAGTATCACTATATGCCGGATAAGGCCGGTATCGACGAACTGCTGGCCAAAGGAAGCACTTCCCGTGCATTGTTTACACTGGATGGCAAGGCATACGGTGGAAAAGAGTTTGCCGGATTTGCCGCTGCCTATCCGACGGGGACACGCAGGCAGTTGGAGGCTTTTACGGTAAAAACGATTCTGGACTATGAAAACTCCCGACTGGAATTGAAGCATCCCGAATTCTGTGAGTTGCTGCAAGGACATCGTGACAGCATGCTACTTGCCGAAATCACTGACCGTGAAGTGGAAAAAAGGAGTGTGGCGGATGAAGCGGGATTGAAAGCATATTTTGAGGCGCACCGTTCGGACTTCCATTGGGACAAACCGCGTTATAAGGGTATTGTGTTGCATTGTACTACCAAGCGAGTGGCGAAGCAAGTACGGAAGTTTCTGAAACAGATTCCAGAAGAGGAATGGGTGGATGCCATCCGTCTCACTTTCAATGCCGGCGATACTCCCAAGATGCAGGTGGAGCAAGGACTATTTGCCCCCGGTGATAATGCGTATGTGGATGATTTGGTGTTCAAAGGGAAGGATGCAACTCCGGTTTTGTCATTTCCCTTTACTGCTGTGCAAGGCCGCAAGCAGAAGGGACCGGACAGTTGGCAAGAGGTGCGCGGACCGCTTGCAGACGCTTATCGCAACTATTTGGAAACGCGTTGGGTGGCAAAGTTGCGTGCTGCCGCTAAGGTTGAAATTGACCAAGAGGTTTTAAAAACCGTTAATAATCACTGATGCAACCGATTAAAACACTATCTTCGTACCTCAAAACGAAGTAAATATCAGTTGGTGATGCGAACAACCTGCGTTGGGCTTTTAATTTTCCTTCTCTGTGCGGCGTGCAACGAGCAGCACGACCATAAAGGGCGGACACCTTTGGTGGAGTTGAACGGTAATTTCCTTTACCGGGAAGATTTGCAATCGGTACTTCCGGTCGGTTTGTCCAAAGACGACAGTCTGTTGTTTGCAGAACATTATGTCCGTAATTGGGTGGAAGATATTTTGTTGTACGATAAGGCGCAAAGCAATATACCCAATAATGGTGAGATTGATAAACTTGTAGAGAATTATCGCAAAGCATTGATAATGCACACCTATCAGCAGGCTTTAATACATCAGCAACTATCGGAGGAGATTTCGGAACAAGACTTGACGGAATATTACGAGAAGAACCAAGCGCTCTTCAAGGTAGAACGTCCGTTGATGAAAGGCTTGTTCATCAAGGTTCCTTTGAGGGCTCCTCAATTGGCCGATGTTCGCCGTTGGTATAAGGCGGAAACCCGTGAGGCGGTGGAACATCTGGAAAAGTACAGCTTGCAAAATGCTGTGAAGTATGACTACTTTTATGATAAGTGGGTACCGGTATCGGAAGTATTGGATATGCTGCCTTTGCAGGTGTCCGATGTGAACGACTATCTGAACAAGAACCGTCAGGTGGAACTGCAGGATACGGCTTTTCATTATTTCCTGAATGTGAGCGACTATCGACCGATAGGAGAACAGGAACCATACGAGTTTGCCCGTAGGCAAGTGAAAGATATGTTGCTGAACGTGAAGCAGGTGGAATTCATGAAGCAAATGAAGGAAGATTTGTACCAGCGGGCGGTGAAAAGAAACAAGATTAAATATTATTTAGAATAAGATACCAAGAATGAAACAGTGCATGAACTTTAAGTTTGTAATTTTATTTGCCTTGACACTATTGGTCGGTTCTGCCGTTTATGGACAAGACAACGTGATTGACGAGGTAGTTTGGGTAGTAGGTGACGAGGCCATACTAAAGTCCGAAGTGGAAGAGGCACACATGAGTGCGTTATATGAGAACCGGCAGTTTGACCGTGACCCTTATTGTGCGATACCGGAGGAGATAGCCGTGCAGAAGCTCTTTCTTCACCAAGCTGCTCTCGACAGTATCGAGGTATCCGAAAGTGAGGTTATCCAGCGTGTGGACTATATGACAAACGTGTACATCGCCAACATCGGTTCGCGCGAGAAGATGGAGGAATATTTCAATAAGACCTCCAGCCAGATTCGTGAAACGTTGCGCGAGAATGCCCGTGAGGGATTGAAGGTTCAGAAGATGCAGCAGAAACTGGTGGGCGAGATTAAGATAACCCCGGCTGAGGTACGCCGTTACTTCAAGGATTTGCCGCAAGACAGCATCCCCTATATCCCTACCCAGGTAGAGGTGCAGATTATCACTCAGCAGCCTAAAGTCCCTTTGGAGGAGATAGAGGAAGTAAAGAGACGCTTGCGTGAATATACCGATCGTGTCAATAAGGGCGAAAGTTTCTCCATGTTGGCTCGTATGTACTCCGAAGACCGTGGCTCGGCTATGCGTGGTGGCGAGATTGAGTTTTCGGGACGTGGTATGCTGGACCCCGCTTACGCCAATGTGGCTTTCAACTTGCAGGACCCCAGCAAAGTTTCTAAGATTGTAGAGTCCGAATATGGTTTCCATATCATTCAGTTGATAGAGAAACGCGGTGACCGTATTAAAACACGCCACATTCTGTTAAAGCCGCATATTCCGGAAGAAGCCCTGACAGCCGCTTGTGCACGTCTGGACTCCATTGCCGATGACATCCGCAATAACAAATTCTCTTTTGAAGAGGCAGCCTCGGTGCTTTCGCAGGATAAGGATACGCGTAACAACCATGGTTTGTTGCCGAATCCCAATACGACCACTTCACGTTTTGAAATGCAGGAACTTCCTCCTGAAATAGCCAAGGTGGTAGACAAGATGAAAGTGGGCGAAATCTCCGAAGCCTTCACCATGATTCCGCAAAAGACCGGAAAGGAAGAGTGCGTGATTGTGAAGCTGAAGAGTCGTACGACGGGACACAAGGCCACCATTGCCGATGACTATCAGAACTTGAAAGAGATTGTGCTGGAGAAACGCCGCGGCGAAGTGCTGGACAAGTGGATTCGTGAGAAGCAGAAGCACACGTATGTCCGTATCAAGGATAATTGGAAGAATAACTGTACGTTCAAGTATCCGGGCTGGATCAAAGAATGATTCAGAGGGGATTTACATAGATTTGTATGCAAAAGAAGAATACAAGAAACCATTTCCTGAACAAGCATAGATACCTTCTCGTAGGTATTCTATGCTTGTTTGGTATCTGTCTGCTGAGTGCTCAGGACAAGAAGAAAAATCCTTCTGTACCTGACAAGAAGAAAGTGGACTCCATAGAACAGAGAAAGGCTGAGAAGCCGGAAAAGAAGAAAGCGCGTGTCGATTTGTTGTATGCCGACGAAGCACAGGCGGACAAACAGCTGCGTCCTGACGTGCAGGTACTCATCGGCTCGGTAAGGATGAAGCATGACAGTATGTACATGTTCTGTGATAGTGCGCTGATATTCGAAAAAACAAATTCTGTGGAAGCATTCGGCAATGTGCGTATGGAGCAGGGCGACACCTTGTTTATCTACGGAGACTATCTGTATTATGACGGCATGTCGCAGTTGGCCATGTTGCGTGAGAATGTACGCATGATAAACCGCAATACGGAGCTGACTACCGACAGTCTGAACTATGACCGTCTGTACGATTTGGGCTATTATTTCGAAGGCGGTACGCTGACCGACGAGAATAATGTGCTCACTTCCGAGTGGGGAGAATACAGTCCTGCCACCAAGCTGGCAGTCTTCAACCACGATGTGAAGCTGGTCAATCCGAAGTTTGTATTGACTTCGGATACCTTGAAGTACAGTACGGCCACCAAGATTGCCACCATCTTAGGTCCCTCCGATATTGTGAGCGACCAGAACCATATCTATTCCGAACGTGGCGAGTACAACACCGCTACTGAGCAGGCGGAACTGCTCGACCGTTCCGTGTTGACCAACGACGGCAAGAAACTGACCGGCGACAGCCTTTTCTACGACCGCATACTGGGATACGGCGAGGCTTTTGACAATGTGCAGATGAATGATACGGTCAACCGGAACATGCTGACAGGCAACTACTGCTTCTACAACGAACTGACCGGAAGCGCCGTAGCCACCAAGCGTGCCGTAGCTGTAGACTATTCGCAGGGCGACAGTCTGTTCATGCACGGCGATACCTTGCGGCTGATTACTTACAATATGAATACCGATTCCATGTACCGCGAAATGCGTGCCTATCATAAGGTGCGTGCTTATCGCACGGATGTGCAGGCCGTATGCGATTCGTTGGTGTATAATTCCAAGGATTCTTGCATGACGATGTACACCGACCCTATTCTGTGGCATGGAGAACAGCAGTTGCTGGGCGAGGAGATTAAAATCTACATGAACGACAGTACCATCGACTGGGCGCATATCATCAACCAGGCCTTGACGGTAGAGAAGCACGACAGTATTCACTATAACCAAGTATCAGGCAAGGAGATGAAAGCTTTCTTCATAGATGGAGACATGCGCCTGGTAGAGGTGAACGGCAATGTACTGGTGGCGTATTATCCGGTGGAGGAGAAGGACAGCTCGCTGATTATGATGAACTATTCCGAGGGCGGGCTTTTGAAAATGTATCTGAAGGAGAGAAAGATGGAACGTGGTGTCTTTGTAGGGAAGACTACCGGCACGGCCTATCCTCTGGACCAGATTCCGTCGGATAAGAGCAAGTTGCCTTCCTTTGCTTGGTTCGACTACATCCGTCCGCTCAACAAGGAGGATATCTTCGAGTGGAGGGCTAAAAAAGCAGGTGAAGTGTTGAAGAAAAGTGACCGGAAACCCATAACTTCGCCAAGAAATATGCATATTAAACGAAACAATAAGTAGTGTCATGGGAATGTTTGCAATGCGGAAGCCGCGTGGCTTCAATCATCCCTACATTTATGTGGATGAGCGGAAAGAAAAGCTGGCGAAGATGGAAGAAAGCGCCAAGCGCGACCTCGGTATGCTGCCGGAAAAAGAATTCTCGCCCGAGGATATACGAGGCAAATTCATAGAAGGAACCACTCACTTGAGGCGGCGCAAGGAGAGCGGGCGTAAGCCGATGCATTTGGGCATAATCCTTGCTGTCATAACTGTGCTGATTTACCTGTGGTATGCCATCAGTAACGGAATCATATAATAATGATTAATGGTCAAGGATTAGTGATTAATCATTAATCCCTGACCATTAATCCCTAATCATTAAACATTATCATGAGCGATATCATTCATTTGCTGCCCGATTCGGTTGCCAATCAGATTGCTGCCGGAGAGGTGATTCAGCGTCCGGCATCTGTTGTGAAAGAATTGGTGGAGAATGCAATTGATGCCGAAGCCGGAGAAATACATGTGCTGGTTACCGATGCCGGCAAGACCTGCATCCAGGTGATTGATGACGGGAAGGGCATGTCCGAAACGGATGCCCGCCTTTCTTTTGAACGTCATGCAACTTCAAAGATACGCGAGGCTGCCGATTTGTTTGCCCTGCGCACCATGGGCTTCCGTGGAGAAGCGTTGGCTTCCATAGCTGCGGTAGCTGAAGTAGAGTTGAAAACACGTCCGGCCGGCGAGGAGCTGGGTACGCGGCTGTTGATTGCCGGTTCTAAAGTCGAGAGCCAGGAAGCCGTTTCCTGTCCTAAGGGCAGTAATTTTTCCATTAAGAACCTGTTCTTCAATATTCCTGCCCGACGCAAATTCCTGAAAGCCAACTCTACGGAGTTGAGCAACATCCTTGCGGAATTCGAGCGTATTGCGTTGGTGCATCCCAAGGTGGCCTTCTATCTGTATAGCAATGATACGGAATTGTTCAATCTTCCGGTAATGCCTTTGCGGCAACGTATCATGGCAATCTTCGGAAAGAAGATGAATCAGCAGTTGCTGTCCGTAGATGTCAATACGACCATGATAAAGATTTCCGGTTTTGTTGCCAAGCCGGAAACATCGCGCAAAAAAGGAGCGCGCCAATACTTTTTTGTGAACGGGCGCTATATGCGTCATCCCTATTTCCATAAAGCCGTGATGGACGCTTATGAGCAACTGATTCCTGCCGGTGAGCAAATCTCCTACTTTATCTATCTAGAGGTAGACCCTGCCAATATAGATGTGAATATCCATCCGACGAAGACGGAGATAAAGTTCGAGAATGAGCAGGCCATCTGGCAGATTCTGTCGGCTGCGGTCAAGGAATCTTTAGGCAAGTTCAGCGCTATACCTACTATCGATTTTGATACCGAGGATATGCCGGATATTCCTGCATTCGAGCAGACTCGTCCGATAGAGCCTCCGAAGGTACACTATAACGCAGACTTCAATCCCTTCAAGACCTCTTCCTCTTCTTCCTATGGAGGAAGCGGTTATTCGCGTCCCGATGTGGAGTGGGAGGGGCTTTATTCCGGTCTGGAAAAAGCCAGCAGGATGAACGAGCCGATGGAGGAAGAACCCTTTGCAGAGGATACGCTTACCGGTATGGCTCCGGAAGAGGAGGAGAAGGTTCCTTATTTCCGCGAAACGCTCTCTTCCGGGGCAAGCGCCTCTTTCTACGGCAATGAGGCAACGGTAGAGAAAGGAGCGCAACACTTCCAGTTCAAGGGACGTTTTATTCTGACTTCCGTCAAATCGGGTCTGATGCTGATAGACCAGCACCGTGCGCATGTCCGGGTACTGTTCGACCGCTATATGAGCCAGATTCGCCAGAAACAAGGCGTATCGCAGGGGGTATTGTTTCCGGAGATTATCCGGTTGCCGGCTTCGGAAGCTGCCGTACTGGAAAGTATATCGGAAGATTTGTCGGCAGTAGGTTTCGATTTGAGCCCGCTGGGTGGCGGCAGCTATGCCATAAATGGTATACCTTCGGGCATAGAGGGCCTGAACCCGATAGAATTGGTCCGGAACATGGTACATACGGCTATGGAAAAGGGAAATGATGTTAAGGAAGAGGTGCGGACGATTCTTGCATCGACCTTGGCGCGTGCAGCGGCCATCGTCTACGGACAAGTGCTGAGCAACGAAGAGATGTCCAATCTTGTGGACAATCTGTTTGCATGCCCCTCACCGAACTATACTCCGGACGGACGGACGGTATTGGTCACTATCAAGGAAGACGAGATAGAAAAGCTTTTCTCCAAATAAAAAGAAGAGATGTGTCAAAACCCTCTTCTTAACAAAATCACCCCTGCTACAGATATCTGTGACAGGGGTGATTTTCATATTTTGGTGTTTCGGCACATCCCCTTCTTCCTATTCCCCTCCGAATTTCTTTGCCTGCTCTGCAATCAGTTCCGCATCATCAAAGTAGTTTATCTTCATAGCCTTGCGCACATCATCCAAAGTTGCGGCAGCGGTTTCCCTGGCAATTTCACAACCTTTCTTCAGCATCTCGTAGATGGCGGGGATGTCTTTCTCGAACTCCTTGCGGCGGTTGCGGATAGGCTCCAGAGTCTCCTGCATAATTTCATTGAGGAACTTCTTCACCTTCATGTCGCCCAGGCCGCCACGTTGATAGTGGGCTTTCAGTTCGTCCAGGTTCGGGTATTCGGGCAGATAGAGGCCGAAGTGTTCCGGACGGCAGAAAGCATCCAGGTAAGTGAATACGGTATTCCCCTCCAGTTTTCCGGGGTCTTGCACACGCAGATGGTCGGGGTCGGTATACATGCTTTTCACCTTCTTCTGCACCTCGTCGGCAGAATCCGAAAGATAAATGCAGTTGCCCAGGCTCTTGCTCATCTTGGCCTTGCCGTCCGTTCCCGGCAGGCGCAGGCAGGCGGCATTGTCGGGCAGCAAGATTTCCGGTTCTACCAACGTTTCACCATATATATGGTTGAAGCGGCGTACGATTTCGCGCGCTTGTTCAATCATCGGCTCCTGGTCTTCGCCCACGGGCACGGTGGTGGCGCGGAAAGCGGTGATGTCCGCTGCCTGGCTGATGGGGTAGGTGAAGAAGCCTACGGGGATGCTTGTCTCGAAGTTGCGCATCTGGATTTCGGTCTTTACCGTAGGGTTGCGTTGCAGGCGGCTCACGGTCACCAGGTCCATGTAGTAGAAGGTCAGTTCGCAGAGTTCCGGTATCTGGGATTGGATGAAGATGGTGCTTTTTGTCGGGTCCAGTCCGCAGGCCAGGTAGTCCAGTGCCACCTCGATGACGTTCTGGCGCACCTTTTCCGGATTTTCCATATTGTCCGTCAGCGCTTGTGCGTCAGCGATGAAGATGAAAATCTTGTCGTACAAGCCGGAGTTTTGCAGTTCCACTCTTCTTCTCAATGAGCCTACATAGTGTCCTATGTGGAGGCGTCCTGTGGGGCGGTCGCCCGTAAGGATGATTTTTTCTTTTGCCATATCTGTTTTCGTTATTAATTGACGGATTGACGAGGTAGCGGGCTGACAAGGCATCCCGTTTGCTATCGGTGTGCAAAGATACCGATAATAATCGAAACCTCAAGGGGTGGCAGTCTCTTTCGTTCGGGGGAGCAATCCCTTGAAATTAAAACTCCGCGTTGACGTACACCTTGTGCGGTGCCCTTCCGTGGGTTGCGATGCCGTTTTCCGGTTGTGCGGCCCATTTCCTCAGCTCTTTGGCGGCGCTGTCCCGCAGCAGGCCCGTCAGTCGGCAGTAGTCGGCCACCTGCATGTAGGGGTTCTCTTTCAGGAACTTCTGCGCCAGCTTCAGCCGCTGTTCCGGGGTGAACCGTTGCGAGGAACGCAGAGGCTTCTGTTTTGAACGGTACAGTATGCAGCGCCTTCCGGTTTCTTCGATGAACTGCTTGTCTGCGCGGAAATTGATGTTGTTTATGCAGATGCTCATCGAGTTCCGTTTCCGGTTCTCCGCCTCTCCGGCCTCGCGTTCTTTCCCCGGGCGCAAGCCCAGCGAAGGGGTGAAGATGCCCAGTCCGTCCACCTTCACCGAGTTGCCTTGCGCCATCTGGCTGGCAATCTCCTGGGTGAGCGAGCGCACCAGCCCCGTGATGTCGCCCGGGGTGAACGTGCTGGCATAGTTGATGTTGTTGGCAAGATACTCCAAGTCTACTTGGTTCCACAATTTCATGCGTGGATAGAAGGTCGGTTTGCCTTCTTCGTTGGGCAGGTTCGATTCCTGCATCTGATATTCGGCCATTGCTGTCGAAGGTTGTTAATGCTGTCTGCGACAGCGGTTAATGATAAGGATGCTTTCCCTTGGCTTCAAAGTGGTCTTGTCTGGATGGCAAGGAGGTCTGGAGTATGGAGAAAGGTATATATTCAGGCTGAAGATATAAAACTTCAAGTTGAAGCTGTAAGTCTGTACCTTGAAGATATACATCTTTAGGGCAAAGATAATCTTTTTTATCAGAATGTGTGTCTTTTTCCATAGGTTTCTTCTCGCTTATTCTCTATGGGGTGATGCCCTTTGTAGCAATACTTCCTGATAACGGTTGCCGGTCATGCTATTTTCAGGTCGGCGAGTGTAGGCTGACGGACGCAATTGGAGGCTTTTTTCGAGAACTTATGTTTTTTTCTTGTTTACCTTGACATGTTAATATAATTTGTATTGTCGCGCATGCTGTTCTTCCTTGAGAAGTTGTCTGGAAGATAGTCTGATAAGGGGGTGACATTTTTTTGAATGAAATTAGAGGCTGTTTAAAAATTGCACAATAATTTTGTTAAGCATGATTTTGCAGAAAGCAAGTTGAACCATAGGCTCT
>NZ_SRYZ01000045.1 GCF_004793475.1 Bacteroides muris (ex Afrizal et al. 2022) | reverse complement strand
TTGTATGACAACGCCCCGTAGAGCGATGAGCCTATCGAGATTTTAGCGACCATTGTTCATCAAACTGCATGGATAACGCCTTGACATCGGCTGTGACTTTTGCCAGATCTATGGTGGCTTTCTCCAGCTTGTAGAGATGTGTCATAGCTTTCTTCTCAGTGAAATTGGCGCGAAGCTCCTTCACAACGAGGTCATAATTTACCCCGATTGTGCGGTACTGGGCGAAAAACTCCGAGAGTTTGGCGCAATATACTGCGAGGGATTTATCTGTGGACAGCACCTTGAAAGGCTTTCCGAAGATAAGTTTTTTTATGAACGTGGCTTTTACGGATTCATCAGCCTTCTCCATCATGCGGGTCAGGCTATCCCATTCGAGGTCATCGAAGCGCACCATGACGCAGTGGGTGCATCGGTTGGGCGACAACGGTCGCCCGGTTTTCGGTTTTTCAGTCATATTATGTATGGATTTTGTGGTGAGTGCATCGCTGTGTACAGACAAACCGCAGGTCAAGTCATGGGATATTCGACTTTGGAGAATATCCTGCATTGCAAGGTTGTTTCGTGGGAACCGGAGTTACCCGAAACCCGAATAGTTACTATTCGGACACCTTGCTATGTCTATGTGGACATCCTTCCTAATATGAAATCCATATTTTCGGTGCCTGTGGTGCCGGTCATACCATTTGGCGGTGAAAAAACGGTGTTCCATGCCTGCGGAGTGTAGATACACCCGTCGATGCTTCCATAAAGTTACAAAAAATCCGGTGCAATTCCTAACTGCAAGAGAGAAAATTTGAAACTTTATGACGGTAGGGATTGCCGTGGGGGCACCGCTGGAAAGTCCGGTGATGCCGTGAGTAAAAAAATCGCATGGCGAAATGTTAAAATTTCAGCCCCGTTTTCGGGAAATCCGGGGAAAAGTGAGGAAATCCGATACCTCAACCTCTATGAGCCAATGATCTGGCAATTTTAAGGGCTTGACAAAATGGAATTTATTTTGTTTCTTTGTGTAGAGATTAGCTCGAAAGCTCGCCTTCAGGGAAGTCAACCTACTTGTTATATAATGAACTTTCCTCCTGAACTGCAAGATTGAAAGCTGACCTGCCAATAACATTCCTCGCCTCTTGGCAAGACTGCAATAAAGGTATTTATACAATGTCCTTCCGAACAATCTATTTTATTTATGATGTACGGAGATTGGTTACTGAACGGCAAAGTATGTATCTTATAATAAAGCGGGCAAACCTCCTGACAAGGAATATTAGAAGCAAACTACCTATCTCTGGTTATACGGACATATAGCCGTGCGGCCATAGTTAGAAAGGAACAATGTTCCGCCACTAAATCCAACACCCAAAATTAAAAAAAGAAAATGACTGACATGACTATCACCTTCCGGCTTACATAGCCGATGCCCTCCTGACGGCGGAGGAAGGTCGCCCATGAGCGACGGAGATAGCCGTACCCCAACTCAAAAGCATAGCCAATGCCGCAGCCTGTTCCCCCCGGAGTATAGACAAGACCGGTCTGCGACGTGTCGAAATGACGCTGACGGCCACTGCTATGCAGTCACCACTACATCCATTTTCAAATTTTATTTATGACAGATCCTAAATTTGTCGCTTTCTCCACCCAGAAAGGTGGAGCGGGCAAAACGACTCTGACCGTTCTTGCGGCGAGTTACCTCTACTATGTCAGGGGGCTGAAAGTCCTTGTCGTTGACTGCGACTTTCCCCAGTACAGCATTGAGGATATGCGTGAACGTGACAAGGAGCTGATAGAGTGCAGCCCCGTGTTCAAAAAGATGTTTTCCGACAATATGCGTCTGACAAAGCTGGCTCCATATCCGGTTTTGTCGGCTCAGCCGGAGAATGCCATGCGCAAAGTCCGTGAGATTATCGATGACTGCGAGGATGAGATAGACATCGTATTTTTCGACCTTCCCGGCACAGTCAACAATCCCGGTGTTGTTTCCATCCTTAACTGTCTGGACATGGTGATTGTCCCTGTCGCCGCCGACAAGGTAATACTTGAAAGCTCGCTCGCCTTCGCCCTGAAAATACAGGAGTGGCTCACGACCGGGCGCACATCGGTCAAACAGATGTATATGCTCTGGAACCTCGTGGACGCCCGCGAGAAGACAGACCTCTATGACCAGTATGAGGCTGTGTTTGAGGAATGCGGGCTTCAGACCATGAAAACCAAGATACCCGACACCAAGAAGTATCGCCGCGAGGGGTCAAAGACCCTTAACCGCGCTGTGTTCCGCTCTACGCTTGTTCCGCCCGACAAAACGCTGCTCAAAGGCACAAGGCTTCCGGAACTTGCCGATGAACTGCTCGGCATATTAAACCTGTGAGCCTATGTCAAAGGTTTATGAGCCACAAATCGACCCGGAGGAATTTATCAGGACATTCCGGGATGAGCCATCCGGTCTGTCATCGCTGAAAAGGAAAAGCGCGTCCAAACAGCAAGAACAGGCTAACCCACAGCCGGTGGCAGGCGAAGGTGACGGAGCAAGCCCCGGAAATACCACTGTACAGGCTAAAAACTCCGAAAGGGAACGGCTGTATATGGAACGCTTCGTGCGCAATATGCGCTATATGTGGCCGGAAGATAAATTCCAAGTGTCGGAAATCGATCCTGAATTTATCTGGAAGATACGCCGGATACTATTCCACAAGAAAAAGGGTAAGGTCTGCTCCATAAAAGCCTATATCAACAATGTGCTTGCCGCGCATTTTGAGGAATTCGCAGATATTATCGACCCTATTTTATAACCCAATACATTCATAAGAATCATGAAAAAATCCCAATCACGAGTAGTCACCACTATCGAGGTGGCTGAAATCCCCGATGGCGCGGAAGAACGCTATATTGAGCGTTTTCTCTCGCCGCACATCTTGATGTCCAACAGGAAGGTGTATATCTATCCCGAAGTTCATGCCGCCCTGTCGCGCATGGTAAAGGGTCTTGACAGACCCGGAGTGTCAATCGGCTCCTATGCCTCGGAAATCATACTTGAGCATATTGCCCGCAACAATGCGGTGATGCGCAGTGTCCATGAACATAACCATAAAGACCTGTTCTGATGGAAACGGCACTTATAATCGCTCTGCTGGCGAGTAACCTGTGGCTTATCCGCAGGGTGCTGACAAAGCCCGACTCAGCAAAGCCGGTAAAGGAAACGCCATTGCCTGACCCCGCTAAGGCTGCCGACACAGAGGCGGAAGCCGAAAATGACAGTATTGTCGGCAAAAGCACTTTTGACATCAACGAGTTCAAGGAGGTGTTCCGCGAGGCTGCGAAAGAAGCAGCCAAAGAGGTAATACCGCTTATCATCAAGGAGTACGGCAAACCCTCGGATGCCGGTTTTCCCGATGAACCGGAGGAAAAGTCCTCGGCGCAAATCCCGGTGGAGAAACTCGACGAAGTTTTTGCCACACACTCTGCAAGCGAACTTACAGGCGATGAAATCCCGTCGGAGGAACCCAGAGCCGGAGGCAGTGATTTCAACGAAATCAGTACAGCGGTAAATGTTCTGAAGGGTAATTCCAACAATCCCGATGACAAGGAAACCGCCCGCCGTGTGCTGCCCGACATACAAGGCACACAGATTATCGAGAAAATCAAGCTCGATCCGTTGGTGCGCAAGCGCATACTTATGATTGAGTGCCAGCTCCCCGAAATTCCGGGGGAGAATAATACTGCTGACACTCCACCCTCAAACCCGGAGGAAGCGAAGCCGAAAAAGAAAATCGTGTTCCATGCAGACATAGACACAACCGGCATTGACGCTATCGACTTCAATATTCTCCACTGACCACCACTATCCAAATCCACAATCCATCCTAAAAATAAAATTTATGACAAAATCCCTCAAAAAACTCTATGACAGCATCGTAGCGTTTATGAACGCTCCTAACCTCCGTCGCCCAATCGCGGCAATGCTGCTGTTGATGTGCGCCGTCCAGCTGTTCGCCGCCGGCAACGGTCTGGCGGGTATCAACGAGGCTACCTCGATGATGACCTCCTATTTCGACCCCGCGACAAAACTGATCTACGCCATCGGCGCGGTGGTGGGTCTTATCGGCGGTGTCAAGGTCTATGGCAAGTTCAGCTCCGGCGATCCCGACACATCGAAAACCGCCGCCTCTTGGTTCGGTGCCTGTATATTCCTCGTGGTAGCCGCCACAATCCTGCGCTCGTTCTTCCTCTAATCCCACCACGCCAATGGAATATCCTATCAACAAGGGCATAGGCAGGACGGTGGAATATAAGGGGCTGAAAGCTCAGTACCTGTTCATCTTCGCCGGAGGTCTGATAACCGACTTCATTCTGTTCGTGATACTCTATATGTGCGGTGTACAGCAGGGTCTGTGCATAGGCTTCGGTGCCGTGAGCGCGTCGGCTCTGGTATGGTACACCTTCCGGCTCAACGGCAAGTACGGACAGTACGGGCTTATGAAACTCACATCGGTGAAGTACCGCCCCCGCTATATCATCAACCGTCTGCGTGTGCGCAATATAATGAAGGGAGGTCGCAAATGAGAAATACACTGAAAGCCACAACGCTGGAAAGCAAACTGCCGTTGCTCGCCGTGGAACACGGCTGCATCATCTCGAAGGACGCCGATATAACGGTGGCCTTCGAGGTCAGCCTCCCGGAACTGTTCACCGTAACATCGCAGGAATACGAAGCCATGCACGCCGCATGGTGCAAGGCTATCAAAGTATTGCCACATTATTCGGTGGCGCACAAGCAGGACTGGTTCGTGTCTGAGAACTATAAGCCGGAACTGCAAAAAGATAATTTGAGTTTTCTTGACCGCAGTTTTGAACGCCACTTCAACGAGCGTCCGTATCTGGCGCACAAGTGCTACCTGTTCCTGACAAAGACCACAAAGGAGCGTATGCGCCAGCAATCCAATTTCTCCACCCTCTGCCGTGGGCGTATCACCCCGAAGGAACTCAATCACGAGATGATTGTGGGCTTCATGGAGGCTGTCGGGCAGTTCGAGCGCATAATCAACGACACCGGCTATATAACGCTGCGCCGTATGGGTGACGATGAGATAATAGGTACTGACACAACTTCCGGTATTATAGAAAAGTATCTGTCTCTGTCGATGGGTGATGTCAACTGTCTGGAGGATATAGACCTGTCACCGAAAGAAATGCGTATCGGCGACAAGATGCTGTGCCTGCATACACTTTCAGATACTGATGATCTGCCCGGAAAGGTCAGCACTGATAACCGTTATGAGCGGTTATCGACTGACCGCTCGGATTGCAGATTGAGCTTCGCCTCTCCCGTCGGTTTGCTTCTGCCGTGCAACCACATATACAACCAGTATGTGTTTATCGACGACCATGACGAGAATCTGGCGAAGTTCGAGAAGACAGCCCGAAATATGAACAGTCTTTCAAAGTATAGCCGAAGCAATGCCATAAACAAAGAGTGGATAGACCGCTATCTGAACGAGGCTCACAGCTATGGTCTTACCTCTGTGCGCTGCCACTGCAATATCATGGCGTGGAGCGACGACGCGGAGGAACTGCGACGCATCAAGAATGATGTGGGAAGTCAGTTGGCGACTATGGGTTGTATGCCACGGCACAACACCATTGACTGCCCGACACTGTTCTGGTCGGCTATGCCCGGCAACGAGGCTGACTTTCCTGCCGAGGAGAGTTTTTACACTTTCATAGAACCCGCCGTTTGTTTCTTCACCGCTGAAACAAACTACCGCTCTTCTCTCTCGCCATTTGGAATAAAGATGGTCGATAGACTGACCGGGAAACCTATCCATCTGGATATATCCGACGAGCCTATGAAACGCGGCATCACCACCAACCGCAACAAGTTCATACTGGGCCCGTCGGGTAGCGGAAAGTCTTTCTTCACCAACCATCTGGTGCGCCAATATTATGAGCAGGGCGCGCATATCCTCCTGATTGACACCGGCAATTCATACGAAGGGCTGTGCAATTTGATCCACAACAAGACGCACGGCGAGGACGGTATCTATTATACCTACACCGAGGAAAAACCGATTTCTTTCAATCCGTTCTTCACAGATGACGGGGTGTTCGACGTGGAGAAGAAGGACTCAATCAAGACCCTGCTGCTGACGCTGTGGAAGTCGGAGGATGACCGCGTGACAAAGACTGAATCCGGTGAGCTTGGCTCGGCGTTGTCGATGTTCCTTGAAAAAATGGCTAAGGATAAGAATATAGTGCCATGCTTCGACGCTTTTTTTGAGTTTATGCGCGACGATTACCGCGCTGAGATGGCACAGCGTCCTATCCCCATATACAAACAGGATTTCGACATCGACAACTTCCTGACAACCCTGCGCCAGTATTATCACGGCGGTCGGTTTGACTTCCTGCTGAACTCCAAAGAGAATATCGACCTGCTGAACAAGCGTTTTGTCGTGTTCGAGATAGACGCCATCCGCGACAACAAAGACCTGTTCCCGGTGGTGACAATCATCATCATGGAAGCCTTCATCAACAAGATGCGCCGGTTGAAAGGCGTGCGAAAACTTCTTATCTGCGAGGAGGCTTGGAAGGCGTTGTCAACCGCAAATATGGCTGAGTATATGCGCTATATGTTCAAGACAGTGCGCAAATATTTCGGCGAGGCTGTGGTTGTCACTCAGGAGGTTGACGATATTATCTCGTCGCCGATTGTCAAGGAAACAATCATCAACAACTCCGACTGCAAGATACTTCTGGATCAGCGGAAATATATGAACCGCTTTGACCAGATACAGGAGCTGCTCGGTCTGACCGACAAGGAAAAGGCGCAGATACTCAGTATCAATATGGCAAACAGCCCCAACCGGCTCTACAAAGAGGTATGGATCGGGCTGGGCGGAACGCAGTCCGCTGTCTATGCAACTGAGGTATCGCCGGAGGAATACCTGTGTTACACTACCGAAGAAACGGAGAAAATCCAAGTCCTTGACCGCGCCCGCCAGCTCGGCGGTGACATAGAAGCGGCAATCAAACAGTTAGCCAACGAAAGGAGAGAGAAGAATGTATGAAAGTGAAATCCGTCTTAATAAGCATTATTTCAGGAGTATCCTTCTGCCTCGCCCTCCTCCTGACAGTCCCCCTTCATCTATTGGCAGTCATAGCCCGTACAATCGTCGGTATGGCTCACAGAATACGATAAATCCACCACTTTTAATCCGCAATCAAATGAAGCAACTCAAGTTTTTAATCCCCGTGATTGCCCTATGCCTGATGTTAGGCACGGGCAGGGCTTCCGCCCAATGGACGGTCATAGACCCGTCAAACATCGCCCAGAGCATCGTAAACAACTCTAAATCACTCGTGCAGGAGTCGCAGACGGCTACGCACATGGTCAAAAATTTTCAGGAAACCGTGAAAATTTACCAGCAGGCGAAAAAGTATTACGACGCTCTCCAGTCGGTCAATAACCTCGTCCGTGATGCCCGAAAGGTGCAGCAGACAATCCTGATGCTCGGCAATATCTCCGGCTATTACGTCAATAATTTCCAGAAGATGCTGACTGATCCGAACTTCACATCGGCTGAACTCTCGGCAATCGCCTCCGGATACACCCGGATACTCGAAGAAGCCAACGGCGTACTCGGCGACTTGAAACAGGTAGTCAATATCACTACGCTGAGTATGACCGACAAAGACCGTATGGATGTGGTCGATGACTGCTACAAGGAGATGAAAAGGCTGAAGAACCTTACCGCCTACTACACAAACAAGAATATCAGCGTGTCATACCTGCGCGCCAAAAAGAAAGCTGACACACAGCGTGTGGTGGCTCTTTATGGCGACGGCTCTGAAAAATACTGGTAATTGTAATAATCATAATAAAAAATATGATAGCGTTATCAATAGATTTCAACAACCTGCACACGATTCTCCGGTCGCTCTATGACGAGATGATGCCTCTCTGTGAGGATATGGCGGGTGTGGCTCAGGCGATAGCCGGATTGGGCGCGCTGTTCTATGTGGCATATCGCATCTGGCGGTCACTTGCCGCCGCAGAGCCGATTGATGTGTTTCCGCTGCTACGTCCATTTGTGATAGGCTTCTGTATAATGTTTTTCCCGTCGGTGGTACTCGGCACAATCAACTCTGTGATGTCGCCGATTGTGCAGGGTACAGCCTCTATGCTTGAAGGGCAGACACTCGATATGCAGAAATACCGCGAGGAGAAAGACCGGCTGGAGTATGAGGCGATGATGAATGACCCGTCAACAGCCTACCTTGTCGATGATGCCGAGTTTGACAGACAGATAGACGAATTAGGTGTGACGGAGATAGGCACAGCCGCCGGAATGTATATCGAGCGGGGAATGTACAAAGTCAAAAAAGCTATTCAAAACTTTTTCAGAGAGTTATTGGAGATGCTTTTTCAGGCGGCGTCGCTCACAATCGACACAATCAGGACATTCTTCCTGATAGTGCTTTCAATCCTCGGCCCGGTCGCTTTCGCTCTTTCCGTTTGGGATGGCTTCCAGTCAACGCTGACCCAGTGGATACAACGATATATCCAGACTTATCTGTGGCTGCCGGTGGCAGACCTGTTTTCGACAATCCTTGCGAAAATACAGGTGCTGATGTTGCAGAACGACATTTCAGAACTGACAAACAACCCCAACGCAAACCTCGACAGCTCAAATACTTGCTATGTCATTTTTATGATAATCGGCATTATAGGATACTTCACGATTCCCACTGTGGCGGGCTGGATAATACAAGCCGGAGGTGCCGGAAACTATAACCGTGCTGTCAACACCACAGCGATGCAGGTCGGCTCAGGAGCGGCAAGTGTCGGAGGCGCGGTCGCCGGAAATGTCGCGGGCAACGCAGGCAAATTGCTTAAATAATATTCAAACGACATTCAAATGCAATTCAAATCACTTAAAAACATCGAAACCTCGTTCCGCCAGATACGGCTGTTCGGTATTGTGTTTGTGGCGATGTGTGCCGTGGTGGTGTCGGTGGCTCTGATCTGCGTGTTCAATTTCGCTGAACGGCAGAGGGAAAAAATCTATGTTCTTGACAACGGCAAGAGTCTTATGCTCGCCTTGTCGCAGGACATGGAGCAGAACCGCCCGGCGGAAGCCCGTGAACATGTGCGACGCTTCCATGAACTGTTTTTCACTCTGTCGCCCGACAAATCGGCGATTGAGCATAACATCAACCGCGCCCTTATACTGTCGGACAAGTCGGCATACAACTACTACACGGATTTCTCGGAGAAGGGTTACTACAACCGTATCATCTCCGGCAACATCAACCAAGTGCTGCAAGTAGACAGTGTGGTGTGCGATTTCAACAACTATCCCTACATCGCTAAAACATATGCCCGACAAATGATTATCCGCGAAAGCAATGTGACAGAGCGCACACTGGTGACGCAGTGCCGCCTCTCCAACGCCTCACGCTCCGACGACAATCCCAACGGCTTCATCATCGAGGGCTTCACAATACTTGAGAACAAGGATATTTCAACCGTAAAACGATAATTCAATTATGACAAAGATTAAATCAATATTCTCCGCCATATATAACAATATGTGGCGCACCCCGAAAGGGAGGCTCACAACGCGCCTGAAAGGAGCGTGCGAGTCAATTCCCCAGAAACAACGGCTTACTATCGTGTCGCTTATGCTGACCGTGTTTGTGCTTACCGCCTTCTTCGTGTTCGGTCATGCCTGTTACAGGATAGGTCTTGGCAAAGCGCAAAAATCAGTGGAGATCGAGCATATAATGCCGATTGACATCGTTACCAAATCTCCCGTTCATGAACCTCAAAATCTTCCAGACTATGACGATGCAGGAGTGGAAAGCGAAGATTAACGGCTTCTTCCAGCCCAAATCGCAGGCTGAACGGCAGAAGATGGTGAAATACTTAGTCGTGTTCCCGGCGGCTGTCGTGTGCGGCATAGTGATACTGTGGCTGCTGTACACAAGCCTCAACAAGAATGACAGCAAGGTCGGCAATGCCTTCAACACCGAAATTCCTGAGGGTGAGAACGGCGGCATCAAGACCAAAGCGGAGGAATATGCCGCCGCCGATGCCGCCAAAGAGAAGGAGGCGCAACAGCGTGCGGTGGTCGCCCTTGATACTCTTACCGCCCTTACAACCGATACCGTTGAGCATCAGTCCGCCGTTGAGAACTCCGCGCAGGCGTATCAGGAGGTTAAAGCGTCGCTCAATGACTTTTTTGTGGAGGATACCTCCGCCGACCATGTTGAAATGGAGGCTCTAAATGAGCGTATCGCAGAGTTGGAGGCTCAGAACGCTCTGGCACAGCAACAGGCGGCACAGCCCGACGAGATGGAGCTGATGGAACGTTCCTACCAGTTGGCGGCGCAGTATATGGGCAACGGAGGCAATTATGCGCCGCCACAAACAACCGAAGAAAAGGGCAAACGGGATGTGCAGCCGGTGGCGCAGGTCAACAGGAATGTGATATCCTCGCTAAGTCAGACATCAACCGTCAGAAGTTTCAACACCTCGGTGGGTACAATGAGGGCGGTAGCCAAGAATACCATCGCCGCAGTGGTTGCAGGTAATCAGAGCGTTGTTGACGGCGAGAGTGTCAGGCTGAGAACCGCCGAACCGATGTGGGTCGGCAACCGCCTGATACCGCGTAACACCACCGTTGTCGGCTCTGCAAGGGTGCAGGGCGAAAGACTGGAGATTGAAATCACCTCCATCGAGTGCGAAGGCTCGATATATGACGTGGAGTTGCAGGTATATGACTCCGACGGTCAGGAGGGCATCAATATCCCGCAGTCAATGGAGAGTGACGCACTGCATGAAATCGGTGCCAATATGGGCAGTACGATGGGAAGCTCGATAAATATTTCCACAAATACCGGGGCGCAGATAGCATCCGACGTGGGTCGAGGGCTGATAAACGGTGTCAGCCAGTATCTCACCAAGAAGTTGCGAACAGTCAAAGTCCACCTCAAAGCCGGCTACCGTGTGATGCTTCACCAGCCGGAAGATATATGATTATTCACCATTAAATCCACAATTCAATGAATTACAAACTCTTTTTACTTTCGCTTATTGCCGTTATAGGCATGGCAAGCACGGCTTTTGCCGGAACAAAGTCGGTTAAAAACACCGATGTCAACGTGCCGTCTGACACGGAACAGGTAGCCACTCAGGTAGCTGAACACGACATCAACGTGTACGGGGGCAACTACACCGACGGGGACAAGTTCGACGGTCTGACCCGCAAGGTCGGCTTCGACCGGATGATACCGCCTCACGCTCTCGAAGTCTGCTACGAAAAGACTACGCACATTATATTTCCCTCGGAAATAGTCTATTGCGACTTAGGCAATGAGAACCTTGTCGCCGGATTAGCCGATGGCGCAAAGAATGTGCTGCGTGTCAAATCTGCCTTCAAGTCATTCAAGCAGGAGACAAACCTGTCGGTAATAACCGAGGACGGAAGCTATTATAGTTTCAACGTGAAATTCGCCAAAGAGCCGCTGTTGCTCAATATCGAGATGACCGATTTTCTGCATGACGGCGAGGCAGTGAACCGCCCCAACAACGCGCAGGAAATCTATCTTGAACGCCTCGGCAGTGAAAGTCCTATGCTTGTCAAGCTGATTATGAAAAGTATCTACAAGCAGAACAAGCGCGAAATCAAGCATATCGGCTCAAAGCGTTTCGGGGTGCAGTTTCTCCTGAAATCCATCTATGCCAACAACGGGCTTCTATATTTCCACACTGAACTGAAAAACACATCTAACATTCCTTTCGATGTCGATTATGTGAGCTTCAAAATTGTGGATAAGAAGGTAATCAAACGTACCGCGATGCAGGAGCAGGTACTCGAACCGCTCCGCGCCCAGAACTATGTGACGGTGGTACACGGCAAATCCTCCGAAAGAACTGTCTTTGCTCTGGAGAAATTCACCATCCCCGACGACAAGCAGCTTGTTATCGAAATTGCAGAGAAAGAAGGCGGTCGTCATCAGTCTTTCGTCATCGAGAACGAGGATATTGTGAGAGCCAATGTAATTGACGAACTTTCAATTCAATAAAGCCTTATGAAGAAGATTCTTGCAATCTTCGCTGTGGCAGTGTTTTCCCTCTGCGGAGGGAAGGCATTTGCCCAGCGATGCCTCCCCGGAATGTCTGCGGTAGAAATCAAGGCTAATATGGCTGACGGTTTTTATACCGGCAACTCCCGCAACTGCGGTTACTCTTTCGGTGTGTTCTATTCCGTTTATAAGGGTAGTGCCAATACTTGGAGCTTCGGCGGCGAGTATCTCCAGACCTACAAGCCATACGGTGCGAAAGGTCGTATCCCGGTGGCTCAGTTCACAGGCGAGGTCGGCTACAATCTCCATCTGTTGAGCGACTACTCGCAGACCTTCCACCTCTACGGTGGCGTGTCGGCACTCGGTGGCTACGAAACAGTGAATTGGGGAAAGTCGGTTTTATCCGACGGTTCGACGCTCCATGACGGCGACAACTTCATCTATGGCGGTGCGCTCACGCTCTCTGCAGATTTCTACCTTTCAGACAAAATTGCCCTGACCGCAAATATAAAGGAGCGTTTCACTTTCGGTAGCGATGTTCAGATATTCCACACCCAATATGGTGTCGGTGTCAAATTCATAATAGAATAAACCTATGGGATTGATTGTGATAGACCTCGATATAAATAATCTTCCATTGGAGGATTTTATGAAGGCAATCGGCTATGAGCCGATAAAAAAGGATGGCAACCTCCTGACATACAACGCCCCGTATTCTGTCGGCGTCAACGCTACTATGGTGGTGGACACCGAAAAGAATGGCTGGTATGACAGCAAAGAACCCGAAAAATACTATGGCGGCATTTATGATCTCGCTTACGAGCTAACCGGGAGCTGCAACCGCTCCGAGTTGAACCTCTATATCGCCACACAGATGAAGGATTTTAAGGAGTTCAAGACTTACGAAGTGACCGTCAACGGCGATGAAGCCGAGGGTGATGTGACGGCTACGCCCATCAGCAGACCGGAACAGCCTAAGCAACAGCCGCCCAAACCCAAACGCAAAATGCGCTTTTAGCCTATGGATATAGATGCTATCAAGGGAATATCCCTCGTGGATTTTCTGCATCACCTCGGCTACGAGCCGATGGGGCGCGACAGTAAAGGTCTATGGTTTTATGCTCCGTACCGCAACGAGAGAAAACCATCGTTTCATGTCAATCCTCGGAAAAATGTATGGTTCGATTTTGGTAGCGGTGCCGGAGGCGACATCTTCACTCTTGCCGGAGAACTGTGTAACTCCACCGACTTCATCCGACAGGCGGAGTACATAGCCGAAAAGATGCGGATGCCGGTATCACAGCCTTACAAGCCGGAGCCATTCATTGAGCAGCCGACCTTTGAGGACGTGAAAATCTCCAAATTGGTATCGCCGGCATTACTGTGTTACCTCGCCAACCGTGGCATACCTGCCGACATTGCACAACGATATTGTGTGCAGGTGAATTACAAGTTGCATGGCAAAAACTATTATGCCATCGGTTTTGAGAACAGCGCACACGGATTTGAGTTGCGAAACAGCTTCTTCAAAGGAAGTTATCCGCCAAAGCATATCACCCATGTCGCCAACAGCAACGCCCGGTGTAATGTATTCGAGGGCTTCATCGACTTTCTTTCGGCGGAACGCCTCGGATTGAATGAAGGTAATGACAGTGTTGTGCTTAACTCCGTGGCGAATATCGGCAAAGCAATCCCGACTTTGGCGGAATACCCGCTGATACTGTGCTATCTTGACAACGATACCGCCGGGCGTGCCGCAGTAGCCAGACTGCGCAGCGAGTTCGGCGACAGGGTGAGCGACAAATCCGCACTCTATCCCGACCACAAGGATCTGAACGATTACCTACAATCGCTCAACCCCAAGAAATCAACAAAACTAAAATTCTAAACAGACACAAAAATGAAAAAGACAAATAAAAATTCATTTGGCGTTATCGCCATTCTCTCCCTTGTAATCGCTGCCGTATGCAGCCTCACATCCTGCTCCGACGACCTTGATGTGCAGCAGTCCTATCCCTTCACGGTGGAGGTGATGCCATACGCTGACAAGATTGCCAAAGGGCAGACCATTGAACTGCGCTTCGAGATAAAGCCCGAAGGCAACTATGCCAACACCCTCTATACCATCCGCTACTTCCAGTATGACGGCGAAGGCTCGCTCAAACTCGTTGACGGCCCGGTGCTGGTCAACAACGACCGTGTGCTTCTTGAAAGTAAAACGTTCAGACTGAATTACACCGCCCAAAGTGACGAAGCCCACAAATTCCTCGTGGTCGTGGAAGATAACTTCGGTTCAAACCCGTGGGAACAGACCTTTGAGTTCAACAGCAAAGACAGCGGCGACGATGACAGTGTCAAGATTGTCAGCCCAATTGTGACACCCGTAAATCCGGCTATCTGATGAAGAAACTCCTGATGATGTTCTTCGCGTTGCTCACCGTCATGGTGGGCAACGCCGCCGGACGTAAGATAAACATAATGGATCTGCCTCCATTCGAGAGAGCTGTAATTATAATCAAGAAATTTGAAACGCTCCACCGCCCAAAGGATTATCCCTATGTCGGATATGGTCATAGAGTGTTACCCGGAGAACCATATCGGCGAGGTGTACAGCTCACCGAAAAACAAGCTGACGCCTTGTTGCGTAAAGACCTCCGAAAATTCATATCGCTTTACAAGGCATACGGAAAAGATGCCCTGTTGTTAGGCGTATTAGCCTACAACTGCGGCCCCGGTGTGGTAAACAAGTCCACCATATTGAAAAAACTGAAATCCGGCAACCGCGACATATTCAAGTCCTACACTGCCCACTGCCGCTATAAAGGCAAATTCCACAAACAACTCCATCACCGCCGACTAACCGAGTTCGCCGCATTATATAGCAATTAAATCTAATGGGATATGGATTAAAATTTCATATCCCATTTTTCAGCGGACTTTAATTTCGATTATTACAGAAATCGGATATTGCTCAAATGAGAAAATTTGCGTAACTTTGTATTATGATTATGAATTATTTACAGGAACAAAAAAGAGCCACCCCTAAGGGTGGCCCATGCTGTAAGTATCCTTGTGGCTATTCCGGAATACAGGATACTGAATCCGTCTTGACGGTGATAGGGAGAATGCCGAAGCAGGAATGTGAGAGTCCAGAAACACCCGAGTCCGTTCTTTCCGTCCTCGTTCGCCCTTTATCTCAACTGGAGTCCTTATTTTTTAAGTCCTCCATGCATTCCATTATTTAATGTCGCTACCCTCATAGTCCGACAATGCAAAGTTAGTTATTATGCGTGAGAAAACAATACCATTAACTGAATTTTTGCGAGGTAAAAATCTATTGCACATAACCAGCTTAAATCTTTCTGGACAGCAGCTGAAAAAATGGCCGCAGGAAATTTTCTTGTGTCGAAATTTGCGAAAACTAAACCTATCAAGTAATCAACTTGATTGCATTCCTAAAGAAATATCCTCATTAACAAAACTACGGGTATTAAATCTTTCTAACAATAGACTGACACAAATTCATACAAGTGTTTTTGGATTGCAAAAATTGAGGGTGCTGAACATAAGTAGTAATAAGATTAAGTCACTACCTCATCAACTGCAAAATTCCTCAATTTCAGAACTTATATTATCAAACAATCTGCTAACATCAGTAGATTATACCCTAATTCAGGGGATCGAACGATTAGTGCTTAGTAATAATCGGATTGAACAATTTTGCCCTGATATAAACCTCCCCGCTCTATATCATTTATGGCTAACTGGTAATCCATGTTGTAAGAATGGTCATATTTGTTATTGTGTCAAACTACCTAAGTTGAAAAAAATATACCCATATATCAATGAAACAACGGCAATACAGTTAAAAACACAAAGCATAATGAGTAAGAATAAGATATTCATAAGCTATTCACATGAAGATGAAGAATGGCTGAAAATTGTGCGGGTTCATCTCAAAACAATAGAAAACATCATTGGTGGAATTGATGTATGGGATGATACTCGTATAAAAACTGGCGATAAATGGAAAGAGGAAATAGACAATGCTCTTAAAAATGCAGGTGTTGCGATACTTTTAGTTTCTCCAAATTTCCTTGCATCTGATTTTATAACGAATGATGAGCTGCCTCCAATTCTTAAAAAAGCGGAAAGTGAAGGAACACATATCTTTCCTATATTTGTAAGACAAATCAGCAAAACAGTATTCCTGCGTTCTAAATTAAAAGATTTCCAATTCTTAAATGCCCCAGAAAAGCCGCTTAGACGGTGCTCAGATCCAGATATAGACGCATATATGGGAAAACTATTAGATGAGATAATCGACAAAATGGGATTGTAACTAAGTGTGGTATTATCATACTGCACCCAACGCCGCCTTTTGGCGGCCGAAATTTTTGGCAAAATCAAGGCTGGCGACTTCATCACGAGGTCGCCCACCTTCTCTATATTACGACTTGGCAAATGTTCGGTTAAAATCGGGTGTATAACCCCGTCACATCAGTGAAGATGTCCTCCAACATATCGCAATAGACTCCATCTATCTTCTTGATGTCCCTTGTCTTGACTTCAAAGGTCTTGTGGTTCATACTCTGACGGTAGAAACGCAGGTCGTAGAGGTCTGCGCCCTCGTCATAGATGATTTCCAACCTATTAGCCGATGTCTTGTTACGGCTAAGGCTCATACGAAGTCCGTTGCCGAGGTTGATGAAGTCGTGGCTTCCCGTCATTGCCACAAACCTGCGCCCTCCGATTTGTTGGAGTATTATTTTTGCTACTTGGTTGTCCATAACGCTATTATTTTGAGTTGTTGATTTTCTTGTTCAGCCATTCATCACGGCGTTGGCGACATTCTTTCAAAGTCTTTGCCACGGTACTAAATAGAGTGCCGTCGGTGGCACGATAGTCATATTGATAGAAAAGGATACGTTTCCCTCGGTGTGCCGACATAAAACGCTCGTATTGCTCGGTATCGGGTGTAATGGTGGTTGATACGCCATTCACAGTTAATCTTGTTGCCATATCAATGTATTTTAGAATTTCACAATCAGTATTCGGTAGTTGAAAACCTTTTCGGGGTCGGTGATTTTCTTTTGAGCCAGCCAAAAATGATGACTGCCAAATCCATATACGAAGTATTGGTCAAGTGCCGATTTCTCCACATAGTCGGCTACCAACCGCCTTAGAGTTTCCTCGTTGTAGGCTATAAGAATATGGTTCACAAAACCGACAAGCACATCGGCTATCTTATCGTCATAGACTACTGTCGTATGTTCAAATGTCACGTTCATAATTAGGGAGATTTTGTGACCTGCGCCATTGCTGACGCAGGTCGTGTTAAACATTAGGCGGTCATTCTCGCCTTGATTAGCTGGGCGTTGGAGTTCACCAAATCCACAATTCGGTCGTGATATTCGGTGTTTTGATTGCACGCTCCACGGCATTGAATAACTGAAAGGGTTTCAAGCGACACCTCCACGGTTTCAATCCGCTTGCCGTTAATCCTTGCCGACAATATGAGGGAGTCTTTTTTGCCGTAGTACATTGCTGTACCTACACAGATATGCTGGACATCTCCTTCCTCTATAAATTCCTCCACGCTCTCCAACACTTTCACTTCAATCTCGCCATCGGAGATTACAAGTCCGAAGAATTTGGATTTGAGTTTGAGAAAGCTATCTCTCTTTTCCTGCTCTGCGAGTGCTTCCTTCTCCTTGCGTCTTATGTCGGCTTCCCTACGTCTGCGTTCCTCTATCGCCATGACCTTTTTGTGGTATATGTTGTGTGCCTGACGAAGATTGTCGGGGCAGATGTAGTGGGGATTGTGAGTGTCTTTCTTGCAGGTCTGCAACATCTTGATGTAGTCGCACCATAATCCTAAGTCGGTTATCTCGTAATGGTGGCGTTTGGCTATCTTGTATGAAGCCCAGCACATACGGAAGTCATAGGGGCGGTTGAGAAAGTATTTGAATACTTGCTCGGTATCGTTTTTCATCAGCGTTTCAAGTTGGGGCTGCGAGAGAAAACGGCTTATACATCTCGCCGGTGACATATTGAAGAACTTGTTGCCCATAACATCTATATGCAGAGATGGGATTATCTTCATTTTGGGATACATCGGAAAATCCCTCGCTATGTCTGCGAACACATCATCCTTGCTCCGTATCTCCATAGGTGAGCCGTATGCGAAACAATCCACATAGTAACTCATACTGCGTCTAAGTCCGATTACGGCGCATTGTCCGTTGGGGGCTACCCAATACTGACCGATTTCCACGATGCTGTATTCGGCTTTCTTTCCCTTGCGCATTTCTGCGAATATGGCGAACATCCGCAAAGTCTGGTACTTTCCGTGCATACCAAGCACGTTGAAATACATCTTACCGCTCGCCTTCTGCTTTCGGGTGGTTTCAAGAGTGAGTTCCCTGCCACATCGGGGGCATACGCATTTGCCCGATGTTTCATCGCTGTGCCAAGTGTGTCCGCAGTCCATGCAGGCGGTATTACCATTCTGAACACGGAAGGCAAAGTGTTCAAAACATTCGCCTATCGCCCATTGAGCCTGCGCCTTTGTGACGGGGCGGAGTTTACGGCTTTCTTTGAGTATGTCTTTATGGAATTTTGTTGTCGGTTTCATAGTCGTAATATGTTAGAGGTCAAATAGACTGGGTTGTTCAACTTGGTTTTTCTTCTCGGCGGTCTTTCTCGGCTGGATAGGCTTTCGCATTTTCTTCATCTCCTCGTCACGGAGTTTGTTAATGGCGTCCTGCCGTGCCTGTTCCTTTTCCTCCTCGGTGAGTTCAACCGTGTGGTTGACTACCACTTGGCAGTTGATTGGATTGCCAACTTCAATTTCTTCCTCGTCATAGTAGTGTGTTGCCATTCCGAACACCTCGGCATCGGTAAAACCGCAACAACCGCTTTTCTTCACCTCGTTGAGTATGAATGTCACGCAGTCCTCAACTGATTTCGAGGGATTTGCAAACTTGACTGCGAACAGTGCGTCATTCTCGGCTCGTTCTTCAAGATACGCCTTGATAGTTTTGTTAAAGGCTCGTGTGCCTTTGTTTTCTCTTGTGGTTGCCATAGTCGTATGTGTTTAGAGTGTTGCGAGTATCATTTTCTCTATCTCGATGGCGTTGAGTTCCGTATGGAAAAGCCAACTGATGAAAAGTTTTCGCCCTGCGGGTCTGAGTTCACAGTATAGCTGACGATATGTTGATATGTTGCCGTTGAGATAGGTTTCTATCATATAGTCGGCGATGTTGTCAACCTCGTAGTATTTGGCTTGCTGCTCCCAAGTCTTTGAATGTCTTTTTGTTGCCATAGTCGTAATGTTTTATAGAGTTAATATCCAGTAGATAATCACTATTGCGGTAAGGATTGAGATTAGCCACCCCACGCCTCGGAATATCGGTCTGAGTATCGCCCAAAGAATAATCCCGACAACCGCCCCGACTGCTATCCCCACCACCTTAGCCGCCTTTTTTAATGCGGTATGAGCTGGAGAAGGTGTGAAGCTCGTATTTTTAATATGTCTGTCGTTCAGTGTCATAAGGCGATATTTTTTTTAATGCGTATAATCGCTGTTTGAAGTTTGTTCGCTCGTTGACCCTGCGGCACGACGGGAGCAAAGGGGTGTTCGGCACTTGCACAAAAAAATACTACCGACCTCCGGGAGCTGTGGAGATTTTTTTGCGCGAATGCCAAAGAATACCCCGTACCGTCGTGTTAATCAACTTCGAGCGAATAAACTTTGAATGGAGATTATACTCTGCATGAAAAATAGAGGCGGCAAAGCCCCGCAGGGTGACACTGGACGACAGACATAAGAAAAATGGAAAACGTTGAGATAAGAGCAATGGCCCCGGAAAGAGCAAGTATGCGTATGTTGCCGTACATGGAGCAGGGCGTAATTATCGGCGGCATACGCTTTCTTGCTCCCGTGGGCTTGAACAAACGGATAGTGACGTGACGGCTCAGATTCATTATAAGGAGAAGGCGTATGGCACACTGATTTGCCGATTGGAGTCTTGTGAGGGAAGCGACGTCACCGGAGCATCCTCACAAGGCGTTGAGGCAAACCGGTGTGTAGCCTTCTCCCATAGTCGGGGTGCGGTCGGATGGTGTCAGTGACCCACCGGATCACCGTCACCATCTGACGGCACGACCGACGCAGACACCGTGAGCCGCCACGCCTCTATCCGTTTCCGCAGTGCAATCCTAAAAATCTCGTGCCAAATAGCCTATAATCCAAATTAAAGTGTTATATTTGCAAAATAATTCCAAATACGGCGTTTGAAATGATATTAGAAATAACTCTCACCAACTTTTTCTCGATAAACGAGAAGATAACTCTGGATTTGCAAGCTGCCAACATCCAGACAAAGGAGGCGCGTGCCCTCGCCGACAATACATTTGCAGTCAGGAATGAAAGACTGCTGAAAACGGTTGCCATCTATGGTGCAAACGCTTCCGGCAAGAGTAACATAATAAAGGCTGTAAAAGCGGCGGTCGATATGATACTCGACTCGCACAACTACAATGAGGGTGACAGTTTCGGCTTCAAGCCGTTCAAGTTCGGAGAAAAAAACACTCCCAGTGAGTTCTATATACGTTTCATTATTGACGGGGTTGAACATGAGTATTCATTCAGTTGCACCCGTGATGAAATAATAACCGAAAGCCTGTATTATTACCCGAAGGGCAGACGTGCGCTGATTTTTTCGCGTGACGAGCGTATATCCGGCGGCAAGAAAGAGAAATATGAGTTTACCAATGTTATCCGTCGTCCGATGGATGTAGCGTCCAACACGTCGCGCAAGACTCTGTTCATCTCCCGTGCGAGTCAGATGGACAGGGAAAAGGCGAAGGAGATATATAGGTGGTTCAATGAGCAACTGGTGTTCAGTTATCGTGGCAAGACTTCGGTTGCCATCGACCGTTTTCTTGGTGACAACAAAGACGCAGTTCTCCGGGTGCTTAAAGCCGCCGACAGTGATATCGTTGAGTTTACCTATAAAGACGGTGAACTGACTACATTCCACCGCCGTAATCCGGCGTTGCCCTTTGACTTCAACACCGAAGAATCGGAGGGTACGAAAATCCTGTTCAAAATCATGCTGACGGTCATGGATGTGGTACGCAACAACAAGGTGATGTTCCTTGACGAAGTTGAAACAAGTCTGCACACCCGCTTGGTGGAGTATCTTATCAGCCTGTTCCATTCAAGCAAATCCGCGCAGCTGGTATTCACAACCCACAACACACACCTGCTTGACATGACGCGCTTCCGCAAGGATCAGATTTTCTTTGTCAACAAGCGCGACGACGGTTCATCTGATTTGTATTCATTGTTTGACTACAAGGATTTCCGGGAGAAAATGGATTTGGAGAAAGCCTACCTTCAGGGGCGTTTCGATGCCGTGCCGTATATCAACGAATTTGAGAACATCTGACTATGGCACGAAAAGCAAAGCAGCCGAGAGGTAAGAAGATGAACCCGACATTCTTCGTGTTCTGCGAGGGTAAAACGGAGGCGGCATACGTTGACCTGCTGCGTCGCAGTTTCCGTGTGCCGGTGGAAATTATAGCGAGGGTCAGCGACTCCAATATTTCACAGCCATATATTGACAGATGCAAGCGTGATAGGTTTACAACATCGGAGGATAAGACATTTCTGATGTTTGACCTTGATGTGCCGGGTATGCTGGAGCGTTTGCGAAAGATAAAAGAAGCCGTGTTACTGCTCTCCAATCCCAGTATCGAGTATTGGTTTCTGTTACATTATAAGGACACCAACAAGGAGCTGTCATCTGCCGAGTGTCTTTCAATGCTGAAAGGCATAGACACGGATTATCAGAAAGGGGTATTCTCCACTGCAATGAAAAAGGTTTTGATAGACGCAATTGAAGATGCCGCCAAACGAGCAAAATCAAAAGAGGCATACACCAATCCGTCATCAACAATCCACCTGCTGACCGATGAGATAACTAAATGCAAAAAATAGAATTAAATATGCCACAAAACAATCAAATGCTCCATTTCCCTGTTGGTCATATAATGGACAGGGTTTTATCTTTATTTCATATAGTAGTGAGCGATAATATCCACATACAAGCTATTGATAATGGATTAAAGAAAGGCATTAAATATGTGTTGAATGATGCTCCAGTAGGGCAACCGGCTTCATTAACAGGAGAAAATGTCATAGAAGTAAACGATAATTACTGTGAATTTTTATATCTCATCTGTTACGCCTTTTTAGTAATTAATGATTGCTGCTTGGTTCTTACTGATAACGTTGAAGGAGAAGCCTCAATTTCAAAAGAAGAAGCTGAATCTTATTGCAGAGAGGCTGGTGAAATGTTATCTGAAGCATTAAAAATGCTTTTACCAAATGAAAATGATAACAACTATATGGCGGCATCTCGTGGTAAACTTTTTCGGTTTCCCAACACATCAAAGCCCAATAAATATACGGACTTTTCAGATTCTATGACTATTGCTGGGCTAACATATATTCTACATCATGAGTTTGGACATTTCATATTTGAACACGATGAAGATACTCCGTTCAATGAGCTTGATGCTGATAAACATGCCATCCTTCACCTTAAAAGATGGGGAGAGGCAACGAAAAACGAAAATACAATTTTTGCGGGTATAATTTTAGCTCTTGTTGCATCTGCATTCATCAATCCAACGCTGACAGCAACGAGTTATCCGGATATTGATGATAGGATTGAGTATGCTTTACAGTTTGCCGATGACACCCTAAAAGAAAATCCGAATTCACTACTCTACCGAATAATTGGATTTAGTGCTAATATATGGGCTAATCATTTTAAGGTTGATATTCCCAAAATCGCATCGAATGAAAGCCACAAGGAATACGTATGCCGTATTAAAGCTGCATTGGTTAATCATAAAAGAAAAACTAAAATAATATGATAGCACCTTGTTTTTCAAGAGGACAATTGGAGCAGTTAGCAAGACTATTGGGTGAAGAAGTAACTGGAACTCAATTATCCTTGATATTGAAACAAGTTTCTCTGATAGACCAAATAGAGCTTTCAACGAAATGGCGGCGCATATATAACGCTTTCGTTATTTATCAGAATGACAAAAATTGTTCTAATCAAATAATGAATTTCATAAAACTTGTATTAGAACCTGCATCGTATGTTGCAAATTCCAGTCATTATCACGATGTTCTTAATAATGTTAGTGCCATATTGTCCTTTGTGGGATTTGAAATAAGGGAAGATGGAAGGATTTATGAATGTTTGCGATCAAAGACCGTCACAGATGCAGAACAACGAGCTAAGACTTTGAAAAAACAGTTAGAGCATCGTGACTCACATAAGGAAATATTCAAATATTGTTTACCTGAACTGCTTGCAAATAACTACTTTCATTCAGTATTTGAAGCAAATAAAGGATTATTTCAGAGAATTAGAGATTTGTCTGGATTGACTACTGATGGTGTGGCATTAATTGAACAAGTTTTCAGTACAAACCCAATCTTAATAATCAACAAATATACATCTCCATCTGAAATAGATGAACACAAGGGATTTTGTAATATACTTAAAGGATTGTGCGGAATGTTCCGAAATACGGAAGCACATGCACCAAAATATATTTGGAATATATCAGAACAAGATGCGTTGGAGATACTTGGACTGGTATCATATTGCCATAGAAGATTAGATAATGCACAACAGATCCGTATGGTGTGACGACTCTAATTCTTGCTTTGCAAGTGCTAACGCGATTATACTGGAAGCCGTTATGCCTCTATCCGTTTCCGCAGTGTAAAGCCGGCTCTAAACTCAGTTTTTTAAAAATCGAGATTCAAATAACAAGGAGTATTATCTTGAATCCTAAACAAATCTCCGTCATAATTTGCATTTCCACAAGCAGCGCGCGCAGTTATTTTTATATCTTCAATTCTAAAATCTTGTGAAGATATGGCCTCACATTTTGAGAAATTATATACAGTAAGATTTACTCCATCTTGATGCAAAGAGCTGTTAAATCTAATGCCTTCATATCCTATACTTTTTAAGTATTCAGATATTATTTGCGAAGGGATATAATCATCTGGATTATTTGTAGGCTTTGAAAATGCTCCTTGTATCATGTTCATAATACAAAGTTCAAATTCTGCATCTTTATAATAATTCATATTTAAGTCAATTGTTATATCGGCTACTTTTAGCTTTTGATTGACTTTAATCTGAGCTATATTTACTGAATCAGAAATTAATGGTCTTACTTCAAATAATGCTGTAACTGGACTTTCTGCCATATATAAACAACGGACATATTTAGGATTTGCTCGACCTTCTTTGATATAAATCTCTTTTGGGGGCACAAAAGAAGCCTCTTTGCTTAATCCTCTAAATGGATTCGATTTGCTATGATATTTGATGTTAAGACGTTCCCCATCTGGAAGTCCGTAACATTGATATACCATATGATCCTTAAGAGCTTTGTCATCAATTATTCTTGCGCGATAAAAAATTTCGCCTTCTTCAATTGTAATTGTATTTTTTATTATGTAATTTGAAAGTATTTCTAATACCTTATGTTTAAGATAATAACGAGCTTCGAATAACGCAATTTCTTTGAATTCATTCCAAAGTTTGCGAGCTTCGTAATATGCGTCACTTTCGTCAGAATATCGCTTAATTTCCATCTGATTGTTTCACTTAGTTATGTTATATTATCTGTGGAATTACACCAAACTGACCGTTCATATATGCCCGATGAATTGAAGACAGCTTGTTAAGCCCTTTGAAATCAACAAGAGAAAACAGTGTGGTATTGCCGTCTTTGCCCTTTTCAGTAAACCATACCGAATCCTTGCCAAACAAATCGTCAATATCCTTCAATATCGGATCATAATGTGTCGATACAAGCAGTTGTGATTGATTGTCCGGCGTGTTTATGTATTTAGCGAGTATGTATTCCATCAGACTGGGGTGCATGGAAGCCTCGATTTCATCAATGCACAAAAACGCCTGCCGTTTCAACTGTGTATATATGAGTGATTCCAGTTCAACCATACGCTTTGTACCCGTACTCTGACAGTTTTCGGGCAGAACATAGCTCTCACTCCCGGCATCTCTTTCTACGGTATGACCGAACAATGCCGCCATTTTCTGAATTTTGATGTCGGAAATGTTGAAGTCAGCTTCCTGTGCGAACTGCATAAGGTATTCCCGGAAATCTTCGCTGTCGGCAATCATCTTCTTAGCTCCCTGCGACAACGTGGATAGCGAACCGCTCTGCAATGGAAGCATCCGGTTGTCAATCCATCTGCGCATATTGTCAAGATAAGGTACGGCGACATTGACTTTCTTCAATACGGCAAGAACCGACATATTGCGCAGGCAGTTCATTGTCATAATATCCACTTCAGCTGGCGAAAGTTTGGCGACAGTTGGATTAAATACCAACTTTGATACGCCCTGCACGTCCTCACGGCAAAACACCTTTGTCGGGCGGTTCGTAAGATATACAAACAACGCCTCCCGGCATACCTTTTCAGGATTTACCGTAAGCTGATACCAATAGCGTATGCCGTCCACATACAGCTTGATCTCAAACTCCGTGTCATACGACAGCGCGGATTTTCGCATAAGAAATGGCTGGACATTCGTGCCGTCATCATTTGTTGCCGGAATATTATTCCAGAAATCACGAAGGAACTCAACGGCATCCAAAAGGTTTGACTTGCCGCTGGCATTGGCTCCGAGAACAACCGCAAAACGGAGCAGCTGTACACCGTCGGGCATAGTCACAACGCTGTTGTAACGGTCATCTCCCGAAGGCTCGAAACTTAGTTCAACTTCGTCACGGAAAGACTTGAAATTTTTTATTTTTAGCTCTTGTATCAATGTCGGTGGCTTTAATATGGCAAAGTTAGCCATTAAAAACGACACTATCAAAACAAAATCGCAATATTCCAAATTTTAATTATCAAATAAGAGAAAGTGTGACCATTTTGGGGATTAAAATATTATAGGCATCAGTTTTAATAAATCAAGAGGGAGCAGAAAATACCCGTAAATCCATTGCCAAACAAGCGAGGGAGCAAGGATTTGCGAAAAATGGGGCAAAAATAAGGCTTATTTAACGCTCTTAACCGCCGAAAATCAGCGAATTATTACTATCTTTGCAAAGTAAACGAAGAAGAACATTGAAATATCGGGGTGCGCAAAGAGGGAGTACCGCGATTTTCAGAGAGCTAAGATGTTGATAATCATATAACATACGTTTGTGTCACAGAGACCAGGCGGATCACAGAATAAATCGGCAAGATGCCGCAAATCGCTGAAACTAAGACAGTTTCAGCGATTTTTGTAATACCCCTATCCGGCAGAATAGTGAACATTATGAGGTATGGCGGTGTGCAATTCGTGAACAGCCTCCGGCGTGAACAGTTTTGTTCACGATTTATGAAGCGAATTTGTAATCCTCTATCCTTCTGCGTTTTTCTGCGATTTGTCAACTTGAAAGTGGGGTTCGCATACTCTCCGCCGGGTTCAAAACCCCACTTTTCGGGAATTAGGAGTTGATTTCGGGCGAAATTTAACATCAATTGAAGTTTTTAACGATGTGACAGTTAATTTAGCCTTGTTTTTAACTCTTTTATCTATGTTCATCCGAGTTTGGGATTGTGTTCAATCGTGAACAAGTCGGCAGAACAGTGAAATACGACGAAATTGCAGAGCAATAATTCGTGAACAAACTCCGGAAGATTCTTCCTGTTCACGGAAGTGTTCACTGGATTTGCGATACGGCGTTGATTTCCTTGCTCTTGCCTGTTGTGAAATTGGGCGAAAATGATTATATTTATGTAACCATTAAACCACAATTTCAAACTATGTTACATGATTCTTATTTCACCTTGTCTTTCATAGCAAGGAAAGCCCGCGCCCTACGCAACGGCGAGTATCCAATCTTCGTCCGCATCACCGTGAGCGGTCAGATTTCGGAAATGAACCTCGGACGCAGTGTCGCTCCTGAGAACTGGGATCAGAAGCGTGCCATGTCCAAAGGCCGCTCGCGCCGAGACCTCGAACTTAACAAGTATATCGAGGTTGTGAAAGCCCGCTTCCTCGAAATCCACAATATGCTTGTGCGCGAGGGGAAGATGGTAAATCCGAAAATACTGCGTGACCATTTCCTCGGCACTGTCGAGAAGCCCAAAATGCTCTGCGAGGTATTCCGCATGGCAAACGAACAGCGGCGCGCCGAATATGAACGCGGCGACATGGGGAAAGCCACCTACGAGCGTTGGGTGCGCTGTGTCACCTATCTGGAAGAGTTCATGCAGTTGACGCAAAATGTGACTGACATTCCGGTCAAGGATGTGACAAAAGGATTCGTGCAGGATTTTGAACACTTCCTGCGCATGAACAAAAAAGCCGCCAACAACACGGCTGTGCGCTATCTGCGTTACCTGAAGAATGTGATGCAGTACGCCATAGCCAACAAATGGGCAACCGAAGATCCATTCCTCGGCAAACGTTTCAAACGTACCGTCGCAGACCGTGAGGCATTGACCGAAGCCGAGTTGAAACGTATGATGGATCTGGACTTAAAAGTTTATCCACGCGTGGAGGCTGTGCGTGACACATTCGTGTTCTGCTGCTTCACCGGGCTGGCGTTCTGCGACATAAAGTCGCTCAAACGCTCAGACATCACCACCGATGCCGACGGTCGGATGTGGATACGCAAGCACAGGGAGAAAACGGGCGAACTGAGCATCATTCCCTTGCTTGATGTTCCCCGCCGTCTGATTGAGAAATACAGTAACCACCCGAAAGTTCTGTTGGAAGGCGTGGTGTTGCCGGTAATCTCCAACCAACGCATGAATGCCTATCTCAAAGAGGTGGCGGATTTGGCAAAAATCAACCGTCATCTTACCTCGCATATCGGAAGACATTACGAATTGTCTTTATCGCTGAATTTGAATAGTTTGCAAAGATTTGTTTCTTGATGGGTAACGATTTAGAAACAAGCGAAGTTCTGTATTTTACCTCGTTTTGCATTAAATCAAAAGAACACTTTTTCTAAATGCAAATATAATACTATTTTTTGAAAAAACATACTTTTGTGGGTAACTAAATTCAGCGAATTATGGACTATGATTGCTGAAATTTATACTTCAATCCATATTCTTCCAGTTTGTTGTACAGCGTCGTACGTCCTATCCCGAGCAGTTCGGCGGCAACCTTGCGGTTCCCGTTCGCCTGCTTCAACGCGCGTAAGACACGCTCCTTGTCTTCCGCATCGCTGCGCAGGGCGAAGCTGACGGGTGAGGTCGCCCTCGTCACGGCAAGTTCCAGATGCTCTTTCGTTACAAGCCCGGTCTGTGCCTGCAACACCGCGCCCATGATTTTCTGACGAAGCTCGCGGACATTGCCCGGCCACGCATGGGTCAGCAATGTCTTTCGGACTTCCCCGTCAAAGCCGATGACATCACACTCCAGTTCCCGGTTCGCAATTTCACGGAAGAACTCAGCCAGCGGCATGACGTCCTCCTGACAGTCGCGCAACGGCGGAACGGTTATCTCGAAATCGTGCAGGCGGTATAACAGGTCCTGCCGGAAACGCTTTTCATGGACTGCCTTCTCCAGATCCTCGTTGGTGGCGGCGATGATGCGGACATTGAAACTCTTATCCGTTCTGTCACCTACCGGACGGTATCTCCGTTCCTGTATGGCACGCAGGAGCATCTGCTGTGTTTCCGGTGCGAGGTTGCCCACCTCGTCCAAGAACAGCGTGCCGCCTTCCGCCTCATGGAAATAGCCTTTCTTGGCACTGTCCGCACCCGTGAACGCCCCTCTGACGTGTCCGAAGAAAGCCGACGGTGCAAGCTCTTTGGTGAGCGAACCGCAGTCCACAGCCACAAACGGCTTTCCTGCCCGCTTGCTCTTGTCGTGCAGCAGGTGGGCGATATGCTCCTTGCCCGTGCCGTTCTCCCCGAATATCAGCACGCTCATGTCGGTAGGGGCTACCAACCTTATCCGCTTCATGATGGTTTGGAACGCCGAGCCATCACGCGAGAACAGGGGCATACGGCTTCGTCCGGTGTGCCGTTCTTTCAATATGTTCCGTAACAGAGGGACGAGTTTGTCCTCCACAAGCTGCTTGGGTATGTAGTCCAGCGAGCCGAGTTTCATGCTTTCAACCGCCGTATGCACTTCGGCATAGTCGGTCATGATGACAAAGGGCTGCATCCTGCCCTCCTTGCGCATCCAGCGCAGCAGGTCGATACCGTTGCCGTCGGGCAGGCGCAGGTCGGAAACCACGATGTCCCCGTCTGCGGCCTGTTGCAGATATTTCTTCGCAGTCGAGAGGTGGAAAGCCTGCACGGTGCGAAACCCCTCGCGTGCCAGCAGGTTGCAGACGAACTCGCAATACACGATGTTGTCCTCCACCACGATGATTTTTGTCTTATCCATTGTTATATTTTTTCCTTTCTTCTTTTGCCAACCGGATTATTTCCGAACCCTTATCCAGCACAGCTTTTACAGCATTGCCAATTGTTTTATCGTCAGGCGTGCCATCGCAATGAAGCAATTTGTATAGTTCCCTTAACGGCTGGTCAGCACGGAGTATCTCCCACGAGCTGCGCAGGTGGTGTGTAAGTGCGTTCAGCTCCTGAAGGTCTTTGCGTTGTTTCGCCTCCCGTACCGCCTGCATTTCTTTCTCGG
>NZ_SRYZ01000044.1 GCF_004793475.1 Bacteroides muris (ex Afrizal et al. 2022) | reverse complement strand
TATATTTCAATTATTTCAAAGAACTATTTATCCACTTTTACGGGACAGTAATGATATAAGGTATGAAGTTGGAAGAAAAGGTTGGAGAGCTGCTGAAAGAAAAGAAATTGTTCCTTTCTACCGCAGAAAGTTGTACGGGCGGGGGAATTGCTGTTTTGATAACTTCTATTCCTGGCAGTTCGGAATACTTTAATGGTGGTATAGTGGCGTATTCCAATGAAATAAAGATGTCTTTGTTGCATGTGTCTGCCGAAACATTGGAAAAATATGGAGCGGTAAGCCGCGAAACTGTTACAGAAATGGTGAAAGGTGCGATGAAAACGCTGAAAACAGATTGTGCAGTGGCTACTTCCGGCATTGCAGGTCCTGGAGGCGGAACTCCGGAAAAGCCGGTGGGCACAGTGTGGATAGCTGCTGCCTATAAAAATGAAATCGTTACCATGAAGCAGGAGGGAGACGAGGGAAGAAAGGGAAATGTGAAAAAAGCAATTCAAAATGCCCTTATGTTGCTTTATGAGAGATTGAAATGAGGAAAAAATACTATTATACAGTGAATTATTTTAGGAAAAACTTGTTTGGTAACGATAAAAGTGCTTACTTTGCGCTCTGTTTGAAATAGGCAAAAAAGAAAACTATAAAATTAAGATAGAAATGTCAAAGATTTGTCAAATTACCGGAAAGAAGGCCATGATTGGCAACAATGTTTCACACTCAAAGAGAAGAACGAAGAGAACCTTTGATTTGAACTTGTTTAACAAGAAGTTCTACTATGTAGAGCAGGATTGCTGGATCAGCCTTAGCATTTGCGCTAATGGTTTGCGCGTTATTAATAAGAAAGGACTGGACGCTGCTTTGAAAGATGCGGTAGCTAAAGGTTATTGTGATTGGAAAAGCATTAAAGTTATTGGCTAAAGTAGAGGAGAATACTGATTATGGCAAAGAAAGCAAAAGGTAACAGAGTACAGGTGATTCTGGAATGCACAGAACACAAAGATAGCGGTATGCCGGGTACTTCTCGTTATATTACGACGAAGAACAGAAAGAATACCACAGAGAGATTGGAGTTGAAGAAATATAACCCGATTTTGAAGAGAGTAACAGTACATAAAGAAATCAAATAATAAATCTATAACTTATGGCAAAGAAAGCGGTAGCAACCTTGCACGAAGGAAGTAAAGAAGGACGTTCTTATACAAAGGTTATCAAAATGGTGAAGTCTCCTAAGACTGGTGCTTACATCTTTGATGAACAGATGGTCCGTAATGAAGATGTTCAGAACTTCTTTAAGAAATAAGATAAATACAGTGGCTGTAAAGCGCTGATGGATTATAAAAATCCCCTTGTCGGTTTTCCGGTAAGGGGATTCTTTGTGTATGCCCGGTATGGTTATTAGTGTGTGGGAAAAAGCCGACTTGTAACCTCCGCAATGTCTAATGATAGGTTGCGTAGGACTGGATATGTGTTCCTAATGGACTGCTATCTCAAATGGGTGCCCCGAATAGGAATCGCTGTATGCCGAACGGCATGTACGGTGATGTGAGAGATTGGAAAACTACTTAGTTTTCCTTCTACTCAATTAAAAAGAGGATGAAGTTTTTAATATTCGTCAGTTTTGTTATATCTTTGCTGAAAATGCGAAGATAGGCTGCACCTTAGCATAAGAAATGAACGAGTTCATTTTTATTCTATATTCGGTTTGCAATATCTTTACAGGGAATGCGAAAATAGATTGCATAAAAATAATTAATGTATGGGATTTTTTAGTTTTTTCTCCAAGGAAAAAAAGGAAACATTAGATAAAGGATTATCTAAGACCAAAGAAAGTGTGTTTGGCAAGATTGCACGTGCCGTGGCAGGAAAGTCAAAAGTTGATGATGAAGTATTGGATAATTTGGAAGAGGTGTTGATAACTTCGGATGTGGGCGTGGAAACGACACTGAGAATTATTGAACGTATCGAAAAGCGTGTAGCAGCAGACAAATATATGAATGCCACTGAGCTGAATCATATTTTACGTGATGAAATCGCAGCGTTGCTTACGGAGAATAATTCGGAGGATGTGGATGACTTTGAAGCACCGATTGCTAAGAAACCATACGTCATTATGGTAGTGGGCGTCAATGGTGTAGGGAAGACCACTACGATTGGTAAACTGGCTTATCAGTTCAAGAAAGCCGGAAAATCTGTTTATCTGGGTGCTGCCGATACTTTCCGTGCTGCTGCAGTGGAGCAGTTGGTAATATGGGGTGAACGGGTAGGCGTGCCTGTTGTGAAGCAGAAAATGGGTGCCGACCCAGCTTCAGTCGCTTTTGACACACTGAATTCTGCAACTGCCAATAATGCGGATGTAGTAATTATAGATACGGCAGGACGCCTTCATAATAAAGTCGGTTTGATGAATGAACTGACGAAAATCAAGAATGTGATGAAGAAGGTTGTCCCTGATGCTCCGAATGAAGTGTTGCTTGTGTTGGATGGCTCAACCGGACAGAATGCATTCGAGCAAGCCAAGCAGTTCACTCTGGCAACAGAGGTTACGGCAATGGCTGTTACAAAGTTGGACGGAACAGCCAAGGGTGGCGTAGTCATCGGCATTTCAGACCAGTTTAAGATTCCGGTTAAATATATTGGATTGGGTGAAGGAGTGGAAGATTTGCAGGTGTTCCGTAAAAAGGAATTTGTTGATTCACTGTTTGGGGAGAATGCATGAAACGGAAGACTATAGATATCATTACTTTAGGATGTTCTAAAAACCTAGTGGATTCGGAACATTTGATGCGCCAGTTGGAAGAAGAGGGATTCTATGTGACACATGATGCGGAAAGGCCAAAAGGACAGATTGTCGTAATCAATACTTGCGGTTTCATCGGTGATGCCAAAGAGGAATCCATTAATATGATTCTGGAATTTGCGCAGGCCAAGGAGGAAGGAAACTTGGAAAAGCTTTATGTAATGGGTTGTCTTTCGGAACGTTATCTGAAAGAATTGGCCGTTGAAATTCCCCAGGTGGATAAATTCTATGGTAAATTCAATTGGAAAGAATTGTTGCAGGATTTGGGAAAGGCCTATCATGACGAGTTGCACATAGAGCGTACACTGACCACTCCAAAGCATTATGCCTATTTGAAGATATCCGAAGGGTGTGACCGTAAATGTTCTTATTGTGCTATTCCCATCATTACGGGACGACATGTGTCACGCCCGATGGAGGAGATACTTGGTGAGGTGAGATATCTGGTTGCATGTGGTGTAAGGGAATTCCAAGTTATAGCCCAGGAGTTGACCTATTATGGAGTGGATTTATACAAGAAGCAAATGTTGCCCGAGCTTGTTGAGCGGATTTCGGATATTCCCGGAGTGGAGTGGATACGCTTGCACTATGCTTATCCGGCGCATTTCCCGGCTGATTTGCTTCGTGTGATGCGCGAACGTGACAATGTATGTAAATATATGGATATTGCCCTGCAACATATCAGCGACAATATGCTGCAAAGGATGCGCCGCCATGTGACGAAGGCTGAGACTTATAAGTTGATAGAACAATTCCGTGAGGAGGTTCCCGGTATCCATCTCCGTACTACACTGATGGTGGGGCATCCGGGAGAAACAGAAACTGATTTTGAGGAACTGAAAGAGTTTGTCCATAAAGTTCGTTTCGATAGAATGGGGGCTTTTGCGTATTCGGAAGAAGAAGGGACATATGCTGCTGCCGAATACGAGGATTCTATTCCCCAAGAAGTGAAGCAAGCGCGCCTGGATGAGTTAATGTCTATTCAACAAGGCATTTCAGGGGAGCTGAGTGCTGAAAAAGTAGGCAGGCGGATGAAAGTAATCATTGACCGGCTTGAAGGTGAATATTATATCGGACGTACAGAATTTGATTCTCCTGAAGTGGATCCAGAGGTTCTGATTGAACGTGGAGACAAAACATTACATATAGGTAACTTTTACCATGTAGAGATAATTAATTCCGATGATTTCGACCTTTTTGGGCGAATAATTTAAAGAATTTTCCTTATCTTCTTGCATATGTGAAGAAGATTTGCTAATATAGCACTGAAGTTCAATTTAAAAGCTTACATTTTGAATAACAAAGAGTTTACTTCTGAATTGTCGCGGAGGTTAGGATATACATTGAAAGATACTTCTGAGTTGGTTGCTTCATTGCTGTCGGATATGACACGACAGTTGGAGGAGGGGAATATTATCTCTATACAAGGCTTCGGCACATTCGAAGTGAAAAAGAAGGCAGAGCGTATATCAGTGAATCCGACTACAAAGCAGCGTATGTTGGTACCTCCTAAATTGGTGTTGACTTATAAGCCGAGTACATTATTGAAGGATAAGTTTAAGTAACTGGCTTTTAAAAATCTCCCGTATATGAATGAGAAACTGAACATACAAGATCTGATAGACACGCTGGCTGAAAGGCATGGCATGAGCAAGAAGAATGCGGATAGTTTTGTGAAAGAATTCTTCCAGCTGATTGAGGAGTCATTGGAGAAGGACAAGTATGTGAAGATACGAGGTTTGGGGACTTTCAAGCTGATAGATGTCGGGAGTCGTGAAAGCGTTAATGTGAATACGGGGGAAAGGTTTGAGATACAAGGGCATACAAAAGTGTCGTTTACGCCAGAACCGGCTTTGAAAGATATTGTCAATAGACCATTTTCGCATTTTGAAACTGTAGTTTTGAATGACGCTACAGTGCTTGAGGATACTTTGCAGGAAAATGACAGTGAAGATGATGAAGATATTGAAATCAAGACTCCGGAACAAGAGGTAAAGGAGAAGGTTGAACTTGCTGTTGAAGAAGAAACTGTAATCGTAGAAGATGAAATTACAATAAAAGAAGCGGTGGCGGAAGAGGCTGCTTTAGTGGAAGAACCGTTAGTCGAGCCAGAATCGGAAGTTGAAGAGGAGAAACCGGAAAAAACTGAACCGGAAGCAATACCTGAAAATATAGCTGCTACTGAGCTGAAACCGTCTGAGGCAGTGGTAAAAGATATGGCAGATTCTTCGACTATGAAATATTTTATAGGCATCGTTATTTTTGTAGTGTTATTGTGTGGTGGTGCTGTAGCTTTCATGTATTATCCGGACTTGCTTGACAAATTTGCGACAAACCTTCTTGTAAAAGAAGTTGCAGATTCAGATGTAAAGGAATCTGTTACTAAAAAGGCGAATGTTCTTACCGGTAAAGACAATATTGCTTTGACAGACAGTATTGTTTTTAAAAATGTTGTAGTTCCTGCCCGGACTGATACTGTGGCAGAAACTGTTGCTGCAACAACCGCTGCGCTTAAAAAGACTCCCGAAGAAAATGTACAAGCACAGTTTTTTGCTCCTAAAAAAGAGCAGAAAAAGACAGTTGTACCGTTTAAACCGGATTCTGTGGGGTATACGATTGTGGGAACAGAAACCACTTATACCATCAAGGAAGGAGAAACGCTGACTAGGGTGGCACTTCGTTTTTACAGAACAAAAGCTCTTTGGCCTTATATCGTGAAGCATAATCCCGACGTAATCAAGAATCCGGATAATGTGCCTTATGGTACCACTATCAAGATACCGAAACTGGCCAAGAAGCAGTAAAAAAATTGCTGCTTCTTTTTTTGTTAAATACTAAACTCTATGAAAGTAGTTTAATCTAAGGGCTTCGCATAGTTTTTTTAATAAAAATTAGTTGGTATGGTTAATTTATTCCTGTACTTTTGGGAGCTAAAAAAATGATTACCGGTTAAAAACCGGATAAATGAGGAAATTAAACATTAAAAAATAGATTGATTTATGGCTGAAACAATTGACATCCGCGAACTGAATGAGCGGATTGAAAGACAAAGTGCTTTCGTTACCAATCTTACCACAGGTATGGACCAGGTCATTGTAGGACAAAAGCATCTGGTAGAGTCGTTGTTGATTGGTTTGTTGTCTGATGGACATGTATTGTTGGAAGGTGTGCCCGGTTTGGCAAAGACTTTGGCTATCAAGACACTTTCTTCGCTGATTGATGCACAATACAGTCGCATTCAGTTTACGCCCGACTTGTTGCCTGCCGATGTAATAGGTACAATGGTTTACAGTCAAAAGGATGAAACGTTTCAAGTAAAAAAAGGTCCGGTTTTCGCAAACTTTGTTTTGGCCGATGAAATCAACCGTGCTCCCGCCAAAGTACAGAGTGCTTTGCTGGAAGCCATGCAGGAACGTCAAGTTACTATCGGCAATGAAACTTTCGGGTTGCCCAAGCCGTTCTTGGTGCTTGCCACGCAAAATCCTATTGAGCAGGAAGGTACTTATCCGCTGCCCGAAGCGCAAGTGGACCGTTTCATGCTGAAAGTCGTAATTGACTATCCGAAACTGGAAGAGGAGAAACTGATTATCCGCCAGAATATCAACGGAGAAAAGTTCAATGTGAAGCCAATCCTGAAAGCTGACGAAATTATCGAAGCCCGCAAGGTGGTTCGCCAGGTATATTTGGACGAGAAAATCGAAAAATATATTGTCGATATTGTATTTGCCACCCGTTATCCGGAGAAGTACGATCTGAAAGAGCTGAGAGACATGATTGGTTTCGGCGGTTCGCCCCGTGCCTCCATCAACCTGGCCCTGGCTGCCCGTAGCTACGCGTTCATCAAGCGCCGCGGTTATGTCATTCCGGAGGATGTGCGCGCTGTGGCACACGACGTACTTCGCCACCGTATCGGCTTGACTTACGAGGCAGAAGCCAGCAATATGACATCTGATGAAATCGTCAGCAAGATACTGAATAAGGTTGAAGTGCCCTAACGCATAATAAAGGTTTTCGTAGACTTGAGGTTTATAGTCCTGGACCTGAGGTTTAGCGTCATAAGCCTTAGGTTTGAGCATTCAAAACCTCCCCCCCTTTTCATAGGGAAGTTTCTGTTATAAACTAAATTGCGCATGTGTGCTTAAATGAGATTATTAAAATAAATCAATGGAAACAACAGAACTTTTGAAGAAAGTCCGTCAGATTGAGATAAAAACGCGTGGATTGTCCAACAATATCTTTGCCGGGCAGTATCACTCAGCCTTCAAGGGTAGAGGTATGGCATTCTCCGAAGTGCGTGAGTATCAGTTTGGCGACGACATACGTGACATCGACTGGAATGTGACCGCCCGCTTCAATAAGCCTTACGTCAAGGTGTTTGAGGAGGAGCGCGAATTGACTGTGATGTTGCTGGTAGATGTTTCCGGTAGTTTGGAATTCGGTACGGTAAAGCAGATGAAGAAGGATATGGTGACAGAAATTGCCGCAACACTTGCATTTTCGGCCATTCAGAACAATGATAAGATTGGTGTCATCTTCTTTTCTGACCGAATTGAAAAGTTTATTCCGCCCAAGAAGGGACGTAAGCATATACTTTATATCATCCGCGAATTGATAGATTTTCATGCGGAAAGCCGGAGGACTAACATTCGTCTGGGATTGGAGTATCTGACAAACGTAATGAAGCGTCGCTGTACGGCTTTTATCCTGTCGGACTTCATAGACCTAGAAAGTTTCAAGAACGCCTTGACCATTGCCAATCGTAAGCATGACTTGGTTGCCGTTCAGGTATACGACCGTCGTGTGGAAGAATTGCCATCTGTGGGACTGATGAAGATTAGGGATGCCGAGACGGGACACGAGCAGTGGATCGACACCTCCTCGCGTGCTGTGCGTCGTGCCCATCATGATTGGTGGGTGAACAAGCAGGCGGAATTGAATGAAACGTTTACCAAGAGTAATGTTGACAATGTGTCGGTACGTACCGACCAAGATTATGTCAAGGCATTAATGAATTTGTTTGCGAAACGAAATTAATCGGAAAATGAAAAGATATTTATTTCTGATAGCGTTATTAATAGCATGCTCGGGAAGGGTAGCAGCCCAGTCGGTAACGGTAGATGCTACAATTGACTCTTTGCAGATTCTTATTGGGGAGCAGGCAAGGATAAAGCTTCAAGTATCTCTGGATGCCGATAAACGTGCCATATTTCCGGTATATACCGATACGCTGGTGAATGGGGTTGAAATCATTGATGTGGCCAAGCCGGATACGCAACTGCTGAATGATGGCCGGCGTGCATTGATAACTCAAGAGTATACAATTACTTCTTTCGACTCGGCTCTTTATTATCTACCGCCTATGGAGGTGACAGTGGATAATGAGAAGTATTGCTCGAAAGCGTTGGCCTTGAAAGTATATTCAGTGAATGTCCCGTTAGACCCGGAGAATCCGGAACAGTTCTTTGGCCCCAAAACAGTGATGCAAGCACCTTTTGCTTGGGAAGATTGGTATGGTCTTATGGCTTGCGGTGCGCTGATTATCCCGATAGGGATATTGCTTGTCTATCTGATAATGCGTTTCTTTGACAATAAGCCTATTATCCGTAAGGTGAAGGTGGAGCCTAAGCTGCCTCCCCATCAGTTGGCCATGCAGGAGATAGAACGTATCAAAAATGAGAAGGTATGGCAGAAAGGGGAGCCGAAGGAATATTATACAGAATTGACCGATACTCTTCGTATGTATATAAAAGACCGTTTTGGTTTCAATGCGTTAGAAATGACTTCTACGGAAATCATAGATAAGTTACTGGAAATAAGAGATAAGGATGCGATTTCTGATTTGCGTGAATTGTTTCAGACTGCAGATTTGGTGAAATTTGCCAAGCATAATCCGTTGATGAACGAAAATGACGCTAACCTGATTAATGCCATTGACTTTATTAATGAAACCAAGGAGAAAGAAGAGGAGAATGCCAAGCCGCAGCCTACTGAGATTACCATTATCGAGAAACGTTCTTTGCGTACCAAGATTTTGCTAGGAGCAGGTATTGTGGTATTGGCTGTAGCCCTTGCGGGTTCATTGATATACATCGGTTTGGAGTTGTATAATTATTTTGCTTAATGCTGAAAAAGTGACTTCAATCAGATATATATGAATGAAAAATGAAGGATGTTTGGAACGAAGCTGAATTGTAAATCGTTAAATCGTACATAAATATGGTTTTTGCCAATATTGAATATTTATTTTTGCTGCTGTTGCTTATACCTTATGTAGTATGGTATATTATGAAGCGGAAGAATAGTGAAGCTGCGCTTCAAATTTCGGATGCCCGTGTGTATGCTCATACTCCTAGAAGCTATAAGAACTATTTATTGCATGTACCGTTTGTACTGCGGATAATTGCCTTGATACTGATTATCCTTGTTTTGGCACGTCCGCAAACCACAGATAGCTGGCAGAACAGTGAGATTGAGGGTATTGATATTATGCTTGCTATGGACGTTTCTACCAGTATGCTGGCCGAAGACTTGAAACCTAATCGGTTAGAAGCAGCCAAAGATGTGGCGGCAGAGTTTATTAACGGACGTCCGAATGACAATATAGGTATAACTTTGTTTGCAGGAGAAAGCTTTACGCAATGTCCATTGACAGTAGACCATGCCGTATTGTTGAACTTGCTTAAAGATATGAAATGCGGGCTGATTGAAGACGGAACTGCAATCGGTATGGGTATTGCCAATGCCGTTACCCGTTTGAAGGATAGCAAGGCAAAGTCGAAAGTCATTATTCTGCTGACGGACGGTGTCAATAATAAAGGTGATATTTCTCCTTTAACGGCTGCTGAAATAGCCAAAAACTTTGGCATTCGCGTTTATACTATTGGGGTAGGAACCAATGGTATGGCTCCTTATCCTTATCCGGTAGGCGGAACAGTGCAATATGTCAATATGCCCGTCGAGATTGATGAAAAGACTTTGACACAGATTGCCGGAACAACGGAAGGTAACTATTTCCGTGCCACCAGCAATTCGAAGTTGAAGGAAGTGTATGAGGAGATAGACAAGCTGGAGAAAACAAAATTGAATGTAAAAGAATACAGCAAGCGTCAGGAAGAGTACCGCTGGTTTGCGTTGGCTGCTTTCTTGTGTGTATTGCTGGAGGTACTGTTGCGCAACTCTATATTGAAGAAGATTCCGTAAGAGGATCTTTTCGATATGCTTGCACTAAAATAGTAAATTGTAAAATAGTAAATAAGAATATGTTTCGATTTGAAGAACCTGCATATTTGTACTTGCTGCTGCTACTGCCTTTATTGGCAGCCTTCTACTTGTACTCCAATTATCGGAGGAGGAAAGCCATTCGTAAGTTTGGTGACCCTATACTGATGGCACAGTTAATGCCGGATGTTTCCAAATACCGCCCGGATGTGAAGTTTTGGTTGTTTTTTGCGGCTATCGGATTGTTCACGGTACTGCTGGCACGTCCACAGTTCGGTTCCAAACTGGAGACGGTAAAACGTCAGGGAGTGGAAGTGATGATTGCGCTGGATATATCCAATTCCATGCTGGCACAAGACGTACAGCCAAGCCGATTGCAGAAGGCAAAACGGCTGGTGGCACAGTTGGTGGATAAGATGCAAAATGACAAGGTCGGTATGATTGTTTTTGCAGGTGACGCATTTACCCAGTTACCTATTACGAGTGATTATATTTCTGCCAAGATGTTTTTGGAGTCCATCGACCCTTCGCTGATTTCCAAGCAAGGTACGGCAATTGGAGCTGCAATAAATCTGGCTGCCCGGAGTTTCACCCCTCAGGAAGGAGTGGGACGTACTGTTATTGTCATCACCGACGGTGAAAACCATGAAGGTGGTGCTGTAGAAGCCGCTAAGGCCGCTGCTGAGAAAGGTATCCAGGTCAATGTATTAGGGGTAGGTATGCCTGAGGGGGCCCCCATTCCAATAGAGGGCACTAATGATTATCGTCGTGACCGTGAAGGTAACGTAATCGTTACCCGCTTGAATGAGCAGATGTGCCAGGAAATTGCTCAGGCAGGAAATGGTATTTATGTGCGCGTAGACAATACAAATGGTGCACAGAAAGCGATTAGTCAGGAAATCAGCAAGATGGCAAAGGCAGATGTGGAAACACAGGTGTACACGGAATTCAATGAACAGTTTCAGGCAGTGGCATGGATTATCCTGCTGTTGTTACTGGCTGAGATGTTGATATTGGAGCGCAAGAATCCTCTGTTCCGCAACATTCATTTATTTTCTAATAAGAAATGATGCGTATGTTACAGAAAAAGTATATTGGAATGGTATTGCTGCTGTTAGTGGCAGTTTCAGCTTCTGCACAGAAGGCGGAACGCGATTATATCCGTAAAGGAAATCGTTTTTTTAAGGATAGCATATATGTGGACGCGGAAGTGAACTACCGGAAGGCTCTGGAGGTAAATCCGAAGTCAACGGTCTCCATGTTTAACTTGGGAAATACATTGACTCAGCAGAACAAGCTGCAGGAAGCGATGGAGCAATATGTGGGAGCAACCAAGATAGAAAAGGACAAATCGAACTTGTCACAGATTTATCATAATATGGGAGTCATCTTTCATTCTCAGAAGGATTATGCAAAGGCGGTAGAAGCTTATAAGGAGTCGTTACGCAATAATCCGAAAGATGATGAAACGCGCTATAACCTTGCTTTAGCACAGAAACAGTTGCAAGACCAGCAGCAGAACCAGAATCAAGATCAGGATAAACAGGACCGACAGAAGGAGCAGGATAAACAGCAGGATCGGCAGAAAGACCAGCAACAGAATCAAGACCAGCAACAACAACCTTCTCAGCCGGAAAAGAAAGATAATGAGATGTCTAAGGAAAATGCCGAGCAGCTGTTGAACTCTGTCATGCAGGACGAGAAGGATGTGCAAGATAAAGTGAAAAAGCAGCAGGTACTTCAAGGAGGTCGCTTGGAAAAGGATTGGTAACAAACATAATAGGAAGTAATATATGAGAAAAATAGTTTTCTTATGGATAGCACTGATTGCAGTCAGTATGAATGCCTTTGCCGATGGCAAGGTATCGTTTACTGCGTCTGCTCCTGACGCTGTGGCGGTAGGAGACCAGTTCAGACTGTCGTATACGGTGACTACACAAAAGGTGAGGGCTTTTCGTGCTCCTTCTATTAAGGGATTTGATGTGTTGATGGGACCCAGCCGCTCGCAGCAAAGTAGCGTGCAGATGATTAATGGACAGACGACTTCAACCAGCAGCATTACATTCACTTACATTTTAATGGCCACTGCAGAAGGTGATTTTACCATTCCGGGAGCCACTATTACTGCTGATGGTAATCAAATGGTTTCTAATTCTGTACAAGTAAGGGTTCTTCCGGCAGATCAGTCTGCCAATGGAGCATCTTCTGGAAATGGCGGCAAACAGAGTGGGGACGTTGCCAGCCGCGCTTCTTCCGGAACATCTGTATCGAATAGTGATTTGTTCATTACAGCCACTGCCAGTAAGATGACGGTGTATGAACAAGAGGCTTTTCTACTGACATACAAGATATACACTTTGGTGGACTTACGTATGTTTGATAATGTGAAATTGCCTGACTTCAAAGGATTCCATTCTCAGGAAGTAGAATTGCCTAATGATAGAAGATGGAGATTGGAGCATTATAAAGGTAGAAATTATCAGTCTACTATCTATCGTCAGTTTGTGTTGTTCCCGCAACAAGCCGGTAAGCTGACAATTGATGCTGCACGCTTTGACGCTTCCATTGCAAAAGCTACACAAGTTGCCGATCCATTTGAGGCATTTTTCAATGGAGGAAGCAATTACGTAGAAGTCAAGAAGACAATTTTGACTCCGCAACTGACAATTGACGTAAAACCTTTGCCGGCAGGTAAGCCAGCCGATTTTTCGGGAGGAGTGGGAGAGTTCAATATAACTTCTTCTATCAATAGTACAAATGTCAAGACCAATGATGCTGTTACTGTCAAACTTGTCATTTCTGGTACCGGCAATCTGAAATTGCTTTCTAATCCGGAAGTTAAATTCCCCGAGGATTTTGAAGTATATGATCCGAAGGTGGACAGTAAATTCCGTCTGACAAATTCGGGTCTCTCCGGTAGCAAGGTCATCGAGTATCTGGCAATTCCGCGTAATGCCGGAACTTATAAGATTCCTGCCGTAAGATTTAGTTATTTTGATATTAATTCCCGTTCGTATAAAACGTTGACTACAGAAGAATACGAATTACATGTGGAAAAGGGAGCAGGTAATGCTGCTCAGACCATTGCAAACTTTACAAGCAAGGAAGATTTGAAAGTATTGAACGAGGATATTCGTTTTATCAAGCAGAATAATGTTACTCTGTCTCCCAAAGGCGATTTCTTCTTCGGTTCGTTGACGTATTGGTTGCTTTATTTGATACCGGGTATTGCATTCATTGCATTTTTTATCATCTATCGTAAGCAAATAGCAGCCAATGCAAATGTAGCAAAGATGCGTACCAAGAAAGCCAATAAAGTGGCGGTGAAACGTATGAAGCAAGCTGGTAAATTACTGGCTGAGAATAAGAAAGATGCGTTTTATGATGAGGTCTTGAAGGCTCTTTGGGGATATATCAGTGATAAATTGAACATTCCGGTATCCCGTTTGTCTAAGGATAATATCGAAGAGGAACTTCGTAATTATGGTGTGAATGATGCGTTGATAAAGGAATTCCTCGATGCATTGAACAACTGTGAGTTTGCCCGCTTTGCTCCGGGTGATGATAACCAGGCTATGGATAAGGTATATTCAGCTTCTTTGGAAGTTATCAGCAAAATGGAAAACTCGATAAAACATTAATCAGGAGGAAATGGTAATGAATAAAATATTGTTTTTTACTCTTAGTCTAGCGATGGCAATTACTGCCTATGGGCAGAATTCCGCATCTGTAGATACATTACAGACTGCCGATGATTCTATATCTGCCAGTTCACATGCGGAATTCTCTGCTGCAAGACAAGAAAGCAATGTGACAAAAGCTGAAGGTGACAGCGCCTATATACGGAATGATTATGCTTCTGCCATTCAAATATATGAGAATCTATTAAAGAAGGGAGAGGCTGCAGAAGTCTATTATAATCTTGGCAACAGTTATTATAAGGCAGATGATATGGCAAAAGCTATATTGAATTATGAGCGTGCCTTGTTGTTGGAGCCTGGTAACGCTGATATTCGTGCAAATTTGGAGATAGCACGTTCTAAGACAATCGATAAGGTAATTCCAGTTCCTGAGGTTTTCTTTGTATCTTGGACTAAATCGTTGATTAATTGTCTTAGCGTAGATGCATGGGCTAAGTTGGGGATTGTATTCTTTATACTGTTACTCGTTTCATTCTATCTCTTTTTCTTTTCAAAACAGGTCATGGGAAAGAAAGTGGGATTCATTGCAGGAATAGTATTCTTGGTTTTTGTTATATTGAGTAATGTGTTTGCTGCTCAGCAAAAAGACGAACTGATGAATCGTAATGAAGCTATAGTGTTGGCTCCTAGTGTCACAGTACGCAGCACGCCCAGCGAAAGTGGTACAAGTCTATTCATTCTTCATGAAGGACGTAAAGTTGAAATAAAAGACAACTCTATGCGTGAATGGAAAGAAATTCGTTTGGAAGACGGTAAAGTAGGGTGGGTTCCAGCTTCCACCGTAGAGGGTATTTAATTCTCCTTATATCTAAAACACGGCTCGTATAAAGCGGTATTATTGGTTTATACGAGCTGTTTCTGTATGTTTTTAGGGGATTCTTCCCTGTGCTTATAATTCTGTACACTTGAAAAATGATTATTTTGGGGAGAGGCAATATTCTTTTTGAAAAAAGATAAAGAAATAGTTTGTTTTATCTTTTTTTTCCTTAAATTTATAGCGTGATAATAAAAGTATAGAGTATTAACCATTAAATTTATGAATATGAGAACAATAACATTTAATGAATTACGTAAGATTAAAGACTCATTGCCCAGTGGTAGTATGCATAGAATAGCCGATGAACTTGGACTGAATGTTGACACTGTAAGAAATTTCTTCGGTGGACACAATTTTAAGGAGGGGAAAAGTGTTGGGATTCACTTGGAACCTGGACCAGATGGTGGATTGGTTATGATTGATGATACTACTGTTTTGGAGCGAGCTTTAAAAATCTTAGATGAAATGGCAGGTAAGACTGAAGAGGCTGTTCGAGCTTAAGAAGAGATAGAATCCCAATTGCTGATAACAATTGGGATTTCTTGCTTGTTTTAATCTCAAAATCATGGAAGATAAATTAGTTAGTTACTTACTTTGGCAATCTAACGTACAATTGAAGGATGTTCTTGAAAAAGAAAATGATGTTCGACGAAGTTTCTAAACTACTGGATTAGTGGTCGGACATGGCTTATTTGGCGAAATGTATTGATAGGTACATATAGTTTTTAACCAATATCTTGATTATGTTTAATATTACATTATGAAAACCCCGGTGGTGCATTGGATTTAATTACGTTATTCAAGAGTCACATGACAGTGCTTGGAAATCTGCCAACAAACGAGCCAAGAATGACCCCGCAGATGATTACATTTCTATAGTGAATATGGCAAAAGCTGGAGGGGCAACTCATGATGTCATCAATTATATACATCAATCACAACAAATGGAGGCTTTTTGTGCAGGATGAAAATAGCATTAAAAGAGCAAATAAAAAATTTGCAGGAAGATGGGAAGCTGCCTAAGTTTTCAAACAAAAAGAGAGATTTTCAGATTGTTACGGATGAGAATATAAAAAAGGGTCTATCATTTATGTACCGATGATAAACGATGACGGTTTTGTAGTGAAAGGAAACCAAAAGATGACTGTATAGTCGGTTTCTTATTAGTAAATACAAAGCCGAATACATTTTTTAAGGAGTTGGGAGATATTCAATTTCCACTATTAAAAAGTCAGCAGTAAGAATCGCTGAATAGTTACAAGCCAATTTATACTTTCCACTTGTTCGGAAGAAACATTTCATACGTCTCCCCCACTTCTGGTTTCTTGCTGAACACTACCTTTAAATACTCGAACAGATTGACATTGTTTAGTTTACAGCTTTCCACGATGGTGTAGATAATGGCTCCCCTCTTGGCATTCTTGTGATTCCCGAAGAACAGATAGTTGTTCAGTCCAAGTTTTGTCGGACGCAGCAACCTTTTGAATTTTCTGAATATCGGAACGGTAAAACGAATCCGGTACTCCCTGATTTTCTCCGGGATAAACTTCTTCTTCCTGAAGAACCTTTCCAACCTGTAAATCTTCCCGATAAAATCCAAAGCTTCCCCGGAATGTTCCGGATTGTTGCTCTCCGATTCGACGAACTTCCTATAGATGACCTTCACAATCCGCGCCGGTATCATATACAGGCGGAAGGTCTTCTCAGAACGGACAAATTTTGCACCCTTCAATTCTTCCGCATCAGGCGTAAGCACTTCAATCCTTTCCTCCATTTCCTTGTAAGCCCTCCGTTCCGGTCTTCTGTATGAACTTTTAATCTTTTTTCGTATGTTCTTCACAGGTGCGTCATCGACCGGCTTAGTTCTGATGTAACTTGGTACACTCTCAATATTTTCCGTTTCAGATGATTCCGTATGTGTTTTCTCGCTTTTGTACCCGAAAATCTTTTTGTTCAGTAGCCCGATGGTATCAAGCTGCTCCTTTACGAGCGATTTGTATGACGCCAGTTCGGATTCTAAAGAATCGACTTTTTCAACCAGACTTGAAACAAGTTGTTTCAAGTCTGGTTGAGCGTCCTTACTGCGTACCTGCTCCATCAGATTATGGTATATGCGACTTATATTCATGTATTAAATATAATAATTAATTATTTAATACACAAATAATTATAATGATTTTACACATAAAATCATTCACCTTTTTCAAGTCCGTTTAAACAGTTTTTTCGGTTGCTTATAAGGTTCCAAAAGTCATTCCAGTTCATCTTATAAGACTCCGATTCCGTGTGATATGAAGGATTAACCCGCTTCCTGTTGTATAACTTGACAGTATATAGCACAAAAGTCCCGTCATTCCATCTGAGAATCTTTAAGAGTTTCCTGTCCCGTGAGAGAAACACAAATACTTCCATCGAGAAAGGGTCACGCAACAGGCTACCACGTATAACACCACAAAGCCCTTCAATTCCCTTTCTCATATTCACCGATTCCTGGCAGAAATAATATTTCATATCCTTAATCAATCCCAATACAGTTCCCTTCATATATGATAGACATTAGGATTAACGCCTTGATTGTTGTCTGTGGTATGTCAATAGTCATACCGCTCGGAAAAGTGAGCTTGGCTTCTTTGATGATGGTTCCAGGTTTTGGCAGTTCGAGGCTGGCTCTGAATGCAGGACTGTCTTCCGGCAGTCTGAGAGGCACATCGTTCTCTTCAAACTCCAACGGGAACAACCTTTGTGCTTGAGGTGTGATTTTCGATCCAGAAAATGGGGCTAGCAATCTGGACTGGCTTCTATGATATGTCACGGTTGAGTTTTCGACGAACTTCTCACCGTGTAACTTTTCCCATTGGTTAATCCATTCCATCATATCCCAATACGTGACTTGTTGTTTCTTACAGAAATCCTCCAATGTCATTCCACTTTTGAGGTATCTTGCATAAAGAACCTGCATTTCGCTTTGTGATATTGCCATTATCTTCCATTTTTTTTAATCAGAACAAAAATAGGGGGAAAAGCATGGTTGGTAAATATGCGATTATCGGACACTTACGGATAAATTCGATTCGACAGAGGAAAGTTAGCGGTTCAACCACGTGGCCTGGACCGTCAACTCCTTGATACGTTCCTGCAGTTTTTCATTCTAATCTGCTTGTTTTTTATTGATGGCAGACAATGAAGCAATGGAGGTATTCAGCCCTTCAATCGTCTTGAGCAATATATCTTTTTCATCCATTGTCTGTCTCTTTTTATTGATGTAAAGATACTAAATATTAGTTGGTTACACAACAATACCGGATGCTTACGAATCAAAAGAGATCATCAGACTTCTTCCGAAACGTCATGTCCAGCAAGATAATAGGATTATGTAAAAAACACAGAAAAAGGACAATAACAATGGCATATAAAGTGATTATACTCTATCGACTTTATATGCCATCTTACGTTTTAGGGACATTTACTGAATGTCCCTAAACAAGCTTTTATTATTACTGAAAGAAATATTACATCAGCTTTTCAATTTCTTCGAATTCAGGGCCCATCTGCAAATTATAATACACTCTATAGAGACCATTTAACCATAAATCTTTTTGATCAGGTTTCAGTTCTCTTGCCTTTTCATAATAAGGTTTTGCTTTTTCATAGAAAGTCCTCAGAGTAGCTTGGTCTTCTTTATACTTAGAATCATTAATATCTGTAGTTGCTTTCTCGGAGAAATCTTGTGCTTGTAAGCAGTAAATCAAACCCAAATTAGAGTATGCTTCTGCATAATTAGAATCTACTTCTATAGTTTTCTTATAGAATTCAATAGCTTTATCATACTCTTTCATATTGTGATAAAGGTAACCTTTTACATACAAATAGAATGTATTGTTAGAATCTTTAGCCAACATATCATCAGCAAACTGCATAGCTTCGTCATATTTGTTATTATTGCTATAATAATCAATCAAATGACCAAAGAAGAATGAATGTTCAGGATATTTTTGGATACCTTCTTTTAAAGAAGCAATCCATTTAACAGTATCACCTTCGGCTTTTAATGCAGTAGAGATAAATTCCATAGCGTATTTCCCAACTTCTTTATCATCTTGTGCATAAGGAGCATACTTCAAAATACTAGGATAATCTTCCATCTTAGCAGCTGCTAAACTTGCATAATATGCTATTTGGGGTAATACTGTATCTGTTTGTAATAAATTTTCCTTTTCAAACATCGGATTGATAGCAATATCAATATATGTTGCAAAGAAATCTAACGCTTTTTTATTGTCTTCATTAGCTGCATCGCCCTCCTTTTGTGAGGCCAAATTAAAGAACTGTATACCACCATTAATCAGATTACCGCGTTCTGCTAAAATTGTAGCAGAATTAGGCTTTCTATATTTATTCTTGATTTTGCCCTTTTCATTGGGAATTTGTGCCAATTCGTCACATTTGAAGTAAAATTTACACATGTTCAATGCACTATTATATACCTGAAGAGTGTCATAAGGTTTTCTCAGATAGGCATTTTCCATTTCTTTCTCACTTCTTTTTCTTTGGATAAGACCTGCTACATCCCATGTCTCAGCATTGTCTTTTGTTTCGGGATTGGTTAAAGCTTGATTTATCAGTTCCTCTGCTTTGGCAAAGTCAGGATTTACTCCGTTAGCAATACTTTTAGCCTCTTTCACGTTCTTTTCTTGGGCGAAAGTAAAGCTTGCGGCAAATAGTAAAACCATTGAAAATAATACTCTTTTCATGATTGTAGAAAATTTAAATTAATATTATGTCTATTCTTCATTTTCGTTGTTTACCTCGTTCTGAGGGCTTTCAGGGATATTTTCTTTCCCCTCCTCTATAAGTTCTTCTTCATTTTCTGAAGTGACTTTACATACAGAACCTATTTCGTCATTACGTTTCTCAAGGTTGATTAGACGCACACCTTGTGTAGCACGTCCCATGATACGAACATCGGCAACTTTTAGACGAATGGTAATGCCGGATTTATTAATAATCATCAAGTCATTTTCATCTGTAACAGACTTGATTGTCACTAATTTACCCGTTTTATCGGTAATATTCATTGTTTTCACACCTTTACCACCACGATTGGTCTTGCGATAATCTTCAATATCCGAGCGTTTGCCATATCCTTGTTCTGATACAACCATAATTGTTTCTGCTTCAGGATTTTTGATGCATATCATACCTACTACTTCGTCTTGACCGTCTTCATCTAATGTCATGCCACGTACACCGGTGGCAGTACGTCCCATAACGCGTACAGCACTTTCATGGAAACGAATAGCACGTCCGTTACGGTTGGCAATGATGATTTCATTGTCACCGTTTGTCATACGCACTTCGATTACACGATCGTCTTCACGGATAGTGATGGCATTTACCCCATTTTGGCGAGGACGTGAATACTGTTCAAGCAATGTTTTCTTAATGATACCATTCTTAGTACAGAACAATACATAATTGCTGTTGATAAACTCCTGGTCGTTCAGATTCTTCACACGCAAATAGGCGTTCACAGCATCGTCAGAGTCGATATTTAACAAATTTTGGATGGCACGACCTTTTGAATTCTTAGTACCTTCAGGGATTTCGTATACCTTCAGCCAGTAACACTTACCTTTCTGTGTAAAGAACATCATGGTATTATGCATGGTTGCAGGATAAATATGCTCTACAAAGTCTGCATCACGAGTTTCGGTACCTTTAGAGCCTACCCCACCACGGTTTTGTGTACGGAATTCGCTCAGCGGTGTGCGTTTGATGTATCCCATATGTGAGATGGTGATAATCATTTCATCATCTGCATAGAAGTCTTCCGGATTGAATTCTTCTGATGAATAGACAATTTCCGAGCGACGTTCGTCACCATATTTCTCTTTTATTTCAATCAGTTCATCTTTAATAACTTGGCGGCAGAGTTCGTCATTGACAAGAATTTCTTCCAAGTAAGCAATCTGCTTTTGAATTTCCTCATATTCGGCGTGCAACTGGTCTTGCATCAGTCCAGTGAGTTGGCGCAAACGCATTTCCACAATGGCACGTGACTGAATTTCACTGAGTTGGAATCGATTCATCAAACCCAAGATAGCATCATTCGGTGTTTTAGCAGCGCGGATAATCTTGATTACTTCATCGATATTATCAGATGCAATGATTAATCCTTCCAGAATGTGTGCACGTTCTTTGGCCTTACGCAAATCGTACTGAGTACGGCGGATGACTACATCATGTCTGTGCTCAACGAAGTATTTTATCAAATCCTTCAGATTCAGCAGGCGTGGACGGCCATGTACCAATGCAACATTGTTCACGCCAAAAGATGTCTGCAGCATTGTCATCTTATAGAGCTTGTTGAGTACAACGCTGGCATTTGCATCACGTTTTACATCAATAACGATACGCATACCTTCACGGTCGGATTCGTCATTAGCATTGGCAATACCTTCAATTTTCCTTTCATTGGCCAAATCAGCTATATTTTTAATCAATTCAGCTTTGTTGACGCCATAAGGAATTTCTGTCACAACTATCTTATCGTGTGTCGAACCAGTCTCAATTTCGGCTCTAGCACGCATTATGACACGTCCGCGTCCCGTGAAATAGGCTTCTCGAACACCGCTCATGCCGTATATATAGCCTCCAGTCGGGAAGTCAGGAGCTTTGACATACGTCATCAGCTCTTCTATGTCGATGTCATTGTTTTCAATGTATGCAATACAAGCATCAATAACTTCAGACAGGTTATGAGTCGGCATATTGGTAGCCATACCTACTGCAATACCAGACGCACCATTAACTAAAAGATTCGGAATACGGGCCGGCATGACGGTAGGCTCTTGCAGAGAGTCATCAAAATTGTTCTGCATGTCAACGGTCTCTTTTTCAAGGTCTGTCATCATGTCTTCGCCAATTTTTCGCAAACGGCACTCTGTATAACGCATGGCAGCAGCACTGTCGCCGTCTACTGAACCATAGTTGCCTTGTCCGTCTACCAACATATAACGCATTGCCCAAGGCTGAGCCATACGTACAAGAGCTCCGTAAACGGATGAATCGCCATGAGGATGATATTTACCTAATACTTCACCTACAACTCTGGCTGATTTTTTATAAGGTTTGTCGGAGGTATTTCCTAATCCCATCATTCCGAAAAGAATTCTTCGGTGAACGGGTTTAAAACCATCTCTAACATCTGGAAGGGCACGTGAAACAATGACCGACATAGAGTAGTCAATGTACGATGACTTCATTTCCTCCTCGATGTTAATCTTTATAATTCTGTCTTGTTCAAGCATTTAAAAAGATTATTAATTACACATTTGGGGGTTCGTGAAAAACCACGCTAAAGTACTACTTTTTTACGATATACAAAAGTTTTCTTCCATAAACTTTGTTGCCTGCGGCATAAATATGGAAGTTCTACCTCCCTCTTTTTTCCCCCGAATTGCCATTAATATATAAGGTATGAAATGGAAAAACAGATTTGAGATTTATGGCACGAGATTTGTATACTATTAAATCAGTTAAATATGATACGCTGAATTAATAAATGCGTATCTTTGTCGTGGATAACCTTTTTAATTGAGGAGAATTATAAAATATGAACAATCATTTTTCACAAAGAGTTTCAGACATAATTACTTATAGTAAGGAAGAAGCCAATCGATTGAGAAATCGCTATATTGGTCCGGAACACCTTCTGCTTGGTATGCTACGTGATGGCGGAGGAAAAGCTATTGAAATATTGTTGAAATTTGATATAGATTTAAAACGGGTAAAAAGTCGTCTGGAGGGTTTCCTGAAAGATGCTAAGGACGATACTCTCTTGCCGGACGCTGAAGTACCTTTGTCCCCGATGTCGGCCAAGATATTGAAGATGTGTATGCTTGAAGCACGTCTGCTGAAAAGCGTAACAGCTGATACGGAACATGTATTGCTGGCTATCTTGAAAGATGGTGATAATCTTGCTGCAACTGTTTTGGAAGAAAATCGGGTAGATTACCAGACTGTATTTGAACAGCTTTCCATGAAATCGACTAATCCGAATGCGGGAATGGGATTCACTGAGGACGATGAAGAGGATGAAGAAGACATGAATATGCCCCGTTCTTCCCGTACCGGTGAATCCGGTTCAGCCTCAGCTGCACAGACTGCATCCAGAAAGCCGTCCAATGATACTCCTGTGTTGGATAATTTCGGCATAGACATGACGCGGGCTGCCGAAGAAGGCAAGCTGGATCCGGTTGTTGGGCGTGAGCGCGAGATTGAGCGCTTGGCGCAAATTTTGAGCCGTCGCAAGAAGAATAATCCGGTGCTTATTGGCGAACCAGGCGTAGGAAAATCCGCTATCGTAGAGGGGTTGGCATTACGTATTGTGCAAAAGAAGGTTTCGCGTATCTTGTTCGAAAAGCGTGTGATGATGCTTGATATGGCCTCTGTGGTGGCGGGAACAAAATACCGTGGTCAGTTTGAGGAGCGCATTCGCTCTATTATCAATGAATTGCAGAAAAATCCGAATGTCATTCTTTTTATCGATGAAATCCATACGATTGTAGGTGCCGGTGCTGCTGCCGGTTCCATGGATGCTGCCAATATGCTGAAACCGGCTTTGGCGCGTGGTGAAATCCAGTGTATTGGAGCTACCACTCTTGATGAATACAGAAAGAATATCGAGAAAGACGGTGCTTTAGAACGTCGTTTCCAAAAGGTTATTGTAGAGCCTACCACGGCTGAAGAGACGCTTCAAATATTGAAGAATATCAAGGAGAAGTATGAAGACCATCATAATGTGAGCTACACAGATGAAGCTTTGGAAACATGTGTCAAGTTGTCAGCACGCTATATTACCGATCGTAACTTCCCGGATAAAGCTATTGATGCTTTGGACGAGGCTGGTTCGCGTGTGCATTTGACGAATATTAACGTTCCGAAAGAAATTGAGGAGCAGGAAAAGCTGATTGAAGAGGCACGAAGCCTGAAGGCTGAAGCTGTAAAGTCACAGAATTTTGAGTTGGCTGCCAGCTACCGTGACCGTGAGAAGGAACTTTCTGTCCGCTTGGAAGAGATGAAGGTTGAGTGGGAGGCCCGTTTGAAGGATAATCGCCAAACGGTAGGTGAAGAAGAAATAGCTAATGTTATTTCGATGATGTCCGGTGTACCCGTACAGCGTATGGCGCAGGCAGAAGGACTTAAACTGGCTGGAATGAAGGAAGAACTGCAGGCGAAGGTGATAGCTCAAGATGTTGCGATAGAGAAACTTACCAAAGCGATTTTGCGTAGCCGTGTAGGGTTGAAAGCTCCGAACCATCCTATCGGAACCTTTATGTTCCTTGGCCCTACTGGTGTGGGTAAAACACATTTGGCGAAGCAATTGGCAAAATATATGTTTGGCTCTGACGATGCCTTGATACGTATCGATATGAGCGAGTATATGGAGAAATACACCGTATCTCGTATGATTGGTGCCGCTCCGGGATATGTGGGCTATGAGGAAGGTGGCCAGTTGACCGAAAAGGTACGTCGCAAGCCGTATTCCATTGTCTTGTTGGATGAAATTGAAAAAGCTCATCCGGACGTGTTTAACATCTTGCTCCAAGTGCTGGATGAAGGTCGTTTGACTGACAATTATGGCAGAACCATCGATTTCAAGAATACGGTTATCATTATGACCTCCAATATCGGTACACGGCAGTTGAAGGAGTTTGGCCGTGGTGTGGGTTTTGCGGCGCAAAACCGCACGGATGACAATGAATATTCGCGCAGTGTGATACAAAAGGCTTTGAACAAGACCTTTGCTCCTGAATTTTTGAATCGTTTGGATGAAATCATTACTTTCGACCAGCTCTCTTTGGATGCTATTACGAAGATTGTGGACATTGAGTTGAAAGGCTTGTACGAACGAGTTGAAGCAATTGGTTACAAGCTGGTAGTGGAGAATGATGCAAAGAAATTCCTCGCTTCAAAAGGATACGATGTGCAGTTTGGTGCGCGGCCATTGAAGCGTGCCATTCAGAACTACTTGGAGGATGGACTTTCCGAGTTGATAGTGGCTGCGGAGTTACAACCGGGTGATATGGTAAACGTATCAGTAGACAAAGAAAAAAATGAGCTGAGCATCAAGAAAGCATAAGCAGTTCTTTATAAAAGCCGTCAAAATGTCAGTCCTTATGGACTGGCATTTTTTTTGTGCTATATCTGCCGAAATAATTAAAAATATAAATCTAAAAAATATAAATGTAGTATGCAAAAAGGTAATATTGGGGTAACTACTGAGAATATCTTCCCCGTCATTAAAAAGTTCTTGTATAGTGATCATGAAATTTTTCTCCGTGAGTTGGTTTCTAACGCAGTTGATGCTACGCAGAAACTGAAAACACTCTCCTCTATTGGTGAGTTCAAGGGTGAAGTTGGCGATTTTACTGTGCATGTTTCGCTGGGAAAAGATACCATTACGGTGTCTGACCATGGTATCGGGCTTACTGCTGAAGAAATAGACAAGTATATTAACCAGATAGCTTTTTCTGGTGCCAATGACTTCCTTGAGAAATACAAAAACGACGCCAATGCCATCATCGGTCATTTTGGCTTGGGTTTTTATTCGGCTTTTATGGTTGCCAAGAAAGTCGAAATCATCACTAAATCCTATCGGGAAGGTGCTCAGGCTGTAAAGTGGACCTGCGATGGCAGTCCGGAGTTTACGCTTGAAGACACAGATAAGGCAGAACGTGGTACTGATATCGTTCTCTACATAGATGATGACTGCAAAGAGTTCCTCGAAGAAGCGCGTATTTCCTCTTTGTTGAAGAAGTATTGCAGCTTCCTCCCTATTCCGGTTGCATTTGGCAAGAAAAAAGAATGGAAAGATGGCAAGCAGGTTGAAACTGCCGAAGATAATATTGTCAATGACTCCAATCCTTTGTGGACACTGAAACCCAGCGAATTGAAAGATGAAGATTACAAGAAGTTCTATCGCAATCTTTATCCTATGTCCGACGAGCCTTTATTCTGGATTCATCTGAATGTGGATTATCCGTTCCATCTGACTGGTATTCTGTACTTCCCCAAGGTGAAGAGCAACATTGAGTTGAATAAGAATAAGATTCAGCTCTATTGCAATCAGGTATATGTGACGGACTCGGTGGAAGGTATTGTTCCCGATTTTTTGACCTTGCTGCATGGTGTGCTTGATTCACCGGACATTCCATTGAACGTTTCCCGTTCTTACTTGCAGAGCGATGCCAACGTGAAGAAGATTTCTACATATATCACGAAGAAGGTGTCAGACCGTTTGCAGTCTATCTTCAAGAACGACCGTAAGCAATTTGAGGAAAAGTGGAATGACTTGAAGATTTTCATCAACTACGGAATGCTTACGCAGGAAGATTTCTATGATAGAGCCAAGGACTTTGCCCTTTTCACCGATACAGACAGCAAATATTACACTTTCGAAGAGTATAAAACGTTAATTAAGGATAGCCAGACGGATAAGGATGGAAATCTGATTTATCTGTATGCCAATAATAAAGATGAGCAATACAGCTACATAGAGGCCGCTACGAATAAAGGATACAATGTGCTGTTGATGGATGGACAGCTGGACATTGCATTGGTGAGCATGTTGGAGCAGAAGTTCGAAAAGGTTCGCTTCACTCGCGTAGACAGCGATATTATTGATAATCTGATTGTCAAGGAAGACAAGAAGAACGAAGCGTTGGAAGCTGGCAAGCAGGAAGTTCTTTCTTCCATCTTCAAGAGCCAGTTGCCCAAGATGGATAAGACGGAATTCAACGTTACGGCGCAGGCCTTGGGCGAAAACGCCACTCCTATCATGATAACTCAGAGCGAGTATATGCGTCGTATGAAAGAAATGGCCAATATTCAGGCAGGAATGAGCTTCTATGGCGAAATGCCGGATATGTTTAACTTGGTATTGAATTCAGACCATAAGCTGGTGAAAGAAGTTCTGGTAGATGAAGACAAGGAATGTGCTGCTGCCATTGCTCCGGTTCAGGCAGAAATGAATGAAGTGGATAAACAACGTAATGAATTGAAGAAGAAGCAGGAAGGTAAGAAAGATGAAGATATACCGACTACCGAAAAAGATAAGGTAAATGAGCTGGATAAGAAGTGGGACGAACTGAAAATGCAGAAAGAAGGTATCTTCGCTGATTATGCAGCCAAGAATAAGGTTGTCCGTCAACTGATAGATTTAGCACTGCTGCAGAATGGTATGTTGAGAGGTGAAGCTTTGAACAACTTTGTCAAGAGAAGCATTGATCTGATAAAATAGGCCCCCTTAAATTTGCATTCAATATATGCAAGGGTATTGTGATTCTCCAGAGTCACAATACCCTTTTTTTTATTCATTTTCACCAATTGAGGTGTGATTTCCCTCGTTGAATACGGCATTTTTAGAAACTATTGTTTATATTTGGGGCAATGAACATTTATCTTACTCGGAATAGCACAGTTATGAAAAGAGTTTTATTGTTTTTTTCGTTTCTTCTATGTAGCTTTATTTTACAAGCTCAGAAAGTGGGGCTTGTACTGAGTGGCGGTGGAGCAAAAGGCATGACTCATATAGGTATTATCCGGGCTTTGGAAGAGAATAATATCCCCATTGATTATATAACCGGAACCTCTATGGGAGCTATCATCGGTTCTCTATATGCCATGGGGTATTCTCCAGACGATATGGAGGCGCTGTTACGCTCTCCCGACTTTAAACGTTGGTATTCGGGCAAAGTGGAGCCCAAATACGAGTATTATTTTAAGAAAAATCGTCCTTCACCAGAATTTTTCAATATCCGTTTTGCTTTTAGGGACTCGTTGCATATAAAACCCCAGATACTTCCTACAAGTATGGTCAACCCCATACAGATGAATCTGGTATTTGTGGAATTGTTTGCACGTGCCACGGCTGCATGTGCCGGTAATTTCAACAAACTATTTGTCCCTTTTCGCTGTATAGCGTCCGATGTGTATAACAAAAAGCCATTGGTATTGGGTAAAGGGGATTTGGGGGATGCGGTACGAGCTTCCATGAGTTTTCCTTTTGTCTTCAAACCGATAGAAATAGACAGTACGCTTGCTTATGATGGCGGTATTTACAATAATTTCCCTACGGATGTGATGCGGGAGGATTTTCATCCGGATGTCATCATTGGCAGTGTGGTGGCGGCCAATCCGGGTAAACCGAAGGAGAATAACCTGATGAGCCAATTGGAGAATATGATTATGCAAAAGACCGATTATTCCATTCCGGACTCATTAGGCATAGTCATGACCTTCAAGTACGACGATGTCAACCTGCTGGATTTTGATCGTCTGCAGGAGTTGCACGATATAGGTTACAACCGTACTCTTAACATGATGGATTCCATCAAAAGCCGTGTCCATCGTAGAGTAAATGCTGATAATGTACGTTTGAGGCGTCTCGTTTTTCGGAGTAATCTGCCTCAATTCCGTTTCCGGGATATTATTATTGAAGGGGCGAATACTCAACAGCAAGCCTACATCAAAAAAGAATTCCATGATGAGGAGCATGAGGTCTTTACTTATGAAGACTTGAAGCGCGGATATTTTCGTTTACTGGCGGATAATATGATTTCGGAAATAGTTCCTCATGCCGTATATAATTCTGAATCAGATTTATATGAGTTGCATTTGAAGGTGAAGATGGAGGATAATTTCTCCGTCCGTTTGGGGGGCAGTGTTTCTACTACCAGCTCAAACCAAATCTATTTGGGAGTAGGATATCAGAACTTGAATTATTATTCCAAGGAAATCACTTTTGACGGTCAGTTGGGTAAGATTTATAATAATGCCCAATTGATGGGTAAGATTGATTTGCCTACCCACATACCTACGTCCTTTCGTTTTATTGCTTCAATCAGTACTTTCGATTACTACAAGAAAGACAAGCTGTTTTCCAAGAATGACAAGCCTTCATTCAATTCAAAGGACGAACGTTTTGTGAAATTGATGGTTGCCTTGCCGTTTCTGGCCAATAAGCGTGCGGAGTTCAGCCTGGGATATGGTCAACTGGAAGATAACTACTTTCAATCCAGCGTAATCGATTTCGATAGAGACCGTTCGGACAGAAGTACCTACAAGCTTCTGGGAGGTTCCATCGGTTTCTATGGGAGCACCCTGAATACGCGGCAATACGCGACAAAAGGCTATCTGGAGAAGCTGATAGCCCAGGTCTTTACTGGAAGGGAAAGATTTAAACCGGGAAATCTGCAAGAAGGGTATAGTCCTTTTCCGCAAGAGCGGCAATCTTGGTTGCAAATCTCTTATATGAAAGAGGCATATCACACAATGGGACCGAAGTTCACTCTGGGATGGATGGCAGAAGCACTGTATTCATCGAAGAATTTCTCCGAGAATTATACGGCAACTATGATGCAGGCAGGAGAATTTGCACCGACTCCGCATAGTAAACTTATGTACAATGAAGCTTTTCGTGCCAACCAGTATGTGGCTGCCGGTATCAAGCCCATATATGTTTTGAACGACATGTTCCAGTTCCGGACAGAATTTTATGGCTTTACACCGATTTTTCCGATAAAAAAGAATGCATTGAATAAAGCATATTATGGAAAAGCATTCTCCCGCTTTGAATATATAGGAGAAGTTTCTATTATTTGTCATTTGCCATTTGGAGCCATCTCTGCTTATGTAAATCATTATAGCTCACCGAGAAAGGAGTGGAATGTGGGGATGACCATCGGCTGGCAATTGTTTAATTATCGCTTTGTCGAATAATTTTTTTCAAAAAAAGTTTGGATATTGTTTGCTAATTCGGAAAAAGTGCGTATCTTTGCACCCGTTAAACAAAGAGGCCGCGTAGCTCAACTGAATAGAGTAGCTGACTACGGATCAGCCGGTTACAGGTTTGAATCCTGTCGCGGTCACAAGTTTTCATAATTTTAAAAGGGCCGCGTAGCTCAACTGAATAGAGTAGCTGACTACGGATCAGCCGGTTACAGGTTTGAATCCTGTCGCGGTCACAAGTTTTCATAATTTTAAAAGGGTCGCGTAGCTCAACTGAATAGAGTAGCTGACTACGGATCAGCCGGTTACAGGTTTGAATCCTGTCGCGGTCACAAGTTTTCATAATTTTAAAAGGGTCGCGTAGCTCAACTGAATAGAGTAGCTGACTACGGATCAGCCGGTTACAGGTTTGAATCCTGTCGCGATTACAAAGAATCTCCGCAAATTTTATTGCGGAGATTCTTTGTTTTATTCGGCATGGTCAAGCTGCTTCCAGTTTTGCATTGAATGATTCAGCAAATGCATTCGTTTCTCTGTTAACGAAATAGTTT
>NZ_SRYZ01000043.1 GCF_004793475.1 Bacteroides muris (ex Afrizal et al. 2022) | reverse complement strand
TGGGCCAAATTTATTTAATGTTTAACTAGTCCCTATTTTTTATGGGACACTAATGATTGAATGCAAAACATTAAATATAGTGATTATGAACTCAATAAATGAAAACGGTTGCAGCGTATGCCAACCCGGTAAAGAGAATTATTGTACCTACAACACCAGGTTGAGAGGAAAAAGAGTGAGAATGTACCAGTACGACTACCGTACTGATAGCGGTGAACTTTTTGCTTGTTGTGCGCCTACCTTAGAGGCATGCAGAGAAAGACGGGATAAATGGCTTAGTTCACGACAATAAGCCGATTGTCGTGTATAACGATTGAAGATATTTCGTTATCTTTGGTTGTGGTAGTACCTTTGGGGTACTATCTTTTTTATAGTATAAATTTAAAGATGATAGAATAGTATGAAGATTAATTATAAAGGTCAAGAGATAGAAGCGTATTCGCTTGTAATGAATAGAAACAACGCTTTAGATATTCTGAACGGTAAAAAGTGTATAGAAACTCGTATGCTCAGCTCTAAATATGAGAAAATGTTCACGGACTTCAATCAGATTGAGGAAAATGAAAAATTGAGAAAGGCTGGGCGTGAAGATGAATGTCAGTCTATTTTGAGAACGGATATAGAAGCTATTCATTTTTATAGTACCGGTGCACCGTGGACACTTGATGTAGCAATTGACGAGATAGGTATAGGTGAAGTGACAGAAGAAGGTATTAAGTTCATGCATGATGAATTTGATTTCCATGATTTTGATGAACAATTAAAAGAGTTCAAGAAGAATCCACCGAAAGAGTTGCCATTATTTTACTACTTACATATTTGTGAAATCATAAGCCATTCAGGTTTGAAATAATATAAGCCACTTGGGTGGCTTTGTTTATTTAGTAAAAGGATTGTTTAATTTAAAATTAAAGATTATGCCAGAAACGTATGCAACAGATGCAAGTGGTCAAAAGTATCGTACCCGAAAAGATTATGAAGCCGGACGATTTCAATCTATGGGGCGAAATGCAGCTCAGCGAGCAAGAATTAATCGTAGGGTAGGCGGTAGAGTTGTTTAATGATGGATAAAGCAATAGATATAATTAAAGAAGTTGCTTTAAAGGCTGATAGGGTTATATTGTTTCACTCGGCATCGGGCAAGGACAGTATAGCCCTTTTGGACCTAATATCACCTTATTTCAAAGAGGTCGTTTGCGCCTATATGTATGTTATAAAAGACTTGTCTCATATCAATCGTTATATAAATTATGCTTGCAGTAAATATCCAAACGTGAAGTACATTCAGATACCTCACTTTGCGGTCTATTCATTTAGGCGTATTGGTTACTTAGGATGTATTAAGAACGAGAAGCAGAAACTATACAATATGGCTCAACTTACGGATATTATAAGGGAGAAATATAATATCGAATGAGCCTTCTTTGGATTTAAGCAGTCTGATTCAATGAATAGACGTTTAATGTTACGTACATATAAGTTGAACGGTATTAACGAAGTGCAAAAGAAGTGTTATCCCTTATCTGAATATCGGAACAAAGATGTATTGGAGTACATTAGTCGAAAAGGTCTAATCAAACCCGAATCATATGGAGGAAAACATCAATCATCCGGCACTGACATAACGGATATTAATTACTTGTTATTTCTTCGTTCTAAATATCCATTTGATTTACAAAAAGTTATAAATGAATATCCATTGGTAGAACGGAAATTATTTGAATATGACTATGAAAGAGCTAAAACAAAGTGAAACAAGAATTATAAAACGCTCTCAAATAAATCTTAATCCGATTAACCCTAAAAGGCATTCGGACGAGAAAGTAAAGCTGCAAAAGAAAAATTTGCAGAAAATTGGTTTTCTTGGTGGTATTGTATGGAATGAAAAATCGAGGAATCTGATTGACGGGCATCGAAGGATTAAGGCAATGGACCTGCACTACAAATACGATGGTACATCTAAAACGGATTATGATGTAAAGGTTGAAGTCGTAGCTCTTGACGATAAGGCTGAGAAGGAACAGCTTACATATATGGCTGTAGGAAATACAAAGCCGGATATAGACCTTATAGCTGGCTACATTTCTGATATAGATTATACGAATGTCGGCTTGGACATTGGGGAATTGAATGATATTCTTTCCATAAACACAGAAATGCCATCTCAGTTAGATTTTGTGGATGATTTATTGTCCCCTCTGCCATCATTTGACGAAATTGAAACTCCCTCTGCGGATGAGAAGACTTATGATGAAAAGAAAGAGCACATGAAAGCCATTAAACAGCAAGTAAGAGAATTGTCAATAGAAAGACAGCAAAACGAAGAAGCTTATATTACATTGTCTTTTTCTTCTTACAACGCTAAAGAGGATTTTTGCGATTTGCTTGGTATCAGCACAGATGACAAGTTTGTAAAAGGGGAAGATGTATTAAAATTGATTAAGTGACGAAAGTAACAAATACGCGCGCACGTACACAAGGATATGGCTAAGAAACCTAATATAGAAGATTTTAGAAAGATTCTCCGCAAATCTGGTGGAAATCTGACTAAGGTTGCGGCTACGTTTAAAGTAGCTCGGAAAACTGTATATCAATGGGCGAAAGAAGATGTTGAATTTAAAGATGCTATATCAGATGAGCGCGGGGCGTTGGTTGATGAATGTTTGGTTTCTGCCCGTGTTCTTGCATTGGGTATTCCTGAAAAGGATAAAGATGGAAATTTCGTGGGTTGGCGTGAACGTCCAGACGGCTATATGATTCGTTATTTACTTTCTACATTAGGGAAAAGCGAAGGTTTTGGGGAAGAATCAGAAGATGCTGATATTCCAACAGACATAGAGCACGGCATCAACATTGATTCCTGGATTAAAGACAAGCTGAAATGATAGTACCTCAAGAAATTTACCATCCATTATATGAGGATAAGGAAAAATTTATAATTCTTATCACCGGTGGGCGTGGTAGCGGAAAGTCTTTCAATGCTTCTACCTTTATTGAGCGGTTGACTTTTGAAATGACTCCCGTAGAGAAGATAGTTCATCAGATTCTTTACACCCGTTACACGATGGTTTCTGCCGGTATGTCTATCATCCCCGAAATGATGGAGAAGATAGATTTGGACGGTACCACGAAATATTTCAAGACCACAAAGACGGACATAGTCAATAAGATGACTAAGAGCCGTATCATGTTCCGGGGTATCAAGACTTCTTCCGGGAACCAGACAGCAAAACTGAAATCCATTCAAGGCATTACGACTTTCGTCTGCGATGAAGCGGAAGAGTGGACAAGCGAAGATGAGTTCGACAAGATAATGCTCTCCATCCGTAAGAAAGGGATTCAGAACCGGATTATCATCATTATGAATCCTTGCGATTCCAATCACTTCATCTACAAGAAATACATTGAGAAAACTCACAAGCTGGTAGAGATTGATGGTGTGCAGGTTCAGATTTCCACTCATCCGAATGTGCTCCACATTCATACGACTTACTTTGATAATTTGGAGAATCTTTCACCGGAGTTTCTAAAAGAGGTAGAGGATATAAAGGTGAGTAATCCTGAAAAGTATGGTCATGTGGTTATCGGCCGGTGGGCTGACGTTGCAGAAGGTGCTGTGTTCAAGAAGTGGGGAATTGTGAAAGAGTTCCCGCAGGAATGCAAAAAGGTAGGAATAGGGCAGGACTTCGGCTTTACTAATGATCCTTCCGCTGCTGTAAGATGTGGCATTATTGATAACCGTTTGTATGTTGATGAACTTTTCTATGAAACGGATATGCTTTCGTCGGCTATTGCCAATAGGTTAAAGCCTTTCTCTATGAAAGTTTTTGCCGATTCGCAAGACCCTCGATTGATTCAAGAGATAAAGAACAGAGGCGTGAATATCTGTCCGGTAGATAAGTTTCCCGGCTCCATCAAAGCGGGTATTGATAAGATTAAAGACATGGAGTTCTTTGTAACAGAACGCTCTTACAATATTATTACTGAACTTCGGAAATATGTTTGGGATAAAGATAAGGATGGAAACTACATCAATGAGCCAGTAGATGAATATAATCATTTGATGGATGCCATTAGATATTATGTATTGGGTTGTTTGCTTGGACGCATTTTGAAGCCGAAAGATTTAACTGGAATATTCACACACTAAAAATATAAGCTATGCCATTGAATTTAGAAGAAATATTAGCATTGCCCGATATCGGGCAGAAGATAAACTACCTGAAGAAAGGTAGGAAGACTGAACTTCCCGACTGTTGTAAACTTTGGGACGATTGGAATCCGGAACGCCATGAAATTATGGTTGACAAAAAGAAGTATCCGGACAGAAAGGTTCTTGAAAAAGAAGCTGAGAAACACTTCGATGAAAAAACTGGTAAGACTTATGAAATCGAAGCAAAGTATAAGACTGAACCGGTGAACCGTATTTCCATTCCATTGGAACAGGATATAGTGAATATTCAAACTGCTTTCACGGTCGGCACAGAACCGTCTATGGATTGCACTCCGACTGATGATGATGAAAAGAAGCTGCTGGATGCGGTAAAGGCTGTATTTAAATCCAACAAAATCAAATACCAAAACAAGAAGATTGTCCGTGCCTGGCTCTCCGAACAAGAAGCGGCAGAATATTGGTATGTTACCGATGATGATTCGTTTTGGGCAAAGTTTTGGAAGAAAGTTAAGACTACGTTCGGTGGCAAGGTCAAGCCCACCAAGAAACTGAAAAGCGTGTTATGGTCTCCATTCAGAGGTGATAAACTATACCCGTTCTTTAACGATGAAGGTAAAATGATTGCTTTCTCACGTGAGTATAAAAAGAAGCTCATGGATGATTCGGAGGTCACCTGTTTTATGGCTATTACGGACAAAATGGTTTATCAATGGGATTTATCTAAAGGATATGAAGAAAGAACTCCTTTTGCTCATGGATTCCCCAAATTACCGGTTCTCTATGCCTACCGTCCTGAACCTTATTGCAAAAAGATAAAGGCTTTTCGGGTTCGGTTGGAGAAATTATTATCCAATTATGCAGATTGCATCGATTATCATTTCTTCCCTTTATTGAAACTTATCGGTGACGTGGAGGGTTTCATGGGTAAGGTTAAGGATAGAATGGTCAAACTTACAGGTGAAGGTGCGGATGCCCAGTATCTGACGTGGAACCAAGTTCCGGATACGGTACGTTTTGAAGCAGAAACACTCACCAATATGGCTTATGATATGTCAAACACTCCAAGAATATCCTTTGAGACGTTGAAGGGGGTAGGCAAAGCATCAGGAACCGCTTTCCGCTTTATGTTCATGGGTGCACACATGGCGGTAGAAAATCACGGTGAGGTTATCGGCGAGTTTTTACAGCGGAGAGTAAATTTCATTGTTTCCGCTTTAGGCTCTATCAATCCAACCGAGTTTAGCAAGGCATCGCAGACCATTGACATAGAAACAGAACTGGTTCCATATATGATTGATGATTTGAATGATAAGGTGACTACTGCCGTTTCCGCTGTCAGTGGTGGAATTTGGTCAACCCGTGAAGGTATCATGTTTGCCGGGAATGCTGATAGGGTAGAAGAGGAGCTTGCAGAAATCAAGGAGGAGCAAGCGGCAAAGAATGAGCAAATCGGAAATAAGGGACAGAAAAATGCCTCTTAGTCAGAAAAATTATAGGGATTATAATTTTAGTACAAGAAAAATAGAATATTTAGCGGCAACATCAAAGAATTGCCGCTAATTTTTTGCTTGAATAGTTGTAGGTAATTAAATAATTACCTATATTTGTAGGGTAATCAATAGAGAAAGGTATGCCAACGATATTTATTTTATTTGGTTTTCGTTTTATGTTTTACGCTAATGACCATGAGCCTATACATGTTCATGTAATCAAAGGGGATGTAAGTGCTAAATTCACTTTATTTCCAGTTACATTAATCAAAAATAATGGCTTGAAGTCATCTGAACTGAAACTTGTAGAATCAGTTATAGAAGAAAATCAAGAAGTAATAGCAGAGCATTGGAATAAATTTTTTAATAAATCAAAATAAGTGGTTATGGAAAATATCATAGTTGAAAAGGTATGGTTGACTGATACGGAGGTATGGATACGTACCACTGACGGGAAGGAGGCATGTGAGAAGTTTTCAGATTTCCAAAGGCTGAAATGGGCTACTCCTGCGCAGCGCGCAAATTTCACAACGAGCCATGACGGAATACATTGGAGAGAGCTTGATGAAGATTTGAGTTTTGAGGGATTCTTTCGGGAAAGGAAATCTAATCCTCTTTATGATTTATTTATAGCTCATCCTGAATTGAATGCTGCTGCCATAGCACGACGTTTAGGTATTTCTCAGAGTTTGTTTGCTCAATATGTAAGCGGAACAAAGAAGCCGTCTAAGAAACGTTTTGAAGATATTATAGAAACAATACGTTCAGTAGGGCGTGAATTAATGGCTGTACCGGCATAAGTTACAATACTTTATTTAGGCGTGATTCCATTCGGTTTCACGCCTTTTTTATACCATTTTACGACAATCGTTTCATTGTCGTGTATCACCTATCTGATTATTTCTCACCTTCTTTATTAATAACGAAATTTACCGTAGAAATTTATAAATCAAATTCATACGGTATGACAATCTTAGAACAAATCTTGGCAGGGCTGCAACAGAAGTTTACTGGGGTGGACACTGCTATCTTAACCCGAATTGCCACTAAGAAGGCAGAGGGTGTAACGGACGAGACAAAGGTAAACTCCATTGTTGAGGGTATCAGCTTCTCGGACGTGCTAAATTCCTATGGTGATTTCCGTGCCGGGGATGCTTCCAAGACCGCAGTTTCCAACTACGAGAAGAAACATAACCTTAAAGACGGTAAGTCAATTGAGAATCCTAATCCCAATCCTAACCCTAATCCGAAGCTGGAAGATAAGACGGACGACATGGCGGCTATTATTGCTAACGCAGTGAGTGCAGCCGTTAAACCTCTTTCTGATAAGCTCGCTCAATTCGAGACAGAGAAGTTACAAGCTACCCGGCAGGAGCAGATTATGGCAAAGGCAAAGGAGTATGGTATTCCCGAAAACTACGCCAAACGATGCGCCATCAAGGACGATGAGGACTTGGACGCATATTTCAAGGACTTGAAGCAGGAGTTCGCAAATGACGGCTTCAAGGGCGTAACCCCTCCCGAAACGGCAGAAGAGAAGATTGAGAAAGAATCTGAATCTATCGCTAAGATGATTGACGAGGGAACGAAAACTATTGTTGAACAAAACAAGAATTAATTATGTCAGCAGGATTTAAGTATGACTTGGTTCCGCCCGTTGAGCAAGAGGAACGCTACGATGTCCAGACCGGTATTCGTAGACGTGGTCCGTTCAAACTCGACACGCAGAACCTGGTCGTGGGAAGTTTTCTTCCCGGATTTACACCGATTTGTGCGGACTTGAAAAACAAGTTCGCTTATGCGGTAATCAATGTGGAAGTAGTGGAAGCATACGCAACCGGTGATACTGCATTGTCCATTAAGGTAGCCAAGAACTCTTTGGCATACGCGGGTATGTTCATCGGAAGTGGTACGAAAGGTGCGGAAGTAACGGCTATTGACAAGACCAACAAAGTGTATGATGTATTGACTATCAAGGCTGCTTTTGGTGAGGACATAGCCAGAGATACGGTACTCTTTGAGGCGGTTGCAGTTGATGGTTTAAAGCAAAAGTATGTGGCTAATTCGGCTCTGTTTAACCGTACAAAGGTTGAGGACGGAATCACATTGGTTTCATTGCTTCGTACAGCCGCAGAAATTGAACCCTCAAAATTGGTTATGCCGTTCTCTGAGAACGATAAAGCCAACATGAAGGGATGGTTTGAGTTTAACGAGTAAGGAGGTAGGATATGTTTTTAACGATTCAAACATTATTCGATGATGCGAACATTGTTTCCGCTATCATCAGACGTGTGAACCAGACACGCAAGGACACAATCTATTGGCAACAGTATCTTACTTTCCGTAGAGTGACTACTCGTGTGTTCAAAGACTATATCGGTTCTGTAACCGGAGTTATGGCTGGCTCCATCAATTCGCGTTTTGGAGAAAAGCCCATTCGTGAACGCAGGAATATCGGTTCCGGATATGGTGAGATTGCCTATTTGGGTGATGCTTATCAGATGTCTATTGACCGTCTTTCCGAATTGCAGGATTTGATTGACAAGTTCAATGCAGCTAAGCCAGCCGACCAAAAGGCTGCAATGGAAGAGATTGTAAACTTCCTGGCAGACGACTACCGTCAGATTACCCTTGCCGCTCACAAGCGTATGGATATTATTATCGGTGCATTACTTATGACCGGTGAAGCTACCGTTTACAATAAGGATGCTGCAATCACTTCCGGTCAGACCAATAATAAACTGTTGGAGATTGCTCTTCCGTTCAACTTTATCAAGCCGACAAGTGGCGATGTGGTTGTGGACGGAAAGAATATGTTCATCTCTTATTTGAGAGAGAAACTCCATTCCTTGGCACCGGACTATGGCGTTTATGCCAAGATGGTTATGACTCGTGCATCTTTCAACAAGCTTATTCTTGGTTCATCCGAATTTGGTGAGCAGTACAAGATGATTCTCGGCAGCAACGAAATGAAGTTGAGTACGGGACTGGTTTCCTCTTCTTTGGCTTCCGAAGTGTTCACCGGCATCGGTTTGCCGCGTATTGAAATCAAGGAGGACTACGTGAAAGACCAGACGGGAAAGAATGTGCAGATTTACGCGGATAACCGTATTACTCTGTTACCTTCTGACAACATTGGTTATATGCGCCATCATACCCCGTATGAAGCGACAGACCCAGTACAAGGACGTACTTATATCCCGTCAGAGGGGCAGATGCTTATCTCCAACTACCGTGACAAAAACGGTCGCTACATGGAATATACGGCAGAGTGGATTCCGCAGATTTCCAATCCAGATTTGATTACCAATTTCGATTTGAGCGAAATTGCATCCATTCAATCAGCATAAGGGGGTAGGATATGAAAGTAAAGGTTATATCAGTTTTCCGCGACAAGTTCACCGGAAAGTATTATACTCCCGGTGAAGTGATTGAAGTCGGTGAGGAAGCCCGTGTGCTGGATATGGAAAGCCGCAGACTCGCTGAACGGATTGAGGTAAAAAATCCCGAAGTGAAAGCCCCTGAAGAAAAGAAAGAGGTGAAAATTTCCCTCTTTGAAAAGGAGTTTGAGAAGAAGGCTTTGATTGATGCTTTGAAGTCCATCGGCGTGCAGGCTTCCGGCAATATGAAAGAAGAAACTCTTTTGGCTAAGGTCTCAGAACTGGATGAAGAATCAACTGCCAAGCTGAAAGAAGCATTAGGTATCGAGTAAGGATAGGGTAGTGTTTCTACCCTTCCATTGTCTAATTTTATAAACCAGAAAAGAAATGAAGAATTTTATTTTTGCCATGTGTGGCTTTTTGATGATGTCTTTGGTCTCGTTGGACGTGCAGGCATCAAGTGTGGAATCTCCCAAGTGTGAGTATGTGAATCCATCTGTTGATGTTGGTTTGCCAGACATTCAGTGTATCACTTTTGAAGCATCTTCTGTTGATTGTGTTGTGTTGATCACTCCGCAGCCAATATTTATGGTTGTGGATAGTCCGGTGAAGCAAACAGTAACTATTACGGCAATGCAAAGGAAACAGATTCAGTTCCTAAATGCCCGTTCCGGTACGTCTATAAGTCGAAGTATTGCACACATTATAGCCATACAGCATATAGTACACTGATTACACCATATTAAGATGACGGTAAACGACTACATACAACAGAAGTTTCAGATATTCGGCATTCAGGTATCGGAGGCTGACATTTTGGATATGTGTCTTACCTCGAAGATAAGCGGAGAGGATGAGATGAATGAGCATTGCTGTGTCCGTGTCTCTGTAGCAATTGCGAAGTTCATCCCCTCTCTTTTGCTTCGCGCCACTTCAATCAGTGAAGGCGGTTTTTCTATGTCTTGGAACATTCAAGGCATTAAGGATTACTATTCATTTCTGTGTAAGCAGTACGGCTTGAAAGACGAACTGAGTAACAAACCTAAAGTGACTTTCTTATGATATTCGCTCCACACATATTGCAGGTTAAGGTTATCACCCCGATGGATAAGGATGAGTTCGGCAGACCTATTCCCGGCACAGGTGGTGAGAGCTGGCAGGATATATGCAGATGCCGTTGTGATGATGTGAGTGCGGAAAAGAAAGTATCTATCAATGGCGTTTTGTATGATTTCCAGTACAAGGTAGTCTTTGATAAGCTGTCAAAGGTTGAAGCTGGTACGGAAGTCCGGTGTTTGAATCCAGATGGAAGTATAAGGGGCGAAGGCATTGCTAAAAGTCCTTTTGAAACAAACTATTTTCCTTATAGACAGATATGGTTGGAGTAGATTTTGATTTCTCAGATGTAGAAGATTTCTTCGATGAAGGAGAATGGGAGGTCGAAAAGAAGATGATTGATGTGGGCGCTGAAGCCGTGAAGTACGCAGAGGAAAATGGCGATTATCAAGACCATACACTCACTTTGAGAACGTCCAATGATTACGATGTCGATAAAGACGGTTTGACGCTGAAAAACGAAGCGGAATACGCATCATTCGTAGAATCTAAAGGGTATGATGTTTTGAGTAGTGCTGCTTTATATGCGGAGAAACGGTTAAAAGAAGAATTTGAAAAATGAAAAGAATATTCAAGTATGAATTGATTGTTGCAGACCATTCAAAACTATGTCTGCCTATCGGGGCGAGGATATTGTCTGTTCAAGTACAACGAGGTACTGTTTGCTTGTGGGCTATCGTAGATGAATATCAGAAAGAATTGTGCTTTGTGGATATTTATATGTACGGAACGGGGCAACACGTATCAGATGCAGATTTGGCTGGAAAAAGATTTGCCGGAACGGTTCAACTTGGAGATTTGGTTTGTCACGTATTTCTCGAATATGACGAAAACGTCCAATATTTGATAGTATGATAGTAACCACCGACATAGGAAACATCCTCTACCGGGATTGCAAGGCTTTCGGGATAGGCATAGTGCCAGCAGGAGAAACGCTGACGGGTGAATTGACCTCTGAAAGAATCGTTATCCACACAAAGAAACAACAGCCGGGAAAGTATTGGAAGAAATCTTTCGCAGAAGTGAATCTATGTGTACCCAATTTAAGCGAGAATGAAGCGAACACAATCCGGCTTAACGAACTTGAAAGAAAGGCTGGCAAGCTGTTTGATGATGTAGTAAGCACCTATGATGGTATGACATATCGTTACTCTATTGATTCTATCGGTACAGAAGCGGACACAGCTTTGAAGTGTCATTATGTGAATGTGAGAATTTTGTTTAATGTATTAAATGTAAAATGATATGATTACAGCAGTAGAAATTGACGAACTGTATTATGCAGAACCGATTAAAACGGTTACTACTCCAGCTGCCGGATTAACAGGCGCAGAAGTAGCCACCATCTTGAAAAACGCAGCAACGAAGCGGGTCAAGAATGTGCATGGTGACACGTATCAATACGAAGAAGCAGAGGCAAGTGTAACTCGTTACAAAAACGCTTTGACTGGTGAGTACTACCGGGAAACGTCTGAACCGGGTGAGGTGAAAATCAACTTCACCATTGGTGAGTATGATTATGCTACAAAGGCTGATTTACAAGGTGGTAAAGCCACAGAAAAGAATTGGGAAAGAGGCAAGTATAAGCCTATTCATAAATGTGTGATTGGTAAAACCAAAGACGGAGTTTATGTTGTGTTTCCGAAAGCGGCTATCAATGCCCGTGGCTCTAATACCGATAAGGCTGTCGGATTGGCTGTTTCGGCCGTTCCCCTTTCCACAGGTGTAGATGGATTGGCTTCCGAAAAGTGGTTTGACGAATCGGAAGTTGTAGTGCCGGAAGGTTGATAATTTTTCAGTAAAAGGATTGTTTTCAGATGGCGGTGGGTGGTTGCTCACCGCCTTTTTAATTTAATGTTATGAATAATCAAGCAGCAAAAACGGTTTCTGATGCCCTATTAGGGCTGGATTTTAAAAATGTAGGGATAGGTGGAATCGTTTATACCATCAAACCGCCTACAATTAAAGTTATCTGTCGTGCCATTCATCATTTTTCCAATATCGCCCTGCGAGGAGATAATATCATGGAGGCTATTAAAGAGCTTCCTAAAGCTACTGAAGATATGCTGAAAGGTATTTCATGCTTCATCTGCGGGAATGATAGTTTGGTCAAAGAATTGGAGAACGGCACTTTTGAAGAAGTCAAAGATGCCTTGGAAGTCTGTTTCTCTATGATGGATATTTCGGCTTTTCAGTGTGTCAGCTCGATGAGGAACGTGTCGATGCTGGCAGCAAGACCGAAACAGTAGGAAACGCAACGTTCTTCGGGCAGATAGCCCATTTGATTGACACGCTTCATCTGAGTTATACAGAAGTGTTTGAGGTTATCCCTTATCGGAATTTGCTGATGATGCAACGGGATAAATTACACGCAGTATATGGTGGTCAAAAAGTGAATAGAATCAGTGGTAAGGAATTGGCTAATCGTAGGAAAAAGAAATAGATATGGCGAAATTATATTTTAAGGTAGGTAGTGACTGGGAAGAAGTTGTAAGGCTCCGTAATGAAATTGCGAAGTTAAAACAAGAGTTAATGAGCATGGATGGCACGCAGTCTCCTGCTGCTTTCAAGGCTTTAAATGTCCAACTTGCTGCATCTAATCAAAGATTGGATGAGTTGGTGACTAATGCAGCCAAAGCTGGAGCGGAGATGGAAACGGGATTCAAAAGGAAAATCTTCGATGCTTCCCAATCTGTAAATGGGTTCACAGAGAAGATTATCGCTCAAAAGAATGCCATAGGTTCTCTTCAAACAACTATTCGTAAAAATAAGGAGTTATATAAGAACATCGTTTCAAGAGGTGGGGAAGATAAAGAACTGCTTAATCACATCAGCAAACAAGAAAGAGCGCTCGGTAAAGAACGGGATGCTTTATTCAACCTCACCCAACAGCAAGCCGAAGCGCGTCTTTCCGTAAAGAAACTCCGGGATGAATATACACTTTATAAGAATGATGGGAAACAAGTAGTAGAAACTAACGAAGGTATCGCTATATCTTGGAAGAAAGCGCTGGCAGTTATTGGTGGCGCCGGAGTATTAAAGGCATTAGGTTCTGAAATGATTCGTGTGCGTGGCGAATTTCAATCTATGCAGACCGCTATTGAGACTATGGTTGGAGAAGATATAGCAGGGCGACTGATTCCGCAAATCAAGGAGCTGGCTAAGATTTCTCCACTTACTATGTCAGATATGGTTGGAGCAGAAAAGATGATGCTTGGATTTAACATACAAGCAGAAGACACTATCAAATACTTGAAAGCCATTAGTGATATTTCTATGGGAGAATCCAGTAAGTTCAATTCGCTGACTTTGGCATTTTCACAGATGTCAGCAGCGGGTAAACTTATGGGGCAGGATCTGAATCAAATGATAAACGCTGGATTCAACCCGTTACAGATTATTTCCGAAAAGACAGGAAAGTCTATTGCTACACTCAAAGATGAAATGTCCAAAGGTGTTGTTTCCGCTGAAATGGTACAGCAGGCGTTTATAGATGCCACATCGGCAGGCGGTAAGTTCTACAATATGTCTGAGAATGCTTCAAAGACTATCAATGGTCAGTTGTCTATGATGCAGGATGCTTTGAATTCCGTGTTTAACGAATTGGGAACTAAGTCGGAAAGTGTTATCATGGACGGTATTCAAATGACAACTTCGTTGATTCAGAATTATGAAACAGTAGGGAAGGTCTTGGCTGGATTAGTGGTTACTTATGGTACATACCGGACCGCAGTGATGCTTGTTACTGCTGCTGAAAGTAAGCATACCCTTGTGGAGATTGGACTTACCAATGCCCGTTTATTGGCACGAAAAGCGCAGTTAGCTTTAAACGCTGCAATGCTTACTAATCCTTATGTTTTGTTGGCTACTGCCGTTATTGGGCTTGGTGCTGCAATGTGGGCTTTCCACGATTCGACAACCGCGGCGGAGAAAGCGCAAAAAAGATTTGACGAGCAAAAGAAACAGTCTATTAAAAAAGAGCAAGAACATAAACAAAGGCTTGAAGAATTGATTTCCACCCTTCAAAATGAATATACCTCTTCTATGGATAGGGTGAAGGCAATGGATGCAATAAAGAATGAATATCCCGCTCTCTTCCAAAAATACATAGATGAAAAAGGACATATTAGAGACTTGATAGCTTTATGGAAAGAATACAATGAGGAAGCTGGAAAGAGGAACGTAGAAGAGAATAAAATTAATTACAACAACTCTAAAAAACTAATTGGTGAATACGAACAGGTTATCGGATTATGGAAAAGGTTCGGAGAAGACCCGAATTTTCATAAAAACAGTTTGAATGAATCAGAGAAAGAACTTGCTGACAAATATAGGAATGAAACTTTATCTACTTTGAAATCAAAGTTGGATGAAGAAAAAAACATTTTCACAAGTTATCAAAAAGAAGTCCGCTCAGATGAACTCGCTCAATGGCAACTTGATTTAAAGAAAAATACTGATATTCAGATAAAGTCAGAACTGAATGAAATGAAGCGCCTTCAACAAGCAAGAAAGAATAATAAGTGGTATTCTTTGAATGTAGGCATTGGTTCTTTGAAAGGTGCGACTACTGAATCTGAATTGCAAAGTAGAATAGATATACTTGAATCGGAGTTAAAGTCACGTAAAACCTCAACCTACCAGCAAGACCTTGCGAAAGCCAAATCCGATTGGGAAAAGGCAAAGAAAGGTTATGAAGTTCTTTTAAAAGACCAACAAGCAACATCGGAACAGGTAAAAAAGGCCCGTGAAGATATGCTATCAAAAGAGAAAGCCTATAAAGATTTAGGTGGCATCACTGGAAGCTCGTTGACTAAGCAGGAAAATCAAGCCAAGAAAGCAGCCGCCAAGCAACTCAAACAGCAAGAACTGCTTACCGAACAACTCTTTTCCATTCGTCGGAAAAACCAGCAGGATGAAATCAACCTCATGGAGGATGGCACTGAAAAGAAGCTGGCTCAGATTGACTTGGACTATCAAAAAGAACTGGATGCTATTAAAAAACAGCGCAAGGATTGGGAAACGGAGCAAGGTGGAAAACTGACAGATAAACAAGAGGAGAAACTTGGCACATGGGCTTCTAATGCCGCTAAAAAAAGAGAAAGCGATATTGATTCAACAAGTAAAGCCAAACTTGAAGCCGACAAAAAAGCATGGCAGGAGTATTTCATTGAGTTCGGCAACTACCAGGAAAAGCGCAAAAATCTTATTCAGAAGTACAATGACGAGATAGCCAAACTGCAAACCGACAGCCCGGAGTACGCTTCCAAGGTAGCCCAAAAGAACAAGGCTCTTGAACAGCTTGATGAACAGTTCGGTCACTCCACAAAGGCGATGGCAGACCTCTTTGAAGATGCCAGCAATAAGTCCGTTTCCGCTATTCAGTCCATCATTGACAAATACGAAACCCTTGTCAAGTACATGTCCGGTACTGATAAAGACATTTCTATTGCTGATTTGAAAGGAATGGGCTTTACCGATAAAGACATTGAAGGGATAGAAAAAGGGGAAATATCCATCAAGGATGTTACAGACGCAATCAAAGGGTTAAAGGATGAACTTAAAGGCAAATCACCGTGGCAGGCTTTCGTCTCTGACTTGGAGAAAGGGATAGAAGCCATAAAAAAGGGTGGTAACGATTCCAAGAAAATCGGTCAAGGAATCACCGATATAGGAAATACTGTGACGTCTTTTGCCCCTGCATTGAATGAGTTTGGCTCAAGTATCGCCGACATATTCGGATTTGACGACAGTAAGATAACAAGTGCCATTGATGCGCTTGGCGGCTTAGGACAAACGGCATCCGGGGTCGGGCAAATCATGTCGGGTGATATTGTCGGAGGCGCAATGAGTGCGGTTTCTGGAATTTCCTCTGTAGTGTCCGCATTGGACGGGATGTTCGGTGCCGATTATTCCCACTATAACGAGATGGTTGAGGAGTACACCAGGCTCAATGAGATATGGGATGAACTGATAGACAAGAAGCAGGAATACATCAGCATTTCCTACGGCATGGAGGCAGACAAGGTCGGAGAAGAGGCGCTTGGCCTTGTTGAAAAGCAAATTGAGGCATATCGCCTACTGGGAAAAGAACGTCTTAATTCCGGTGCATCCGCAGGTTCCCATTCCATTGGCAAGCGGATGGCAAAGAACACCTCGTCAAGCGACTGGCAGGACATTGCCGACGCACTCGACATGTCAGTCAATGCCGCCAAAGAGTTTATCGGGACCGGAAGAATGACCGGACTGTTTGACCTCACTGTTGAGCAATTGGAGAAACTTAAATCCGAAGCTCCTGCCTTCTGGGCGAAGATGGACGGTGACGTGCAAGAATATTTGAACGGCATTATAGATGGAGAGGAAAGGATTGAGGATATTCAGAACCAGATTAGTGAACAACTGACACAGACAACGTTCGATAGCGTTTTCGACAGTTTTGTGGATACCCTCATGGATATGGGCAGTTCCGCGAAAGACTTTTCTGACAGTTTCAGCGGATATATGCAGCGTGCCGTGCTTACCACAATGGTAGGCAACAAATTTACCGAGGACCTTCAAACGTGGTACGATGCCTTTGCCCAGGCCAATAAAGACCAAGGAGGCATTACGAAGGAGGAGATGGAGGCTCTTCGGAAGCAGTATGACGCAATTGCCGGTTCCGCACTTGCCGAACGTGACAAGCTTGCGGAAATTTTCGGATGGACCAAAGAGGATACCGACAGTAGCACGGATAACTATGAGGATTTCATCGGTAGTATGCAGAGTTCTCTTACTTCCCTTGATGTGACGGCCAAGGATGTTTCTGATAATATCTATGATTACTTCCGTCAGGCAATGATTAACGCTCTGTATGAAAAGGAGTACAAGAGCAAGATGGAAGAGTTGTACAAGACCTTTGAAGGGCTTTCCAAAGACGGATTGTCCGAGAGTGACATGGCACAACTCGGCTCTCAGATTGACCAATACATTGAGCAGATGATGAAGGGCGTAGAGGACGTTAATAGTTTGTTTGCTGACAAGCTGAAGGACGCCGAAGACCTGCAGTCGTTTGTTGATAACGTCAAGTCTGCCATGTCTTCCATCGAAGCCACCGCCGAAGACATAACAGACAATATCTTCGAGTACATCCGTCAACAAATGGTTGAGAAGATGTTTGCCGATACCTTCCAACCACAGATAGAAGAGTTTTATAAACGGGTTCAGAAAGCCATGTCTGACGGCGATATAACCGATGCTGAACGTAATACACTGAGAAGCGAAGCTGAAAAGTTGGCTAATGACATCGTAGCCGCCAAAGACATTCTTTCTGATACTCTTGGCATTACCGAGAGTAACATGAAGAAAGAACTTGAAGAGGAATTCAAGTCCTTCTCCGATGGCATATTGAACTCTCTTACCAATGCCGAGGTAACAGCCGAAGCCGTTGCCAAGAATATCTCCGAATCCATGCGCAAGGAACTTATCGAAGCCATGTATATCGAGCAATATGAACCACGTATCAAAGCTATCTGGGAGAAATGGAAGGAATACTCGGAGGATGGACTTGTAACCGATGAAGAACGTGCCAATATCAAGAATGACATTGACGAATTGAGCAAGGAGGTTGCCGATGCTGCCGGAGAAATCAGCGATGTTTGGAAAGACTCTGGCGAGGAGGTAAGGAAGGCGTTCGATTCTTTCTCCGACAGTATCAGGAGTGTGCTCTATGACGTAGAAGCGACCGCCGAGGATGTGGCCAACAATATCTATAAGTTTATGCGTAATGCTTTGGTTGATTCCATGTTTTCCGCCCAGCTCCAACCTCAGATTCAGGCTTGGTATGACCAATATACCGAGTTTATGAAGGACGGTGCCATAGATACCGCCGAGCGTAAGACACTGGACGAAATGATAGCCGAGATTCAGAAAGCCGGTGTTGACATTGTGGATGCGGCTAACAAGCTTTTCCCCACTCTTGATACGGGAGCCATCAACCGTGCGGAAGAAGCCGCCCAGGAAGCGGAGAACGCCCGTAATGAAGCTGAGCAGGAATGGGAGTCGTTCTCTGATGGTATTCTGAATTCCTTGTACGATATAGAGGCCACAGCGGAGGATATTTCCGATGACATGAGCGAATACATGCGCAAGGCTTTGATTAAGGCCATGTATGTGGAGAACTTCAAACCGCAGATGCAGAAGTGGTACAATGAGTGGAAAAAGGCCATGGGAGATGACGACCTGACTTCCGAAGAAAAGCAGCTCCTCGACTCCATGAAACAGACGATGGTTGACGACATGAAGAAAGAAGTTGATGCCATCAACCAGTTCTTTGGAACCATGTTTTCACAGCAGGCGAGTAGTAAGGGTCTTGAAGCCATGTCACAAGATACCGGCGAAGAACTTAACGGACGTTTTACAGCTTTGCAGGTTGCCGGGGAAGAAATAAAGAACCAGTCCATTCAACAGACCGGTTTACTTTCATCCATCAATGGCAAACTTTCATTGCTCAATCTTAGAAGTGGGGATGTCCCAGCTTTGTTATCTGGAACTCCTAATTTCGCAGATAGAGCCAAAGAGACAATAGCGAGCGGCCATCAGTCGCAGGTACATATTGTTTTCCCGACAGAGGACATAAAGGCATTGACCGATAGAGTCTCCAATATGGAAAGAATCGTAGATGAAATGAGAACATTCCAAGTAGAAGGTAACATGGACCGTAGAGATATACTTGAAAACTCTGTTATTCTTGCCAAGAATAGTCCGCGAATACTCGATAATACAAATGATATCAAGCAGGATATAAAGAATCTATAATAGTTATGGCAGAATTAATAATAAACGGAAGAGAAGCCCTAAAAGAGTGGGGTGTTAGAATGGGAGATAACTTTCTTGATGTACTGGGAGCACCGGTACCTCTGAAAGAGTTTATAGAGAATAAATCACGCTTGGAACATGGGAAACAAGTTCTTATGGATAACCCCAAGCTTGATGAGCGTGAGTTAACTCTTGTTTTTACAGTAGAAGGTGATTCTCCTGCCGATTATCAGGCAAAGAAAACAGCTTTTTATGAAGAACTTTACAAAGGTAAAATTGATATTCAGATTCCTGAGAACAGTAGTGATATTTATCATTTGCTATATTTAGGAAAGAGCGTTTCTTATGCCCAAAGCTTAGACCGGACATTTGGGAAAATATCAGCCAAATTCTGTGAGTACAATCCATCTAACCGTGTTGTAGGCTAGAAATTTACGACATTAAATTCATTGTCGTGTATGGAAGCTCTAATTTTTAGGGCTTCTTTTTTTTATGTCCGACCTTTGTTTACATGATAGATATTAAGGACATACAAGGCAATACCCGCTTTTCAACTGGTATCAATCCCGGTGCAAAAGGCAAGTTCTCTTTAATGAAAGAGGACTATGTCGTACTACCTTTTAATACTCTGTCCCCAGTCGATTTCCAAGTAGGTGATTACGTTGACTTGCGTGGGGTACTCGATGCCTCCATGGGCGGTAAATTGGCAAAAATCTATCAGATTGTAGATATTCCCTATCCGACCTACAAGAACGGAGGCTACTCCTATGAACTTCGTTTTGACGCTTACTATTTCAAGTGGAAAACAAAGATATTCAAGTACACCCCGGAGTACGGAGGACTGGAAGCGTCCTGGTCCCTTACCGCTTCACTGGATGTCCAGATGGGTGTATTCCTTCGCAATTTGAAAGCTCTTGGTTATAAATATGAGGGAAAAGACTTCGTGTTTTCCATTGACGATAGTGTCGAGAACTCCTCCAAATTGATGACCTATGACAATACCAACCTCATTGATGCTATGTTCAGCATGGCTGATAACTGGGGTTGTGATTGTTGGGTAACGGACCATGTCATCAACTTCGGACGCTGTGAGTTCTCCGACGCTGTTAAGATAGAACTGGATAAGGAAGCCAAGGACATGAGCCGGAGTGACAGCAAGGGTACTTATGCCACAAGAATCTATGCGTTCGGTTCAACAAGAAACATCCCTACCAACTATCGCCCGGTAGACCAGACCACTGTTGTCAACGGTATCGTCCAGAAGCGCCTTATGCTTCCGGCAGGCACTCCATACGTGGATGCCCACGAGGGCTTGACCGATTTGGAAGCTGTCGAAGCCGTTGTTGTATTTGATGACATCTGCCCCAAAAGAGTAGGTGAAATCACCGGTGTAAGCTTTTATGAGAGCGAGGTAGATAATGAAGATGGTACAAAGACAAAAGCTACCTTCTACCGGTTCAAGGATTCAGGCATCAACTTCTCGAAGAAATACATCCTTGAAGGACAGGAACTCAAAATCAGGTTCGAATCCGGCAAGCTCAACGGCATGGAGTTCGGTGCTGCCTTCAACCCTCTTGGCCTGACCGAGAAGAACGACGACGGCACATGGAATCCTGACGCCCAGCTTTGGGAGATTATCCGTAACGAGGACTACGGCAGACCCCTGCCGGATGAAGTGCTGTTTCCGGCAAAAGGTGACAAGTATGTACTGTCTGGTTGGAATGCCGAGAAGATAACCGAACTTGGGCTGGTGGCTGCTGCCGAAGAGGAACTGCTTGCCACTGCAAAGAAGTACGTGGCAAAGACCTGCATCGACGACGGCACCTATACGGCTACGCTCAACTCCATCTGGGTACACAAAGACCAAATAAATCACAGCTTTGACATAGGACAGCGCATCAACCTTGTCAATCCTGCCTACTTCAAGGACGGGCGCTTGTCCCGTGTCATCGGCTTTGAAATCAACCTCGACAAGCCTTACGATTCCCCGCAGTATACGATTGGCGAAAGCACCGCCTATTCCCGCCTTTCCGATATTGAAACGCAAGTCGAAGAGTTGACTTTTAAGGGACAGACCTTCACCGGTTCGGGAGGCAGCAACATCTATGTCATCAAGACCAACGACGCTACGGCCGCAAGCAACTTCAATGTATTCTCTGCTTTACGTACCCTAAGAATGTTCTTGAGAAAGGATGCAAGCGACGTAGCGGAGGAGGTTATCACATTCTTAAAAGGCCTTTTGATAGGCAAGAATGGCAGTGGTATTACCGTCCGTGAAGACGGTACTTCCCAAGCTGTCGTTGACCGTCTGTATGTGAAGATAAAGGCCGTCTTTGAAGAACTGCAGGTTAAGAAAGCCACCCATGTAGGCGGTGAACAGATAATCACCCATGCCGGTATGAAGTGCATCCGCGTGGAGGAACTGGAAGATGCCTACCGCTGCTATTTCCTTGCCGAGCAGGAAGGTGAAGCGATAGCAAACGAATTTAGTGTCGGTTCACTGGCGCAAGCAAAGGAGTGCAACATCGTCGAAGGGACTACCCTGAACGCCTCCAACCGCTACTATTGGCGTGAAGTCATGGCTGTGGGACGTGACTATATTGACTTATCCAAGGCCATCTGTGATGAAGGTAGTGATATCCCCCAAGCAGGTGACGATATTATAGGATTGGGCCACCGTACAGATGTAGACCTTCAAAGCGCAATCGTGCTATCGTCTACCAACGAGACATCCCCGTCTATAACTTTCTACACCGGCATTGACGACTTCAACCTAACGGGGAAAGATGTAATCTCCTTCGGTGTTGACAAATCCACCGGGCATGCCTACATGAAAGTGTACGGTACTTCCTATATCGGCGCCCGTGATGAGAGCACTTACATCAAGTATACACCGGAAGGTGGCGTAGAAATCAAAGGGCGATTCCTTACGATGGCCGGTGAGGACATCCTGACAATGTTCACTGTCATTGAAGGACTTATCAAGTCTGAAATCTCATCCGTGCGTGATGAAATCAATGCCCTGAACAATTACCTTAACAATGCGTCTTTTGCCGCTGACATGCAGTACTGGACCGGTAGCAGCAACATACGCATCTTCCGAGTTGACGGTCGGCTGCTGTACTTCAACAGTAACTTCTATGCGAACAAGGAATCTTTCGCCGATATAGTAAGCGAACGCGCAAAGAATGTGCTACGCCTTAAGAACAGCTATATCGAGCAGGTCAACTCAGACTTTTACCGCCATCCGGATTTTGAGACCTTCGACGAACTCAAGCGCCCCCGGCAGTTCACTATCTCTTTCAAGTATCTGGTGAAGCGCCCCGGCACTCTTGCCTTCCATTTCAAGAACGAGAACAAAGAAGGTTTTGAGGAATACACCCCGATTTCCTTTTCTAAGGACCTATATCCCAGTACTGAATTCAAACAGATGGAGATAACCGGTAAGTGGAACGGAACCGGTGATTTCCACATGTCTTTTACCGGTGACATGTACTTGTATGCACTTACGCTAACCGATGATGCTCTTGCTGACTTGCGCGAGGAATTCAATATGCGTTTTGAACTTACAGACAAGAAGATTCAGGCGAACCTTGACGAAATCAGAAGCACGGCAGGCAAGCTTGAAGAGTATCACAGTGAATTCCTGCTTACCGCGCGCAACCTTGAAGCGAAGTTCACGGAGGACCTGACGAATACTGAGAGTCGTATAACGCAAGAATACACCTCTGCTATCGACATCTCCGCCCGTGGTCTGAAAGCTGAATTCACGTCCGGTCTTGTAGGCCTTGAGACTGGAATTACCGAAGCATATAAGTCTGCTATTGACATATCGGCCCGCGGTCTTCGTGCAGACTTCAGTGCGTCCGTCTCTGACCTGGACGGCAAGCTGTTCGCCCATGCAGGCAGCTTTCATGTGACTGCCGAGAAGATAGAAAGTATGGTGACCGCCACAAACAGCCTGAAGGGTACCGTGGAACAGCATACCTCAGCCATCAGCCAGACGGCCAGCCGTATAGACCAGTTCGTGCAGAAGATAACCTTCGATTCCAAAGGTAACATTACCAATATCGACAAAGCCGGTTTAGTGACGGAGAGCAATATCGCCACCATGTTTGCGGAAAAGGTCGACCCCAACGGTGATATCGTCAGGCGTGCTCAAATCAGCGCGTTCATCACCGAAGGCGAAGCGGGCAGGTTGATATCCAATGCTACAATCGAGGCTGACCGGATAAACTTTACGGGAAAGACCATCATCAACGGCAGTTTCGTGGTCGATACAAACGGGCGTGTGACGATGAACGACATCACGGCAAACAACCTGACTCTAAAGGGCAGCATAACGGGCACGGATGCTACGTTGAACGGCATTACAGCTAATAATCTGACATTAAAAGGCAATATCTCAGGTATTGACGCCATCCTGAACGACATTACTGCCAATAACCTTACGTTGAAGGGCAACATTACCGGGGTGGGGGCTACACTGAATGATATCACCGCCAATAATCTTACCTTGAAAGGGAGTATAACGGGCAGGGATGCTGTCTTGAACGATATCACCGCGAACAACCTTACCCTGAAAGGTACCATATCCGGTGCCAATGCCACGCTTAACGATATCACAGCCAATAATCTTACGTTGAAAGGAAATATTTCCGGTGCCAACGCCATATTGAACGGCATCACCGTAAACGGAAAGATAAACGCCTCCAGCGGCCGGATAGGTGACTATCTATATCTGCATGGTAACGGTATATCCACCAACTCGAGAGCGTTCGTGACCGACCTTACAGATAGCACTACGCAATTCGAACTCAGCAAGAGCTACTATCTGCATGCGATAGCGTCGGACGGAGGAGCCAATAGCATCCTGATAAGGCCCTACCAGACTATGGAAGCGGGCACAGTCAAAGGGGTGGTAACCATCTCTGCAACCATTCCGGGGCGCAATAGGGCCATACACGTATCTTCCGGCGAGAGCTATTTCGGTGGTGATGTGATAGTGGGGAAGATGTATGCTCCGTCCTCCGGGACTCTGGAAATTGCCGGGCCGCTGAAGACGCAAGGTGTATACCGGAATACTGACGTGATACTCTCTTCGGTTACAAGGTACAGCATTAAGGCGACCGACCACACACTGCTTTTTTACGGTAACTGTACTATATCCCTTCCGTCCTCTTCTGACGGGCATGAGATATGGATAATGCCGAACGGGAATACCATCAGTTTTCCTTCTGGTACGTTCGCGAACTCTTCCAGGACGAATATCAACGGGCGTGAATGGCATGTGATAAAACGGGTTTTGGGGAATTGGTATCTGTCATGGATGAGTATATAGAATAATTAAAATAGAAAGTATGAAAATCAACTTTAAGAAAATCGAGGCCCAGACCTCATTCGAAGGCGCCAAGCAGACCTTCGACGTAGCCGAAACGGTCGGCAATGAAATGATGTACAACGGAAGTATCCTTCTGGATATAGGCTTTGAAGACTTGGCACGGGAAATCTACTACTCGAAAGATGCGGTGGAAATCCCGGAACAGTATTGCAAGGCTCTTGAACTTGTGGTGAAGAACTCGCGGCTCATAGCTGCCGTGAAACGTGCGGTAATTAACCAACTGAATGTCATCCAGCCATCTTAAATCAATTCTGAAAATTATGGTATTGGAATCAAATCAGTTCAACCAGCTTGTAGAGGAGGTGAAGAAAGCCCTTCTTGTCGGCTCCCAAGGTGTGGGCGATGTGGAGATTGTCGATTCGCTGGCCGATATCGTGAGCCTGCCCGCCCTCCGTCTTGCCGGTATGGAAGAATCGGTGGTCGAGGCACCGCTTGAGTTGCTGTCTGCCCCTGCTGAGGAAGCTGCTGAGGAAGTGCGCAAAGCCGAAGCGGAGCGTGTCATAGTGGAGAACGCACGCAAGGAAGCTGAGAAATCCCGTGAAACGGCTGAGACAAAGCGTGCTTCATCTGAAAGTACCCGCGCATCTGCTGAAACTACGCGTATCAATGCCGAAAAGGAACGTGTGACAGCCGAAGGTCTCAGGAAAACGGCAGAGACAGAGCGAGACAAAGCTGAAGCGGTCCGACAGACGTCTGAGACCGGACGGGCAACTGCCGAAACCGGCCGTGTTACTGCCGAAGGTAAACGTGTCAGCGCCGAGGAGGAACGTAAAAATGCTGAGACAGTGCGGGCCAACGCAGAGTCAACCCGACAGACAGCCGAAACGGGTCGTGTCAATGCTGAAACCGGTCGTGCTACAGCAGAAGGTAAGCGCGTTACTGCTGAGAATGCCCGAAGCACTGCTGAGGATACACGTAATAGTGCGGAAACTAACCGCCAAACAGCCGAAACCGGACGCGTAAATGCTGAAAGTACCCGTGTCACTGAATTTGCTGCCCTCAAGCAGGAATCGGAGACGGCTACTGCGAATGCTACTGATGCGGCAGAACATCCTACCTACATCGGTGCAGACCACTATGTATACCAATGGGATAAGAGCGCTAAAGAATACGTTAAGACGGATATCTATGTGAAAGGCAAGCCGGGAGATACATTCACCCTTCTTGGACGTTACGATACGCTTGATGCCTTAAAGACTGCTGTACCTGACGGGTCAAACATCACTGGCTTCTATTCCGTTGGAACTGCATTGCCTTATACATATTATGCCTGGTATAACGGTGATTGGCAAAGTCAAGGACAATTGCAAGGTCCAAAGGGCGATAAAGGCGAGAAGGGGGATACGGGAGCGCAAGGTCCTCAAGGCGTACAAGGTCCACAGGGCATGAAAGGTGATACCGGTGCCACAGGACCGCAAGGAGTAAAAGGTGATACTGGTGCTACCGGTCCTGCTGGTGCAAAAGGCGCCACTGGTGCACAAGGAATACAAGGTCCAAAGGGCGATAAAGGAGACAAAGGTGATACGGGTGCAAAAGGCGCTACCGGTGCTACTGGTGCCACGGGTGCAGCAGGTGCAAGTGCCAGTATTACCGGTGCTACTGCTACGGTTGACGCCAACATCGGTACGCCCTCCGTGACCGTTTCTCTCGGTGGTACCGCATTGGCCAGAACCTTTTCCTTTGCTTTCAAGAACCTGAAGGGTGCTACCGGAGCAAAAGGCGCTACGGGTGCTACCGGAGCTACTGGACCTAAAGGGGCGACTGGTGCGCAAGGACCACAAGGGCCGCAAGGTGTCGGTGACCTGACAGTCACCGGTGCGAATACGGTCACGACACTGGCCTCCCTGCCAATTTCCAAGAGAAGTATCACTGCAAGGTTGGGTTCTGCCACGAACATCAGCCTTGCTTCCGGAATGTCAGTGGGCAATGACTTGTATATCCGCTGCGTCGCATCGGCGGCATTCACACAGCCGATACCCAATACCGGCGCGTTCACTTCGATGTCCGGTACTTCAATCAGTGTTTCCGCTGGAGATATCTTTGAGATTAGTATCTGGTGCTATGCCGCTGGCGCCTATTCAATATCCGTAAAAACAAGGGACTAAGGTTTATGAGTGTATTAAAAAGACGAAGCAATAATATAAAGGACGGTCAGTATGTGATTGCATTCTCCGACAGTAGAGCCTTAATAGATATTTCCAAGGATTGTGGAATGACATGGACCAGAAGACAACCTTCCGACCTTCCTAATGTAAACGAATACTTTTTCAGCAACGATAGAACGAGGATTGCCATGTCCGGAGACGGCAGGCATATCTATTGCTCGTGCTATATGGCAAATGTGGGATTATTGCGTTCTACGGATTTTCTGGAGACGGCAGAACCTTTCAAGCCTGATAATTGCTATTCCGTGTACTCGATAGCCTGCAACGGCAGGGGGAATCTGGTCGCTATTGTGTGTCAGAATAGCAATAACAAATATGATTTGATGCTTTCCGGGGATTATGGGAAAACATGGCGGGTCTCTAATGGATTAAAAGACAATACCGTGCCTCTCATGGGGGTGGAAATGTCCCATTCCGGCAGATACGTAAGTGGCATATGCGTCAAATTCTCCCTATTATACTACCCATGAGCTGTTTATATCTTCCGATTATGGAGAAACTTTCAGCAGTGAAATGTTCAGGGGGCCTATCACAAAGATTGCCATTTCCGGTGACGGCAAATACATGTTGTGTTGCTGCAACAGGGAGAGTTCATCAAAGTTATACTATGCCTATTATTCCGGGGATTATGGGAAGACGTGGACTAAAATTACCGATTCGAGTTTCTCTGCCCGTACATTGGCCATATCCTATGACGGGAAATATATGGTTATAGAGGGAGGGTACTCTTATTCCGGTGCACGTATATCCGCCGATTACGGAAAAACCTGGGCATTGAAGCATTCCGTTATTGGCAATAGCTTTGCTTTGGGGCTTTCGTCTGACGGAAAGTATGCGATAGCACAGGAAAGTTCTTCTCCGTATCGTATGTTCAAATCTTCGGATTATCTGGGCTCATTTACTGAAATAAATACGGCACCGCTTACATCAGGTATTAGAACGAATTACCGATTTATCATAATGAATAAAAATAGGCTTTAACAATAATGCAATATATACATATTTATTCAGAGGAGAAAGTTGTCCGTCTTGATTTTGAACTGGACGAAAACTATGAAGTGGGTACAACCTATGAGGATTACCTGGATGGAGCCTGGGTACCGTTGAATGCGGAACAGGAAGCATTTTACGAAGCCCATCCGGCAGCGTCTGCAAAGGAAATTCTCGAATGTGAATTAACCCCTCCCTATGAACCGACTTTGGAGGGTGTGAAGAGCGCGAAGGTCAATGAAATTGCTGTTTACGACGGGTCCGATGCCGTGAATTCCTTTACGCTTGGCGGCAAGCGGATGTGGCTTGACAAGGATACGCGGGTAGGACTGGTAAACTCAATTACTATCGAGCAGGCTGTGGGTAAGGAGACAACCGTGCTGTGGTATGATGCCGTGAAGTATGTAATCCCCATTCCTCTTGCCTTGCAGATGCTGGCCGCACTGGAACTGTATGCCCTGGAATGCTATAATGCCACGCAGGAACATCTGACCGCGGTTATGGGACTTGCTACGAAAGAGGAGGTCGGAGCGTATGATTACACTTCCGGTTATCCTGAAAAATTAGTGTTCAACCTTTAAATTGATAGCTTATGATTTACTTATGTTTTATGTCGCTGTTTTTGCTCACTATGTACATAATGTATGCGGTGAGAGTGTGCGGAGTGCCCTGGTCGCTCTCTGACACCTATTATCAACTGAAGAAACGGAACCGCTCGGCGTGGCTGTTTCAGGCGGCGATGGCCGTTCCTGCCATGCTGCTTATGCCGGTGTGGATTGAATGCTCATCGGAGAACCTGCAATGTTTGGCATTTCTTGCTTGCGGTGGGCTGATGTTCGTCGGGACAGCCCCGCTGTTCAAGGAGGAATTTCAGAGCAAAGTACATTATGCAGGGACAGTAATAGCCGGATTAGCTACAATTCTTTGGGTTTGTCTCTCCGGTATGTGGTACTTGCCTGCGGTTGCTTTCCCGATAGCCGTTGTTATCATGTTGAGATACCGGAAATGGCTGTTCTGGGCGGAGATGGCAGCGTTTGCTTGTGCTTATGTGGGGGTGCTTATAATTTGTATCGATTGTTAAACCGGGAGAAATGGAAATGAATGATTGGATTATGTTGGTGACCGCACTCGGTGGCATCGAGGGCATCAAGCAGCTTGTTAAGTGGTGGATGTCGCGCAAGACCAATGCGCGTATTGAGGATGCCCATGCGGATGTTGAGGAGTTCAAGGCTTTACGGGAGTACAACGAGTTCCTGCAGAAGCAGCTTTCGGAGAAGGAACAGCGGTTTGTGGAGCAGACTGACCGGCTCCGTAAGGTGCAGGATGAATTGTTTACACTGAAGGAGACTAATTCTGACCTGAAACTGGAACTGGCGCTTAAACGGTGTGAGAGGAAGAAATGCGGTGACAGAGAACCGCAAAACGGCTACTGATTCGCGGAAAGGAAGGTGTTTCACAACGACTCCCTTTCCCTTAATACTACACAACTTAAAGTTTAAACAAAGGCGTTTGCAAATATATTGTATTTTTATGTAAAACCAAAAATCAAGGAGGAAAATAAGAATGGTGAATGTGTATAAATTAGCGCCGTGGATTCTCAAATGGGAAGGCGGTTTCGTGAATGACCCGGCAGACCTTGGAGGTGCTACGAATATGGGTGTGACTATCGGTACGTGGAAGTCATGCGGCTATGACAAGGACGGTGACGGTGATATAGACGTGGATGACCTGCGTCTGCTTACCCGTGAGGATGTCGTTAACCGGGTGCTCAAGCCACATTATTGGGACAGATGGAAAGCTGACGAGATTAAATCGCAATCAGTTGCTAATATATTGGTTGATTGGGTGTGGGCATCCGGTGCACACGGAATAAAGATACCTCAACGCTTGCTTGGTGTTACTGTGGATGGAATAGTAGGTCCTAAGACCATTGCTGCGGTGAATGCCAGGAACCCGCGTGAGTTGTTCGACATGATTAAGATTGCACGGTTCGATTTCATCGAGGATATATGCCGTTCTCGTCCGGCGAACAATAAATTCAAACGGGGGTGGATGAACCGTATAAACGATTTGAGATTCGAGGAATGAAAAAGTTACCGTGGATATTAACTGTACTGCTGGCAATTGCTTGTATAGTGGTTTGGTTCCGTCCGCATGAGCAGCCTCCGGCTGAAGTTCGTGTAGAGACGAAGATAAAGACGGTTGTCAAGGTAGATACGATGCTTATCTCTGCACCGATGGCTGTGTTCTGGCGTTTCGTACCGGATGACACGACACGGATAGGTGATACCTTGCTCCATCGCCGACAAGTGGTATATAGAGACAGCTCGTATCGGGCTGTGGTGAGCGGATATGTAGACCCTCGGCTGGATAGTTTGCAGGTATTTCCTAAGACGGTGTATCAGACGGTGACGAATGACATCTATCATTCGGTGGTTGTTAAACCGAAGAAGAAGCGGTGGGGATTTGGTTTGCAGGCTGGGTATGGTTATCCGGATGGATGGTATGTTGGTGTTGGGGTGAGTTATAACCTTTTGCAGTGGTAGACTTTAATCTGAAGTCTGGGATTGAGTGAGAAAATGAAGGTGTAGAAATGATGTGTTTTTAAGTAATATCTATTTTAGTAGATGACAAAAATTAAACTTATGCTGTTAAACATTTAATTTTTAAGCGG
>NZ_SRYZ01000042.1 GCF_004793475.1 Bacteroides muris (ex Afrizal et al. 2022) | reverse complement strand
GATAATGAAAATCAGCCACTTGGCCTATTTTATTATACTAAATATTATTTACTAATTCATTTGTTTTCAACGGATTAACTGTAATTTTAACGAAGTATTATATATATAAATATACCTATTGTACCTATTACTACTTGAAAATCACTTTATCCGAAAGTGACATTATTCTTTTACCATTATTCTTAAGTTCAAAAACAACAAGTTCGTTTTCACCTTTCCGCAATGCATCCGCTGGAATCTGCAAGGATTGCTGTGGATACTCTTCCCAATAGGTTCCCAAATACGAACCGTTGAGCCACACTTCACCCATTCCCCATCCCGATACATTCAGATGTATCTCGCAAAGGGCATCCAACCAGAATTTCCCTTTGAAAAACACAGGTTTCTCCGTATCGGCTATCGCTGTAAAATCCAATCCGTCCACTTCACAATCCCTGACTTCCAGCGGAGTCATCTTCCAGCCTTCTACTCCGGTATCATTAAAGGTCACCGTTCCGAATAGCCCTTTTGAATTATCCAAAATTTCCGGTCCGTATGTAATACGGCCTATATTCTCTACATATAGTTGCAACAGATGTTTACCAGTAACCAACGGGAAAGAGAGGGCTTTTTTCTCATCAGTTAACCCACCTACCGGATTTCCGTCAATATATACAACGGCATAATCACGGATGTTTTCCACCTCCAATATACCCGTATTGGAGGTAGAAGTTATTTCAGCCTCATAAAGCACATACCCGCCATTGTCTAGCCCCATGTCATTCATTGCCATGGGGAGGTCAGCCAGCTGCTGCTCACCGTAAACTTGTTCCAAAGATGCCATCTCCGTCATCTGTACCTCTTGTGCCCATAGGGACGATACCGGAAACAGTGACAACAACAAACAGACCACACAATTATTCAAGCCTCTCATATTTTATTCCATCATAAAAGATTTGATAAACGATTCGCTCAATTCTACCTCGGGCTCAAAATGTCCACCCTTCACATAGCGGTCTATGCTCTGCAGCAATTGTCGGCTGGCAAGCCGTTTCTCCATATCTTTCTGTGTATCCATTGCCAGCACCAGCAGTTTGCCTCCGTTTACCCGAGCCTCAAAACCGATACCCAATTTGTGATTCCGGTCAAAGGAATCGATAGTCTGGATGAACGGACGGAGTTCGTCCGGCGTATCCATCATTTCGATAACCTTTGCATAAGTTAAAATATCCCACCATTGCCAGTCGAGATGGCTCTCGGTCACGAAATCGCCGAATGCAGGATGATTCGCATGGATAAGGCATCCCAAAGTCTTGGGTTCCCACTTGAACATCACCGGATTCCAGAAATGATTATGGAAAACGGAACGGCGACCTTTCACCTTATTCGGTTGCGGTATAAGCACCACCTTCTTGCCTGCTTGCAACTGTTGGCGAGCTTTTTCATCATAGACTTTGGTATAAAGTACCTCATCCGTAGAAATCATTAGCTCCTGATGGCGCGGATATACCCAGATGTCCCAACTATTTTCTATATCCTTACCTACCGTCAGCCGGACAGTCAGCTTCCGGGGTTCGTCTCCTACCGGAAGGGCACAGGTGAACTCTCCTACCGGGAAAACCCCGTTGTTGCCAATGCTCTTTCCTTTCAGCATTCCCGTTTTCAGAATCTTGCCTTCGGCATCCGCCAACTGCCATTTCACAGCCGCATTCTTCAACGAAGCCTCGCTAAAATTATAGACTTCAGCACTTCCCGCAAAAGTCTCATCGTTGTAGTAAACACGCTTTTTGAAACGCAGCAAAGCCACAGTCGGCGCACAGAATTTCCGGAAATCTTCGGGAGAAATCAGCCCTTTGGAATTCCAGAACGGGTCTAAGACACCTACCGGAGAATATCCCTGTTCGGGCAAGTCGTTGATGGACAACAATTGGAAACCAGCCGAAGTGGAAGTACGCAATTGAGCCTCAATCACATCCTTATATTCAAACACGGTCTGCGCTCCCGATGCCTTAAAGAAATCATCAGCTAAATCAAGCATACCATTTTCGGCCAACAACTCCTGGAAGATTTCAAAGTTACGTGCCTCTACCGGACAGTCTTTATACAAAGAAATTTCCTTGAAGTTGGGGTAAGCGCATCTCTGTCCTGTCTCATGCGAGATAACGGGCACATCAATATCAGTACCTTTCTTTATGTCCCAATCGGTAAACGGTCGGCCGTCATACACGGTGGCACCGCCTTTCGGGGTCTGATGGGTAACATAAAACTGGTCAGACTGCACACGCTTGCGAGCCGTAGAACCGCTGAACAATCTGCGGCTGTCGCTTTCACGTCCGGTACGAGTCAGTTCTTCCACGAAATCAAAGTCACCACCGATTTCATTACCGTTGCAATACAAAATAAACGACGGATGATTGCCGTATTCTCTCAGAATTCCTCTCAGCTCGCGGCGAAAGAAGTCGAAACGCGGATTACTATTGTTTTCACCGTCTTTTCCCCACATGGGCATCTCAACCTCCAGATAGATTCCGAGTTTATCAGCCATGCGGAAAGCGGCTTTGGTGGGACACCACGAATGGAAACGCATATGATTCATACCATGCTCTTTCAAAATAGTGAATATACGTTCCCATGAAGCATCATCCACCGGTGCATAACCTGTCTGGGGAAATACCGCATTTTCTACCGTACCTCGCAAATGGATAGGAGAGCCATTGACCAAAACATGATTTTTGCCCTGTGTCACTTCCCTCATGCCGAAAGTTACGGACTTTTCATGGCGATAATTGTTTTCATCATCGCTTGTTTGCAACGAACATTCTGCCATATAGAGATTCGGATGAAACTCATCCCATAACCGGATGTTCTTACCCAAAAGAATTTCCCCCTCAAAGCTGATTGTCTCATTCTGACCGCTGACGGGAAACTCCTTATTCAACTCATACTGCTTGCCCGAAATGGTGAAGACTGCCTTTCCGGAAACCGGCTTTTGGGTATGATTCTTGATAATCATCTTCACCTTCACAGCTTTCCGTGCCACGTCGGGATACAGCTGCATATCCTCTACATAAACAGGATCTACAGCAACCAGCTTCATCTTACCCAAAATACCATTCCAGTTTATCTGAGAGAATTCGGTATGCGCATGATTCCATTTATGCATGTCATACTGATAGCGGTTGTCTATGCAGACCGTAATCAAATGCTTCGTTCCCGGTTTCACAAATTCTGTCAATTCGTGGTTGTGGGGGACACTGATGTAGTCTATCTTGCTGACCTCCTTCGTGTCCACATAAATAGAACTGAGCCAATGCGTTCGCTCAAAATACATAAAAATACGCTTTTCTTTCCACTCTGCCGGAATAATCATTTCACGCTGATACCAGGCAGGCCCCATATACTCGAACTTGCGTGTCAAGCGATCCAAATGGCGGTAAGGAGATTTATAGCCTATCTGATAATCATCAGTGATGCCCGGCAACGTGATGCTTTCCTGAAGCCGGTGCATATAGCGGACATCAAGTGAGCCACGTCTGAAATCCATAAAATCGGTCTGGAATCCCCAGGTTCCGGACAAATCAATCTCCTGTGTCTGGGCATCCACCGTGACGGGTGCCATAAAGGCCAATGCCGCAAGAGCTGTTTGAATAATCTTGTTTCTCATTGTTTTTGATATTGTTGTTCTAATAAGTTTTCTATCGGGAATACACACACCGACTGAACTTAATAATATGATTCTTTTTTCCTTATACAACTTCTAAAATTTAAACGGCTGCAATTTGAAATATACAGAGAAATCTTTTATCATGCCCGGACTGCCTTTTTCAAACGACGGCAGGTAACGAAGTCCCGTAATCGTCTTCACATCACCAAGGTCTATCACCACCTGATGTGGATAGGGCATCCGCCTTTGAGTCATCCAACAGGTGGACTCCTGCAAATCATATATTTTATCTGCCGTAGCATTCACCCCATAAGTCTCCTCGCTGTCGGCATAGCGTATTCTCCACTGCTCACGAGAAATAGGCTTACCATCAGCTCCCAAGACCTCTAATTCGGCAAGACTTGCCAAGGTCTTACCATCTTGTGCAGACAATGCCTCCAAGCAAAAATATTGTCCTTGGGCTGGCTGAGAAAACTTTATCTCCTGCCACCCACTGGTCGGTTCGAAAACGCCTTTATATATTGGGGCTTCTGTTTTTAGATCCAAAGTATCCCCTTTCTGACGGTTCTTTCTTTCCTTCTCGCGAAGTACATCCAAAGCAGGCGCCTTCACCCCTTGTATTGTGTTTACCGAAGGTTCCTTTAAGTCAAATACTACAATCTCATTCCGTCCTTTCTTCAACCAGCATCCAGGCAAAAAGAGTGTTTGCTGAGGACCGATTTCCCAAAAACGTCCCAAAGCATGTCCGTTTACCCAAACCATACCTTTCCCCCAAGTACTCATATCAATAAATGTATCTCCGACATCTTGCAAAGTAAAGGTTGCCTTATAATAGGCGGGGCCGTCAGCAGGATTTGAAGCATATTTTTTCTGTTTTGCAAATTGATAATCGACAGGAATATTGTACACTTCCCAATTATTCAACATAACAGCATGCTTATCTGCCCCCACTATCTCCACTTTCTCCGTGATACCCTTACGATCATGAATGGTCTCTCCAAAATTCACCCTTCCCATTGCTTCAACAAAGATATCCAATCGGGCTCCTACCGGAAGTTGAGGCAAAACAAGTTGGTTGTCATCTTTCCGTCTGTCCAGACAACCAAGCAATTTTCCATTCACATACACTTGCGCCCAATCATGAACCTCAGTTATACGGAGTAATGTATTAGCACTGACAGCCGGCAATGTAGTCCGGTAGATAATGCTTCCCCAACCTTGATCGAAATCCTCCATAGGCTTTATCTGTTCACTCTTGACCGGAGCCGGAAGCTGTTCGAAAAGCGAAGCAGTCGCTTCCAACTTCACAACCGGTATCTCTATCACAGGGAAAGAAGCAGGCACCGGACACGCCTTTTCTTCCAAATTGCGATACTTGCAAAGAAGTTCCTGCAACAGATAATATTTGGGAGTTGCCCATCCGGCTTCGCTGATAGGGGCATCATAATCATAAGAAGAACACATGGAAGAATAAGTGGGTGAGTTAGCTCCTCCCCAATGACTGAAAGTTGTCCCCCCATGCGCCATATAAAGACTGAAAGAGATATTCCGGTCAAGCATATCTTTGATACCTGCTACCATCTTTTCAGCTGGACGTGTTTCGTGTTTTCTGCCCCAATGGTCAAACCAACCCGACCAAAACTCACTGCACATCAACGGAGTGTCAGGGCGTACAGTCGATAACTTTTTGAATTCCTTATCGATATTGGCACCTGTACCAAAATTCAGCGTCCAAAGCAAATCATCCAAAGCATTCAGTTCAAAAGTAGAATCCCAATCACATTGAAAAAGTACAGACTTGTCAAAACCGGCACGAAGCACAATATCACGAATGGCAGCCATATAAGGCTTATCGACTCCATAACCACCAAACTCATTCTCTACCTGTACCATGATAATATTTCCACCATTGGCCAACTGGAGAGGAGCCAACTGCCTGCCAAGTTCCTTCATATAGATTTCCGTACGTTCCATAAAATAAGGATGAAGCGAACGCACTTTCATATCTTTTCTCTTGAGCAACCACCAAGGCAATCCACCCATTTCCCATTCCGCACATGCGTATGGACCCGGGCGCAGAATGATATACATACCATGTTTCTGTGCCAATTTACAAAACTTAGCCACATTTTTATCACCGGCAAAATCGAACTCCCCTTCTTTCTGTTCATGAAAATTCCAAAAGACATAAAGACAGATAGTGTTCATTCCAAGTGCCTTACACATTAGAATCCGATGTTCCCAATATGGTTCGGGAATACGTGCATAATGCAATTCCGCCGCTTTTACCACAAAAGGTTCCCCATTCAGTAAAAAAGTACGTTTACCTATCTCAAAAGTTTCCTTAGAAGCAGCCGAATTTACTGGCAAATTGATGAATAGCAGAGTAAAAAAAAGAAAGATAATCTTGTTTTTCATTGGTCTGTATTTATTAGTTCACATACCGAGGACACAAAATCTCCTCTCCACCCTTATTCCTTTTAGTCTTTTTTACAATAATTAAGTAGCCACATTATGAAAAAAGTGGAAGGTGCATTGGGATACACCTTCCACTTCCTACATGAATATTCTGTTTTAATCTTACTCTTTCACCGATAACTGCTTCAATAAGCAATCCACAGCCTCTTTCAATTGAGCATCTTCTCCCTTCAAAGCCTCTTCCGGCTTATTATATATCAAGATATCGGGTTGTAAAGTCCGGTTCTCCAGATAGTTACCCTGCATATCCATGCATCCTACTTGAGGAATACCGAATACAATACTCGGGTCAATCTGACGTTCCCACCATACAGCTGTCATGGTTCCTGCTACGGGAGTACCTACCAGCTTACCGATACCCAACGTCTTGTACACAAAAGGAGTACCGTGGGCATTGCTGTAATTATCCTCGCAAACCAGCATACACGAAGGTTTCAGCCATCTGTCAAAAGGATCGCTGCCGATGTACTGGCCACGCGGCACAAAGCGTTCATACTCCTTGCCGCTAAGTAACGTCGCTACTTGTTCGTGCAGCCACCCGCCTCCGTTATGGCGGGTATCCACCACAACAGCCTCTTTCTTACGACTGCTTTCGCTCAACAAATCGGAGTAAATCTTACGGAAGCTCGGACTATCCATACCTTTGATGTGAATATAAGCAATGCGTCCGCCGGAATATTCATCCACCTTCTTGCGGCAGTTTTCCACCCAGCGCTTATACAACAGCTCATTCTGGGCACCGTAAGATATGGGCTTCAAGGTTTCTTCAAACCGCTTTCCGGTAACAGGATCATAGACCGAGAGAATCACCTTGCGGCCTGCCTTACCTTCGAGTAACGGGAAATAATCAGCGCCAGCCTTAATGGCAACACCATCCACTTTCTCGATAATACAGCCCGGCTTGACATCCGTCTTTTTCTTCGTTAATGGACTCTGAGCTATAATTTCTTTAATCTTCAATCCATCGCCCGCATAAGCTTCATCATAGAACACTCCCAAAGCAGCCGTAGGAAGTGCTGCGCCCGAAGCATAATAACGCGCTCCCGTATGAGAACCGTTCAATTCACCCAGCATCTCACTCAGCATTTCCGCAAAATCGTAGTTATTGTTGATATACGGCAAGAAGCGCTTATAAGTTTCTTTGTATCCATTCCAGTCCGTACCTTGCAAGTCTGCCACATAGAACTTATCATTTACCTGCTGCCAGATGTGGTCGAAGATATATTCACGCTCACCATAAGGGCGGTAATCGAAGAAAGCCTCAAATTCAATTGGAGAAATCTTACTGCCTTCAATCTCTATCTTTTTCATTCCGTCGCGGGCACAAAGGAAGATATTCTTCCCTTCCTTGTCAGGCTGCAAAGCGCCTGCACCTACTTTCTTCAAAAGAACTTTTGTAACATTCTCTTTCAGATTGTGTTCCCAAAGATCGTACCCATCCTCGAAAACAGAAAGATAATAGAGTTTATCCCCTTTAGCAGAAAGCATGGCATCTGCCATATGCGAGGAGTTGACGGTCAGGCGTACAATACGGTCAAAGCGGTTTGCGAGGTCGAACTTTAACGGCTCTACCTTTTTCTCCTTATCTTTGTCGGCATCCCCTTTTTTCTTCTTGGCATCCTTTTCGTCTTTCTTTCCGGCTTTTTCCTTCTCTGCCTTCTCCACTTCCTCGAGCAAAGCGGTTTCTTCCTTGTTCATCAAGAAACGGTCGTATGCTTCAGCATCAAAGAACATGATATAAGTATCGTCTTCGGCTCCCCAACTGCCGTGGCTACGATAACCCGCGCGGTCGCTAGTCCAAATCATAGCCTTTCCGCCCAACACCCACTTGGCATTGCCGTCGTTGTATCCGCTTTCGGTCAGATTCACCATTTCACCCTTACCATCAGCATTCAGCAGCACAACATCTTTGTTGTTCCACCCGCCCACACCGATATAGTCAGAGAGAATCCATTTGCTATCCGGACTCCACTGGAACCACTGGTCACCGTCCGAATAAGAGTATTGGTACCTCCCATCCATAACGGTACGCACATCCTTTGTCTTCAAATTGATGACACGGATGGCGCTGCGGTTTTCGAGAAAAGCAATCTCTTTACCGTCAGGGCTGTATTGGGGTTGGAAAGAAGCGGCATCCGAGTTTGTCAGGCGTTCTTCCTTCAGCTCTGTGGCATAGGTAAACAGCTTTTCATCCTTACGCACAATCGTCGAAGTGTAAAGTTGCCAAAGCCCGTCGCGTTCGGAAGCATAAACCAGTGTCCGCCCATCGGGAGCAAAGTCTACGGTTCGTTCCTGATAGGGAGTATTCGTTATCTGCTTCGTAGTCTTATATTCCACTGAAGTGACGTAAACATCACCACGCAAAACGAAAGCCACTTCCTTACCATCCGGAGACACTGCCATTTCCGTGGCACCGCTACTTTTAATCTGGCGGATAATGTCCTTGTCGTTTCTATCGGAAACAATGCTGATGTTCACCTTTTGCGCTTCTCCACCGGGAAGCAGGGTGTAAATCTCACCATCAAATCCATAGCACAACCTTCCGTCCGTAGCGGCACTGAGATAGCGTACCGGATTTTTGGTATAGTGCGTCAACTGCACGGCCTTCGCATCTCCGGGAGTACGTCGGTAGATATTGAAAGAGCCGTTTTCCTCACTCAGATAGTAGAATGTTTTTCCATCAGGAGCCCAAACCGGTTCACGGTCTTCTCCTCCGAAAGTGGTCAGCTGGCGGTACTGCGGTTCTTTCCCCGGAGTATACATCCAGATGTCACGGGCAATGGGCGATACATGATGTTTACGCCAGTAGTCCTCGTAACCTTTCTTATCCTGATACAACATCGCTCCCTCCTTATTGATGGAGATGCACTCCATAGGCATGGACGAAATCATCGTCGGGCGCCCTCCCTCCACTGATACTCGATAGACCTGGTTGAACTGCCCGTTAGAGGGAAAGACAACAGCCTCGGCAGACGGCATGATGCCCGCAGAGAACAAGACATGTCCGGCATCTGTAAAAGCAAGCGGTGTTTCGCTTCCCGAGTGGGTAGTCAGCCGTCGTGGTTCGCCTCCGTCTTTGGCCACAATGTAGACGTCCAGACTTCCCATACGGTCCGAAGCAAAAGCAATCTGCTTACTGTCCGGGCTCCATACCGGATCTGTATCATATGCGGGATTGGTAGTTATCTGCATGGCACGTCCGCCGGTAACCGGCACCGTATAAATGTCTCCCTTATAAGTAAAAGCAATGGTCGTCCCATCGGGAGAGATGACACTATGACGCATCCAGAGTGGAGCATCCTGTGCAAAAGTAAAACCTGCCAGGCAAACGGCAGCAATACCTAATAGTAATTTTTTCATAATGATTCTTGTTTTTGGAGAATACAAAAAACCTCACGACTTTTCCTTTCGAAAAAAGACCGTGAGGTTTGCTTATCATTTTAAGTTACCCTCAATTAGAGAGCACCTACTTCCTTCAAAGCAGCATTTGTCTTGTGAACAGCAGCAGCGCTGGCAGCAAATTTAGCTTTTTCGTCAGCAGTCAGTTCCAGTTCAACGATTTTCTCGATACCGTTCTTACCAAGGATTACGGGAACACCGATACAGATGTCTGATTCACCGTATTCTCCTTCCAGATATACCGAGCAAGGAATCATCTTCTTCTGGTTATGGATGATAGACTCAACAACATAAGCGCCTGCCGCACCCGGAGCATACCATGCAGAAGTACCCAGCAACTTAGTCAGCGTAGCACCACCTACCATAGTAGAAGCTACCACTTCGTTCAGTTTTTCTTCGCTCAGCAGTGCGCTTACCGGCTGTCCTTTGTAAGTAGCCAAACGAGCCAACGGAATCATGGTAGTATCACCGTGACCACCGATAACCATGCCTTCCACTTCGTTGGCGTTGCAGCACAAAGCCTGAGACAAGAAATATTTGAAACGGGAACTGTCCAAAGCACCACCCATACCGATGATACGGTTCTTCGGCAAGCCTAAGGACTTCAGTGCCAAATAGGTCATGGTATCCATCGGATTGGAAATAACCACGAGGATAGCATTCGGAGAATATTTCAGGATGTTCTGTGCAACCGACTTAACGATACCTGCATTAACACCGATCAATTCTTCACGAGTCATGCCCGGCTTACGGGGAATACCGGAAGTAATCACTACAACGTCGGAGTTGGCAGTCTTCTCATAATCGTTGGTACAACCTACAATAGTGGTGTCGAAGCCCAGCAGTTGAGCAGTCTGCTTCATATCCATTGCCTTACCTTCTGAAACGCCTTCTTTCACGTCCAGCATTACCACTTCGTCAGCCACTTCGTTAAAGGCTAACACATTAGCGCATGTAGCACCTACGTTACCTGCACCTACTACGGTTACTTTTGACATAATTTCTAATTTTTTTTGTTTATAAGTGTTCTTTAAAGATGACGCAAAAGTACGGCGAACTTCGTAATTAGAGAAATATTTCCGTAATAATTTTAGTTAAATACACATTTAGACAATGATTAGTGGACAATGATTAATGATTAATGATTAATTTTGCGGACGATTCATGAACAGGGTACAAACAATCGTCCATGAACCATTAATCACTTAACCATTAATCATTAAAAAAATGGCAGTTAAGAAAAATACACTTCTCATTGCGACAGGCAGCCTCCTTATACTATTATTAATAGGAGTTACCATTCTGCTGATTTCCGAAAAGCAAACCAACAAGGAGCTGGTGATGGAATTCAATCTGGATAAAGAAGACCTTGAAAATCAATACACAGACTTCGCCAGACAATATGACGAACTGAAGTTGACCGTCTCCAATGACTCTCTCTCCGTACTTTTGGAGCAAGAACAACTGAAGACCCAACGTTTATTGGAAGAACTCCGTACCGTGAAGAGCAGCAATGCCACCGAGATACGCCGTTTGAAGAAGGAACTGGCCTCTCTCCGCAAAGTCATGATAGGCTATATCAACCAGATTGACTCGTTGAACCGCCTGACCGCCCAACAGAAGGAAATAATAGCCGATGTCACCAAGAAGTACAACGCCGCTTCCCGGCAAATCAGTAATTTGTCCGAAGAGAAGAAAAACCTGACCAAGACCGTGACACTTGCCGCCCAACTGGACGCCACCAATATCTCTGTGCAACCCACCAACAAACGCGGCAAGACTGCCAAGAAGGTAAAAGACATCGTGAAGTTCAAAATAAACTTCTCCATCGTGAAAAACATCACTGCAGAGACCGGTGAACGCACCCTCTACATCCGCATCACCAAACCGGACAACGACGTTCTGACCAAAAGTCCCTCGAACACCTTCCCGTACGAGAACCGGGAACTAGTGTATTCCATCAAGAAGTATATAGAATACAACGGAGAAGAGCAAGCCGTCACCGTATATTGGGATGTAGAAGAATACCTCTATGCAGGCACCTACCGCGTAGACATTTTTGCTGACGGTACCCTTATCGGTTCGCAATCATTCAGCTTGAATTAATACAAAAAAAACTAAATTATTTTGCAATATCATTGAAAGCCTATACATTTGCATCGTTGTTTATGCAATTATTGTTGCTGTATAAACAACTGATTCATCACTTTAATTAATGTATAGCCCAATGAAAAAGTTCTTCTGTTTCATCTGTTTGGCATACCTGTCCTTCCCCATGAAGGCTCAGGAAGCATTAAGCTTGGATAGTTGCCGTGCATTGGCAATCTCCAACAACAAAGAACTGCTGATAAGCCAGGAAAAAATCAACGCCGCCCACTATCAAAGAAAAGCGGCATTCACTAATTACCTTCCCAACATTTCGGCCAGCGGTGGATATATGCGCAGTCAAAAAGAGTTGTCCATCCTCAGTGACGCTCAGAAAGGAGCCTTGTCCGGATTGGGCACAAGTCTCAGCGGACCGTTACAGCAGGCTGCCCAAGTCATCGCACAGCTTCACCCAGAACTGGCAGGTCAATTGCCGGCTTTAGGACAAAGTCTGGCAGGTGCCCTCGACGGCGCAGGCCAATCCTTGGTCGACGCCTTTCGTACAGACACCCGCAACATGTATGCGGGCGCACTGACCTTAACCCAGCCCCTATATATGGGCGGCAAGATACGTGCCTACAACAGAATCACCAAATACGCCGAAGAACTGGCCCGCCAGCAACACAACGCCGGCATGCAGGAAGTAATCCTGAGTACAGATCAGGCATATTGGCAGGTAGTGTCCCTTGCCCATAAAAAGAAGCTGGCAGAAGGTTATCTAAAACTACTGCAGAAGCTCGACGGTGACGTCGGCAAAATGATTGCCGAAGGCGTTGCCACCAAAGCAGACGGACTCTCCATCAAAGTAAAAGTGAATGAAGCCGAAATGACTCTGACCAAGGTAACCGATGGCCTGAGCCTTGCCAGGATGCTGCTGTGCCAATTATGTGGTCTCGACCTTTCCACTCCCGTCATGCTCACAGACGAACAGAAGGAAGATCTGGCTCCCACTACTCCGAAAAACGGTACCATTGACATCAACAACGTTTATGCCACCCGTCCCGAAGTGCGCAGCCTGGAACTCGCCACGCAAATTTATAAGCAGAAAGTAAATGTCACCCGCTCGGAATATCTTCCTTCCGTAGCACTAATGGGCAGCTATATGGCAACCAACCCTTCCGTCTTCAACAGTTTTGAGAAGAAATTCAAGGGGATGTGGAATGTGGGCGTCATGGTGTCGATACCCATCTGGCACTGGGGCGAAGGCATCTATAAAGTAAAAGCAGCCAAATCGGAAGCACGCATCGCCCAATACCAGTTGGATGACGCCAAAGAAAAGATAGAGTTGCAGGTCAACCAGTCGGTTTTCCAAGTGAACGAAGCTGCCAAAAAACTGACCATGGCCGAAAAGAATCTGGAAAAAGCCAACGAGAACCTGAGATACGCTACACTTGGTTTTGAGGAAGGCGTTATACCCGCAAGCAATGTGCTCGAAGCACATACCGCATGGCTTTCCGCCCAATCGGAAAAGATTGACGCACAGATTGACGCAAAACTGACGGAAATCTATCTGAGGAAGGCAACGGGGGATTTACGATTAGACGATTAATAAATCGTCATTGATTCGTAATCGAAATAAAGTAACTTCAATTGAGAATAGTAAATGTAACTTCAATCGCAAATAGTCAAATAGCAAATAAAATGATGGATACAAAATCACAAAACAGCAACATGTTGTTGGCATTCCTCACGCTGACGGGAGTCATTGCCATCGTTGCCCTTGCAGGTTTCTTCATGTTGCGTAAAGGGCCGGAGATTGTGCAAGGACAAGCAGAAGTAACGGAGTATCGAGTATCGAGCAAAGTGCCGGGACGTATTCTGGAATTTCGTGTAAAAGAAGGACAAAGCGTACAAGCCGGAGACACTCTTGCCATTCTGGAGGCTCCGGACGTACAGGCCAAATTGGAACAAGCACGAGCCGCCGAATCGGCAGCCCAGGCCCAGAACGAAAAGGCTTTGAAAGGCGCCCGTCGGGAACAGATACAAGCTGCCTACGAAATGTGGCAAAAGGCACTGGCCGGACTGGAGATTTCTGAGAAATCTTACAAGCGTGTGAAGAACCTGTACGACCAAGGCGTGATGTCCGCACAGAAGCTTGACGAAGTTACCGCCCAACGCAATGCAGCCCGGGCTACCGAGAAAGCCGCCAAAGCCCAATACGACATGGCCAAGAACGGTGCGGAACGCGAAGACAAAGCCGCTGCCGCTGCCTTGGTGGAACGTGCCAAAGGAGCTGTGGCCGAAGTCGAATCGTACATTAAGGAAACTTACCTGATTGCACAGGCTGCCGGTGAGGTATCCGAAATATTCCCCAAAGTTGGTGAGCTCGTGGGTACGGGTGCTCCCATTATGAACATTGCCATTCTGGACGACATGTGGGTGACTTTCAATGTACGCGAGGACTTGCTGCAAGGATTGGGTATGAATACCGAATTCGAAGCGTTCATACCTGCCCTTGATAAGAATATCCGCCTGAAAGTGTACTATATGAAGGACCTCGGCACATATGCCGCCTGGAAAGCGACCAAGACTACCGGCCAGTTCGACCTGAAAACATTCGAAGTAAAAGCCGCTCCGCAAGAGAAGGTAGAAGGACTGCGTCCGGGAATGAGTGTTATATTGAAGAAATAAAGGAGTTATGAGTTATTGGAGAGGATGATGGAAAGAAATAAGAAACATACGGCTTTGTGGAATGTAGCAAGACGCGAATGCCGCCGTCTTGTTTCTCGCCCGCTCTATCTGTTCTGTATGGTGATAGCACCGTTGTTCTGCTATATATTCTTCACCACGCTGATGGACTCCGGGCTTCCTACGGACATGCCCGTAGGTGTGGTAGACCAAGACATGAGTGCCACTTCACGCCAGCTGACACGTAACTTGGACGCTTTTGAGCAGACAGCCGTCGTCGCCCGCTACCCTACCATCAACGAAGCCCGTACCGCCATGCAACGCGGAGAGATTTACGGTTTCTTCTACATTCCCGAAGGTACCTCTGCCAAAGCACAAGCCGGACGACAGCCCAAACTCTCTTTCTACACAAACAATACCCTGCTCATCGCAGGTTCACTCCTCTTCAAAGACATGAAGATGATGAGCGAATTGGCATCCGGCGCCGCAGCACGTACCACCCTATATGCCAAAGGAGCTACCGAAGAGCAAGCGATGGCCTTCCTCCAGCCTATCGTCATAGATACGCATCCACTCAATAACCCGTGGCTGAACTACTCCGTATATCTATGCAATACCTTTGCACCGGGTGTATTGATGCTGCTTATCTTCATGGTAACCGTCTATTCCATCGGAGTCGAGATAAAAGACCGCACCGCCCGAGAATGGCTGCACATGGGCAACAATTCCATTTGGATTTCCCTTGCCGGCAAACTGCTACCACATACCGCCATCTTCTTCCTGATGGGGATATTATATAATGTATACCTATACGGTTTCCTCCATTTCCCCTGCAACAGCGGCATCCTACCGATGCTGCTTGCCACCCTTTGCCTAGTGTTGGCATCGCAAGGCATGGGAATATTGATGATAGGAACCTTGCCTACCCTGCGTCTGGGACTCAGTTTCGCTTCCCTATGGGGCGTACTCTCTTTCTCCATGTGCGGATTGTCATTCCCCGTCATGGGCATGCACCCCGTATTGCAGGCATTGGTCAATCTGTTCCCCCTGCGCCACTATTTCCTGATATATGTGGACCAGGCACTGAATGGATACCCCATGATTTACTCGTGGGTCAACTACGTAGCACTGCTTATTTTCATGATGCTTCCGTTCTTCATAGCTCATAGGCTGAAAGGAGCATTGGTTTACTATAAATATATGCCCTAATGAAAGACCTGACCTTCAGACAGAAAGTGATACAAGGCATTCATGACTTGTTCTATATATGGAAACGGGAATTCGGCACAACCTTCCGCGACCAAGGCGTGCTCATCTTCTTCGTGCTCGTTCCGTTGGCCTATCCGTTGATATATGCTTTCATCTATACCAACGAAACCATCCACGAAGTGCCCACTGTCGTGGTGGATGATTCACGCTCCTCGTTGAGCCGCGAATACCTGCGGAAAGTGGACTCCAGCCCCGAAGTGAGCCTCGTGAGCTACTGCGCCGATATGGAAGAAGCCAAACTGATGCTGAAGGAGCGCAAGGCATACGGCATTATATACATCCCCTCCAGCTTCAGCGACGACATTGTACGCGGTAAGCAAACGCAGGTCAGTATCTTCTGCGACATGAGCGGACTGCTGTATTACAAAGCCTTGCTGACTGCCAACACCAACGTGTCGCTCGCCATGAACGCAGACATCAAAGTGGAGCGAAGCGTCAATACCACCGACCGCCAAGACGAGATTACCGCCTACCCGATAGAGTATGAGGATGTCGCCCTCTATAACCCGACCAACGGATTTGCCGCTTTCCTGATTCCAGCTGTATTAGTATTGATTATCCAACAAACCCTTCTGCTCGGCATCGGCTTGTCTGCCGGAACGGCACGCGAGCAGAACCGTTTCAGAGACCTGGTGCCTATCAACCGCCATTATAACGGCACACTACGCATTGTGATGGGAAAAGGGCTGAGCTACTTCATGATATATTCACTGATATCGGTATATATACTGTGCGTGGTTCCATGGCTTTTCAGCCTCAACCAAATAGCGATACCGGGTGTCCTGGTTCTGTTCACCCTGCCCTACCTGGCCGCTTGTATTTTCTTTGCCATGACGGCATCCATTGCCATCCGCAACCGCGAAACGTGCATGCTGCTGTTCGTGTTCACCTCCGTGCCGTTGCTATTCCTTTCCGGCATTTCGTGGCCGGGAACTGCCATGCCTGCTTTCTGGAAGTACTTCTCGTACATCTTCCCTTCTACCTTTGGCATCAACGCCTATGTACGCATCAACAGCATGGGAGCCACACTCCATGAAGTCTCTTTCGAGTATCAGGCACTATGGATACAAACGGGGAGTTACTTCATTACCACTTGCCTGGTATATCGCTGGCAAATACTCCAAAGCAGGAAACACGTGATTGAAGAGTATAAGAAGCATAAGAATATAGAAGCGTAACACATTGTTCCAATATATCAGAACTATTTGTTCATCATATTGAAACTGTCAGTTCGCTATATTGAAACAGTCTGTTTTGTTAAAGGAAACAAGTATTCAGTCTACAGTATCGGGAAAGCAGCAAACAGACAAACGGCTGTAATGCCTAATTATGGCTGTATGTGTTTCTTCAACATGAGTAAAGTATCTCAGGTATGAAGACAAATATACAATGCTTTTAAGAAACAGCAAGATTTTCGGAGGTTCATTTATTAACGCAAGAATACAAAAAGAGACACGGATTACCCGGAATCTACGGAGAATAAAATTCATCCGTAACTTTCCGCGTAACCCGTGCGTACTTTAAGAATTTATCTGCTTCTTATTATTTCTTTTCAGCAGCCCATTCCTTAGCTCCCCGTTCCTTCAACTTAGCAGTAAATGCTTTCGCCTTTTCCATGGAAGCAGCTTCCTCTTCCAGACTTGCATAAGCATGCTTGTAGCCCTTCACCACATTCCATTCACCACGGGTGAAATCGGGGAATGCCACAGCCGCACAACCGTTGTCCATAGAAAGCTCGCCCAATTCTGCAAGGCAGCACCACTCAGCGAGGTCGTATACATCCATATCCAAAGGAAGACCGTTTTGCAAGCAATATATCATACGGCTGTCCATGATAAAGTCCATACCGCCATGACCACCTACTTCCTTGGCCATCTCACCATATTTCTTCAGAATAGGGTGCTGGTACTTTTCTATCAAAGCTCTCATTTCAGAATCAGGCAGGAAGCCATGCGAGCTCAAATCATCCACTTTAGGCTGTACACCCGAAGCACTAAGCTGCTTGGCATCCAAAGCATATCCTTCTACAGGATACTTGTTGGCAAATCCCTTAGTACCGGTAAGCTGATACAGACGATTGTAAGGTTGCGGAGTCATTACATTGTGCTGAATCTCAATCACCTTACCATTGGCTGTACGCAACAAAGTAGTAGTATGGTCTCCATTGCGGAAATTATTGCAAGCAGAGTCGGCACGTTCTTCTACCAACGCTTTACCTACTACAGACTTCGTATCCATCGCCACCAATGTAGTCACACGGTCGCCACGATGAATGTCGAGTGCTTGTGCCACAGGGCCAAGGCCGTGAGTAGCATACACATCACCGCGATGTCTCATGTTGAACTCCAGACGCCATCCCAATTTGTCGTTTTCACCGTTTTTCCAATAGTAATCCCAGAACGGCTCCAAGTTGTGGATGTAAGCACCCTGTGCACGGATAACCTCACCGAAAACGCCTTGTTGAGCCATGTTCAAAGTATTCATTTCAAACCAGTCATAGCAGCAATTCTCCAGAATCATACAGTGTTTGCGATTTGCTTCACTCAAGTTAATCAAATCCCAGCATTCCTGCAAGTTCATGGCAGAAGGAACCTCAATAGCCACATGCTTGCCATTCTCCAAAGCACATTTGGCAACGGAGAAATGATGCAGCCAGTCGGCGGCAACATAAACGAGGTCTATATCATCGCGCTTGCAGAGTTCCTCATAGCCGGTAGCACCGGAATAAACGGCAGCCTTGGGCAGAGATGCTTTTTCAAGATACTTCTGACATCTCTCCGCACGCTTTTCCTCATAGTCGCAAAGAGCCACAATATGAGTTCCGGGGATGTGAGTAAAACGCTCTACCGCACCGGGGCCACGCATACCCAAACCTACAAAACCTACACGCACTACTTCCATCTTGGGAACAGTAAGTCCCAACACACTCTTTTGTCCTGCAGGACGTTCGGGCGTCTGCACAACAATAGTTCCATTTTTCCATTCCCACTGCGTTCCTTTTTCCGAGGTGTTCACAGTAGTGGCAGTTTGCGTTGAGCATGCACTAAATGCAAAGCATAAGCTCAACACCAAGAATCCAATTTTCTTCATGATTTAGTTAATTTAAAATTAGAATTATTATAACGTTACTCATTCACTCCGCAAAGATACTCAAAGCATACAAATGAAGCAAATGAGTAACATAGTTTTAGAAATTGCATACACCTAATTGTTTATCTACCAAGAATCCGTCCAACATCTTCAAGTCAAACTTCACATTCCTGCGAGCCTTGAATCTGATGACAAACAAATCGCAATCCCCCTCAAGAGCCTCACGTTCTCCGATATTCACGAATGTGGGATATACAGACTTGACCCCATTAGTGTGAAGTCTGTCGTTCGTCAGATTCTCCATCGCCTTCATGCCCAACGGCTGTATACCAGCAAACTCATAATCGGCAGGATTATAGGGCAGAGCAAAGCTAAGGGCATTCACATGGCGCAGGTCGGTTCCTTTCACCAACACCTCGATAATCTCACCTTTGGCATAACTGCGTTTCGGGGTACTGATGCTGATGTTTCCTTCCACCTTTTCACCTCTGACACCGTCAGCACCGCCTTCAAGTTGTGTGGTCACGACTGAAATGTCATAAGCATCTATCAATCCGTTACGATTCAAGTCACCATTGCTGATGTATCCTTCAAAATCGGCATCGCCCCGACGCAGACCGGTATAGTTGGTATAAGAAGTCAAGTCGTTTTCATCCACCAACTTATCGTTGTTGATGTCGCCCGGCAGATAACTTTCTGTTCCAGGCACTTTGAATACGTATATTTCTCGACCCGAACCATAGTTACCCACAGCTTCCGTAACGTTCATCTTTATGTAACGGGCTGTCGGCACTTGGGAAAACGTGAATATCTTCACTTCATTATCACGCTTCCAGTCGAATGCTCCCGCTTCAGTCCAGTTCTCCTTATCCATGCTGTAGTAAACCGTACCTTTCAAGATAGTTCCGTTTCCGGCATTCTCACGAGGGAGATAATGGAATTTATCAACTTGGTTGATAGATTTCAAATCCATAATCAAGTCGAACGGAATGGCCTTTTCATTGTACTTGGTATGCCACAACTCTCCTTCCTCAAAGTCGAATAAACGGCGGAGTGAACGACCTTGATTGGCGGCAGTTGTCTCACCCACAATTCCATGTATGGCAAATTCCAGCGGGTCTCTTTTCGTAGTGGCACTGAAGGCCGACCAGTCAGATTGCCCGTCTTTGTTCACCGCACGTATCTTGAAGTTGTAGATGGTTTCCACGTTCAATCCTTCAAACAGCAATTCCGTATCTTTAATGGTACTATAATTCATACCTTCAAACTCTATCTCGTAATAATCAGCATTATCCACCTTTTCCCAAGTCGGTTTCAAAGCATAGGCTTCCGTATTATCTTCGGTGACCTGCGCTTTCGGAGCGACCAGCGGACCTGAAGTTACCTTATACCTATCAGCCAGAGCAAATACAAAACCGCTTATCTTCAAGGTTGTCCGGTTTGCTGTAATGTCAGTAGTCGCCAACTTGACAAGCACTTGGGGATTCTTCGTGATTACCTCTTTCTCGAAGTCGCTTCCTTTAGTGGCAAACTTGTTTAAGTTGGGTTTGGCATCATAAAAATAGACATTCTCTTTCTGAAGGTACTCATCCATGCTGTTTGCTTCCACAAGTTTAACCTTGTTCTTTCCGACAGTTGCCAGAATCTTTTTGGGTTTCTCGGTTACATTGATTCTGAATTCGGTTGACTTCTCTTTTACAAAACCATTGAAGTCGCCCTGAGCCGGATGAACGATTACCGTTACATCGCCCTTTTCACCGGCAACAGATTCAATCAGAGTGTTTACACCCTTGCCCGAACGGTACTCTTCAGTCATACCGTCATCATCATATTCGGTAAATGTGCTCTTTCCGTAAGGATAGAGTTCGTATATACGCAGATTTTTGTCTGTTTCATTGACGTTATTATTGGGGGACGTCATAGGAATAATGGCTCCGTTCTTCACGAATACAGGTAATTTCCAAAGCGGTGCAACATAATTATTGATAATGCATCCGCCTTGATAGATTTCACCGGAAAAATAATCTACCCATTCACCATCAGGCAGATAGATGCCATTACGGATGTCATTGCCTTGTTCATCGGCTTTCGTGGCTTGATAAATGGGAGCCACCAAGAAGTACGGTCCATAAAGGAACTGATATTGCGTAGCTTTGCCCAACGTATAGACATTGGGATATTCAAGGAACATAGCACGCATCATAGGCAGTCCGTCCACAGATTCTTTGGCGATACTATAGGCGTATGGCATGATTTCCGACTTCAACTTCAGATACCAGCGGTTGATGGAAGTGGCAGGTTCGCCAAGAGCATGGGGATATTTCTCATTGGCACCCCATCCATCCATATTCAATTGCATAGGGGTAAAGGCCTTCCATTGGAAATCACGTGTATTCACAACGGGGTTCTTTCCTCCGAAAATACCGTCCATATCCGAACAGATATTTGGATTGCCTGACAGTCCTGAACCGATGTAAGTAGGAATATGGAAACGGATGTATTCCCATGTACCTCCGGTTTGGTCGCCCGACCAGATGCCGGCATAACGCTGTGTACCCGCCCAACCGTCTAAAGAGATAATGAAAGGACGGGCTTCATTACCATAATAAGTCATAATCCGGGCTACATCCGTAATACCGTTCAATCCGAAAGAGTATCCGGCACCTACCCAGGCAACATCGGTTTTCAACACACGCACTCCCGCATCTCTTACCTCTTTGACGATATCACGTTGCAGCAGCGCGCTGATACCCTCTTTGGGATGAAGGTCGGACTGCGTCCACAGACCTATTTCCACTCCGTTCCGATGAGCATAGTCCGTCAGACTCCTCAGATTTTGAATATTGCCGTCCAATGTTTCCGCCTGGCCGTAGCCGGCTCCATAACCGTCGTTGGGCAACAACCAGCCTAAGGGCATGTCGTGATTCTTATAACGATCTATCACGGCACGCGCAGAAAACTGATAATTATTTCTTTCTCCGTTCAGCGATTCTTTGATGCCGCCATTATCTTTCTGGCTCTCCTTATAACGTTTGCCGTCCTCAAACAGGATTCCTTTTTCGTCTTCTTTCCAGTAGTCACGGTTATAGGCATTCAAGTGCCCTTGATAGAAACCGAACTTCGGTATCAGTACCGGATTACCCGTCAGTTGATAGAAATCATTCAGCAAAGGCACGGCACCATCGTTCACCATCACGAAAATATCCAGATAATCCGTTTGATGAAACAGCTTCACAATGCCTTTCTCTTCCCGTCCGAAGTCATAGGCACCTCTTTTGAAAGTATGCCACATGAGACCATAACCGTTTGTTGACCAGTAGTAGGGATTAGGAGAAGCTACTCCACCATCCGTCCAGCTATTCTGATTTTCGATAGAAATGGTTTTGCCTTTGTGTGAGAAGCGTCCGTTCTGCACACCTCCGCCGTAGAAATATTCCAACGGATGTTCTTTCAGCTTCAAGGTAACTCTTTCTTTATCAAAAACGGCAGGTTCGGCCTCTTCCAGCACAACAGCTCCCGTTTGCAAGTTGACGACTTTCATCAATGCTGTCTTCTTATCCATTTCCACTTTCACCTTGCCGGTAGTGATGAAAACAGAACCTGCATCGTCCTGAACTTTCAGTTGCGATACTTCCTTACGGGGTTGGCTTACAAGAATTTTTGCTTCCGGCTTTGCTTCCGGATCGCGAAGTATGCCACCGTTATTGTCTTGAAACATACGAAAGATATTGTCTCCATAGAAATCAAGCGTCATGCGCTGATGATTGGAATACAGAACTTCAACAGTTGTCTGATTAATTTTCGTAACACTGATGACAGAGAAAACTTGCCGCACCATTGCAACACCCTCCTTTTCTCCACACACAGCTTGTGTTACCAGATAGGGAGCCGGGAAAAGCATTGCAAAAGCAAATGACATTGTTTTCCATTTCCCCAGATTATTTAACAGGTCGTTCATTCTTTTTTATTTAAAGGTTAGATATATAATACTGATATGATTCGCTATCAGATTTCGTTTTTCATCACTCGGGTACAAAGGTAATAAAACGCAGATTACTTTAGCATCATTTTAAGCAATAGACTTACTTAAATTTTCTTCCAGATTCATTTAAACTGGTTCATAAAACCAAACAGTCCTTTTTATCGGATCAACGTACACGATAATCGGATATATTATCATCTTTCATATTATAAATATCATCATGTGCAGGCTTAGGATAATTCTTCAAGGCAATTTCTTCCTTTACTTGTTCTATCTGTTGCCGGGTAATGGTGAATTGAGTAGTACCATAATCCGTCACAGACCTGTCTATCGGCGTCAAAAATCCCCATGCCTCAAAGAATTCCGTCAAATCGAGTTGCGCCGATTCGCAGGCCAATTTCACGAAATTCAATTGATGGAGACCGTCCGTCTCTTCTGTGGTATCCAAATCCGGCTGTTGCCTCAACCGTTCATAGACGTATTTATAGAAATCCTTTTTCCCCATTACATCCATTACATAGAGTTTCAGTTGCCAGAAGGGAACCAATTTCACCCACACGTCATCTATTTCATTATGCGCCTTTCCCGTCTTCAGCAAGGTGCCGAACGCTTTCTCATAGCAGCCGTCCGTCAACAGGCGGGAAGTATTCCCCCAAGTAGTCTGAATGTACAGAGAATGAATATTGTTGGTCACTTCCGTCATCCCTATCCATCTCAGTCCGGGACGGGTCTGGTGCACATGTCCCAGTTCATGGGCAGGCCCCCAGCAAGCCGTAGTAGAGAATTTCTTCAAATCCAGTATATCCGACTGGGTACTTACATGATAGCCCATGTAGTAGTCAGTGGCATACATATAGCTTGCATCATCGTATATGGCAAGGAAGTAGGCATGGTTCTTATAGCCTTGATTATTTTCGGGCAGTCCCATAAACTCCTGCTCCAGACACACCAGTTCGTCATATTTGTCAATCAATGCCAGTCCGTCGGGCGTATATTTCCGGAAAGCTTCGGTTTCAAAAGTCAGCGACGCATATCGACCTATCACGTCGAAATGTTTATAAACAGCCTTGTCCAGCAACCTCTGCCAGTCAGCCTTTGTGTGTTTGCCGCTGTCGAAATAACCGTTGACGGTGCCCGACGCAATATTTATCTTGACGGGCTGTTCACTCCCCGTCGGAGTATAATACATGATATATATAAGTCCCGAAACTGTAGCTTTCTTCTTGTTGATACCTTCGGATAGAGGCATTGACATCCCCGTGATGGTATTCTTCGTGTCTTGAATAAACAGCGAGACATTCTGTCCGTGCGTATCGCCTACCAAGACTACCAGTTCCTCGCCCTCATTGACGTAAATTCCCGTAGGGTTGTCCCTCAGTCCATACATATTGGTCTTGTTGCGCTTGGCCGGGATATCCGGATGTTGCCAGGATTTATAGCTTTGCACCCTGAATTCTTTCTCATATTCACCCTTAAGAATTTCCATCGCCAGCTCTTTGAAGAACTGATTTTCCACCGCATTAATAGTGGTTTCGTCCACGCCCTTCTTCAGTTCAGAGCAAGTGGCGTCCGTAAACAGTTCCGCATAGTCAAAGTTATCCGGATTCTTCCGATAGAACTCCATTTCAGAGCAGCTGGCATATCCTCCTTTACCCGATTTTACAACGAACTTTATCTGTGTAGGGTTCACCAATGCCGGAGAGAAACTGATGGTGGACGCTACGGAACTTCCTTGGAAATCGTACGTTCCGTAAAACTTCGGCTCCGGTTCTTCGGCAGTGGCTACATAGAGTTCCAACTCCCGGAAGTTTCCATTCACTCCACCGTCCGTGCGTGGATGATAAACCAGATAGTCCATCCTTTCCACCTTCTCGAAATGATAGGCAAGCGTAACGGGCATATATTCATCGGCCACCCAAGGTGAATGAAAGATTGTATTCAGGCTTCCATCCAATGTCTTCTCAATCTCCTCACCGGGCTGGTGCGAAGAAGCCTTGGCACTTGTCGCCTCAATCTTCAGGTCATCACCCACCTGTCCGATAGACGAGCCTTTACCATCCTGGGTAATTGTGACGGTAGCCTTTATGTCTCCTCCTACCAGTGTGACAGTTCCTGTACGGGATTGATAGGCATGGTTAGACACCACTGCAATAGTCAGCACCTCATTGGCATAACTTGCCTGACACCAGTCGGCTCCTGAGGTCACCTCACACTTTATGTCATCCATATTTGTATTCACTTTGCATGTTTGGCTCGCTGCCAAACGTGCAAACTGAACAGTTTGATTGCTGATTTCAATGAAAGGCGTGGTTACCGGCAATTCCTCTTCTCCTTTACAAGATATGAAAAGGGTGAAAAGGAGGAATAGAATGGGAAAAAGACAAAGGTTTCTCATAAAATAATAGAGTATAAGGTTAGAATAAAGTTTCCGTTTTTTATAATTTTAAACAAGAGGATGCCGGAAGCGACCTTCGCGGCATCCTCCACAAATGATTCAGTAAATAAGGTTAGTCAAAATTGTGACTTTAGATTTTTTCATAGGCCTTGAAATAAGAAATCTGGGCAGCATTATTGCTCATGTTGGTTTCTGTTATTTCAAGTTTTATATAGCGCGCCGTTACCGGTGCTGTCAGTATCACTTCTTCAAAAGCCGGAATCAGAGGATGGGTAGCAGAAGTTACAACGGTTCCATCGGGTGCAGTCCACGGCAATGCAAATGTGAACCCTCCTACAGCAGTGAAGTTTTCATTATCAGTGCTGGCATAGATATTCAATGCCTTCACCGTACCGTAGTTATTACCATTTACGGAATAGTATCTTCTACCGATATCAAACTTGGCTACTTCCAGCTCCTCTTTCATATCAACAACGATTACATAAGGAAGAGGCACCGCTGTTGAGTATTGGCTATGCCAGAACTCCCCACGATTCTCGGTAAATAGGCTGGGATAGCCACCACCGTCATTTGCTTCTACACCGTTTCCGGTAGCTGTCCAGCGCGTCCAGTCATATTGCAGATACTCTTGTCCATCGAATTTCTGTAACACGGTAAAAGTGGTTTCACGATATCCGCATTTCACGTACACGGTAGCAGTTCTGAAAGCCTCTGCCGTATTGGCCGCCGTAGCAGTTACAGTTATATTCTTGCCATTAGCCGCCACCTGACACCAGTCGGCCCCATCTTCCACTTGCACGAAAATAGAAGAGGAAATATCCGTATCAGCTACTACAGTAGCAGTTGAACCGGCGGCAGCATCCACTACCGCACGTTCCACAACAATATATCCTACATACGGTTGCTCAGTCTCGGCACATCCATACATGATGACCGACAAAAGAAACAACATTAAATATGATAACTTTTTCATTTGTATGTCTATTTTAAATTAGTAAATCTGTTTATCATTAAGGATTCTGTTCCAACTTATAAGGATAAGCATCGTACTGAAGCTGCGGGATGAACTCGCAGACAGCCGGAGAATTGTACGGAATCTCATAGAAAGGCTCTGCCAGTTTCATGGTATGACCGCCCGGGTATCTTCTATCCAAAGTCTGACGTTTGCGGAACACATCGAAACGGCGATGGCCTTCCCAAGCCAGTTCCAGCATACGTTCTTCTTCCACAATCTTGCGGATATCCTTGGGGCTACCGTTTTCAGCAATCTTCATATTCTCCTCGGTCCATTCCGGAATACCGGCTCTTCTGCGGAGTTCGTTGACATCATCCAATGTAGCCTTTACCGTACCGCCCTTTTCAATGTTGGCTTCCGCACGAATCAAGTACATTTCCGACAGACGGGAGATGACCGGCGACCACAATTGCTTACTCTGTTCCTGATAAGAAAGTTTATTGATGGCATATACTAAGAATTGGGCATCCTTGCCACGCTTAGTGTCAGCATCAAACACTCTCGGTTCGATACGGCCGATAACCTTGTTGCCGCTTGCATCCAAGATGAAGTAGCGTTCACCCAAGTTATAATCCTCTTTCTGCAAATACGGACCAGACTGGAAATCAACACTATTATCTACTACATACACCGTTTTGTCGGCATTGTATTCCGGTTCACCTTCTTTTGCAGCTCTCACCACAGCATATCTGCCGTCAGCCTGCTTTCTGATACGCTTCTGCTCATATTTATAAGTCTTGGAATTGTCAGGTTTTCTGCCATAGACAAACGTCCAGTCTTCATACATCTTGTCAAGATAGGGAACCGGAGTATAATCATCGGCTCCATCTTCCACAAATCTCTTCACAATATATTGGCTACGCAAGTCAAGGGGCATATCGTTGTCATCCAAATGAAGTTCTATCAACTCCAGATATCTGGAAGAGGGAGACATTTCTTCCCAGCCTGTACCATCTATACATATAAACATTCCTCCCATACGACCGGCGCTATTGTCATCCTTATCAAGCGTGCGGCGTACAGCGAAGATAGTCTCTCTGTTATCTTCAGGAATAAACTGCGGATAAGTGGCATAACGTTCTCCACGTTCCAGTTCGTACTTGCCTGAGGTGATGACATTGTTTGCCATCTGCCAGGCACCGTCCCAATTATCCATGTAGAGATAAACCCTTGCCAACAGTGCTTCGGCAGCCTCCTTGGTAGCGTAGATGTTCGACTTGGAACTCATACCTGCCGGCAAAGTCATGTAAGTGATGGCATCCTTCAAGTCATTCACCACCTGCTCGTAAACTTCGGCCACTGTGGAACGGGATTTCGGCATATCCTCGTCCGTAATACCGGTATTCAACTTCAGAGGCAAACCCGGATTCTGCGTAGGATTGTTGGAATAGGGCTGTGCAAACTCGTTGACCAACAAGAAATAGCTCAAAGCACGCAGGTAGTAGTTCTCGCCCATCATTATCGTTTCCTCAGCAGAACTTTTTTCACCCAAGCCTTTGACTCTCTCAATCACTTCGTTGCAGTTACCAATCACACGGTAACCCAACTCCCAAGTATATTCCGTCACACTGCTACGTATGTTCCGACTATAGTCATACAGCGTCCATGTCTCCCCCGTTGAGGTTCCGTTCCATGTAATGTCATCACCGCCAAACGCCCAGAAGTAGTAGCCATTATCTATCAATCCACCGTCGTTCTTGAGCAAACGGTAAGTACCTTGCGACAATTCGGTGATATTCTTGTTGTCCAAATCTTCGGCCATCACTCCGTCATACATATTCACATCCAGACTGCATCCGGACATTCCTGCCAATAGCCCCAAGGCTCCTAATGCATATTTTATTTTCATACGATTATACTTCTTGATATTCAATTAAAAATTAACATTCAGACCTACGGTAAAACGTCTTACGGTAGGATAACCCAGACTGCCGGCCGATCCGTTGTAACTGGAAGAGAACAGGATTTCCGGATCTTGTCCCGAATATTTGGTGATGGTGAACAGGTTTTCACCTCCCACACTGATGTTGGCAGAAGTCAGCCCCAGCGGTTTCAGCCATCCTTTCGGCAAACTATAGGCCAGTGTCAGGGATTTCAGTTTAAAGAAGTCACCGTTCTCCAGATAACGTGTGGATGCTTGGTCGGCACCATTGTTTCCGCCGGCTATCAGTTGCGGATGTGTGGCCTTGTCGCCAGGTTTCTCCCAACGGTTCCATCCGTCGGCCAGCTTCATAGGCGGTTGAGAAGGACGACCGGCATCACGGTCGAGTGCACCCGCACGCATGCCGTTGTAAATCTTGGCTCCCGCACTAAATACGAAATTGGCATTCAAGGAGAGGCCTTTCCACGACAAAGAAGTTCCGATGGCACCGTTGAACTTCGGAGTAGGAGAAGCATTCAGCAGTACAGAGTTTGCCTTGCTGTAAGTGCCCGTCACCGTCTTCTCGCCGGTCTCTTCGTTGGTCACAAACCATAAAGGGCGTCCGGTCATGGCATCTACACCTGCCCATTCCGGCAGATACCAGTTCATGTAAGGATAGCCCACCGCTACAGCCTGCGATGTATATTCATTGCCATCGGGCAGTTGGGTAATCTTGTTTTTGTTGTAACCCAAGTTGAAGGACATATCCCAGTACCAGTCTTTGGTCTTGATAATCTCGGGAGACACAGTGATTTCAAAACCCTTATTTTCCAGTTTACCGTTGTTGGCCGTCTGACGGTTGTAGCCTGTCACTGCGGGCAAGTGCTTCAAGTAAATCAGGTTCTTCACCTTCTTGGAGTAGGCATCGAACACGATGTTCACGCGATCGAACAAGCGGATGTCAAGACCGAAGTCCAAAGAAGCAGTCTCCTCCCAAGAAAGGTCCGGGTTTCCTGCATAGTTAGAGTACAAAGCTACGTTGCTGCCATATTCGGATGTAGTGCTCAACTTCGTCACCCATTCGTATGCACCGCCCGGCTGGTTACCGGTAATACCATACGAGATACGGGGTTTCAATTGGTTGATGAAGCCCAGTTTCTGGATAAATTCCTCCTCGTGCATGTTCCAACCGCCACCGATGGACCAGAAAGGAGCCCAACGCTTGTTGGCACCGAAACGTGAAGAACCGTCCACACGGAACATCACTTGGAAAAGATACTTGTTGTCATAAGAGTAGTTTCCATTGAATAGGTATGCGGCATCCCTTTCCTCGGTCTTTGTGCCCGATACTTTAGGATTGGAAGCACCGCCGCTCAGAATCTCATTACCCTGATACATTTTGGAAGCCTGACCCGTATTGTCATAATAGCGTCTTTCATTGTATTCATAGAACATGTAGGCATTGATTTCGTGCTTGTCGGCAAAAGTCTTCAGAAGACGCAGCATCTGATTGGCGAAAATTACTCTTGTGTTGACTGTAGAGTTGTAGATTGTACCTTTCAAAGTTTCTTGTCCGATTGCTTTCGGGTCGGTATAAGATTCACCGAAGCTATTGCTGAAACCGATTTTGTTGTTCGATTCGAAAGTAAGGAAGTCAAACAGTTTGTAGTCAAAGCCGAAACCGATATCCATCGCGTTCTTTCTGCTCTTCGACCAGTTCAGCTGATTGTTATAGATGTTGTTATAGTTACCGTCCGAATACCAATAATCGCGCGGGTCGGCGATAGGAGCATCTTCTTTTGTAGGACGTCCCTCTTTTCCGGTCTTCAAGTTACCTTGAGAGTCGTAAGGAGTATCCCACGGTGTATAGCTGGTATAGTTCAACGGCATCTGTTGGTCGAAAATCTCACGATAGCTGACAGCCAGCTTGGCTTTCAAGGTCAAACGGTTGTTAACCACATAATCGGTATTGGAGCGCAGCGTGAAGCGGTCGTAATCATATCCCTTGATGGCACCATCTTCGGTATAGTAGTCACCGGAGATATAGGACTTGATTTTGTCGTTACCGTATTTATACGCCACATTATAATTTTGAGTGAGGGCGTTTTGCGTCGCATAGTCCCACCAATCGAAATTCCGGTCTTTCAGATAGGGCTGGAGCGAGTGCTGGTCGGCCAACGTACCCGCATTGGTATAGGCGGTAACCAGATAATCATAATATTCGGCTCCGTTCATCATTTCCAAGTGGCCTTTCTGCAACTGAGAGATACTGAACTTGGCGGAAGCGCTGATTTGCGAAGTACCAGTAGTGGCACGTTTGGTAGTGACCTGCACAACACCATTGGCACCACGAGAACCGTAAAGGGCTGTGGCCGAACCGTCTTTCAAGATAGAGATGCTCTCGATGTCGTTCGGGTTGAGGTCGGCAAGCGCATCGCCCACTACACCGTCAATTACCCACAGAGGTTCCTGCTTACCACGGATAGACCCGATACCACGCACACGGATACTTACTCCCGCACCCGGCTGACCGGAAGTAGGCGTAACCACCACACCAGCCACTTTACCTTGAAGCATGTTGGCTACACTGGGAGTAGTCACATCCTTCAATTTGTCGGACTTCACCGAAGCGATGGCACCCGTGATAGAGCTTTTACGTTGCATACCGTAACCTACTACCACAACCTCGTCCAATGCCTGAGAGTCGGGAGCCAGCTTTATGACCACCTTTTCCGTTCCCTTTACCACATATTCATACAGTGCATAACCGATGAACGACACCACCAGCGTGGAGCCTTGAGGAACACTTAGCGTAAAGTTACCGTCCAGGTCGGTCACCGTACCCACTGTGGAATTACCTTTCAAAGTAACGTTCGCTCCCGGAACAGTTTCTCCCAGATCGTCGAACACCTGTCCGGTCACCTTGATTTCCTGGTTCACGGCTTGCGGCCGGGGCTCGGAAGCCTTTCTAGCCACTGTTATCTGACGGTCGTTGATTTTAAAATCCAGACCGGTGGCAGAAGAGAGTTCTTTCAATATCTCTTCCGTTTTCTTTCCACTGATGTTCATGGAAATCTTCTTCTCCAGTTCGGACTTCACATCCTTGGAATACAGAAAGACAAAGTTGCTGTTCTGTTCGATGAAACCGAACACTTCTTTCACTGTTCGAGCAGCAGTCGCCCGCTGTTCGTTCTCTGTGCCGCGATTATCTGCGGCATAAAGGGGAGAACAATAGCCCTCCGCTACTAAAAAAACACTAACTAATAGATAAATAGATATAAAACATCTCTTTATCCGACCATAAGTTGTCTTCTTTTTCATACTTTCGTATTGATTTTGATTACTAAAAATAACTTTGATTAAAATCACTTTCGGCCGGCTGGTATTGGGAGTACTGTCCGGCCGCTTTTGTACCCAAAAAACGGTTCTACTTTCTTTTTTTATTCATTCCAAACAACATTAGTGTCCCATAAAAAATAGGGACTAGTTAAACATTAAATAAATTTGGCCCA
>NZ_SRYZ01000041.1 GCF_004793475.1 Bacteroides muris (ex Afrizal et al. 2022) | reverse complement strand
CATTCTCCTCCTTCTCGAAGGAGGAGTATCCGAGGGGGGAGGTGGTAGGCAAAATAAAACGTTCCTTTATATAATCTTCCGCAGCAATCTTGCTCTCCCCATAAGGCCCTACCGGAGCAGGCACCACATCTTCAGTCAGCATATCACCCTCCACGCTGTCGGCAGCGGCTTTCACAGAACTGAAGAATACGAACTTCTTCGCGGACGATTCCAGAAAGAAATCAAATATCTTTTGGGTCAGTCCCGTATTGATATCAAAATATACCTGCGCGGCAGACCGGTTCTTCGTATCATGGGCTTTGCCAGCCAGATGGATAATGGCATCGAATTCAGGAAGATTCCGCACCGGAAAAGAAGCCGGTTCAATATCCTCCCAAGAGAAAGTCTTCACCACCCCCTCCTTTTCAGGAGCGACAATATCCAGCCCGTAAAGGGTATGACGTTCCTTTAGGGCAATAACAAGATTGGAACCCACAAAACCGTGGACTCCGGTGATTAGTATGTTCATAAGGATTCAACTATGTCTACATATTTTTGAGTTACCACATCCTTGGAATATAATCGTTTAATCACCTCCACACCATTTCGACCCAGTAAAGCCAGCTCGCTTTTTGAGACAGAATTCAGCCAATCCGCCATTTCTCCCACCTTTTCTTCCAAACTCTTTTCCGTAATCAATTTTGCACAGCCATGTTCCTGCAGGAAATTGATGATAGGCGTATTCTTTCCCGAGCAGACCAATAAAGGCCTACCACATGCCATGATTGTATAAACTTTGGAAGGGAATCCCTGCATCTCCATTTCGGGGTTCATGAAAATAAACTGGATGTCTGAATAGGCAAGAATGGACGGCATCAAACTTCTGGGCTGATAGGGCAAAATATGCACATTATCCAGCTCCAACTCACGTACTTTCTCCTCAAGAACGGGTTTCATGACTCCCTCACCGATTATAAAGTATTCAATGGAAGCCCCTTTCGTCTTTTCTGCCAGACTGATTAAAGGCTCCCAATCCTGGGCATAACCAATATTCCCGGCATAAAGCAATTTCAAAGAATCTGTGGCAGGAAAAAAAAGAGGATTCAGACATTCCACATTTCCACCCTGGGGATTATACAATCCTGTATCTACAAAATTAGGTATTATACAAAGCTTGGACTTATCCTTAAACCTTCCGGCTATTACATTATAAAAGACCCGGTCTATCGTCGTTACGGCCGTTGAGTTATTATAAACATAGCGTTCCATCCTACGTAACTGCTCTATAACAAGCCCTTCCTTCCGTTTCAATATGTCAGGATATATTTCCTGCACATTATAGATGGTTTTACATCCCTTGATTTTCGCCAGCCAAATGTTGATTACACCGATAGTCAAAGGAGGGGAAGGTGACAGTATGACATCTATATTTCTCTGGAACAAAGCAATCAGGAAAGAGACAATATGCCAATAGACAAATCCCAGGACGCGCAGAAAGGTATTTCTGAATTTCTTCTGGGGCACATGAAGGACTCTGATTCCATGAAAACAGCTTTCTTTACAAATCCCCCACACCTTCCATTTCAGAGGTTGTGCTGCCAGTTGCGGTTCCACAACATTGTAATGAGGCGTAGTTGTCAATACCAATACTTCATAACCGTTTTCCTGGAATTTCAGAGCAATATCATTATAAAGATAGGCTGTCGAAACTCCATCCGGACTGAAAATCAGGCTATGTATCAAAATTTTCTTAGGCATGTCCCACCATTATTTTCTCCAGACCATCTTGTTCACCACCCCCGTATAGCTCTGAATCAACTTCACAACCTTGGCCGAAACATTCTCATCCGTATAGTTGGGCACCGGCAGGCCATCGTCACCATTCCTATTCATCTCCACAGCAGTATCTACAGCCTGAAGCAAGGATTTCCCGTCAATGCCGGCAAGGACAAAGATACCCTTGTCAAGAGCCTCGGGACGCTCCGTACTGGTACGGATGCATACAGCAGGGAAAGGATGCCCCACCGAAGTGAAGAAACTGCTCTCCTCAGGCAAGGTACCGCTGTCGCTCACAACGGCGTATGCGTTCATCTGCAGGCAGTTGTAGTCGTGAAAGCCGAGCGGTTCATGCTGAATCACACGTCTGTCAAGTGCAAAGCCACTTGATTCCAGACGTTTCCTGCTACGGGGATGGCAACTGTAGAGTATGGGCATATCATACTTTTCCGCCATTGCGTTAACCGCCTTGAAAAGGGACAGGAAGTTCTTCTCCGTGTCAATGTTCTCTTCCCGGTGCGCGGAGAGCAGGATGTATTTCCCTTTCTGGAGATTCAATCTCTGATGAATGTCGCTGGACTCTATTTCCGTCAGGTTCTCATGCAGGACTTCCGCCATGGGCGAACCGGTTACGTATGTACGTTCTTTCGCCACGCCCGAAGCGTTCAGGTATCTGCGGGCATGCTCCGAATAGCAGAGGTTCACATCGGAAATGACGTCCACAATACGGCGGTTGGTCTCCTCAGGCAGGCACTCGTCAAAGCAGCGGTTGCCTGCCTCCATATGGAAGATGGGGATATGCAGACGTTTTGCGCCTATCACGCTCAGGCAGGAGTTCGTGTCTCCCAACACCAGCACGGCATCAGGTTTCACCTGCACCATCAGCTTGTAGCTGGCGTTGATAATATTACCCATCGTGGCACCGAGGTCATCACCGACGGCATCCATATACACATCGGGGTCTTTCAGCTTCAAGTCACGGAAGAAGACACCGTTCAGGTTATAGTCGTAATTCTGGCCGGTGTGGGCCAGAAGACAGTCAAAATAACTGCGGCATTTGTTGATGACAGCCGCCAGGCGGATGATTTCCGGACGGGTGCCCACTATAATCAGAAGTTTCAGTCTGCCGTTCTCCTGAAACCTGACTTGCGAATAATCCAATTTTATATCCATCTGTTCCTATATTCTTTAACTCGTTTCAGACTTTTTCAAAATAAGTGTCCGGACGTGCCGGGTCGAAACACTCGTTGCACCACATGAAGGTCACCAGGTCTTCCGTTTCCGAAAGGTTGACGATATTGTGCGTATAGCCGGGAATCATCTCCACGACCTCCATCCTCCCGCCGCTTACCTCGAAGCTGACAACCTCCTCCGTACCTATCTTGCGGAGCTGTATCAGACCGTGCCCGCTCACCACCACAAACTTCTCGTTCTTGGTATGGTGCCAGTGCTGGCCTTTCGTGACGCCCGGCTTGGAGACGTTCACCGAAAACTGCCCGCAGCCGGAAGTACGGATAATCTCTGTAAAACTACCGCGGTCGTCCACATTCATCTTCAGGGGATAGCTGAACCGTTCTTCAGGCAGGTATGAGAGATATGTGGAATAGAGTTTCTTTGTAAAGGCATCGCTCAAATCCGGGACGGACAGGGTACCGGGCATCTGCCTGAAAGACCTTATCAGTTCCACAATGCCGCCCAAGGTGATAGTATGAACCACGGGCACTTCGCAATAATCCCCGTTGCGGTGTTCCCTGCCGCTCAGGGCAGAGACAAGCTCGTCCACCACATCGTCTATGTAAACCAGGTTCATCACCACCGAAGGGTCGTTCACTTGGATGGGCAAGTCATGGGCGATGTTGTTGCAGAAAGTGGCCACCGCGCTGTTATAGTTGGGGCGGCACCATTTGCCGAAAACATTCGGGAAGCGGTACACCAGTACCTTTGCCCCCGTTTCCCTGGAGTACTCGAACAACAGTTGCTCTCCTGCCCGCTTCGACTCACCGTAAGGGTTGTCGAGTGCGGCCTGCGTGGAAGAGGAAATCATTACCGGACAGGTATTGCCGTGCTTCTTCAATGTATCAAGCAGCGTGGAGGCGAAGCCGAAGTTCCCTTTCATGAACTCAGACGCATCCTTGGGACGGTTCACGCCCGCCAGATTGAAGACAAAGTCGGCCTGTCTGCAATAGACATCCAGTTCCGCAGGGTCACTGTCCATGTCATACTCGTAAATGGCAAGTTCCTCACCTGCAATGCCGTAATTGCGGGCTTTCCCGTCACGGATGTTGTGCAGCTGGGATACAAGGTTCCGACCGACAAACCCTCGGGCGCCGGTCACTAAGATTTTCATAAACTAATGGGTTCTGTTTGTCACAGAAAAGAGAAGATATTCATAGTGAATGACAGAAATCATCCAAACCTATAAAACTTACTTTTGGGAAATTATATTGCTTCAATATATGAAAATGATGATCTTCCGTAACAATAAACTTGGCATTAGCCACAACTGCACAGTCCACAAACTTATTATCATCCGGATCTGATTTTATCAGATTGAAGTTATAATAAGGAGTAAAGAACAAAGTATAAGGGCTATTGAGAATGACATCAATCACCAGCTTAGCTATTTCCACACCTGCCAAACGTTCTAATATTTCCTCATATTCATTAAGAATTTCATCAGAAACGCATAACTGATTCGTTCCATCCAGAAAGCAATCCCAGATCTTACGGTACCTGCTTTTGGGAGAAATGCACTGTATCAGGCTATTTGTATCTAATACAATCCTATTCATCTCTTCGGAAGTGTGCGGACATCAATTTTTCTCAGTTCATCAAGTTTTTCTTGGTTTAAAACTCCCGAATCCCATAAGTCATTCAAGCGGTCATCTAACTTCTGAGAAAAATATTTGGTCAACACTTCTTTAACTTCATTCAATCGCTCCTCCGAACCATCAAAAGCAAACATCTTCAAAAGATGTTGCTGAACCGAATTTAATACTGTTGCTGCCATATTCTCAATTATTAGTTTCAATATGGCAAAGATAGTTTTTTTTTCTAAAGGAGCAATACATTCCCTCTTTCTTTCCTGTTGTATTATTCAAATTAAAGACTTATTCACTCTTGATTTCCGCGCTCTTCGCCTTTTCCTCCATCCCGAGGTCTTCGCGGATGAAGCGGAGTTTCAAAAGAAGCTTTTTCATGCCCTCCACATCCAGGCGGGCGGTGTTATGGCTGTGATAGTCCTCTATACGGGCAATATCCTCATTGCCTTCCGTGAAGAACTTGTCATAGTTCAGGTCACGGGTGTCGCAGGGAATGCGGTAGTAGTCACCCATGTCGACAGCCTTTGCCATCTCTTCGCGGGTTACCAGTGTCTCATACAGTTTCTCGCCGTGGCGCGTGCCGATGGTCTTCACCTCCGTTTCACCGTATTTCGGATCAACCTGCGCGTATGTTTCCTTCAAGGCCTGCGCCAGTACATCCAAGGTGGCGGCAGGAGCCTTCTGCACGAACAGGTCACCGTTATGGCCGTGCTCAAACGCATAGATTACCAGATCCACGGCATCGTCCAGCGTCATCATGAAGCGGGTCATGTTGGGGTCCGTTACCGTAATGGGCCTGCCGTTCTTTATCTGCTCCACCCACAAGGGAATTACAGAACCGCGGCTTGCCATCACATTGCCGTAACGGGTACAGCAGATGGTCGTACCGGCTTCCTCACCCAACGCACGGCCCTTGGCTATGGCAACCTTCTCCATCATGGCCTTGCTGATACCCATGGCATTGATGGGATAGGCAGCCTTGTCGGTAGAAAGCACCACCACATTCTTTACACCATGCGCTATGGCAGATTCCAGTACATTGTCCGTACCGATCACATTGGTCTGCACAGCCTGCAACGGGAAGAACTCGCAACTGGGAACCTGCTTCAAGGCGGCGGCAGAAAACACATAATCCACTCCCATCATGGCACCGTCCACAGACTGGCGGTCACGGACATTACCGATATAAAATTTCACCTTGGGATTCTGCAGGTGATGACGCATGTCATCCTGCTTCTTCTCGTCGCGACTGAAAATACGGATCTCCTTGATGTCGCTATCAAGGAAACGACGCAATACGGCGTTACCGAAGCTGCCGGTGCCTCCGGTTATCAAAAGGACTTTGTCTTTGAATACTGACATAAATATATCTTATAAAAAATAAATTATCTGTTTATTAATTCGAAGAATTTTCCCCAACTGCTTCCTTTAGGAGTCAGAGGCTCGAATGTGGGTGCTTCTTCACAGACGCGTGCTATCAAGTCTGCCCACTTTTGGCAATTTTTAGTTTTAGCAAACATCACGCCCTCATATCCATTTAGAACTTCATGCACATAATCCAAATCGGATGCAATAATAGGCAGCCCGAAAGCAGCAGCTTCCAATAACGGTAATCCAAACGTTTCGATAGTACTGGGAAAAAGTAAGCCTCGTGATGCTTTGTAGAATGACAGCAAATTCTCATGGCTCATTATCCCATCAAACACAAACTGTTCACTCACACCATATGCAACTATCAACTGTTCTAAAAGAGGATATCCTCCAATGGGTATAGTAAAATGTATACGAATCTTAGCAAATACTGACGGATTACTCTGACGCAATATGCGCACAGCTTCTACCAATGTCTTATGCTCCTTGTAAGGAAACGGAGTTGCCGGATAAATAAAATGAAGACAATCAGCAGATAGATTCGCAGCAATAATCTTATCCATTTCTATTTTTTCTACATCAGGAAACAAAACATGCACTCTATCTTCTGCAAATTTATATTTCTTGCAAAAACCTCGCTTAATAAATGGTATCTGTACTACAACATCCGTTTTATCATTCAGCGTACTACTTACAAAGAAAGGATAAATATGTTTATAAAGCCACATCATACACTCGTTCGCCTTTAAGAGATTCCATTTTCTAGAATAAAAAGGAAGTGACTGGTGGTAATATATCACTTGTTTACATTCTGTTACTGAACCGGTATTTTGTAATGAGACAATTACATCCGGAATAATATTTCGTTGCTTCAACCATCTCTTTAAACCACCATGTTCCCACACAATACGATGAAACCAACTATGATTATCATCAGGTATATAAGTTACACCATCAATTATAGGCTGTTCAACAGAAGAATCTACAAAAATAATCCAACGATGACTGCCTACATAGGACCGAAGATGAGCGATAAACTGATGATAAACAGTGAGTGCACCACTACTACGCAATGCAGAAGTATTTACTATAATTATTTTGTTGTAAGAAGAAAACATATACAATTTACACAAAGAATGCCACCTAAAAGCGATTTCTATTTAATGATTATAGCCTTAATATAGTTCCAGCCCAAAAATAGCCTACGCCGAATCCGGCTAAAAGGGCCTTGTCCCCTTTACGAATTATACCATCGTCTATAGCCTCCCGCAAAGCAATAGGAATACTGCTGGATACGGTATTACCAAACTGGGATAGGCAATAATAAAACCTATTCTGTTCTATTTTAAGTTTCTTTCTAAGAAAATTCAACATATATTTATTAGCTTGATGAAATACGAACTGGTTTATCATCTCTTTTTCCAATCCGTTATTTGCCAATGTAATGTTTACCAATGGAGGTACAATGTCTAATGTAAAAGTGAATATCTCACTACCATTCATATAAAGATAATCAGAAGAGATAGGATTGCCATTCTCATCAAATTCGATATCATTCTGCAGTTCGGGTATACGGCTTCCCCCCTGATTTCACAATCAAATTATTTGCCCCGTTTCCATCTGTTCCTAAACAAAACTCTCCGATTTGAGCAAATCCAGATGTACCTATCACCGTAGCGATAGCAGCATCTCCCAAAATAGTACGATCACCCTTATCTTTTGGATGTAGATATTTATTATAGGTTTCACCTGTTAGTAATAAAACATTAGAGGCAATACCTCTGACTATCAACCCCTTGGCAAGTGAAAAAACATATACATAACCGGAACAACCCAAGTTAAAATCCAATGCCCCTATATCCTTGCGCAATCCTAATTGATGCAGGACAATGCAAGCGGATGTCGGTAATTTATAGTCGGGGCTTTGCGTACAAAACAGTAGGATGCCCTTCCTGAGGAAAATACTCCTAACGGGAAGTACGGACCTTCCCCACGTACAGAACCAATTCGAACTGTTCCTCCACAAGGCAGATGTTCACGGAAAGTCCTCACCATCTTGCGGTCAAGAATACGACTGGGAACCTTGGAGAGGTCAGACAAATGCCGGATAGGAGTCCTGTTAATGCCCATCGTAGATAGGTTGCCAGACGATTGGAGTTGTTCCTTCAGCTTTGTATTCTCACGTTCCAGGGATTTACGCGATTCCTGTTCTTCCTTAAGAAGAGATTGCAACTCATTTAATTTTTCCAACATCTGGTTGGAGCGGGATAACTCTTTAGTCAAGTCCCCCAGAATCAGTTTCATCGCGTGGTTATCCAACTCAGCGGTCTCCAGACGTTCAATCAGGTATTCCACATACCGGTCTTTCATTTCATCGGACATATCATCACAGCGGTTAAAAGCACGACGCGAGAAGGTCTCCCGAGACAGAAACTCGCGTTTCTGAACTATAAACTGCGTAATCCGTCCGTATCCATATCTTATTCTTAACGATTTAATTACGGGATTCTCTAACAGGAGGACTACGTCCTTCCAGTCTATCCGGTAGGCAACCGCGTTACCTTCGTCATCTTTGATTATACACATAAACTGATAGCCCGAAACAAACTTTTTCTCGAAAAGAATATAGGAACGTTTTGGAGGATATGCAGACCATTGCTCAAGGTGAGCTCTACGCATATACGCACGGGAAGCACACTCAGACCTTTGCACGAATTCCGGTGGTTGTTCCCTGCATGGGGAGAAGGATTGTCCTTCTTGACAGGGTTTTCCATTAAAGGAGAAAACGGCACGGAATCCGATGGTGGAACCGAGGGAACACCCTCCACCTGAACTTCTACTATTTTTCTGCAGATATCCTTGTACCATTTATGAAACAAGGTTGTAAGGTACGTTATTCGTTGAGCAGAATGACTGAAGAGACACCCCATGAGGGGACGGCCTCCATTTGGTACTGAAAATAAAGCCTTTCAAAATCTTCGCTACTATACATAATTGTTGGATTTAATTGCCAACAAAGATAGAGATAGTATTTGGGAGCCCTAATTTGAGGGCTTACCGTTCATCCAATAGGTGGATATCAACATATGGTAGACAGCCAAAACATAAGCCATACAGTTACTACCGAAAAATAGCGAGTTTTTCCGCCCATAGGCAAGGGAGTGGATAAAACCACTCAACAACCGAGTTGTTGATACTGTAAGGAACATCTTTAAGGTCGAAATATTTAGAATGTAAACAAGACAACATTTTTAGACGCTTACGAAATATTACTCCTTATTTTCTCAAATGCAGAAATCTCAACACATTTCCAATTGTGTGCCTTAACCGTGCATAAGGAGTCTTGATAAAATATTTATAAGTAGAATCATAATCATGCTCTCTCATATAGCGATAAATGATATCCCGCTTTTTAGGACGTATAGAGGAAGTATGTAACTGAGTATTCCTACTCAACGCTTCTTGCCATTCTCTATGTTCTACATAAATTTCACCAACAGACAAATCATTAAAAAATTGTTTTCCCTTCTCACTATTCAAGAGTACTAAAGAGCAACCTTCTTTTGTATTATATCCAAAATATGACTTATCGCCTATTCCCCAAAAGTCTGCTATTGTAATATCACTTATACGTTCTGGTGTAGTATATAAGCAGTGGTAACAGGACTCTCTATGCAAATTTGAAGATAAGAATAATTCCATATACAAGTTCTCAGAAGGAAGCAATAGATGTCTCTCTTTTGTTTTCGCAATTTGAAGGGATGGGACTACGCTCCATCCCTTCAAATTGCGAAAACAAAATTTTTGAAAATCAGTCCTATTACAATGAAGTTTCTCTGCTAATTTTTCGAGATATAATTGAAAAGCATAATGTGAAGGAGTTCCATGACAAACCAAATCGACAGTTATCAATAAAGATGTATTTGTTTTACCTAGAAACCGCCGCAAGCCTGCAACTTGGCACGGTGTACCAGTATACAAAACTTTTACCCCTTCTACCAAATTTTTCTTTACCTCTTTATAAGTTTCTCTTGTATCGCTTTGTATATATTTAGATCCCCTTAATTGAGATAATCCCTCTTCATTATCAACCATCTTATGGTATACTATATAGTTATTGCCAAAAGCAGCACCATATACTTTACCTCCTTCAGACAAAACATGATTAGCCAAAACAGAGAACATTCCGCCAGAAGAACTTTGAGTTCTTATTTGTTGAGATTTTGCAACAACAGCAAGAGGATGATCCGCTTTATTGTATTTCTCTAAAGGGGTTATTATAGGACAAACCCTCTGACAAAGACCACATCCTACACATCTTTCATAATCCAACATAGGATAAAGGAAACCTTCTTCATCAGATTTCATCGAAATGGCACCCTTATTGCAAATATTGTAACAGGCGCCACAACCAGTACAATCAACCTTTTCACATAATTTTATCATAATTAGTACTCTATCTCCCTACCTTTTTATGAAATATCTATCTTCCAATATGGCTATCTTACTAAACCCAACAGCAATCGAAGCCAGCAGTTCATCACTACTTCTTTATTAAACCGTCTAGAAATTTCATAAGCATTCAAGCCCATATCAGATCTCATTTTTTCATTCTCAATTAATTGCTTAATACAATCTGCAAAAACACTGACATCACCATCTTCTACCAAAAAGCCATTTATACCATTTTCAATGACATCCGCAGGTCCACATTGGCAATTAAATGAAACTACAGGAAGACCACATGACATTGCCTCAAGAAGTACCATAGGAAGACCTTCATAATGAGAAGATAATAAAAGTCCTGAAGAAGTAAGATATTTATCATGTATATTAGAGACTGGTCTATTTATTATGATTGATTTTGATAGTCCATACCCATTTATCATTGCACATAAATCATCATAAAGTTCTCCACCACCATAAATTTCTAATTTCCAATCAGAATATTCTTTATTTACAATGCGCCATGCTTCAATCATCCTATCATAACCTTTTTGATAACTTAAACGGCCTACAGCTATAAAGCACTTCTGTGTCAAAGAGGCAAGAGTATTAGATACAGGTTCTATGAAGTTGGGGATAACATAAAGATTATCCAAATTTCCCCAATTTCTTTTATCTTCTTCTGTCAGACAAACAAAAGCATCAAATTTACTTAATCTTATTTTATCATACCTAGTAAGATATTTATCAATCAATTTCCAAATTCCATTCCGATTAAATTGAATCCTAAACCATCTTGAAAAATGAATTTCGGCCACTTTTTTACTACCATCTTTAATATCCGGAAGAAAGAATAATTCGTTTCCACAAGTGGAAATTACAACATCTGGTTTCTCTACATTTAATACATTTTTCAGATATCTCTTATGCAATCTATTTTTCTTATTTCTTCGAAAAAATTTCTTTACTACATTGTCTTTATTTGTTTCAGAATACATTATGTTCAAATCAATCCGTCGTACTCTTTCATCTATAGGGAAAAAATTAGGTCTATTATTCTGTTCAGTAGTCACAATAACAACATTATGCCCATTGCTTACAAACCAATTTGCTTTATCAATTACAATTCTCTCCATTCCTCCAGAATTAAACGTTCCGGCCAAGCAGTATAAAATTGTCATAAAATCACTTTTAAGAAATTGTTTTAATTTTCAATCTTACGGAATGAAGAATATACATAAGAAATAAACTCCAAACCATTACACGTGCACTAAAAAAGTACTCTGCCCTAGAAGCGTATACTGCAAATGCCATCATTATAGCATATGTAGTCATAGTGTATAAATTCAATTTGCCTCTCATCTTTAAGTAACAAGTAAATCTACCTAAAATCAGCATAAAAAAGATAACACCTACAACATCAAAGGAAAGATAAATATCTGATATAATAGTAGTGCCTGTCCCTGTTTCAGATGTAGTTCCAAGTATAGATTTAGTTATAATCATTGCTGAATTCGTTGTGTCGGGATCAATATTAAATATACTAAATACAATACCCTGAAGAAAAGGAATCACTCCAAGAATATAGGCCAGCATAGAACGGCCATAGGTTAGACCTTCACGCTCCACAATCTCTAAAGCCTCATAAAGATTACGATTATTAAGGACTAGATCCATTACAACATCTGCATAAGTTTCATGATTTTCTCCCCAATTTGAGCGATAAAGTACAATAAAAAACATCATCAAAATACCAATAAATGAAAGAAGGATTACTTGTTTTAAAGTAAAAGGCTTATAAAGATAAGAATATAGCCCTAATGTAATCAGTCCAATATTTATAATTTTACCTCTACTTCCTGAATATAATAAAAGTAAAAGAAACAATATTATATAGATAACCTGCAATTTAGGAAAGCTTTGCCATCTAATAGAATCCTGAGATAGACCATATGAATTATAAAACCATGCTATTATCATACAAAAGATACTGACATATGAAAGTAGAAAAAAATAATTATACAATCCACTTTGCATTTTACCTTCGCCTGCATACATACCGACAAGTTCTTGATATCCTCCAAGAGCTATAAAGAGAAATAGCGAAACAATACTTATAAAAAACAGAGGAATCGTATTAATTTTTTTATATACTGATTCCTCTAAAATTTTTTTAGGATTATAAAAAACACTTCCCAGCATATAGGAAGAAATACCCAAAAGCGATAATGACGTAGCTTGTGATATTAAATCCTCATCAAATTTAAATTTAAATATCCAAAATCGCTCAGGGTCTACCGGATATAAAAACACAGGATAAAAAAACATCACAAAGAAATATGCAATGAAAAAGAGTGTATCAAAATCCATATAATTTTGCTCTTGTTTACATGCAAAAAAGAAAAGTACAAAAACGAAATAAGAAAACATGCATGTAACATCAAATATATAATTATATCTGATAGGAGCATTAAAGTACAGAAGTAGGGAATAAACAAATATAATTACAAAAATAATCCGTTTATTATTCGCTATTAACTGTTTCATATTAAGTACACTACAAGATATATCCAATTCAAAAGGTTATTCAGATATATTATTCCTCAAATAACTTATTGTTTCTTCTCGATAACCGTTCAAAATTCCTTCTATTTTCTCAAAATTATCCTCTATATCTAAAATGCTATATAGAGCATCTGCTCTATTCACTTCATGCTTCTCCAAGCCTAAAGATATTAAAAGAAAATGTAGTTTATTTATGTTCGATGGTCTTACAAACGTTGCAAAACGCGAGTGAGTGATTATAGAAAATATAGTTCCATGAAAAGTATCTGTTACAATACATTCTGCAAACTTAAAAAATCTAAGGACATCAATTGGATTTGAAGGAAGTATTGCAGTATCACACCAATTATATCTACACATAATCGAGACTAACTTATAATTGTGTCTCGCTGCATAACACTTTATTACAGATATTTCATCTAAGTCTTTCAATCGCCCTTGATAGGTATAGACAATCATATATTTACCTCTTATAGGCCGTTCAGCCATTGAACCAATCTCTTTCTTATATCCGTATATCAGAACAGGATCCAAATGAAGCAACGCCTTCTTTCCTGTTAGTTTCAAGATAATATTTTTTGAATTTTCATCTCTAACAGAAATTGCTTTTAGGTTATTAAGATTATATGCAATCTCTTCTGCCACAGAATACTTATGCAAATCTTTTAATGTTGTATATCCAAACGAACCAGCATAGCTAAACACTCTTTTTGATTGTATCTTTGATTTATCTCCAAAGAGTTGGGTAGAGTATCCCCACAAACTCTCTTGACAACAATTAAAGACCTCATCACTCCCAATCACAACAGAATCAAATGTAGTATCTTTAGGCTTGTCTAACTCCAATATAGGCCAAGACTTTCTAATCGACCAATCCAACTTTCTATTAAAATAGAAGTCTTTCAAGCCAGAAATTATATTACCTTCTTTAACCAGTAATATTATTTTTTCGATATATCTTCTCCAAACGGCTTTAGTCTGTTCACCACAGACCAATGGGCGTCCAGGAATAATATCAATAAAACTTATATTACCTGCACCATTCTTTCTTAAAAGTTCTCTGAGAGCATACGCCTGCAAAAACGAGCCATAGTTTATGACACGCTGCATAGAAAGTATTCCTACTTTAGGTTTAGTCACTATTACTAATTTTACGTTGTTAGTACTTATTTTTAAGTATCTTCTTTATTAAATAGAAAGCTTAGATTAGAGTGTTTAGGAAAACTTACCTACTGATACTTATTAGAATTCAAAAACTTTTCAAGTTGGTTTATTACCAATGCTCTCTCCTTTTTATTTACACCTACTATTAGAATTAGCAAACCATTAATTATGAGCGAAATACAAACGATATAGAGTATTGAAATAAAGTCATCTGAAGTGGTCGGAAGGAAGATGATACACAAACAAGAAAGTAATGTCACAACAAATACCCTAACTAACACCTCTCTCATAAACCGAATAATCGGAAATGAAAACAATCTATTTAGATAGGTTATCCTTGCTACAAAAATCAGAACATTCATAACTACTTTAACAACAAGAACTATATCAGGCAAAAAGCCTAATTTCAGAAACAGATAACTGATAGGCAGATTAGATAAAATCATCACTCCCATCAACAACTGATAATTACGAATTTTCCCTGTTGCTTGTACTGAAATCCATAGAGGTCCCTGAATAGCATCGAGCAGCGAAAAAATCAGCATCAATCTACAAAAAGAAACAGCATAAGGAGGTACCTCTGTCAGCCACAAAGACAACACCTCTTCACAACATACATACAAGGGCATGCAAATTATAAATAGCAGAAAATACGAGTACTTGGAAGTATTAATAATTAAATCCATGAAATACTTCCTCTCTTGTGCTGCATAAGACTTTACTATTTGGGGTTTAAATGCAATCTGAAAATTGCCCACAAAGCTATATACGGCAGCATTTACCTGGCTTGCCACCCCAAACGCTGCATTTACCGTTACACCGAAAAAAATATTCATCAAGACATTCAGTCCTTGCGACGCAGCAGTGTTTGCCACCCCACCGAACAGACTCCAGCCTGAAAAACTTGCCAGCCTTTTGTAAAGACTCTTTTCCCAAAAGTAATCATATATACAGATAGGAAAAATCCTTTTACAATACAGATAATAACAGAGCGTGATAATTAAGACTACCCCAAACATCAAGGCAGCATAGCTAATCAACTTATCCCACGGAGATGCCGCCAACAGATAAACTATTGCCAATTTCGCTACCGCTTCTATCACACTGATGCGGGCAAAGAATCCCATCCGTTCATAAGAGATAATAGCCGCATTATACGGTGCCCTAATCATATTGGCGCAAGTTGTCAATATGGAGAATTGGTAAGTAACCAATACAGCAAACTCTCTTTCCGGAGGATACTTAATGTAATTGTACAAGAACCATAACCCAATAGTTTCAGCCAACAAAAATGTGATAACTACAATAAACAGATGGAGGGTCAAGCTTGCAGAAAATACCCGTGCGGCTTCTTGCTGATTATTTCTCCCTAACTCATAATTAAGAAATCGCTGGGTAGACGTCACCATTGAATCATTGATAAAAGCAAATAATACAACGATTCCGCCTATTACATTATAGATACCATAATCCTCTATTCCCAGAACTTCGAGTATTACACGCGAAGCATAGAGGATTACTGCCATCATAAAGAGCATCCTAATATACAGAAATATCGTATTCTTAGCGATACGCTTGTTACTAGAGATTGAAGTCATCAGGTAATAATTGAATCGGAATGTAAGCACTCAATTTAGGACATCCCCCTTTGAAAGGGCACATTTTCCTGTGCCCTAAAACTAGTTTTATTCGATCTCCTCCACCAGCGACGCATGCACAAACGTCGTCGCCACCGCCATCACCCCCTCGATGTTCACCACCACCCTCCTGTCGTGGCGCACACGCACAAACACCCCTTCCACTCCTTCGAAGATGCCGCCGGTGATGCGTACCCGTGTTCCTTGAGAGAGGTTCAGCTCGGTGGGTTCAAGATAGAGCACGGCCTGGTCGTAGGTGCCCGACACGGCGATGAAGCTGCGCATCTGCGAGTCCGGGATGACGATGGGCCGGCGGGTTTCGCGGTCCATGATATAGCGGACGGGGATGTTCATGCCGGGCCTGTTCTTTATCTCGTCCATGCGCTCGCGGGTGGAGCGGACGAAGACCAGGTTATGGACCGCGGGAACAAGCTTGCGCAGGCGGCGCTCCTTCCGCACGACATACTCATAGCGCATGGGGATATAGCTCTCGATGCCCTCGGCATCCAGAAAATCCTTGAAAAAAAGCTCACGGCTATAGGTGACACGCACTGCATACCAGTGCATTTCTGCATTCTCGTTCACGAAAAAATATGATTGGGGGACACCGGAGTAGCGAAGTACCTCCCGGTCAAGTAATGTAATGCGGTTACTTTAAATAGACTATGTGCATTCATTTTATTTCAAGACCCTCCACCATCTCGGAAGGAAGGCGACGAAATAGTTATATCCAAGCCGTCTTGCGACATGCTGCCGTAAACGGATGCTTATGAAAGATAAACACTTATGGCACGCTCCGTTTAATGAGCGCAAAGGTAATGCCAAGAAATGAAATTACAAAATTTTCCGACACATAAAATGTCGGAAGCCCTCGCGACGGCATTTATATGAATCAGCCCTCCACCAGATACCTCTCCACGTTCCTTGTCTCCTTGCTGAAGTTCACTCCTGCCTTCACCACGGCATCGGCACGGCCGCGGGCGCTGCGCACTTCCGTCTCGACGAACTGTCCCGGCAGGGTGAAGACCACATAGAAGATGGCTTGGTAATGACGCTCGGTATTGTCGCTCAGTTCGTAGGGAATGCCGGAAAAGCATTGCACGGCAGCTCATCATCCATTATGGAGAGGTACGCGCGCAGGCGCGTGATTCTCTTATTTTTTTTAAAGGAAGGGTGTGTTACATTATTCCTTGCAGGGTCATGTACCTCACCCTCCTCCCCCCCCTTCGACACACACGCACCGGGTGCCGCCGGCACGGTTCCCTGACACGAAGGAGCCGGATGCCCTCCGGAAGAATTCCGGACAGAAAAGACGTCCGCATTGCTTTATTTGTTAATTTTGCGTCCGGTTTGTTATCAAACCATAAATATATACCTTCAAAATAATAAAAAGAATGGGAAAAAAGTTCCAATTGAGGTGAAGCTCTTCCAAGGGAAAGGCTTCCAGGTGATTTACAGTAAAGAGAGTGAGGAATTGCAGCTGGCGATGGACTTTCTGTCGCAGGTGCGCAGGCACCTACGGGTGGAGTACAAAGACAGGAGAGCGTTTCTGACGCCTTTCGTGCACTTGCTGGCAGACCCCGGGAAGAAACACGGGATGAAAGGCGTCAGCCGACTGGCAAGGACACTGTATCTGCTGGTGGACTTCATGGATGCCGACGGCGGCACGAATACGCTGAACGCCAGATGCATCGAGTCCGAACTATACAGGCTCTACAACGAGCTGTATCCGGAAGCATGAGCCGGAACCAAGGAATCCAAATTGTAAAAAAACGGCTGTCCACCGCGGACGGCCGTTTTTGCTTCCTAAGGAAATAAACGGCATCTTTGCGCCGCCAATAGGGCAAACTTAATACAAATCGAATGGAAAACATTCCAGTGACCACCTACCGTGGTTTCAGCGCCGTCAGCGGGGAGACAACCTTCACGCAGGACATGGCCGACATAAAAAACGGCAAGCATGCCAAGTTAATCATCAAAATCGCCAGCCTCGTGGCACAGGGAAAGGTGGAGGAAGCCAACCGCGTCAAGAAGCAGCTTCCCTTCAGGACCCTCACGGCCAACTACCGGGAAAGGAGGCTCGCCCCGGGCATCGTCCGCTACAACCCCGTCATCACGCTCGACATCGACGACCTGGAAGAGGGACAGCTGGAGCAGACCCGGACCCTCGTCAACGGAGAACCGCACACCCTGGGCAGTTTCCTCTCCCCCAAAAGGCACGGCTACAAGCTGTTCGTCTTCATGCAGACGGAATACACCCGGCGCCTGTACGACCGTCTCCGGCAGGGCGAGGTGACCTACGCCACGCTCGAGGAGATACACCTGAAGCTGTACAACGCCGCCAAGGAGCACTACGAGGCCCTGCTCGGAGTAGAGGTGGACGGAAGCGGGAAGGACATCTCGCGAGGATACTTCATCTCCTTCGACCCGCATGCCTATGTCAACGCCGCACTGCTGGAACAGATGTCCCCGCTGCCGGCGCGCATCATCCCGCCGGAAAAAAGGGAAAGCGGCAAGAAGAAAACGCCTGACGGAACGGCACGTCCTATCCCTTCCGCTGCCGCCTCCGCCATGCCGCACGACGCAGAGCCTTGGGAGAAACTGATATTCGCCAAAGCCGTGACCGCCGTGAAGCGCACCACCAGGTTCCGGGCGGGAAACCGCGACAACTTCCTCTTCGCCCTGGGCAACAAATGCTACAGCAAGGGACTGGACGAGCAGACAGCCGTCAGGCTGGCCAAGAGAGAGTTCGGGCAGGAGTACCCCGACGTGGAGTCTCCCCTGCACAACGCCTACATCTATACCGACAAGACCAACGAAGCCGCCGCGAAGAAGGAGGAGAAAAAGCCCGTCATCAGCCAAGTGATGGATTTCCTCGGAGAGCACTACGGCATCCGCAGGAACCTCATCCTGGACCGCCTCGAATTCATGCCCTACGCCCCGCCCGAAGAGGCCCGGAAAGGATACCGCCCCATGCGCGGGAAGGACTACAACACCCTGTTCGTAGACCTGCAGATGGCCGGCATCTCCTGCTACCAGAATTTCCTCAGAGCCGTGATAGACTCCAACTACGCCAAGGAGTTCAACCCCTACACCGACTACCTGTACGCGCTTCCCCCCTGGGACGGGACGGACTACATCGCCCAACTTGCCGACACCCTGACGACCGAGAACCGGGAACTGTGGCAGGAGGGATTCAAACGATGGATGGTGGGCATGGTGGCCTGCGCGCTGAGCGACGAGGAGATGAACCAGCTCGTCATCATCCTCTACAGCGAGCAGGGAAAGGGAAAGAGCAGCTGGATACGCCACCTGCTGCCGCCCGAGTGGAAAGAGTACTTCTACAACGGCATGATAGACCCTTCCAACAAGGACGACGCCCGCCTGCTATCCACGCGCATCATCATCAACATGGAAGAGTTCGAGGGCGTGAGGCCCGGCGAGCTGGCGGCACTGAAGCGAATCATCGCGCAGGACAACGTGACGCAGCGCAAGGCCTACGACGTCGAAGCCTTCACCCTGCCCCGCCACTGCTCCTTCATCGGGAGCACCAACAACCGGCAGTGCCTGCAGGACATCGGCGGTAACCGGCGTTTCCTCCCCATCACCGTCACCGGCATAGACTACCGCACCCCGGTGAACCATCCCGGCATCTACGCCCAGGCGCTCGCCTTGCTGAAGGGCGGTTTCAGATACTGGTACGAGGGCGAGGAGATAGAACAGCTGAACAAGCACAACGAGCGGCACCGCATGAAAGACCCCGTGGAGGAGAACCTCTTCGTCTTCTTCCGCAAGCCGCTGCCCGAAGACCTGCAGGTAAAATGGCTCCCTGCCAGCGTGATACTGACCAAGCTCAGCATATTCGGGAAGGTGCAGGTGAACCCGCACACCCAGCTGGTACTGGTGCAGGCACTGGAAAAGTACGGATTCGGTACACGGACCAACGAGCAGGAGACGACCGAATATGAGGTAGTGGACATCCAGCTATATCAGTAACCGGCATTCGAGGAGAAGAGAAAAGCCCCGTAACATATATTGTTGTGCATGACAACATATATTGTTACGGGGCTTTACATATATTGGCGTTTTCTTTACAAGGTTTCCCTATTTCCGGCCGACGGCATGTCAGGGTTCTCCCAGATACTTCACCAGCACTTTCACTTCCAGCGGAGTGAAGGTGCGCCGGTATTTGTTGTAGCCCACCTTCTCCAGCTCACCCTTCAGCGCCTTGTTGTGGCGTATCCATGCCGCCAGGGTATAGATGGCATTGCTGATGCAGTAAGTCGGGTTGTAGAGCATGGCAAGCTCTTCCTTCGAATAGGCGTGGATGCGGAACGGACGAAGCTCTTCCTCCATCTCTTCCCTCTTTTCTTTTTCTGTTTTCATTCCCTTATGTTATTGGTTAATTATTACACCATAAAGATACTGAATATCAGCGTGATTACCAAGAAAAAACAGACATAAACGGGCATCGGGCGAAGAACTTTTCCTGAACAGGAAGGAAACGGAAAAGAGACGGCGTAACCCGAAGAAAGCCATGAGCTGAAAAAGCCGGAGGAGTACTTTTGCAGCACCCCTCTTCCCCCCTAAAGGAGAAAGAGAAGAGTATTGCAATACGGGACTTTAATTTCTAATTGTTAATTTTTAATTATTTAATTGTTTATGGGAGTACCATTCAAGAAAATTGCGAGGAAAGATCCTCGAAAGGCAGATGCGGTGGCAAAGTTCTACCCGCAGCTGGTGACACTGGGCGACAATGCGACGCTGGACGACATTGCCTACGTGATGAAAGAGAAGAGTTCGCTGACGCTGGGCGACATCCAGAGTGTATTGACCAATTTTGTGGAGGCCATGATTGCAACGCTCTACAACGGGCAGTCGGTGAACATCAAGAACTTCGGCGTATTCAGCCTGTCGGCGCGCACGGCAGGCGTAACGGATGTAAAGGAGTGCACCGCAAAGAACATCAAGGCGGTGAAAATCAATTTCCGGCCTTCCAGTACCGTAAGGCCGGACATCACCGCCACGCGTGCCGGGCAGAAGATTGACTTCTACGACCTGGAAGCATTGGTGAACAAGGGAGACGGTGAAGGAGGAAGCTCCGGCGGCGGTTCCGGCTCGGGAGACGGAGGCGGTTCGGACGGAGACCAGGGCGAAAATCCGTTGGGATAAATATGACTGATTTTACTACCGATTCGTATGTTCAACTTTTAAAACGTATATAGCATGAAAAAAAGTATCTGGGATAAAATTCTGAAAGTCGTGATTGCAGTAGCCTCCGCCATCTTAGGGGCATTGGGAGCCAATGCGATGAACGTGAGCATTTAGGTTGCCGTAAAGAAAGGATGGCAGGATATGCCAGGCAGCTACGCACCCAATAGCGGAAAGCCATATTCGGGCCTCCTTTCTTTTTTTACGCTGCAAAAATGAGGGAAAGTTGTTACGAGGAGATGTGGAGGAGGTTACAGAAGTATGTAGGCCGAATATACAATCACCCCGGATTGCACGGATTGACACAGATAAAAGTTACTGATTGCCAGAACTCCTCAAATCACCTGTGTCAATCCGCTCAATCCGGGGTGAGTATATTAATAGGAACGTGCGAAAATCACGCGGCAGGCAGAAGGCTTGCCGGTAACCATACACTTGCCCGGTTCCTTGTCACCCGGAACAAATGAATCGAAAGGAATACAACGGATGGTTGCTTTTGTCTCTTCCTTGATTTTCTCTTCGGTTTCGGTAGTCCCGTCCCAATGGGCCAGAATGAAGCCGCCTTCTTCAATCTTTTCCTTGAATTCCTCGTAGCTGTCCACGCTGGTGATGCGGCTGTTGCGGTAGTCGAGCGCTTTCTTATAGACATTTGCCTGAATGTCCTCGAGCAAATTCTTCACGTATTCTTCGATACCCTCGCAAGAGCGCGTCTCCTTCTCCAGCGTATCGCGACGCATGATTTCCATTGTATTGTTCTCCAGGTCGCGGCCACCCATCACCAGACGGACGGGGACACCCTTCACCTCATAGTCGGCAAACTTGAAGCCCGGACGTTTGTTGTCGGCATTGTCGTACTTCACGGAAATGCCCATTGACTTCAGCTTGGCTACGATGCCTGCCACTTTCTCGTCAATCTTGGCCAGCATCTCCGCATTCTTGTAGATAGGCACGATGACTACCTGTATCGGAGCCAGGTGCGGAGGAAGTACCAGACCGTTGTCATCGGAATGCGTCATGATAAGCGCTCCCATCAGACGGGTGGAAACACCCCAGGAGGTAGCCCAAACATACTCCAGCTTGTTCTCCTTATTGACGAACTGTACATCGAACGCCTTGGCGAAGTTCTGTCCCAGGAAGTGGGAAGTACCGCTCTGCAAAGCCTTTCCGTCCTGCATCATCGCTTCGATGGTGTAGGTGTTGAGGGCACCGGCAAAACGCTCGTTGGCAGACTTCACGCCTTTCACTACGGGCACTGCCATGTATTTTTCGGCAAACTCGGCATATACATTCAGCATCTTTACCGCTTCTTCTTCGGCTTCCTCGCGGGTGGCATGTGCCGTGTGTCCTTCCTGCCAGAGGAATTCGGCGGTACGGAGGAACAGACGGGTACGCATTTCCCAACGGAACACGTTTGCCCACTGGTTGCACAAGATAGGCAGGTCGCGGTATGAATTGATCCAGTTCTTGTAGGTGTTCCAGATGATGGTTTCGGAAGTGGGGCGGATAATCAGCTCTTCTTCCAGTTTTGCAGCAGGGTCCACCACCACACCGCCGCCATTCGGATCGTTCTTCAAACGATAGTGCGTCACGACGGCACACTCTTTGGCAAAGCCTTCCACATGTTCCGCTTCACGGCTGAGGAATGATTTCGGAATAAGCAAGGGGAAATAAGCGTTGACGTGTCCCGTTTCCTTGAACATATCGTCCAACTGACGTTGCATCTTCTCCCAGATAGCGTATCCGTAGGGCTTGATCACCATACAGCCGCGTACTGCCGATTGTTCTGCCAAATCGGCTTTTACCACCAACTCGTTGTACCACTGAGAATAGTTCTCACTACGTTTGGTAAGGTCTTTCAATTCTACTGCCATTCTATTTCGTTTTTTAAAGTTTTCGTTGATTTCTCTAAACAGTGGGCAAAAGTACAAATTTTAAAGGAATTATTATTTGAAAAACAAATAGTATTTTTAATAGAAGCGGAAATGCGCTCTAATCTATTTAAGAAATGCACCGGGATTTCGGATTGGGCCGGAATTACAGATATTATAACCCCAATTACATAATTTCCGCGGAGAATGTGCGAAATCCGTATCTGAGGTTATATTATCAGTAATTAAGGTTATGGCAAAATCCGTATAATCCGCTAATTTTGTGTGATGAAAGAAAAGAGAAAATGAAAATACAGAGATATGGACAACATGCTAAAGAAAGAGACCGGCAAGACGCCGCAGGAGCACATGCAGGAGAAAGTAATTGAAATAGCAAAAGAGCGTATCGTCGGCACCCGAGATACTGCAAGCCAAATAGCATATTCATCGGGCTTCCGATATCCGCAACATCTGTGCCGTCTGTTCAAGAAACGGGAAGGATGCACACCGAATGAATACCACACAAGGATGATTAGCTGAAAGGACAGATGAAAGAGACGTTGGACATAAAGAGCGTGTGCGAATGCAACCGCCGTTTGGGATGCAAAACTCTGCATCCCCAGGCAAGCATCATCAATCTGGAACATCCGGATCTGGAACAGGATGCCGTTAAATTCGAGTTCTATACCGTGCTGCTCACCGAGGAGTGCACCGACGGCTGTTGTTGCGGTCGTAAGTATTACGATTATTCCAATGCCACGATGGTATTTCTGAAGCCCGGAGAGGTTTTCCGCATGAGTAAAAATAATACCTTGCCGGATAAAGGTTATCTGCTGATATTCCATCCTGACCTACTCTTTCGGACTACCTTGAAAAAACATATCAAAAACTATACTTTCTTCCATTACGGCAAGGAAGAAGCCTTACATCTGTCTAAGCGTGAAACAGAGAAAATCACCTGTTGCCTGTGGAATATAGAGGAAGAACTGCATCATCCTATAGATGCACACAGCAGTACCATTCTTTCACGTCATATCGAACTGCTATTGGATTATTGTACCCGTTATTATGAGCGTCAGTTTATTACGCGAGAGGACAAGAACAAAACAATTTTGGTAAAAATGGAAAAGCTGCTCGACGGTTATATCGATTCCGGTCAGTTGGGCAATGCCGTTTTACCCACACCGGAGTATTGTGCCGCACACCTCCATCTTTCCGTTCCTTACTTCAACGACTTGCTGAAATTCGAGACCGGCAAAACATTAGATGAGTATTTCCAACTGAAACGGCTTGAAGCAGCTAAAAAGATGTTGCTCAAAGCGGGAAATACCCCGGCCGTTGTGGCACAGTTGTTAGGCTATCCAAACGTACAGTATTTCAGCCTGCTATTCAAGAAGATAACAGGAATAGCACCGAATGAGTATAGGTGCTCTCAAAATTAACGCCGGTCAGTACCTGCAAACCGGTTCTTCCGCCCGCTCCGATAATGTTACCGTCACCGGATGTTGCGGGTTCATCGGACAACTCACGCGGATTCTTTTTAGTCTGCTTACAGAGTCAAATAAATAACTTCACACTGTATCAAATAAATAACTTCATACTGCATCAAGTAAATAACTTCACACTGCATCAAATAAATAACTTCACACTGCATCAAATATACGGAAAAGAAGTAGAGCCTGGGCAAAATATACAAGAAATACGAAGAATATGGAAATACGAAGAATATGGAAATAAAAAAACGAGCAAGCTCTCACGAACTCCCCGCCCCTATAAGAAAAGCCATAAAGGCTTTTCTTTTAAACTACATCAATGTTACCCAAAAATCAATCTTTCTCTTTACCTGAAAAATAAAACTTCAATTACCTGTTCTGAAAACTTCAAAATCCAATCTTTACCTTTACCTAATTTACCTATTTATTCAAAACATTTAGCTTATGAAAAAATCTATTTTCAATCCTTTTACCTAACAACCAATATCCTTTTTGAAAACTGTCTTATTATTTATCAAATCCAAATGCAGTTTCCCAACTGCACTGCAAAGGTAAGTGTTTTATGCGCATGTGCAAAACATCAGGCACACTATCCGGGTATTTTATAACATTGTTTTAGAGTTTAAGAGTATAGTTTACACTTATAAACATTCCATTGCTCATCGGGGAGTATACTTTCCAGCAAAAAACAAGCCACCGAAGCGCCGAAACGCTTCGATGGCTGTCCCCTTCAAACACCTTTAAACAAAATGAATTTCTTCTCTATTTTCTTGCTTCGGCGATATAGCCTAAAGCTTCTTTACATTTTTCCGTAACGTAAGTCCAGTCTTCGGCAGCGACTTTGTCTTTCGGGAAGAGTTTGGAACCCATTCCTACGCAGAACACACCCGCCTTAATCCAAGAGGTCAGGTTTTCCTGAGTCGGCTCCACCCCACCGGTCACCATCAGCTTAGACCAGGGCATCGGGGCCAACAAACCTTTCACGAGTTTGGCGCCAAGCACATCGCCCGGGAAAATCTTGCAGAGGTCGCAGCCCACCTCTTGCGCGAAGCCCACTTCCGAAACGCTACCACACCCCGGAGTATAGGCAACCAGACGACGGTTACAAATCTTGGCTATTTCCGGATTGAACAGCGGGCCTACAACGAAGCATGCACCCAACTGCAAGTACAGCGCCGCAGTAGCAGGGTCGACGATGGAACCTACACCCATAGCCATCTCGGGGCACTCTTTTGCCGCAAACTTCACCACTTCTGCAAACACCTCGTGAGCAAAGTCACCACGGTTCGTGAACTCGAATGCACGAACACCGCCATCGTAGCAAGCCTTCACTACTTTCTTTGCAACTTCTGCATCCTTATGATAAAAGACAGGCACCATGCCGGTAGAACCAATCTTATTCAATACTGCTATTTTATCAAACTTACTCATCTTTCTATTTACTATCTGACTATTTAAATGTTCTGCTACTTAATCCTTTATACCATCAAACTATTTACCATCCATTCACCATCTTCAATTTATTCAGGAAATCCTTATCTGATTTTCCCAAACAAGCAGCTCGATAATTGGCTGCAGGTCAGTCTACTTGTCTGCCAACCTGACAGCCCTTACCGCAAATGCCTTCAACCTATTCTTCAGTTCTTCTGTCGTCATCAACAAGAGAGTGTCAAACAGTAAAATCGCCTAATAGCAAATGAACTTATCTCTGTACCCGTCCGCTTGCATCACCTCCTGCCAGTGCTTCCACCTCTTCTGCAGACACAAGGTTGAAGTCACCGTTGACAGTGTGCTTCAAGGCAGAAGCAGCCACTGCAAATTCGAGGGCGGCACCCTGGTCGGGCTTTGTCAGCAGGCCGTGGATGATACCACCGGAGAAAGAGTCGCCGCCACCTACGCGGTCGATGATAGGATTGATGTCGTAACGCTTCGACTCGTAGAATTCCTCACCGTTGTAAATCATTGCTTTCCAGCCGTTGTGGGTAGCAGAGAAGGACTCGCGCAATGTAGATATGACATATTTGAATCCGAATTCCTTCGCCATCGCCTTGAAGATTCCCTTGTAGCCTTCGGCGTCGGTCTTGCCGCCTTCCACATCGGCATCGGGCTTGAAGCCAAGGCAGAGTTCGGCATCTTCTTCGTTGCCGATGCAGACATCCACATACTGCATCAAAGGCTTCATGACGGACTGGGCTTTTTCCTTAGTCCAGAGTTTCTTGCGGAAATTGAGGTCTACCGACACGGTGACACCGTGACGTTTGGCGGCCTCGCATGCCAGGCGGGTCAGTTCGGCAGCCTTGTCGGAGATGGCGGGAGTGATACCCGACCAGTGGAACCAGTCTGCCCCTTCCATGATGGCATCGAAATCAAAGTCTGCAGCATCCGCTTCGGCAATGGCAGAGTGCGCACGGTCATAAATCACCTTACTGGGACGCATGGAAGCACCGGTCTCAAGATAGTAGATACCTACACGGTCGCCACCACGCGCAATGAAGTCCGTCTTTACGCCATACTTGCGCAGTGCATTGACAGCCGACTGGCCTATCTCATGCTTCGGCAACTTGGTTACAAAATAAGCATCATGTCCGTAGTTGGCACAACTGACAGCCACGTTTGCCTCACCGCCGCCATATACCACATCAAAAGAGTCGGACTGCACGAAACGGGTGTTTCCCAGAGTAGACAGCCTCAGCATGATTTCACCTAATGTAACTACTTTCTTTCCCATAATCTTTCTATGTTTCATTTTAATATGAAATTAATTTATTTCCTTTCAATCTATCATTTTGAAGTGCAAATAGAACTTAAACACCTGAAAACATGGAGAGTATATCAAAATAACATTCATTATCCATAATCTCCGTGTGCGGACACAAAGATACAACAATTTTTGAAATACAAAAAATTATCATATATTTGTCGTTGAAATATTAAGATTATTATTGTGTACGAGCACAACATGGTGTACGATGGGACGATCGACAATTGAAATTACATTGCAGAATCGTGGCTAAAGCAACATCAATCGTACATTGTAAATCATAAATCGTTAAATCGTAAATATACAGATGGAAAGAATCAGAATAAAAGATATCGCCAAGATGGCCGATGTATCCGTAGGAACCGTCGACCGTGTGATTCACGGACGCAGCGGCGTGTCCGAATCCAGCAGGAAACGAGTGGAGGAAATCCTGAAACAACTGGACTATCAGCCCAACATGTATGCCAGCGCGCTGGCTTCGAACAAGAAGTACGCATTTGCCTGCCTGTTGCCGCAGCACCAGAAAGGCGAATACTGGACAGAAGTGGAGGCGGGCATACACAATGCCGTGGAAACTTACTCCGACTTCAACGTTGCCGTACAACTCTCCTACTATGACCCCTACGACTACCATTCATTTGCGGAGGCCTCCGGGCAGATTCTGGCACTGGAACCGGACGGAGTGATGTTTGCCCCCACCGTTCCGCAATATACCAAGCCTTTCACGGATGAGCTGACGCTGCATAATATACCTTATATATATATAGACTCCAATATAAAGGAAGAGCCCGCCCTCTCCTTCTATGGGCAGAACTCGCACCAAAGCGGATATTTTGCCGCCCGCATGCTGATGCTGCTTGCCGGAGAAGACGCGCAGGAAATCGTCATCTTCCGCAAGATAAACGAAGGGATTGTCGGGTCGAACCAGCAGGAACGTCGCGAAATAGGTTTCCGCGAATACATGCAGGAACATCATCCCGCCTGCCGCATCTGGGAACTGGACTTGCATGCCAAACGCGACAGCGAGGACATGCAAATGCTGGACGAATTCTTCCAAGAACATCCGACCGTAAAGAATGGAATCACCTTCAACTCCAAAGCATACATCATCGGGGAATATCTGCTGAAGAAAGAGAAAAAGGACTTCAACCTGATGGGCTATGACCTGCTGCAACGCAACGTAGACTGCCTGAAACAAGGAAGCATCTTCTTCCTCATAGCACAGCAGCCCACCCTGCAAGGATTCGACGGCATCAAGGCTTTGTGCGAACACCTGATTCTGAAGAAGGAAATCACAAGGGAGAACTTCATGCCGATTGACTTGCTGACAAAGGAGAATATCGAGTTTTATTACAACAAATAACAAGGATATAGACAGATAAAGACAACACATAATGGGAACAAAGTATCTGAAAATAAATCCGGCTGATAACGTCGCTGTAGCAGGAGGACCGGATGAATGAATGAAAACAGCGTCAAGGAAATTATGTCAGTAACAACCGATACAATCCCCAAGAACAAAGGCGGCTGGTGGGCGCTCAGCCCGTTGGCCGTATTCCTTTGCCTCTACCTGGTGACTTCGCTCCTGGCGAACGACTTTTATAAAGTCCCCATCACGGTGGCCTTCCTCGCCTCGTCCTGCTATGCCATCGCCATTACGCGCGGGCTGAGTCCGGAACAGCGCATCCATCAGTTTTCCGCAGGTGCCGGCAACAAGAACATCCTGCTGATGGTATGGATATTCATCCTTGCAGGAGCATTCGCCCAAAGCGCCAAGCAGATGGGCGCCATTGATGCAACCGTGAATCTGACACTGCACATATTGCCGGACAACCTGCTGCTGGCGGGCATCTTCATTGCCGCCTGCTTCATCTCCCTTTCGATAGGAACCAGCGTAGGAACTATCGTTGCACTGACCCCCGTAGCCGTGGGGCTGGCGGAGAAGACGGGCATCGACCTGCCCTACATGGTTGCCATCGTGGTGGGAGGCTCGTTCTTCGGCGACAATCTTTCCTTCATATCCGACACCACCATCGCATCGACCAAGACGCAGGACTGCGTGATGAGGGACAAGTTCCGCGTCAACTCCATGATTGTGGTACCGGCAGCACTTATCGTGCTGGGCATCTATATCTTTCAAGGACTGTCCGTCTCCGCCCCGCCGCAAGTACAGGGCATCGAGTGGATAAAAGTAATCCCCTACCTCGTCGTGCTGGGTATGGCCGTAGCAGGCGTCAACGTTATGCTGGTACTGCTGCTGGGCATCCTCTCCACTGGAATTATCGGCATTTATACCGGCACCGCCTTCTTCGACTGGTTCGGAGCCATGGGAACGGGCATCACCGGCATGGGCGAGCTTATCATCATCACCCTGCTGGCCGGAGGCATGCTCGAAACCATCCGCCACAACGGAGGCATCGACTTCATCATCTCCCGGCTGACCCGCCACGTCAGCGGCAAGCGGGGAGCCGAATTCAGCATCGCCGCCCTGGTCAGCATCGCCAATCTGTGCACCGCCAACAACACGATTGCCATCATCACCACCGGCCCCATAGCCAAGGACATCGCCCTCCGCTTCCACCTGGACCGCCGGAAAACGGCCAGCATACTGGACACCTTCTCATGCCTCGTGCAAGGAATCATCCCTTACGGAGCGCAAATGCTGATAGCCTCCGGACTTGCCTGCATTTCACCCATCAGCATCATCGGAAACCTATACTACCCCTTCTGCATGGGAGCATGCGCCACCCTCGCCATCCTGCTGAGATACCCCAGGAAATACTCGGGAAAGTGATGAGTTATTTGTCAACGGGAGGATGAGTTATTTGTTGACAGGAGAATGAATATCAAAAAACACCACTCTCATCAACAAATAACTCATCACTCATCACTCATAACTCAAAATTATTCCCTATCTTTGCAACCGCTATTACGAGATAGTAGCATAATTCAAATCATTAACTAAAAACATTTTAATTAAATGGCAACAAAAATCAGATTGCAAAGACATGGACGTAAAAGCTATGCTTTCTACTCTATCGTTATTGCAGACGTAAGAGCACCACGTGATGGTAAATTTATTGAGAAGATTGGTACTTACAACCCTAACACCAATCCTGCCACAGTAGATTTGAAGTTCGACCGGGCACTCGACTGGGTGTTGAAGGGCGCACAACCTACCGACACAGTTCGCAACATCCTCTCCCGCGAAGGTGTTTACATGAAGAAGCACCTGCTGGGCGGTGTAGCAAAAGGCGCATTTGGTGAAGCGGAAGCCGATGCTAAGTTCGAAGCTTGGAAGAACAACAAACAAAACGGTTTGGCTGCTCTGAAAGCTAAAGAAGACGAAGCTAAGAAAGCTGAAGCAAAAGCACGTCTGGAGGCTGAAAAGAAAATAAACGAAGAAAAAGCAAAAGCATTGGCTGAGAAGAAAGCTGCTGAAGCTGCCGCAAAAGCTGCCGCTGAAGCACCGACTGAAGAGGCTCCTGCCGAAGAAGCTGCTAACGAATAATAGCAAGCACAGCCTTATCGCTAAAATGGGATTAAAACTATAAAAATCCTCTCCGACCCATATCGGAGGGGATTTTTTATTCTTATCTTTGGCGCGGTGGTAACATCTTAACCACACCGCAAGGATAAACATTTTAAGAATATCCACAAAACATAATGTGGATTATTTTCTCATAACGAGAATTATTTAGCACATTATGACGAAAGCAGACATATTAAATGCCCTTATCAATCACTACTGCGGAGGTAATAAGTCGCAGTTTGCAAAGAAGTTAGGAATTTCGGCACAAGGATTAAGCACTTGGATTAGTCGAAATACTTTTGATATTGAAACAATATACTCAAATTGCGAAAACATCTCAGCAGACTGGCTCATAACAGGCGAAGGAGATATGCTTAAAGAATGTTTAAAGCCCATTGCCACTACAAACAGAGAAAAGCTTATTTCTACCCGAAGCGGTTCAGAAACCCATTTTGAAGCTCTTACCGAAACTACGAAAAAGGCTCCCGGTGCAATCCCCTTAGTTTCAGAAAGAGCTGTCGGAGGCTTCGCTAATGCACATTTTTCAATAAAGGAACACGATGTTGTAGCCTACTATATCATCCCTAAGTTCCGATACCTCGCTGTAGACTTCATGATTGAGGTTACAGGGGACTCTATGATACCAAAATTCTATCCCGGTGACATAATAGCCTGCTCAATAATCAATCATTCCCGATACATTGAATGGAACAAATGCCACATGATTGCCACAATTGACCGGGGAATGCTTGTAAAGCGCATAATGCCGGGGACTGATAAAGACTGCCTAACCGCTGTATCCGATAATAAAGAGTACCCACCTTTTGACATACCAAAAGATGAGATAACCGGCATGGCGCGCATTGTAGGAGTAATCCATATTGAATAACACCACGCGGTTTACACGCAAATACGCATGATAGCCTCTTTTTAACGCACACACGCAAGTTTATGGGCTTTTTAAGGCAAAAACAAGCACAATAAACTATAATACAACTATTTACAATACTCAAACACACTAAAACAATTAGGGGATTTTCCTATAATAATTTTGCGATATTTTGAGGTTATAATAGTAATACGTGTTATTATCCTATGAAATACAAACCTTAAAAAAATGGGAAAACTATCCCCTAACCTATCCCCTAATAAAAAAGACACAAAAAAGTAAATGTGTCAAAACGTTGGCACAACCTTTTTCTATAATTTATAGTCCTGTTATCTTTTCTTTTGTCTACGCCGCTTTTTTCTCATTCATTTGGTAACAAGTTACTATATTCCCGTTGTATCGGGTTATAAATAGTCCAATAAATATAGATTTAGTAAGTGTAATGAGCTCCTTTCCTGTTTTTCTCAGTTTTGCACACATCTTTTTGATATTAAAAGCTATGGCAAAGAAGGCAAAGTCCATTGTCACCTTGTCTTCTCCCACATGCCGGAACCTCCTGTATGCCATGTTGTATTTCATTTGTCCGAACACAGCTTCCGGTTCTATACACCGCCTGCCCCTATGCCTGACTCCTTCTTCTGAGACTAACCTTTCCCGTGCCTGCCGTTTGTATTGGTTTAACCGGTGGTTGACTTCTATAATATGGTTCTCCCGAGCTTTAAAGTAACTGCCACGCAA
>NZ_SRYZ01000040.1 GCF_004793475.1 Bacteroides muris (ex Afrizal et al. 2022) | reverse complement strand
ATATATGCGATATTTACAAATTAAAACTAGCAAGCTGAACTTGCGAAACTTAAATTAATTTAAAAGAAATCGTTATGAAAGAGTTTAAAACATTAGTGTTTGCTATTGCATCAATCTGTTTGTTGGGTGCATGTGGAGGGTCAAAGCAAGTAACAACGCCAGGAGGTACGACTAAAGGTACCAAACAAGCCCCATGGGGGACTGAAATAGAGTTGAACGAATGTCAGATTTTGGCTGAACAAAGCCCGGCAACACGTGCCTATGGAGAAGCAACGAATCATCGGTTGTCGTTTGCAAAAGCTTATGCAGAAGGACAAGCAAGAGCTGCATTGGCACGTGCTATCAGTGCCATAATCAAAACTGCAACGAATGAAGCTGATCTTTCATGGGAGAAGTATGCGGGGACAACATCGGAGGGACAAAGTGTCATAGATGAAGGCAGTAAAGGAGAAGGGAAAGCGTTGCAAATAGCAGAGGAAATCGTTGAAAATACTGTAGTGATAAAAACGAATCAGTATATGCAACCCAATCGTCAATATCATATCTTTGTTTGTGTTGAGTATCAGGGGGATGTGACTAAAATGGCGGCTAAAATAGTTGATAAGGTAAAACAGCAAGTCCCGGATGAAGATAGAATAAAGATGGAATATCAATTTCAAAAATTCGAAGAAAAAATAGAAAAGGAATTGGCTAAAAGAAGTAACAAGTAGGCATCGATGAGAGTATTAATATTAACAATTCTGATATTGATTAATTTTCGCAGTTATGGTTTGTATGCCCAGGTAAATATACAGCATATAAAGTCAGATTCTAAATATTGGAGTGCAGAAGGAAATGGTACTACGGTAGAAGAGGCTGATCATGATGCTTTATCTCAAATTATTAGGCAAATATCAGTCAGTGTATCAACGACAATGCAAGAAGAAAATGAGAATAGACTGGTCAATGAGGGAGTTGAATATTCATATTATGCTCAAAAGGGATTTGTCAAATCATCTTCTTTTGCTTCCCTGCAAAACGTGGAAATGATTGTTCTGGAACCGGAACCCAATGCCAAAGTTTTCAGATGGGTTGCCAAAAGTGAGGTTGACCGAATGTTTGAGGAACGGAAGAACAAGATTCTTGATTTTGTAAAAACCGGAAAGATTGCGGAACAAAGATTACAGATAGACGATGCGTTGCGCAACTATTATTGGGCATTGATGCTCGCCAAGGTCAATCGGGATGCTGTCTATGCAGATTTCAATACTGGCGAGGAGGTGAATTGTCTTACTTTCCTGCCGTTGAAGATAAAATCAGTCATATCCCGCGTCAGAGCAAATCTGGAAGAATGTGTCAATAGCGATAACCGCTATTTTGCCAAAATGCGTTTCACCTATGAGAATCGGGATGTGGCAAGCATACAACTACGCTATTTCGATGGGCAGTCTTTCGTTGGTCCTTTAGTTGTAAAAGACGGCATCGGGGAAATGGATTTAGTCTCATTGCCTGCCGATGGAAAGATGAAAATGCGCTATGAATATAGTTTTCGCAAAGAAGCTGAGAATCTTGATGCAGAGTTGAGGGCTATATTTTCAGAAATATCTGCTCCACCGATAGACAATGCTTTGGCAGAAATACCTGTCAAAGTAAATGTGAAGAAAAACACAATGGCTATTGATGAAAAGCGTATGAAAGAAACAGCAGCCTCTGTTGTTGTAGCCGAAGTTCCTGCGGAACCGATATGTACCAAGCAACGGATGGAACTTTCCACAGTTTCCAATAGTGGAGAGCTTGCCAATGTCTTGCAGCAGGTGGAAAATGCCATCAAGCAGGGAACGCCCCAAGCTGCTTATCCGCATTTCACTCCTGAAGGGTATAAGTTGTTTGAGACTTTACTGAGTAAGACAGGAACTGTCTCTTTGGTAGGCGAAAAGCAGAATTATGAATTCATACAAGCCAACGCGCAAGTTCTGGCACGCTTCTGCAAGGTGAAAATCAAATTCAGGAATGGGAAGTCGTTCATGGAAAACTTGGTATTCAGATTTAATGAAGAAAGCAAGAAAATCCAGTCGGTAGCTTTGGCTTTGAGCAAAAAGGCAGAGGAAGACATTTTCAACGCAGCCTCTTCGTGGACGGAAATATCGCGTTTTACCATTCTGCAATTCATGGAAGATTATCAGACTGCTTATTCTTTAAAAAGGCTGGATTATCTTGAAAAGATATTCTCTGATGAAGCGATTATCATAACCGGCACGGTATTGAAAACAGCTTCTTCCAATCAAGTTGAAGGGATGCCAATCGATTTCGGGAATACAGATGTGCGGTTTACTCGACAGAACAAGCAACAATATCTTTCCAATTTGCGGAGACATTTCAATGAGCGGGAATACATTCACCTTACTTTCGAAGACAACCAGACCAAAGTGATAAATGCTCCACGGATACCTCGCGGAACGGCGTTTGCCATACAAATTAACCAATTGTATAATTCACCGATCTATTCTGACCGAGGATATTTGACCCTTATATTGGATGCTTCGAAGGAGCTTCCTGTCATCCATGTCAGGCTGTGGCAACCGGAGAAATCCAACATGCTGACATTGGATGAATTCATGAATAAATTTGAGTTTTAATGTTTTAATCTTTATAAATTATGAAAAGGATTTTGTTGGCTATTTTTGTAATAATGTTGTCATGCTTGGTTTACGGTCAAGACAAGCCTCAATTACAACTACACTCCTTCAGGATTGTGAAATCGGCAGGCGGCATGGCAAATTTGGGAACCTTGTTCCAGAACGGGTGGCCGAAAGATTCCAACGGTGAAGAAGATTGCGCATGGGTACGTGTGAGATTTGAGAATATGACGATGGCAGATGCAGCCAACGTAAAATTCAGTTTCGGAAACAGTGCCCCGATTGAAGATATCAAAGACAAACTGAAAGAAGCGGAACACGAGATATGGCTTTTTGTTACCCCCACAGAGAATGCGTATATGGAAGCCGGGCTCGATAAGTATGGGATGAGCAACCGCTTGTCTAATATAAAGTTGGAACCTAAACAAGCATACGACGTTGTGCTGAGGAATGACAAAACGATGTCAATCAACATTATAACAAAACCTGAGGGTGCCATAGCTTCGTTGGAAACCGGTCAAAAAGAAAATACTCCGGCTACCATTACTGGCGTTTCGCTTGGAAAGCATACTCTTACAATCAGTCATAATGGGAAAACACTGAAAAAAGAGGAGATAGAAGTGACGGAAGAAAATGTACGTTTTGAGTATGACCTCAGAGAAAGAAAAATGGTGGAATTCATAAGCGATCCCACCGGAGCGGTGCTATTCATTAATGGTGAAGAAAAAGGGAAAACTCCGTTGACAATAGAGTTGCCTTACGATTCTTATAATGTGGAAGCCAGGCTCAGCCTTCAAGAGACGGATTCAAAGGCATTTACCGTAAGCGGACTTTCTGAAACTAAAATCAAACTGGAGCCTATCAAGAAAAAGACATTTGAAGCTTTCGCAACCTACAACGGGAAAAAAGTGGATGCGGATCTTTATATCGACGGAAAACAAGAGGGAACCCGGCAGGCTTCTTACACATTGACCAAGCCCATTGGGAAAAGCTACGATATGAACATGATTTACTATGGAAATAGTAAAAAGCGGAAGATAAGGATAACCAAAGACATGGATGTGGAACAAGAATTCAAGATTTCCGCACGCAATTCTTTTGTATGGCCTTGGCAACGCGAATATGATGTTTGTCCGGTGGGATTCTCGATGGGATACGTGTCAAAGCAATTGGTGACCAGAGGGGAAGGGGAGAAACTGAAAGAAAATGGAGTTTGGGATGATGGGGAAGGAAAGTCACTACATGGCATGCAGCTTGGGTTGCATTTCCAGCCATGTTTTTCTTTCGGACTCGGGCTTTATTCTGGAGTATTCTATGAATTGTATATGTCGTGGAACGATGACTATGATTACAATCAATTTATGGAGCATTGTATCTATGTTCCGTTGCATGCTTATTACAGATTGCCTTTTGCAAATAAAGTGGCATTATCGGTACATGGCGGTTTAGGCTTCAACTACAGTGTGTATGGTGCTTACACTGACGATGAAGATAATCTTGAAGATTTTACTGATTTTTATGGAGAAGAAGCTTTCCCAAAACGTTTCAATATGGCTGCTGAAATAGGGCTTGGCTTCCGGGTTGGACTGGTGCAGATCAATGCACAATATGCCAAAGGTATCACCAACCATAAATCTTATGAGTCATTAGGTGATTATAAAACGAAGCAGAATAAGCTTTCTTTAAGTGTATCTTATGTATTTGGCAGTAATTAACAGCTTGGTGTTATGGTAAATAAAATTATTTATTTAGTACTTTTTTGTGTCTTGATGCCTTTGGGCATCAAGGCACAAAATACGTTCGAGGAATTCAAGAAGAAACTTGAGGGTGACTACGCTTCATTCAGGGATACACGGAACAAAGAGTTTGAAGACTTCAGGAACAAGATTAATGAAGAATACGCTTCATTGCTAAAAAAGACATGGAAGGAATTTAATGCTTTCCAGGGCATACCTGTGCCTGATGAAGACAAACCTGTCCCACCAGTGGTTTATCTCGACGAAGACAAGGATAAGCCAATAAAAGACACTCCGAAACCTTTTGATGAAATAATTCCGATTGTTAAGCCGGAGCCTCAACCTGAACCGGTTGTACCTATTGAGGAAACTCCGAAACCGCCGGTTGAATCATACTACGCTTTTAAGTTCTTCAACACTTCGCTGAAAGTACGGTTGGAAGACAAGCATCGTTTCACTTTGCGCAGTTGTAATGAAAATGAGATAGCGACAATTTGGAACAAACTGTCAGGTACGGCTTATAACAATGTTATAAATGATTGCCTTGGAATACGTTCCCAAAACAGGTTATGCGATTGGGCTTATCTGTTGATGCTGCGCGATTTGTCCTATAGTTTCTTTAAATCGGGTTCCAATGAAGCCGTTTTGTTCACTGCTTTCCTTTATTGCCAGTCGGGATATAAGATGCGGTTGGCAAGTGCTGGAAACCGGCTGTATTTATTGTATGCAAGTAACCATGAGATATATGATAAAAATTATTGGAGAATTGATGGAGAAAGCTTTTATCCATTGGATTGTGACCAAAAACAATTGCGTATATGTCAGGTCGCTTTCCCGAAAGAAACTCCGCTCTCATTGCAGATTCCAACAGAACCGCTATTGGCCGTACGAATTTCGGCTCAACGCTCCCTGCAATCCAAGCGTTACCCTGAAATGATAGTTACAGTAAATACTAATGAAAATCTGGTGAAATTCTTTGATACCTATCCCGCGTCAATGATAAACGAAGATTTCGGAACTCGGTGGGCTATGTATGCAAACACGCCGTTAAGTAAGCAGGCTAAAAACTCTTTGTATCCCAGTCTGAAAAAAGCAATAGCAGGAAAGACGCAGTCAGAAGCCGTAAATCGGATACTTAACTTTGTACAAACGGCATTTGTCTATGAATATGACGACAAAGTATGGGGTGGAGACAGAGCATTCTTTGCCGACGAGACTCTTTATTATCCCTATTGTGATTGTGAGGATCGGTCTATACTATTTTCGCGATTGGTGCGCGATTTGTTAGGACTGGAAGTCGTACTGATTTATTATCCGGGGCATTTGGCTACCGCTGTACAATTTACAGAGAATATAACCGGTGATTACGTCGCAATGAACGGTAAACGTTACGTTATATGCGACCCTACCTATATTGGTGCACCTGTGGGTGCTACAATGCCTAAAATGGATAACGCCAAAGCAAAAATAATATTGCTGGAATAATCTTTGTGAAACGTTTTATTAATCCACATATCATGGCAATGGACGATTCTGTTAATATAGAACGTTTTCTTAGATGAACCGGTAGAGAGTACTTTCTTTTTACCGATTTCCCGACTGGCATGCCTCGCTTTCGTTTCCGCAGCGGTCTACGGCTGTCACGGCAAAGTACTTCCGTGCCATCCAAGGACGGATGGGGGCATAGGTGTATTCCGTGCCTTGCACTCGTTGTGCCAGGATATTCTCCGGATTGGAGGTATCTACGGGATAGGTGTCCGCCCCGTAGACTACATACATCGGGGCATTCCGCTTGTCATTGTCCGTGGCGGGTTGCCAGCTTAGTTTCCAATAGCCGTTTTCCGGTGCTGTTACTGTGAGTCCGGCGGGAGGTGTAGGGGCTACATTGTCTATCCACGGCATGGCGGGATGCAGGGCAGGGGCGGTATAGAAGTCTTCTTCCAGCGCATCATAAAGCCCTTGCGTGTTGTCCATCAGATACTTCACCCGATAGTGCGCCTCGCCTGCCAGACCTTGTGCACGGATAAAGTGCATCTGCCGCTCAATCTCGTCCAGCGTCCAGTTCCCCTCACCGGGGTCGAGGAAGTAGATGCCCAGACCGGGGATGATTTGGCGTCCGTTGCTTTGTTCCTGCCAGTCGAGGGCAAAAGGGTAGAAGTGGTTGCCACGGAAATAGAGCATCGGATAAATCTGGTCCTGGATACCCTCGCCCAGCCAACCCTGCACGTCCTGATAGACGGTGTGGAAGGCATTCCAGCCACGCGACGGATAGCGGGAAGTGTCTTTGTATTTTCCTACCGGGCAGGTGCTGACCTTTACCCAGGGTTTCATTGCTTTTACACCTTTATATATATAGCGCATTATTTCCGTCAGGTTATCCCGGCGCCATTGGGCAAGGCTGCGTCCTTTGCTATACTTGCGGTAGTCGTAGCTGTCGGGAAAGCGGGGGGCGTTTTCCGGATAGCGCAGGTAGTCGAAGTGCACACCGTCTATATCATAGCGTTCCACCACTTCGCGGACAAGGCTCATCAGATATTCCTTGGTTTGCGGGTGTCCGGGGTTCAGGAAGTACTCGCGTTTGTAGGGCACGCAGATAGCGCGTTTCTTCTTGGTGACCGATTCTTTGCCAAGGGCAGCCACATGCTTGCTGTTGCCCAACGGAATCGTTACCATCCAGGCATGGCATTCCATGCCGCGCTTGTGGCATTCGGCTACGGCAAAAGCCAGCGGGTCGTAACCGGGGTCTCCGCCCACCTTTCCGGTTAGTATGGAGTTGTAGGGCTCGATGGATGATTTATAGAGGACATCTCCCCGTGTACGGGTCTGGAACAATACGGTGTTGAAATTGGCAGCTTTCAGTCTGTCCAGTATTTCAGTCAGTTCGGCTTTCTGCTTGCGGATGCCTTCGGGCGAAGTGGCACGCGTCTGAGGCCAGTCCAGTCCATAAACGGCGGTTATCCAGGCGGCGCGCACTTCATGTTTGCGCGGTTGTGCGGCAAGCGGCAGCAAGACGGCTATATACAGTAAGATAAAAAATGCCCGTTTCATAAGTTGCGTGTGATGGGCAGACTTGGTACGGAGCGGATACGAAGATATCATGAAGCTCGGATGGAGGATAGGAAAGTACATAATTTCTTATTTAGTATACATTTTCTCGGCGAAGATAAGCAAAACACCCGATTATTTTGTGCTGTTTACTTGGAAACAGTTACATTTGCGAAATTAAAAACATGAACATGCCATGATTACATTTACGCTTTGCCTGCTGGCGTTGATAGCCGGCTATTTTCTCTACGGACGCTTTATGGAACGCGTCTTTGGTCCCGACAACCGCAAAACACCTGCCCTTACAAGAGCCGATGGTGTGGATTACATTCCGCTGCCTATCTGGAAGATTTTCATGATACAGTTTCTCAATATAGCCGGACTGGGACCTATCTTCGGTGCCATCATGGGAGCCAAGTTCGGCACGGCATCCTATCTGTGGATTGTACTTGGCAGTATCTTTGCCGGTGCCGTGCACGATTATCTTGCCGGTATGCTTTCACTGCGTCATGGAGGAGAGAGCCTTCCTGAAATCATCGGACGTTATTTGGGGTTGACCACTAAGCAGGTGATGCGTGGCTTTACTGTTATCCTGATGATATTGGTAGGGGCGGTATTCGTGGCAGGCCCTGCCGGACTGCTTGCCAAGCTGACTCCCGAAAGTCTGGACACCGCTTTCTGGATTATTGTAGTATTTGCTTATTATATTCTTGCTACATTGTTGCCGGTAGATAAAATTATCGGCAAGATATATCCGTTGTTTGCCATAGCCTTGCTGTTTATGGCTGTCGGTATTCTGGTAATGCTTTACGTCAACCATCCCGCATTGCCGGAGATATGGGACGGATTGCAGAACACGCATCCCGATGCTGCCCTGTTGCCTATCTTCCCTATTATGTTTGTCAGTATAGCTTGTGGTGCAATCAGTGGTTTTCATGCCACTCAAAGTCCTCTCATGGCACGCTGCATGACAAGTGAACATTACGGACGCCCCGTTTTCTACGGAGCCATGATAACCGAAGGCATTGTAGCTTTGATTTGGGCCGCCGCCGCCACTTGCTTTTTCCATCAGAATGGTATGGAAGAGACGAATGCCTCCATTATTGTAGATGCCATTACAAAAGACTGGCTGGGCATCGTAGGTGGAGTGTTGGCTATTCTGGGTGTCATTGCTGCTCCTATTACCAGTGGTGATACGGCTTTCCGCTCGGCACGTCTCATCGTGGCGGATTTTTTGGGAATGGAGCAGAAATCCATACGTCATCGTTTGTATATTTGCATACCGATGTTTCTGGCGTCCATCGGGCTGTTGCTCTATAGCTTGCGCGACAAGGATGGCTTTGATATGATTTGGCGCTATTTTGCCTGGGCCAACCAGACTTTGTCTGTTTTTACCTTGTGGGCAATTACCGTTTATCTGGTGCGCGAGAAGAAAGGGCATTGTTATTACGTAACCTATTTTCCGGCATTGTTCATGACAGCCGTGTGTGGCTCTTACATCTGCATTGCTCCCGAAGGCTTCGGGCTCAGTCCCGATAGTGCACTGAGCATAGCCTTGATAACTGCTGCACTGGCTGCTCTTTGGTTTAATATCTGGTATTTCAAGACAACTAAAAAACTTTGGAAATGAAGAGAATAAGGAAATCTACCGGGCTTACGCTGGCCCTGCTTATTTACGTTTCTGCTACTGCCGCCTATTTTCTTCCCCGTAATACGGAAATCAGTAATACGGAGAAGTATATTACTGTAGCTGCTTCGTACCTCATTGTATTTGTGTTGTGGCTGGTACTTCGCAAGAAGGAGGCACTGCAACGCAAACGATTCGAAGAAGACAATAAACAACATTGATTATTCACTTAAAAAACAGAACAAGATGAAAAAACTGGCATTATTCGTTTGCTTGCTTGTTGTCACAGTGGCAGCTCAGGCACAGTTTGAAAAGGGTAAGTGGATTTTGAATCCATCCATCACAGGGTTAGAACTCTCTCATGACACGGGAACCGACAAGACAAGTTTTGGGCTTGAGGCTAAGGGAGGTGCTTTCCTACTCGACAACATCGCCTTGCTGGTGCATGCAGGAGTTGCTTGGAACACCGGAGGATCTGACCTCGATGTCTATACGCTGGGTGTAGGCGGACGTTATTATTTCGACAAGATTGGCGTGTATCTGGGTGCCGATGTCAATGTAGACCGTTGGGATTGGGGACACGATTTGGATGATACCAAGTTCTCTTTCGGTCTGGAAGCCGGTTATGCGTTTTTCCTGACACGTACGGTAACCATTGAGCCTGCCGCTTACTGGAACATTAATGACGACCGTTCTAAATTTGGTCTGAAAGTAGGTTTCGGGTTCTATTTCTAATCTTATTTTCCTGCTACTGCAAGTTGTTTTGCAGTGCCGCTGCAAATGTGTTGCAGTGGCACTGCATAAATGTTTGCAGTAGCTCTGCAACTAATGTACAATGGCACTGTAATAGGTTTGCAGCAGTACTGCAAAAGCTATGCAGTGGTTTTGCAGTAACGTTTTGATTAGAGCAATGCTGCATATTTTCCAACTTGTTTCAAGCGCTCCATGAGTGTTTGGTCACTTTCTGCCAATTGCATGTTATAGTCTAGCTGCGTTCGCATTATTATATGAGATGCCGGTTTGTGCAGCAAGCTTAGTTTGGGGTAATTTTCTATTTTCCACCTCTTCTTTGAGTAATTCACCCGGATGTATAGGGCGTTGACATTTATAATTTTCCATATTCATAATCATTTATAGTAGTCCGATAATTCCAGGATATTACATATTGTCACTACGGTTTCAGATGTACTCTGCTTTACTGTGAATTCTATGCGGTCTTGGTCATTTACTCTAATGGAAGAAATACTTGCTTTATCTCCTTTCAATACTTCGTAATGAAACGACCGAATGGCGTTAAGCTCTTCGGTATTTTAAACGTATTCCAAGGTCTTTATGCGCTACTGATATCGTTTCACCATTTGAGGCTGAAAGCGATGTTTCTTATCCTTTGTTTTTCCTTCCTCATATAGTTGTTGCAAGTATTCCTTATCAAAGTGTATTTCCATTGTTTTTAGATTGTTTTCATTGTGCAAAGGTAATGTATACTCCAATATTCCACTATAAAAGTAGATATTTGTTGGTTGTCTGGATAACGCGAAACTTTTTATATGTCAATGAAAGTAGAGACTGGTTTTGAACATTATAGCAAAAATCCTTATATTTATACTCGAAGTATGAATCCTAAAAGCAAAATGCCATGAATAGAGTTTGTATTACCTTATTGCTTTGCTGCTTGTCAGCTTGCCGAATGAATAAGACGGAACGCATGGAAATGTCTGAAGATTCCATAGATACAGTGAGGATAGACCAAAGGATGGGAGAAAAAACAGTGAGCGATAGCCTCAAGATAGGGACTGCGGATGATGGTGACTACTTGCAAAGACAATTGCTTGCCATTCACGACGAACTGAGAAAGCGGTTGGAAAACACAACCTACACACACATCCGGAGGAATGTGACCGGATATGGGGTGGGGGTGCATTGCATAGATATAGATTTGATTGTGAATACTCCTGAAAAACGGAAAGAGTTCCGGGAGGAGATAATGGACTCCCCCGTTTTCTGTTTTCATGGTGTAGAAGTCCCCGTCATCAACGAGAGAGTAGGCAGGAATCATATTCATGGCATCCATATCCGTCCCGAATATCCGGTCTTTTCAATGAAAGCGCCTCATGCGACATTCATCCTCAGCAATCACAGTGGCGGAGATTTGACCTGCGGCGAGCATTACTACCTGACGTTCGAAGACGAAAAAGGTACCTGGCGGGAATTGCCGATAAACGCTGCCTTTTTGGATATCGCCTATGTGCTGCGAGATGGAGAGGAAAGGGTTATGAAAGCCTCTCTTTATCCGGATGTACATCCCAACAAGCCGGGACGCTACCGTTACTTTTATGAGATAACCATCAGGAGGAAACCTGTCTTGATGATGGCTGAGTTCAGATTGACGGACAATGAGGGAGAATGGAGAACGGCGGAAAAGACATCTCTTCCCCCTTATATTTCGGATGCAGGGAAGGGCGGAAGCCCACAATTGATAACGGAAGAGCCAATGGAAGAACCGGTCTATAAAGTAGTGGAAGTGATGCCCGAGTTTCCGGGAGGTATGAAAGCCTTAATGGATTTTATTCAAAAGAATATCCGTTATCCGGAAGAAGCCCGTAAGAATGGCATTCAAGGGAGAGTGATTGTCAGCGTGGTGATTGACAAGAATGGTCGTGTGACGGACCCCGTTATTATGCGTAGCAGGTATCCTGCCTTGGATGAGGAAGCATTGCGGATTGTTGGATTGATGCCGCAATGGAAACCGGGGATGCAGCAGGGTAAAGCCGTGAAGGTGGAATTTGCTTTTCCGGTTACTTTTAAATTGGAGTAGCAGCACCGGTAAGATTAAGTTACTATTATGAAGAAAGGCGAAGAGGTTTGCAACTCTCTTCGCCTTTCTTCATAATAACTATGGCTTTAGTTTTTACAAAATCCCTTGTGCCATCATAGCCTTTGCCACCTTCATAAATCCGGCCACATTGGCACCCTTCACGTAATTTACATAACCGTCGGCTTCTGTGCCGTATTGTACGCAAGCTTCGTGAATGTTCTTCATAATGCTCTTCAGTTTCTCGTCCACTTCCTCTGCACTCCAGCTCAGCTTGATGGAGTTCTGAGTCATTTCGAGACCAGATACTGATACACCGCCGGCGTTGGCTGCCTTACCCGGAGCATACAAAATTTTTGCATCTTGGAATACTTTGATGGCTTCCGGAGTAGAAGGCATGTTGGCACCTTCGGAAACGGCTATCACACCGTTGGCTACCAATTGACGGGCATGGTCGCCATTCAATTCATTCTGAGTGGCGGAAGGCAAAGCTATGTCTGCTTTTTCTCCCCAAGGCTTGGCACCTTCCACATATTTGACGCCCGGATATTGTTCGGCATACTCGCGGATACGTCCACGGTAGAGGTTTTTCAGCTCCATGATGTAATCCAACTTCTCGCGGTCAATACCGTCCGGATCGTATATGTAACCGTCAGAATCAGACATGGTCAATACTTTACCTCCCAATTCCAATACTTTCTCGGCCGTATATTGAGCTACGTTGCCGGAACCGGAGATCAGGCAAGTCTTGCCTTTCAGGTCAGTACCCCTAGTCTTCAACATTTCCATCAAGAAGTAAATGTTACCGTACCCCGTAGCTTCCGGACGAATCAGCGAACCACCGAATTCACGGCCTTTGCCAGTGAAAGTACCGGTGAATTCATGAGCCAGTTTCTTATACATGCCGAACATGAAACCTACTTCGCGACCACCTACACCGATATCACCGGCAGGTACGTCTGTCTCAGGACCGATATGACGCCACAGCTCCAGCATGAAAGCCTGAACGAAACGCATAACCTCGGCATTGGACTTGCCGCGTGGAGAGAAGTCCGAACCACCTTTACCGCCACCCATAGGCAGAGTTGTCAATGAGTTTTTAAATGTCTGCTCAAAAGCAAGGAACTTCAGGATGCTCAGGTTCACAGAAGCATGGAAACGAACACCGCCTTTATATGGGCCGATGGCATTGTTGTGCTGTACACGATAGCCCATGTTGGTTTGTACGTTACCTTTATCGTCTACCCAGGTAACACGGAATTGGTAAACGCGATCGGGGATGCAAAGACGTTCAATCAGATTGGCTTTGTCAAACTCCGGATGTTTGTTGTACTCTTCTTCAATAGTAGAGAGAACTTCTTCTACCGCTTGATGATACTCCGGTTCATTGGGGAACCGTCTTTTCAGGTCTTCTAATACCTTAGCTGCATTCATAATCTATTTCTTTTATTGGTTACTTATTGCTTTAATGTGCCAATATGTTAATATGCTAATTGCTGCGCTATGATTACATTTGGTATGTCATACCGCATTAGTATATTATCCCATTGCTTTATTGCGGTTGCAAAAGTATACATAAAAATGAAATAGACAAACAATTTATAAATAAAATGCGGTATAAAACATCAAATTTATTGTTTTATACCGCAAAATTGAATAAAAAGATATTATTTATCCTCTTTTTAGAGACTTTATGACGGGAATAAATACTAAAGCCGCCGAAATGGCAAGTGTTAGGAGAATTGGACCGTCAATTCGTTCGGCAGATATCAAAACGATGTAGCAAAGTGCTGCCCAAAGCAACATAATGCAAACTATTTGGAATTTTGATAACGGCCGTCTCATTTGGCTGCTTTCTTTTTGTCTACGATAGCATCGATAACTGCCACTGCGGTGATGTTAACGATATCTCGCACGGAGCTTTCAAAATCGGTAAAGTGGATAGGCTTGTTCAGTCCCATTTGGATGGGACCAATCAGTTCGGAGTCCGTATCCATTGCCTGCAACAGCTTGTAAGCAGAGTTTGCAGAACTCAAGTTCGGGAAAATCAGTGTATTTACGTCTTTTCCTTTCAAGCGCGTAAACGGATACTTGGCATCACGCATTTTGCGGTTCATGGCGAAATTCACTTGCATTTCTCCGTCAATGGCAAGGTCGGGATAGTTCTGCTGCATATAATCCACGGCTTCGTGTACGCTTACCGGACTTCCTTCTTTATCAGCACCGAAGTTAGAGTAGCTCAACATGGCCATTATCGGGGTATGATTGAAGAAGCGGACTGTGTGTTCAGACAGCTTGGCGATGTCAATCAACGTTTCGGCATTGGGATGACGGTTAATCAACGTGTCGGCCAGGAAGTATGTGCCTTTCTTGGAGTTCAGAATGTGCATGGTGCCGAAATGCTTGTATTCCGGACGGATGCCAATGACTTCCTTGGCAACCTTGATGGTATTGCTGTATTTGGTGTAGAGGCCTGTGATGAAAGCATCTGCTTCACCCGTCTCCACCATCATCATACCGAAGTAGTTGCGTTCGAACATTTTGTCATTGGCTTCTTCGTATGTGGCGCCTTCGCGAGCACGCTTTTCGACAAGAATGCGGGCATAGCGTTCACGGCGCGGTGCTTCATCCGGATGACGCAGATTTACGATTTCAATACCTTCGAGGCTGAGGTCGAGTTCTTTTGCCAGCTTTTCGATGGCTTCGTCGTTGCCCAATATAATGGGATGGCAGATACCTTCTGCTTTTGCCTCCACAGCTGCTTTTAGCATATTGGGGTGGATACCTTCGGCAAATACCACACGTTGCGGGTTACGGCGGGCTGTATCATAGAGTTGGCGGGTCAGTTTACTTTCTTGTCCCATCAGTTCTTTCAGGTGTTGGCGATAAGCTTCCCAATCGGTTATGGGGTTGCGTGCCACTCCGCTTTCTATAGCTGCCTTTGCCACTGCCATAGATACTTCAGTGATAAGGCGTGGGTCGACGGGCTTCGGGATGAAATAGTCGGGACCGAAAGTGAAGTTATTCACGTGATAGACTTCGTTTACTACGTCGGGTACGGGTTGTTTGGCCAAATCTGCGATGGCATGCACGGCGGCCAGCTTCATATCTTCGTTGATGGCTTTGGCGGCTACATCCAATGCGCCACGGAAGATATAAGGGAATCCGATAACGTTGTTTATTTGATTGGGATAGTCGCTTCGCCCGGTAGACATTAATACATCGGGGCGGGCAGCCATGGCGTCTTCGTAAGAGATTTCGGGCACGGGGTTGGCAAGGGCAAAGACAATGGGTGTATCGGCCATGCTCCGTATCATGTCTTGTGTCAAAACGTTGCCTTTGGAAAGACCGAGGAATACATCGGCATTGCGAACCGCTTCTTCCAGTGTGTGGATGTCGCGGCGGTCGGTGGCAAAGTAACGTTTGGTCTCATTCAGCCCTTCACGGTCGCTGCTGATTACTCCCTTGGAGTCCAGCATCACAATGTTCTCGTGCGTGGCACCCAGAGACTCATACAGTTTTGTACATGAAATGGCGGCAGCGCCGGCTCCGTTCACGACAATCTTTACGTCTTCTATTTTCTTGCCTGCTACATCCAGAGCGTTCAACAAGCCTGCGCTGGAGATGATGGCTGTGCCATGCTGGTCATCGTGCATCACGGGAATGTCCAACTCTTCTTTCAAGCGGCGTTCTATCTCAAAGCATTCGGGAGCTTTGATGTCTTCCAAGTTGATGCCGCCGAAAGTGGGGGCAATAGCTTTTACGGCTTCCACGAATTTGTCCACGTTTTTTTCGTTGACTTCAATGTCGAAGACGTCGATGCCTCCGTAGATTTTGAACAGCAGTCCTTTGCCTTCCATGACCGGCTTGCCTGCCATGGCTCCTATATCGCCCAGCCCAAGTACGGCGGTACCGTTGGAAATAACCGCAACAAGATTACCTTTAGCTGTGTATTTATATGCGTCCTGCGGGTTTTTCTCGATTTCGAGGCACGGCTCTGCAACGCCCGGAGAATAGGCGAGAGAAAGGTCGGTTTGTGTACTGTAAGGTTTGGTAGGTATTACTTCAATCTTACCCGGTTTGCCTTGCGAATGGTAAAGCAAGGCTGCTTCTTTGGTTATTTTTGCCATGGTAGAATAGTTAAATTGGTTATAATTTGGCTGCAAATGTAGGCATAATAGTTCTAAATTGAAGCTTGCTGTCAAAAAAAAACTATTACTTTTATCAGTTAATTAGCTTAAAATGCTTATTTTTGGCATCAGATTTTAGAAATTACCTCCATTTATTAACTTAACACATGAGTTGCATGAGAATTTTGAAACTTCCTCTGGCAGGATTGTTATTTTGTATAATGGTACTATTGGCTGGATGTAAAACGAGTAATGAACCAGAGGTACCGGTTGCTCTGACCTGGGAAATGGGTGCAAGTGACATCGTCCCCGGATATTATGAGAATACCTTTATTCTCAAGAATATCTCTCAAAAACCTCTAAAAAAGAACTGGACAATTTACTATTCACAGCTTCCCCGCAAGGTGAAGCAGGAGGGAGCCTCTGAAGTGAAGGTAGAGGTGGTGAACGGTAATTTTTTCAAAATGTATCCGACAGATGAATTTGTTCCGCTGGCTCCCGGTGATTCCATGCGGATTACTTTCCTTTGTACTTACAAGCTAGACCGGAACTCCCATGTACCGGAAGGAACTTATTGGGTAGAGACAGTGGATGGTGAAGAGGGCAGTCCGTTGCCTGTAGCTTTGAAGGCGCTGCCGCTTCCTTCTCCCGAGTCGATGAGCGGCTATCCGGATGCGACTAAGATTTATGAATCAAATCTTCGCTTGGCTGGTGCTCCTGCTTTGATGCAGTCGGATATTCTTCCGTCGGTGAAGAAAGCGATAGCCATTGAAGGCGATAATGTCGTATTGGAAGGTAAGGTAGCTTTGGTATTCCCGGAGAACTTTGCCGGTGAAGCCAAGTTGTTGAAAGAGAAACTGACTGGTTTGTATGGTTTGGAAGTTGCCGAAAATGCTTCCGTGAAGATTGTGTTGGAAGAACTGCCTGATAGGAAAGAGGCCGTAAACGATGAATATTATACTATAAATATAGGCGGCAATCTGATAAAAATCAGTGCTGCCACTCCTCATGGCGTCTTCAATGGCACACAGACACTTTTGTCAATGTTGAAGGACAAGAAGAAACCTTATCTGCTGGAGGCAGTTTCCATCCGTGATTATCCGGATTTGGCATATCGCGGACAAATGATAGATATAGCCCGTAATTTCACCGCTCCGGAGAACTTGAAGAAACTGGTGGATGTTTTTGCATCTTATAAATTGAATGTCCTGCATTTCCATTTTTGTGATGATGAAGCCTGGCGTTTGGAGATTCCCGGTTTGGAAGAACTGACTGCTGTGGGTAGTCGTCGCGGGCATACCACTGACGAGAGTCAGTGCCTCTACCCATGTTATGACGGTGGCTATGACCCTGATGCAAAGACTGTAGGCAATGGATATTATAGCCGCGAGGAATTTATTGATTTGCTGAAGTATGCTGCCGAAAGACATGTCCGCATTGTTCCGGAAATAGAATCTCCGGGGCACGCCCGCGCTGCCATTGTCTCCATGAAGGCACGCTATAACAAATATTTTGAAACCGATCCGGGGAAAGCTACAGAATATATGTTGAGTGAACCGGAAGATACTTCACGTTATGTTTCTGTACAATATTATACGGACAATGTGATGAATGTTGCCTTGCCTTCTACTTACCGTTTTATGGAGAAGGTGATTCAGGAACTTAATGCGATGTATCAGGAAGCCGGTCTTTCACTGTACACAGTGCATTTGGGTGGTGACGAAGTGCCTCGCGGCGTGTGGATGGGCTCCCCGAAATGCCAGGAACTGATGAAGGAAAAAGGCATGACGAAAGCTCATGATTTGTCGGAGTATTTCATTACGCAAATGGCGGATGTGATGCAGAAGAACGGACTGAAATTCAGTGGTTGGCAGGAAGTTGCTTTGGGTCATACCGAAGAGGCTCATCAACAGTTGAGGGGGCTGGCTGCCGGTGTGTATTGCTGGAATACTGTACCGGGCTCTGATGAAGTGGTTTATCAGACAGCCAATAACGGTTATCCGGTCATCCTTTGCAACGTGGGCAATTTCTATATGGATATGGCTTACAATGGTCATCCGGACGAGCGTGGGCTCGATTGGGGAGGTTATGTGGATGAGTCTGTCTCTTTCTCTATGCTTCCTTTCAGCATTTATCGTTCATTGCGTGTGGATATGGCAGGCAATCCCATTGATTTGAATAATGCAGAGAAGGGGAAGACTGCCTTGACGGGTATAGGCAAGAAGCATATTATGGGTGTACAAGGACAATTGTTTGCCGAAACCATCCGTAGTTTTGAGGGTGTGGAATATCTTCTTTTCCCAAAAATATTAGGGCTGGCAGAGCGTGGCTGGAATGCTCATCCGGCATGGGAAAATTTATCCGGCACACAAGAGCAGCAGGCTTTCAATCAAGCTTTGGCACTTTATTATGAGAAAATCAGTCGGAGCGAAATGCCTTATTGGGCAAAGAATGGGATTAACTTCCGCTTGCCCCAGCCGGGATTATGGGTAAAAGAGGGAAATCTGTATGCTAATGTGGCCATTGATGGTGCTGAAATACGTTACACTACTGATGGCTCGGAGCCTACTACCCAATCGGCTTTGTGGAAGGAGCCGTTAAAATGTGATGCTTCGGTGGTAAAGGCAAAGACATTCTATCAAGGAAAGGAAAGCTTGCCGATAACGTGGCAGGTAAAATAGTTGTTGTGATATTAGGCGCGGAATACGCGGATGTAATGAACTGAATCCGTGAAATCCGCGCCTAAAAGAATATTAAGAAAGTTTTGAATAATCTCTATACCTTGTCAAGCATTCAGCGCTTGTTCTATATCCGCAATAATATCCTCTGCATTTTCTATACCTACCGAGAAGCGAATCAGGTCGGGGCGTACGCCTGCTTCCATCAATTGTTCGTCCGTCAACTGGCGGTGTGTATGGCTGGCCGGATGCAGTACACAAGTACGTGCATCGGCCACATGAGTCACGATGGCCGCCAGTTTCAGTGAATCCATAAACTTGATAGACTCTTCCCGTCCGCCCTTCAAGCCGAAGGTGACAACTCCGCAAGAGCCGTTCGGCATGTACTTCTGTGCCTGCTCGTAGTATTTGTCGCCCGGCAGACCACAATAATTCACCCAAGCCACTTTGGCGTTTTGGGCAAGATACTCGGCTACCGTTTGTGCATTCTTGCAATGTTGGGGCATACGCAGGTGCAGTGTTTCCAGACCCAGGTTCAGCAGGAATGCGTTTTGTGGAGACTGGATGCTGCCCAGGTCGCGCATCAGTTGGGCGGTAGCTTTGGTGATATAAGCCATCTTGCCGAAGGCTTTTGTGTAAGTCAGCCCGTGGTAAGACTCATCCGGGGTACACAGCCCGGGGAATTTGTCGGCGTGGGCATCCCAATCGAAGTTGCCACTATCCACAATGGCTCCACCTACACTGGTAGCGTGTCCGTCCATGTATTTGGTGGTAGAGTGTACTACGATGTCGGCACCCCACTCAAACGGGCGGCAGTTGATGGGGGTGGGGAAGGTGTTGTCCACAATCAAGGGCACACCGTGGCTGTGGGCTATGCGGGCAAACTTTTCAATGTCGAGCACTTCGAGCGTAGGGTTGGAGATGGTTTCGCCGAACAGGGCCTTGGTATTGGGGCGGAAAGCAGCGGAAATCTCTTCCTCGCTGGCATCCGGATTGACGAAAGTGACGTCGATGCCCAATTTCTTCAAAGTCACTCCGAAGAGGTTGAATGTTCCGCCATAGATGGTAGAGGAGCAAACAAAATGGTCTCCTGCCTGACAGATATTGAAAATGGCATAGAAGTTGGCGGCTTGTCCGCTGGATGTCAGTATGGCGGCCACACCACCTTCGAGGGCAGCAATCTTGGCGGCCACTGCATCGTTCGTAGGATTCTGCAGGCGGGTATAGAAATAACCGCTGTCTTCAAGGTCGAACAGGCGTGCCATTTGTTCGCTGGTATCATATTTGAAAGTTGTACTTTGATAGATGGGGAGTACACGAGGCTCGCCCTTTTTAGGAGTCCATCCGGCTTGTACGCACAGCGTCTCCGGTTTGAATTGCTTTGCCATAATGTTATCTGTTTTAAAAGTTTCTTATCTATTATTATCGCGTAAGTTGTCGCAAAAGTAGGGAAAAAATTATAATTTTGTGCTTAAGTATGGTAAAATGCCATAAATTAGCGGCTGGAAGATTGGCGCGAACCAAATGAATGATGAATAATTGGAATATGAAACGCATACTCTGTTTACTGACCATCCTATTTTGCACTTTGTGTGTTTTTAATGCTTCGGCTCAAGAAGAGCGGGACAGTCCGAGACGTGGAGAAGGAATCTCTGCCTTCCTGGAACGTAACAACCGCCCGGGGAGAGCCTATTATAAGGATTTTCTGGAGCTGAACGAGAAAATTCTTAAAGGAAAGGAAGAGTTGCGACTGGGAGTGAAGTATGTACTGCCTCCATTATCAAAACCGGCCGGTAATGGGAAGAAAACAATCAATGAACCTTTGTTCGGGAAAGCACTTGCCGATGTAAAAGTGACATCCGGCCGTTTGCAGGGTGCTTGTTTTTATGTAGTGAGCGGGCATGGAGGTCCCGACCCCGGAGCCATCGGCAAAATCGGCAAAATAGAACTGCATGAAGACGAGTATGCCTATGATATCGCTTTGCGCCTTGCCCGTAACCTGATGCAAGAGGGGGCGGAAGTCCGTATCATTATCCAGGATGCCAAAGACGGAATCCGTGATGATAAGTATCTTTCCAACAGTAAACGTGAGACGTGCATGGGAGCTTCCATACCCTTGAATCAGGTGGCGCGCCTCCGGCAGCGTTGTGCCAAAATCAATGAGCTTTACAAGAAAGACCGCAAGAACTATAAATATTGCCGTGCCATTTTTCTTCATGTGGACAGTCGCAGCAAGAGCCATCAGACCGATGTGTTCTTTTACCACTCCAAAAACAGGCCCGACAGCAAGCGTCTGGCTAAGGCCATGAAGAAAACTTTCGAATCGGAATATGACAGGCACCAGCCCAACCGTGGGTTTACCGGAACCGTCAGCGCACGCAATCTTTATGTGTTAGCCAATACTTCTCCCGCTTCCGTATTCGTGGAATTGGGAAATATCCAGAACACTTTTGACCAGCGCCGTTTTGTAATCAGTTCGAACCGCCAAGCCTTGTCCAAGTGGATGATGGAGGGTTTCATCGCGGATTATAAAAAAGCGAAATAGGCACAATCAACTATGGCTCTTCCTTTTTCTTTTCGTGTATCACCACGACTGTAACAACCGTTGTTATCAGCGCCATGCCGATGGCATTGATTGGTGTGAAGCTTTCATTGAATATCAAGAAACCGATAGCTACGGCTATCAGAGCTTATATTTATTCGTTCCATCATGAGATAAAAACCGTTCCGCCATGGAGTAAAAATCATTCCACCGTGGTGGAACGATTTTTACTCCATGGCGGAACGAATACTTGTTCGCTGTCCGGCTCCTAAACTCTTCCGGGAAGAAAGCCTGATGGCGCCGGCAGAACAGTTTGCCTATTCTACCGGAATATAAATTTCTGTCAACAGTTCCTCCGGCGCCGTATCTGCGGGGTTGTTCAGGTAACGTTCCGCACTGGACTCATCCCGTAAGCTACATTCCATTTCGGGGATATACTTCCCGTAGATGGTATCGTATACGGCCTGCAGATGTTCGTATGGACCTTTGTATAGGAATATGGCATAGCGGCCTGTCGCGAGCTGTTTAAATCCTATGTCTCCTTTGGCCGTTGCAAATGAGGGCAGGACCATACATACATCGGTACGCAGCTTTTCGGCGGGTGTCACTTTGGGGTCATCGTGATAGATACAGTAGGGCATCACTTCTCCCATAGGCAGTTTTTCTTCTTGGATGAACTGGCAAAGGCGCATCCATGCGCTGCAATAGTCGTTCAGTTTATAGTCGCCAAAGAGGCGGATGTAAATCACATTGCGGGCAGGAACTTCTTTGATTTCGTGTTTCAGTTCCAGTTCCGGACGAATAATGGCTGGTTTCATAATTACAAAGTTTTTATTGTTACGGTATTCTAATGGTGAAATGCCATAGAACTGCTTGAATACTTTTGACAGTGACGAGGGCGAAGAGTAGCCTATACGGTAGGCTATGTCCGCTATCGGCATGTCCGAGTAACGAAGCAACCGGGCAGCGGCTTCGGTACGCGTCCGGACAATGAACGTACCGACGGGTTCACCCAGGAAAGCTTTCATGATGCGGTGGAAGTAGAAGGGAGAGAAATGGGAAATCCTGGCCAAAGATTTCAGGTCAATTTCTTCTCCGAGGTGCAGATTTATATAATCCACTACTGCGTTCACACACTTTTGGTATTCCTCCTGGGTTGTCTTTTTCTGCTGCATGGCTCTATTGGGCTTTTTCATGTTGCAAAAATAGGAGGAAAAGAAATAGGTTACTTGTCCGATGTTGCTATAAATGCAATATTTTTAAATAAGATAGGCTATATCCCGGCACAACTTTTTCGTGCAAGCATGAAAGTTCTGCACTCAATTTGCAATATCTTTGCATTTCAGATGAAAAAACAAATGCTTGCAGATGACCGAGGAGATTAAAAGACAACTTTGGGAGTGGGCGGCGGCCTATCATTGCGCCGGCTTCATTCAGAACGACCCCGTACAGTTTCCACATCGCTATGAACGGAAGCAGGATATTGAAATCAGCGGGTTGCTGACTGCCATCATGAGTTTCGGCAACCGTAAACAGATATTGAAAAAGGCTGATGAGTTGCATAGGTTGATGGGGGCATCGCCTCATCAATACGTGTTGTCCTGCCAATGGAAGAACGACTTTTCTGCTGCGGACAGAAGCAGTTTTTACCGGATGCTTTCTTATGCCGACTTTCATTCCTATTTCAGGCGCTTGCATGCTGCCTATTCTGCTTTTGACAGTCTGGAGGATGCCTTATGTACGTATGCCGGCAATCCGATGGAAAGGTTATGTGCATTTCTGGAAGTCTCGGCAAAGAGTCCCCAGAAGAAACTGAACATGTTTTTGCGCTGGATGATAAGGAAAGGTCCGGAAGTGGATTTTGGTATTTGGGAGAGGTTTGACTGCAGGGACCTGATTGTGCCTTTGGACACACATGTCTGCCGCGTGGCATACGTCTTGGGACTCACCGAGACGGAAACATTTTCTTTGAAGAATGCCCGTCGGATTACTGAAGCTCTGGCGGAGGCCTTTCCGGATGATCCGTGTCTGGGGGACTTTGCTTTGTTTGGAAGCGGAGTCAGCGGGAGTATTAATTATCGTATGAAACGATAGTTGTTTTGAGTAAGTTTATTACTTTTGTGGTGCAATGCCAGACTCTAAGCATAGAGCCGCCATTGCCGAGGTTGAACTGATTGGTAAAATGAAGGAATGGAAAATTTTCATCGTATGGATGCTTGTCCGGTACGGGATGTACTGAGCAGGTTGGGAGACAAATGGACAATGCTTGTGTTGGTCACACTGAAAGCGAATGGAACGATGCGCTTTTGCGATATACAGAAAACCATAGGGGATATTTCTCAACGGATGCTGACAGTCACATTGCGCTCATTGGAGACGGACGGACTGATTGTCAGGAAAGTCTATGCGGAAGTTCCTCCCCGCGTGGAATATAATCTTACGGAAACCGGATGTAGCCTGATGCCGCATATCGAATCTTTGGTGGGATGGGCATTGAAGCACATGGACGATATTCTGAGTAGGCGCAGTTTGCAAGACTGAGTGTTTGATACGGAAAAAGATTGAACCAAAAGTCTTTTCACCACAGGATTACACAGATTGACACAGAACTAATTTTAAATACTTGTTTCTTCAATAAAATGATCCGTGAAAATCTGTGTAGTCTGTAATGAAGAAACTTTTTGCTACCGATATAAGTTTATTCCTTTACGGCTTCACCTTTTTCGTTTAAAACAACTGTGGTTTCCGTTCCGTCCTGGGCAGCAATAATTACTTTGTAAACCTTGGCTTCGTCTTTTCCCTTTACGTAGGCTTCTTTTACCAAAGTTTCCGGGTGCTCTTTGGTCAACGTCTGCATGACGGCTTGCGGCAACTCTGCCGGATTCAGTTTTACAAAATCATCCTGCGGAACTTGGGCTACAGCCACAGTAGAATCATTTGCTTCTTGTGCGAATGCTACAGAACTGCCTACTCCCAGAATCATTGCTAATGCTACTAATACTTTTTTCATAATCGTTAAGTTTTAGGTGAATATATTATTTTGTTATCTCTGATACTAAGAATGATGCAAAGGGGATGCCAGAAAAATGTGTTTTGATGTATGTGGTTGTAATGCAGTGTGATAGGATTTAATTGTAAACTTGCTAATTTATTGTGAGTGTGGAAAGGTGTGGAAACGAGACCACATGTTTGAGGAATAATTGCACAGTTTTGGTTTATTCTGTTTACATTTGCAGTACACTTAAAATTTATATAAGTATGATTAGATTAAATGTTTTTATTCAGGTAAGTGCGGAGAACCGTGCCGCAGTATTGGAATCTGCCAAAGAACTGGTCGCATATTCCTTAAAGGACAATGGATGCATTGCTTACGATGTGTTTGAGAGTGCAACTCGCAGCGATGTTCTTATGATTTGTGAAACATGGAAAGATGCAGAGTCATTGTCTGCCCATGAAAAAGCAGATCATTTTGTGACTCTGGTGCCTAAAATACAGAAACTGGCTGCCATGAAGTTGGAAAAATTCGAGTTCTAAATCTGTGCACACCGAAGAGGCACCCAAAGCCGACAAGTCTCTTGATTTCTATGACATCGGAATTGCCGAGATTGTGCTGATGCCGGCAGGGCAATATACGTTTATGGATTATAAAAGTAGAGCTTCCGTCGCAGATTATTATGGGAGTACGGTATATCGAGTTATCCGGTAATGAAGAGCAACCATGCTTTCCGTGTGAACTCTTGTTTTCCGGCACCGGTATCAAAGAAAGGAAACTTGGAGTAAATATTACTGGATAAAAATGCCCTTTCTGCTTCGAATGTTGTCACCGGACTTTCATTGGATGAGCAGGGAATGCTATGGATGGCAACCGGGAAGGGACTGTATTCGTTACGATTGTCTGACAGAAAAGTGAAATCCTATCATAATGTAAAAGACGGCAAGCATGTGTGTGCTTTTAACAGTATCACCCGTTCCGGAGAATTTGAGTATTTTGTGGAGGTGGGGTGTAACATCATCTCTTCCCTTTCCAGCGACGGCAAAAATATGCTGTATGTAGGAACGGATGGCAATGGAGTCCATTTCATAGCCACAGACCGGCGGAATGGGCGAAAAGGAAATCGGATAAAGTTTGTTTCAAGTGTTGGGATGTCCGTCCCAAGGTTGCGGATGTCTATCCCAACACTTGAAATGTCTATCCCAAGGCTTGGGATAGAAACAATGTCCTAATCTTCGGAACTTATCTATCTGTTCTTCGGAATTTTATTACTTATCTATAGGAACTTTTTTACTTGTACTCAGTGTGGCAGAACCATGTTTCGGCGAACTTGGCTTTATCTTCTCAATCTGATGAGGTTACTGACTTTCCGTTGTATCGCCAATACGTTCAGCATGGATACTGCAAGAAACAGCAGGCCGCCGGCCAGGATACATGGAAGCAGTGACCCGCTTTCCAATTGCGGGAAGAGATTCCGGACTACTTCTATGTAATAACTGCGTACCCATACCACACTACCGATGGCGAGGAACAGCACCAGTACATTCAGCCCTACTGTCAGTATATGATAAGGAGTGGCTACCCGTGTCGGGCTATATCCTATCAACAGCAGGTTTTCCAGTTTTACCGTGTTCTTTTGGAGAAGCAGGAAGATACTCAGCATCAGTATGTAGAATGACAGAATGCTGATGAACAGTCCTACTCCCATGACGAGGCCCGTGATGAGGCGTAGGAAATAGGTTGTCTTTCCTGCGTCCAGGTTGTTGCCTTCGGTTTCGTAGTTCTTCTGTCGGAAATAATCTGTGATGGCTGTGTCAGTGGGATTCTTCACTTCCACAATAAGGCGGGACGGTTCGGCCTCTTTTTCCGGTGCAAAGTTCTTGTTGGCCCAGTCCATGAAGGATTGGGGGATGAGAATGGTATTCAGCCGGTTGGAGAATCCCACAATGTTGCCTTTGTATTGTTCCACACGTCCGTTGCCCCTCATCATGATGTCCATCTGTACCAGACTCATCAAGCCTTCGGAGAGTTTCGGCAGGCTCCTGCTTTGTGCAAAACCAAAGTTGTAGAGGTTCAGATAATTGCGTGGAATGATGATGGGGATTATCCGGCTATCTTCGTCAAAATGCCATTTGTCCAGACTGACATCCACATATCCGTCGGGTACAGACTCGAAAAACATCTCTGTCGACAAGCGGATACCGGCTTCCTGCATGCCGAGTCCGGCAGAAACCTTGAACAAGGAAGGAGTGAACGCGCCTACTCCCTTAGTAAAAGGTTGGGCTTTCAGCTCCTTTATCTCCTCTTCGGAGAATGTGTTGCTTTTCCCGGCAAAGCTGCCGAGAGCACTTATCTTTTTGGTGACTATGATATAATCCTTCTTCATGAAACTATCTCCTTCCGTAAAGACGGGGAGGACGTCACGATAGAATTGTACGCTCAACAATACAATCATCATGCCGAAAAGATTGGCGAGGAAAAAGCCGGCCAGCTGTCCGATACTGATGTGCTGGCGAAGAAGTTTCCAAACAAGTCGGTTCATATTATTTTAGATTTTTCTCGGTTTGAATTAACCGATTGGGAAATAACCTTTTAGCGAATTATTTGAGAAATAGAAGTAACGATTTAGCAACTGTGCGAATTTCAGCAATTTGCGGTGCTATGCTGTCAAATAACTCTTCTAAATGCAAAGTTAGAACAAATATTCAAAACTACAATATTCCAATCAAAAAACTATATGCAGTCAATGTCAATTTGAATTCAACTGTCTTTTCTTACACAATATACCAAATGGGGCATATCAACTCCACGATAGTGTTTAACAATAGAATCAATTGGATTCATACCATTACGAAGTGCCACTTTTTGCGATGCAACGTTAGTATCTCTAATAATTGAATATAATTCATCAAATTTCAGCGTATTAAACCCATACTCCCGACAAGCTGTTGCGGCTTCAACTGCATAACCTTTATGCCAATATTTATGAGCCAGCAAGTAGCCGATTTCGGGAACTTGCACCGTCTTATATTCCTGCATAGTAATACCGCATTGTCCTATCATTTCGTCGGTATCTTTAAGGAATACGCCCCACAATCCGAATCCATAATCCTTATATCGTTGGAGTTGCTTTTGCATCCATACCATAGTTTCTTCTTCATTAAACGCTCCATTATAAGCATACATTACTCTTTCATCTTGTAAAATTGAGGATAATGCCCCCATATCTGAAAGTGTCATTTCCCGCAATAACAATCTATTGGTTTCTAAAACTATACGCTTCATAAACTTGTTCTATCATTTGGATTGCAAAATTACAAAAAAGTACCGTTCATCAGTCATTTATGAACGGCAATTTATGTTTTTCAGTGCAATAAGTCGATTACAGTTTCATTCCTCTGCTTTTCCTTTGCAGTTGTATAGGTCGGCGTATGTTCTGCCTTAACTTCTCGAACTGTTCCTTAAACCACTCGGCAATGGGCTTTCGGTCAATGGCAAGAACCAATCTCGTCCCGTCCGTGGGGTCTTTCACCACTTGAAACCCTGCCTTTTCGGTCGTGAATTTCCGTCCGTGTTCCTCCGAATAGAGTTCCCCTGCATACTCCAACGGCTTTCCCTTGACAAGCGTTGCGGTCTGTCTTTCATCGAACCCAATAAGACGGCAGAGGTTTTCGATACGGAGCATTTCACGGAAATAGGGAAACCATGCCGCCGCCTTTGCGATTACCGTTTTCAAGAAAGATATTTCTTCCTTGTGCTTCGTTTCCTTGTCCGCTATCTTCCTGCGGTGCTTCCGTTCTATTTCCGCCATCTGTCGGCTGTGGTCTGCCTGCATGGTCTGTATTCTGTCTTGCAGGGCTTCGATGGTTTCCTCGTGGTCGGCTACCTCCCTATGCAGGGCGGTGTTCTCTTTTTCCAATGTCTTGACCTTTTAGCTGACATAAAGCCCCGTGCTTGCTTTGCCTTTGTAAACGGAAATGATTGCTCCGCTTTCCTCTGAAAAGAGGAATAGAACCTGCAACATATATCACCATAGTGATAGGTTTGCATGTTGGTATGCTGATATATTGGTATGTTTGCATGTTGGTATGTTGATATATCATCATGCTTTCCAACGGCTGTTGGGCTTGCCGTCCGAAACAACCGACACGAATACCGTCGTTTTCTCTTTTCGCCTGTTTATAATCCTTTCCAACAACACTTTGCGGACTTTCGCCGCCCCGAACGATTCGATACGGAAAGCGAGGGCGGCTATCGTTTCGAGGTTGTAAACCTCCGCGCTGTATCTGTCCGATATGCGGATAATGCGCTTTATGTCATATATACTCAAAACTCCGCTTTTGCAGAGTGCCTTTATCCCTGCCCGAACCGTCGGGGCGATAACCCCGAACAGTTCGCAGATTTCCCGCTCGGTCATGGCGGTTGCACCTATATCGCCCGGCAGGAAGATATTGCCCTGCTCGTCCATCGTGATAATATTCCTTTCTTCTTTCATCGGTATTCTGTTTTTAATTAGATGGCTCGGCAGATATTCTTCTCCATATCTTCCAACTTGTGCGACAAGGTTTCCATGTCTTGGCTTATCTTCTGGGCGGTGATTTTGGCGTAAATTTGGGTGGTCTTTATGTTGGTATGCCCCAAAAGACGGCTCACCGTTTCGATGGGTACGCCGTGCGATAAAAGTACGGTCGTAGCGTTCGTGTGGCGTGCAACGTGATAGGTCAAACGTATCTTGAAGCCGCATTGTCTACCTATATCTTTAAGTATCTTGTTGCAACTTCCGTTGCTCGGAACGGGGAAAACATGACCGTCTCTTGCCAGTCCCTTGTACTTTTCGATGATACGCTTGGGAACATCCAAAAGGCGGATGTTCGATTCGGTGTTGGTCTTCTTTCTTCGTGTGATTATCCACAGGTTGCCGTCGAAGAATGTTTGCAGGCGGTCGGCGGTGAGGTTCTTCACGTCCGAATACGCCAAACCCGTGAACACCGAAAAGACGAACAAGTCCCGTACAAGCTCGTGGGTGGCGTTCTTCATCGGTGCGTCCATGAGCGTCTGTATCTCCGTTTGTGTGAGGTAGCCCCTATCCACGCTTTCGGGTGAGTTGATATATCCCGCAAAGGGATTGAACGGCAAACGCCCGTCGTTTCTCGCAAAGGAAACGATGTGCTTCAACACAATCATGTAGCCCCACACGGTATTGGTGCGGCATTTCTTCTCCGTGCGCAAAAAATACTCGAAGTCGTTGATGAATGTGAGGTTGAGTTCCTTTAACGGAATATCCTCACGCTTGTAGGTATGGGGCAGGAACTCCCGAATATGGTTGCAGACCGTCCGATAACGGGTAAAAGTCCCCTGCGCCCTGCTGTGCCCGACTTTCTTCTCAAACTCGGCGTTGTGCTGCTCGAACAGCTTCAGCAAGGTTTCCTGCTTGATGCCGATACCGAGATAGGCGTCTTTGAGTTTGGCGGCGGTAACATAACCGTCCGTCTGTATCAGTTCTTGGTAGCGGCGGTTCACCTCCACACGGATTTTATCCACTGCAAGGTTGATTCTCTGCGCTTCGACGCTCTTGCCCGAAGCACGGCTGTTCTTCACGTCCCACAAGCGTGGGGGAACGTCCATCTTGCAACTGAACTGTTTAATCTCGCCGTCCACCGTGATACGGCACATCAGAGGCAGGTTGCCGTTGGGTTTGGCACTACCTTTCTTCACGTAGAATAACACTTTGAATGTACTTCGCATAACTCACTACTTTTTTGGTTACAAAATTAGTTCTTAGTGAGTTACCGACAGCTATGTAAATCTACGCAAAACGCAGAAACAGAACCTTTTAACAAGAAATCTGCACCCGTTACGGGAGTAACGAGGTGGTAACTGAACTTCTGCACCGTTTGGCTTCGAGGTGGTATCTCGTTGGCTCTGTCCCATAGAAAAACAAAGCGTAACGAACGCTCTATCAGCTAATTCGCTACGCTTTGCCCAAATTTACTTTTTCGCTATGTGTTTATTTTAATGTGCTAATGTGGTTAATGTACTAATATGCCAATGGGCTGCGCTGCATTTACATTGTGCTGTCACGCCGCAGGTCATTGGCACATTGGCATATTAGCACATTAACATGTTTATAATCGATAAATTTCATCATAATCCAATTCCAGATGTTTGCCGATGGAAGTCACTATGATTCCTGCTCCTTGGCGGTTGGCTTCTTCTGTCAGTAGCCTGCTCATGATTGTTCCATTCTCGTCATCCAGATGGCTGATGGGTTCGTCCAGAAAGATGAAGTCGAAAGGCTGGCAGAGGCTGCGGATAAAGGCTACTCTTTGTTGCTGGCCGAAAGACAGCTTTCCGGCTTTTTCGTTTAGCTTGTCTGCAATGCCGATTGCCTCAAAAAGAGCGAGGACTTCTTTCCTCTTTTTGAAATTGGTAAGCCGGTTCTTCAGTTGTATGTTCTCGATAGCGGTCAGTTCGGGGAAGATGCGCAACTCCTGAAAAAGAATGCTGAGCGAGTGCTTTCGAATATCTGTCCAATCATTGGCAGAGAGTGAACGGATGTTACGTTCATCAAAGTTGATGATTCCTTGGTAATCGTTGCGGTAGCCGTAGATATAACTGCAAAGCGATGATTTTCCGGTACCCGAAGCGGCTTCTATAAGATAACGTTTTTCCTTGTGGAAGATAATGTCCCGATGCCATACGTCTGAGCTGACGGCATCACGGTCGGCAAACACTTTGGGTAGTGTTTGCCGCAGGTGAATACTATTCATTTATAATCTGATGTTGAATGTTAGGGATTAAGGATTAGTAAACTGCAATCTTTTAATCCTTAATTACATGCCCGTAAACTGTTTGATGAAGTCCACAATCTGTTTCAGTGCGTTGGCATTCTTGTTTTTCAGTTGCAGGGTGACGGTCGCCTTGTCCTCGTTGCCAACGGCTTCCAGGTGCGAGATATTGCCGAGCAGTGAGTAATAGGTGCTATACTCTTGTCCACCGAATCCAACAAGCATTTTTACAACGGGCAGGTCGAGTACGGCTTCAGCATTGATGACAAAGGCTGTGCGCTTGCCTTTCAGGCCGGAAGCAAACTCCGTTTCTTTGGCAGACGGGTCAACGGTCTTGCATACATTCTTGTACAGCAGTTCGTCATTGGTAGCGTACATCTGCTTGTTGCGTATGCCGAAAAATATGTTGATAGCGCGTGATTTATAGACATATTCATTCTCATTCAGCTTCATGATGTCTTCGCCACGCTTCAGTCCCAGTTCGGACTTTTTTTCATAAAGGGTTTTCAAGGGAGCATCGTTCTTTACGCTGGCGTAGGCCAGAAAAGAAGGATTACTGTTCATGGTTACATTGATTAGACCTACGGTCAGGTCGTTATGGAAGGCACTGAACAAGTTCTTCACTTCGGCAGCTTTGGTAATGGAGAAATCGTTGCGGAACTGTTCGTTCTCTTGCAGCACATTGTAGAACTCTTCTCCATTGATACCTATACTGAACAGTGCTAGAGTAGATTTGGGGAAATATTTCAAGAACGTGTTTTCGATGGGACAGGTGCTTTTGATTTGCTTTTCGAAAAGTGCTTTCAGTTCTGCATTCTCGGTATAACTCTCTACTTTCAGTTCAATCTTTCCTTTTTCGAAAGAGAGATTTCCCAGCATCTTCATATCTTTCAGGTCGACGTTGTGGGATATTCCGTAGTTCAACGGATTGGCGTATGCACTCAGCAGGCTGGAAGGAGAGATGAGCATATTGATGTCTCCATTCTGCTTTTGCATTTTCTTGAAACCGGGGTTGCTGTTTATGCTGTTTTCTTTGGTCTGTTTCAGCAAGGCGGGAATTTCCTCTTTTACTTTTTCCAGTTGCGATGTGCCGGTATAGTTCACTACCATAACCGTGGTAGGAGTGAAGGCAAGCAGTGCACGTTTGTTGAGCCGGGCAAAATTGTAACCGTCTGCTTCTTCAATCGGACTGCTTATCTGTTCTTTCTCCGTCACCTCCAGAAGTTTCAGCAGATCATCTTCATTCTGAACCTTGGCCACCATTGTGGTATAGGGGAATGAGGGAGCGTTGAAGATATAGATTGGTGCATTGACATCCACTCCCGATTGAGTCGGGTCTTTCAATATAGCTTCCAATTGTTGGTAAGTCACCGTATTCATATCGCTTTTCAAGGCATCTGTCAGTTTTTGCAGAGCTTCTTTGTTCTCTTTGTCTTTTGCTCCAGCCTTGTCTGCCAATGATTTTAAATTGATTGCGATGACTTGTGAGGCATCGGAAGGAATCACATAGGTATATTCCGGCTTTTTAGATGAACAGGCGCTTATCGATACAATGAGTACCGTCAGTAGCGAGAAGTGTAAGAATAGATTTTTCTTCATATAGTTTTGTTTTGGTGAGTATCATTGATTTTGTAAATTAAGAATATGGCAGGCAACAAGTGCCGCTGTCTCCGTGCGTAGCCTTGATTTTCCCAAGCTGATGGAGATAAATCCGTTTTCTTCTGCCTTCCGGACTTCCTCTTCACTGAAGTCTCCTTCGGGACCGATTAGTACCAGCGCATCTTCCCCAGAATGTACGATGTCTTTCAAAAGTTGTTTCTTACCTTCATAACAGTGTGCGATGAATTTCTGACCCGAAAAGGGCTGTGTGATGAATTTGTTGAAGTCTGTCATCTCATTCAGTTGAGGCAGACGGGCTTTGAGCGACTGTTTGATAGCAGAAACCAATATTTTGGAGATGCGCTCCGTCTTGATGACTTTTCGTTCCGAGAAACGGCAGTTCAGGAATGTCAGTTCGTCAAAACCTATTTCCGTGGCTTTCTCGGCAAACCACTCTGTACGGTCCATGTTCTTGGTGGGCGCCATGGCAATGTGCAGATGACCTTTCCATAAGGGGGCTTGCGGAAGGGTTTCCAGAATGTTCACCAGACAGCGCTTGTTGGTAGCCGTACTGATTTCGGCACGATAAAAGCAGCCTTTTCCATCTGTCAGCATGATTTCGTCTCCAGCCTGCAAGCGCAAGACGCGTATGGCGTGTGCGGCTTCCTCTTCGGGCAGCTCTGCGTAGACCTGTATGTCGGGAGTATAGAATACGTGCATATTACAAATTGTTTTTGAGTTGATTAATCTGGTCTCTTAGCCGTGCGGCACGTTCATAGTCTTCTTCATCGACTGCTTTTTGCAGGGCTGTTTTCAGTATGTCTATCGAGTCTTCCTGCAACAGTTCATCTTTGTCCGGTTCGCTGTCTTTCGTCGGGTCGGTGGAACCTTCGACGATTTTCAGACATTCTGCTTCAAGGATATCTTCGTAGATAAAGATAGGAGCATTCATGCGTAATGCCAAGGCAACGGCGTCGCTGGTACGCGCATCAATCCGGAGAATGGTTTCTTCGGTTTTCATATAAAGGTAAGAGTAGAATATTCCGTTGTCTACTTTATAGATAAGAATGCGCATCAGTTTTACGCCCAGCACTTCAAGAACGGAGGCGAATAGGTTATGGGTCAACGGACGGGGTGGTACGATACCTTTCATCTCAATAATCATAGCTTGCGCTTCGGTAGCACCTATGATAATCGGTAGTTGGCGTTTACCGTCCACCTCGCCCAATACCAGTGCGTATGCACCCGCTTGCGCTTGGCTGTTGGAAATATTCAGCACTTGTAGCTCTATTTTCTTCTTCTTCATACTTGTTAAGTCAACCAGATTCTCAATCTGCTTTCTCTGCTTTTTCTGGATTATGTTTATAGCGGAATACTATTCCAAACAACAAACCTATGACTAAGGCATATCCTGCAAAGATAAACCATACCGGTGTCCAGTCGCGGCTTACCAGTCCTCCGCCTCCGGCATATACCGAGAAGGCATCCACCACGGCTCCGCTGGCATAGCCTCCGATGATGGCTCCCACACCGTTTGTCATCATAAAGAACAAACCTTGTGCGCTAGCGCGGATACTGGGATGTGCCTCCATTTCTGTAAACAGTGAGCCCGATACATTGAAAAAGTCAAATGCCATACCATAGACAATCATCGAAAGAACGAGCATCCATAGTCCGCTTCCCGGGTCTCCGAGGGCAAAAAGTCCGAAACGGAATACCCATGCAAACATGCTTATTAACATAACGCGTTTGATTCCGAAATGTTTCAGGAAGAATGGGATGGCAAGGATAAACAGCGTCTCACTCATTTGCGAGATGGAAAGTAGGATGACGGAGTGTTTTACACCGAATGAATCCGCATATTCGGGTATGGAAGCAAACGAACCCAGGAAAAGGTCACCGTATGTGTTTGTTATTTGAAGAGCGGCTCCCAGCAGCATGGAGAACAAGAAGAAAATAGCCATCTTCTTGCGCTTGAACAGCACCAGTGCATCCAGCCCGAAAGCGGAGAGCATTGTTTTTCCTTCGCAGCGCATGGGGGGGCAGGCAGGAAGGGTGAAGGCGTAAAGCCCCAGCGCAGCTGCCGATATGGCTGCCACATAGAGTTGTGCCGCACTCGCCTTGAATCCGGTGAGGTCCACAGCCCACATCGCACAGATAAAACCTACTGTTCCCCATACACGGATGGGAGGGAAGTCTTTCACCAAGTCCATTTTATATCTTTCCAGTGCATTGTAGGATACAGTGTTGGCCAAGGATAACGTGGGCATATAAACAAGCATGTTGAGTAGCATGGCCCAGTACATGTGGTTGTACGTAGTGGCAGTTGAAGCATAAATCAGGGCACCGGCGCCAACCAGGTGTAGTATACCATAAAGGCGTTCGGCGTTTATCCATTTGTCAGCAACGATACCGGTCAGGCCGGGCATTATTAGTGAGGCGATGCCCATGGTTGCAAAGATTGCTCCGATTTGTCCGCCTTCAAAATGTAACGTACCGCCCATGTAACCACCTAATGAAATCAGCCATGCTCCCCAGACAAAGAATTGCAGGAATTGCATGGCAGTGAGTCGGAATTTGATGCTCATAATATTAGCTTTTTATATTTTAAATTATGTAATAGATGCAAATGTACAATGAGACAAGGAGAAAAACAAGTACTGTACAGCTTTTTCTTCAATGAAAGAGATTAATGAGGGATGGATTTTGGTAAGGAATGTATTATAAAAAAAGAAGGGTATCTATCCCAGACACCCAATCTTTATTAACCTTAAATCTAATACCATGAAAAACACAGTGCAAATATACACGGTTTATGTTATATAACATGCTATTTTGGTGTATTTCTGCTTTTTATTAACTCTATTTAAGAAAAGTAGGCTCTGTTGTAACTATTCAGCGAGAACAAAGGATACGAAGAATTAGCCCGTCAGTTTAGACGA
>NZ_SRYZ01000003.1 GCF_004793475.1 Bacteroides muris (ex Afrizal et al. 2022) | reverse complement strand
CCGCTTATTTGCTGATGAGGGTTCTTAAGGAGATGTGCTCCAGTGTAAGAAACATTCTTGCCGATGGAGGTTACCGAGGAGAACTTGTCGATAACATAAGAAAGAAATTCGGATATGTCATTCAGGTTGTTATCAGTGCGTACAAGGAACAGGGATTCAGACCCATTCAAAAGAGATGGATTGTGGAAAGAACATTCTCATGGATGGATTACAATAGAAGGCTCTGCCGAAACTATGAACTAACATTCGACTCGGCAGAGGAAATGGTCAAATTAGCCGCTATAAGATTATTATTGAGGAAAATTTAAACAGGCTCTAAGGGTTGGCTCTTATTTTTGTGTCATAAATATGTAATTAATTTCAAATAAAAAATGAGGAAAAAAAATGTCAGTTTACTATTGGCCTGTTTGCTTGTTGTCAGTAGTGTAGTAGCACGTGATGTTACTTCTTTTAATACAGGATGGGAGTTTAAGAAAGGTTCATTTTCAAAAGAGATTGTTAGAGCCGTTGCCAGTTGGAGCGACAAGTGGGAAAAAGTAGAGATTCCTCATACTTGGAATGCTCAAGACATGCAAACACGGTATAATGATTTTTATGAAGGGGTTGGTTATTATCGTAAAGAATACTTCTGTCCTGATAGTCTGAAAGGCAAAAGGGTGTTTCTTCGCTTCGAGGGAGTAGGTACCTGTGCGGAGGTATATGTTAACAATCAGTTGGTGGGAACTCATAAGGGAGGGTATTCCGCTTTTGTCATTGAGATAGGAACAGCATTAAAATCTGGTGAAAACAATGAAATTGTAGTCAAGGCGGATAATAAGTCGCGTCCGGATGTGATTCCGGTAAATCATGTGCTGTTTGGTGTGTATGGAGGTATCTACCGTCCGGTTTGGCTGGTGGTTACTGAAAAAAGTAATATTACGGTGACTGATAATGCCTCTTCCGGTGTATATATTAAACAGAAGAATGTTTCCAAACGCTCAGCGGATGTAACGGTGACGGTAAAAGTGGACAATGCTTCTTTGCATCCTGTTCCTTTGATACTTGAAAATCTGATTTATACTCAGGAAGGAAAGCTGATAACCTCGGGTAGGCAATCGTTGAGTCTGACGTCACAAGGCACGCAAACCTATGCGTCTGCATTCCGTCTGAATAAACCGCATTTGTGGCAAGGCCGTCAGAACCCTTATTTGTATAAAGTGGTTTCTCGATTAGTGCAGGAGGGGAAGGTGATAGATGAGGTTGTGCAACCCTTGGGGATACGGAAATATGAAATGGTTGCTGGTAAGGGATTTTTCTTGAATGGAGAAAAATATCCGATGTATGGTGTCTGTCGCCATCAGGATTGGTGGGGATTGGGCAGTGCTTTGAAGAACGAGCATCATGATTTCGACTTGGAGCAAATCATGGAGGTAGGTGCCACTACCGTCCGTTTTGCCCACTACCAGCAATCGGAATACCTCTATTCGCGTTGTGATTCTTTAGGATTGATTCTTTGGGCTGAGATTCCTTTTGTGAATCGGGTGACAGGAGAAGAAGCCGAAAATGCAAAGAACCAGCTTAGGGAGCTAATCCGTCAGAATTACAATCATCCTTCCATCTATGTGTGGGGATTGCACAATGAGGTATATTCTCCCCATGAATATACGGCACAGCTTACTGCCGATCTTCATGACCTTGCTAAAACAGAAGACCCTGACCGTTATACTGTTTCAGTAAATGGTTATGGACACATGAATCATCCGGTGAATCTAAATGCTGATATTCAGGCAATGAATCGTTATTTTGGCTGGTATGAGAAAAAAATCAAGGATATAGACACGTGGATAGAAGATTTGGAAAAAGAGTATCCTAGCCAAAAATTTATTCTTTCGGAGTATGGTGCGGATGCCAATATTAATCATCAGACGGAACTGTTGGGAGAATCTTTGAAATGGTGGGAACAATATTATCCGGAGACATTTCAGACCAAAGTGCATGAATATCATTGGAGTGTGATTGCTAAACATCCGTATATCGTAGCTTCTTATTTATGGAACTCTTTTGACTTTGCTACTCCTATGGCTAATCGTGGAGGAATTGTGGCCCGGAATATGAAAGGCTTGATGACATTTGACAGAAAAACAAGAAAAGATTCCTATTATTGGTATAAAGCGAATTGGAGCAAGGAGCCCGTAGTGCATCTTACTCAACGTCGTAATATAGACAGGGAGCGTAAAGAAACTTCAGTAACAGTTTATTCGAATATTGGAACTCCCAAGGTCTATCTGAATGGTAAAGAGTTGCAGGGTATTCGAAAAGGCTATACAGAAGTGCATTATGTCTTTGACCATGTTTCCCTTGATAATGGAAAGAATATATTGAAGGCAGTGGCCGTAAAAAATGGAGAGGAATATATGGACGAAATAGAGTGGAATTATTCCGGAGAAAAGAACAGGGGAACTAAATTTTATGAAAATAAGCAGGAGCATTCCGGGTTTTAAAAAGTGAGGTGAATATAAAAAATCCCCCTGCTTTAGTATTGGTTCGTAATAGCATGTGGCTAAAGCAAGGGGATTTAAAAGAGATAGGCATATTTATCATCAAGAAAATTTTTGATACGTTTTAATGCTTTGGTAATCTGTGCCTCCACTGTTTTTACCGAGACGTTCATTTCATTGGCTATTTCTTGATTGGTTTTGCTTCCTTCCCGGCTTAATCGGAATACTTTTTGGCATTTGTCGGGCAATGCGTAAATAGCTTCCTGTACAAGAAGATTCAATTCCTCCATTTCAAGCATTGAAGCTGTTTCATCATTGATTATATCGTTTGCCTCGTCAAGCGGAAGCATCTTTTTTTTGTCTCGTAAACAGTTCAGACATCGGTTACGTACTGCTTGGAAAAGGTAGGCTTTTAGTGATAAAGTCAGATTTATTTGATTACCATGCTCCCATAAGTACATATAAATATCAAGAACGAGTTCTTCTCCCTCTTGTGTGTTGTTCAGATATAAATGCGCATATCGACAGAGGGGCACGAAATACATATCAAATAGATATTTGAAAGCGTGCTCATCTTTAGATTGTATAAGTTTCAATAATAAAATATCATCTGCAACCATACTAAAACAAAAGATAAAATCATTCTCTTTGATAAGGAGAATAGAAAATCCGGTGGTAAAGTTATGAATTATTTAATTATTTGAGTGCATTCTATTAATGCAAAATGATTATATTCTTTTCCCTAACCAGATAGTTCGCTATCTATTTTTTAGGCTTGGTAGCAGTTTAATTCTCATTTTTCCCGAACACCTCAAAAGGCACACGGATAGACACCCCCCGTTGAATCAGATTGTATAGGTTAGGTAACATCCGGCGTTTAAAGTCTTTCCAGTCTGTACCGGGATTTTTGTTCCAGCCGGCTTCGGCTAAAGCCAATCCTCGGGGGAAAGTCATATAGGTGGCACGGTTTATATCTTTGATGGCTTCTCCCCATAGGGTTCCCATGATTCCTATGATTTGTTTGCGCTTGTCAGCCTCTAGTTTGTAAGTGGGATCGAAGCTGAATGTTTTCTGAAGGGTAGTGATGGGCATTCCCCAATTGTGGAATTCCGGAAAATCGTTCTTGTATTGCGGGTAGTCTAGATAAGCGTACTCACCGGGAGCAAGAATAAGAGTGTTGTTGGATTTCCGTGTCAGTTCGATACATTTAGGAGTGAGGGCGTTTCGCCAAGTCACGAGGGTGACATCTTGTGGATAGTCAAAGAGATATTTGCTGGCAGGGTAATAGATATTATCCAGCTCGCACCAGAGGATGGTGTGGAGTCCGTACCGTTTGGTAGAAGTCAACACCTTTCCGAAGAAGATGTTCATTAATTGGTCAGGATTGGTATAGCCGTGTTCCTTCATCAGTTGAAGGTTTTCGGGGCTTTTTGCCCAGTTCTTCTTGATGGCGGATTCATCCCCTCCCAAATGAATCTTCTTGGAGGGGAAGAGAAGTGACATTTCGCGGATGACATCATCAAGGAGCTTATATACTTGCGGATTGGCTGCGGAAAGCATGACATTGTCCGTTTTGCCCAATTTGAAGATGGAGTCTTTATGGATGTCACAACGCAGTTCCGGATAAGCTGTAAGAATGGCAGCCGTATGTCCGGGTATATCTATTTCGGGAATGATTTCCACGTTCAGGTTTGCGGCATATTCTACCAGGTCTTTAATTTGCTCTTGGGTATAGAAACCGTTGTCGGGTCCGTTATTACCCCCTTGAGGAGTACGGAAAGCGCCCACTTCGGTTAGTTTAGGATGACTTTTGATTTCAATTCGCCAGCCTTGATCGTCACTGAGGTGGAGCTGCAATACATTGAATTTATAACGTGCCATCTGCCGGATGTAGTGTTTCACATCATCCACGGGTAGAAAATGACGGGCAGGGTCGAGCATTAACGCACGGTGTGCATACGCCGGGCTGTCTTTGATGAAGAGGGACTGGATTTTTTTGTTTCCGGTGTTTATGACATCTCCTAAGAGTACTTGGTCAAGGGTGTATATACCATAGAGTATGCCGGCGGCGGTTTTACCTTCAATGGTTATTTCGTTGGGAGTTATGGAGAGCCTGTATTGTTCATAGTCAGGAATTTCAGAGTTAAGTAGAAGCTTGATTCTTCCTTCTGTACCAATCGGGAGCTCCATATCGAATCGTTGGTGCCAAATGTTTTGTAGTTCATTGGCAATGAACGATAATGTACCGGAACTGATAACCATTTTTTCATTTTCCGAAAGTCGGAATAAACCTTCACCTTGTTGAATGTGGTTGGGTAAGGGGAGCAAAGCTGCCAGGTTGTTTTGTGCCTGAATATGGCATACTGATAATAACATTGCGAGCAGGAGGCATATTCCTGTTCTTTGGAAGGTGAAAAATGTTTTCATTTATATTGAAGGTAAAGTTAGAATGCTTTGCAAATATACGGATATTATCTGATATCCGCCCCCCACATCAATTTATTTCGTAATGTGTCAAAGAAGATGTGGTTGTAGCGTTTTACTACTTTGATGGAATAATCTGCCCGTGAGATATGCAACCGGGTAGTTTCTTTGCAGGACTCGCTACGGCCGTCGATGGCAACCAAGAAGTTATGGCTACGGCTTTCCACATCAAGTGTAATTTCCCAGTCGTCACAAATGACGATGGGACGGACGTTGAGACTATGCGGAGCCACAGGAGTAATGGCAATCGTCTTACTGTGAGGAACGATGACCGGACCTCCTACGCTGAGCGAATAGGCAGTAGAGCCAGTAGGGGTGGAAATGACCAGTCCATCGGCTTGATAGGTTGTCAGTGGAGCGCCATTGATGGCGGCGTGGATACTGATCATGGAAGAACTGTCCCTTTTTAGTACGGCAATTTCATTGAGTGCATAAGGAAACTTCATCAATAGTTCGTCATCACATTTCAGTTGTAGCACACTACGCTCTTCCACTTTATAATGGTTATTGTAAATTTCTTCAAAAGTGTTCTCCATTTCTTCGGGAGAGATATCCGCTAAAAATCCCAGACGGCCGGTATTAATGCCTAAAATTGGAATATTCTTTTTTCCTACACGGCTGGCTGCCTTCAGAAAAGTACCGTCACCACCGATGCTGATAACCATGTCGGCATGAAAGTCATCTTCGTCAAATAATTCGGCAGACGGTATGTCAAGATGTAAGTCGGCAGTCAGAAAATGATAGAATTCCCGGCAGACACAAAGTTGTGCATTATGCCGTTCCAATATGCGGAAAAGATTCTCTGCATGGGAAGATTTTTTTGCTTGGTAAGTATTTCCAATTATGGCAAATTTCATAGTCAATCTATTGTTATGCTGCGCAAAGATGCTATTTTTTTCTCAGAATGCTGCCAACATATTGCTATTATTTGTACTTTTGTCCCAAACTATAAACCGAATTATGACGAGATTAAGCGTAAATATAAATAAGGTTGCAACGCTGCGCAATGCCCGTGGAGGTGATGTCCCGAATGTTATAAAGGTTGCGCAGGATTGTGAAAGCTTTGGTGCTGATGGTATTACGGTGCATCCCCGTCCTGATGAAAGGCATATTCGCCGTAAGGATGTGTATGATTTGCGGCCGTTGTTGCGTACGGAGTTCAATATCGAAGGTTATCCTGCACCCGATTTTATAGATCTGGTCTTGAAGGTGAAACCGCATCAGGTTACTTTGGTTCCAGACAGTCCTACACAGCTGACTTCAAACGCAGGTTGGGATACCAAGACCCATTTTGACTTCTTGAACGAAGTGCTGGATGAGTTCAACAATGCCGGTATCCGTACTTCCGTATTTGTTTCCACCGATACCGAAATGATTGAATATGCCGCCAAGGCCGGTGCCGACCGCGTGGAGCTATATACGGAACCTTATGCTACGGCTTATCCCAAAGGACGGGAAGCGGCTGTGGCTCCTTTTGTCGAGGCTGCCAAGGTGGCCCGAAGCTTAGGTCTGGGGCTGAATGCCGGACATGACCTGAGTCTGGTGAATCTGAATTATTTTTATCAAAACATTCCGTGGCTGGACGAGGTGTCCATCGGGCATGCGCTGATTAGTGACGCATTGTATCTGGGATTGGAGCGTACGGTCAAGGAATATAAAAACTGTCTTCGCTGATGAATGTAATGTTGTTATTGGCCCAAGTGGCTTCGGCACTGACTGACTCTATTTCAGGTGCCAATCCGGTACTGACACAAGTAAACGCTTCCGACGAAATGAATTTATGGAGCATGGCCATTAAAGGTGGCTGGATTATGGTTGTCTTGGGATTGATGTCCGTACTTTGTTTTTACATCTTGTTTGAACGTAATTATGTTATCCGGAAGGCGGGGAAAGAAGACCCTCAGTTCATGGATAAAATAAAGGATTATATTTTGGGTGGGGAATTGAAAGCTGCCATTGCTTATTGTCGCAGTGTGGATACTCCCTCGGCTCGTATGATTGAAAAAGGTATCAGCCGTTTGGGACGCCCGGTGAACGATGTGCAGGCTGCCATCGAGAATGTGGGTAATATTGAGGTTGCCAAACTGGAGAAGGGAATGACGATTATGGCCACTATTTCCAGTGGGGCTCCTATGCTTGGCTTTCTTGGCACGGTGACAGGCATGGTACGTGCGTTTTGGCAAATGGCGAATGCCGGGAATAACATTGATATCAGCTTGCTTTCCGGCGGTATTTATGAGGCAATGATTACTACGGTGGGCGGTTTGATAGTCGGCATCATAGCTATGTTTGCCTATAATTATCTGGTGACACTGATAGATGGCGTGGTCAACAAGATGGAAGCCAAGACAATGGCATTCATGGATTTGTTGAATGAACCGGCGAAATGATTTATTAAAAAATGAATAATTAAAAGAAGAGGAGAAGCGTGTTAAAACGTAGAGCTAAAATATCGCCCAATTTCAGTATGGCGTCCATGACGGACTTGATTTTCCTGCTGCTGATTTTCTTTATGATAACGTCTACCATGGTGTCACCCAATGCTATCAAGGTGCTGTTGCCGCAGGGAAAGCAACAGACCTCTGCGAAGCCTTTGACAAGAGTCATCATAGATAAGAACCTGAATTATTATGCTGCTTTTGGCAATGACAAGGAACAGTCTCTGACGCTTGAAGAATTGACTCCTTTCCTGCAATCGTGTGCGGAGAAGGAACCTGAAATGTATATAGCTTTGTATGCTGACGAAACGGTGCCCTATCGGGAAATCGTGAAGGTGCTGAATATTGCGAATGAGAATAAGTTCAAGATGGTGCTGGCAACACGGCCGCCGGAAAACTAAATCGTACATTATACATGGTTAAATTGTAAATGCAATGGTGAATCAGAAGAAGAAAGGAAAATATATAGGTATGGCAGGTGCATTCGTGGTGCATATTGCCATTATCACCCTTCTGATACTGGTAGGATTCACCCGGCCGGAACCTTCGGAAGAAGGTGGTGTGCCTGTTATGTTGGGAGAAGTGCCCGATGCACTCGGTGCTGCCGATCCTTCTTTGGTAAAGGTGGACGTTATGCCGGAGGAAATTGCCCCCCAGGTGCAGGAAACGGTGGAGCAGGATATCATTACGCAGGAAACTGAAGAGTCAGTTGCGATAAAACCCAAAGCCCAACCCAAGAAAAAAGAGGAGGTGAAGAAGCCGGAAAAAACGGAAGCCGAAAAAGCGGAAGAAGCCCGTAAACTGGCGGCGGCAAAAGCCGAGCGGGAGCGTAAGGAAGCCGAAGAGGCTGCCCGCAGACGAGTGGCCGGCGCTTTTGGCAAAGGTGCCCAAATGGGTAGTAAAGGTGACACGGAAGGAGAAGGTATTCAAGGAAGTCCTACGGGGAATGCTCCGTCCGGAGCTACTTCGGGTACGGGAGGTTACGGTTCGTTTAATTTGGGCGGGCGTTCTCTCGGTGAGGGCGGATTGCCCCGACCGGTATATAATGTGCAGGATGAGGGCCGGGTTGTGGTGACCATCACAGTGAACCCTGCCGGACATGTGATAGCGACCAGTATCAACCGTCAGACCAATACCGTCAATCCGGCATTGCGGAAAGCGGCGGAAGATGCTGCCAGGAAAGCCCGTTTCAATGCGGTAAGCGGCCTGAACAATCAGACGGGAACAATAACGTATTATTTTAATCTAAAATAAGAGGAGGAACAATTATGGGTACAGTTTATGTCTTTTTTGCCGACGGATTTGAAGAAATAGAAGCTTTTACTTCTGTAGATGTGATGAGACGTGCCGGATTGAACGTAGAAATGGTGACGGTAACTCCTGATGAAATAGTGACGGGAGCGCACAATGTGCCGGTCTTGTGTGATAAGAATGTGGTAAACTGCGACTTCTACGATGCAGATCTTATATTGTTGCCGGGAGGTATGCCGGGTGCGTCCACTTTGGAAAAATGTGGAGAACTGCGTAACCTGATACTGCGTTTTGCCCAAGAGCAGAAACCGATTGCTGCTATTTGTGCAGCTCCAATGGTATTGGGTAAGCTGGGATTGCTGAAAGGCAAGAAGGCTACTTGTTATCCCGGATTTGAACAATATCTGGAAGGTGCCGAATGTACGGGTGCTCTGATAGAAAGAGACGGCAATATTATTACAGGAAAAGGACCGGGTGCTGCTATGGACTTTGCATTGGCTGTAGTGGAACTGCTACAAGGCAAAGGAAAAGTGCAGGAACTGAAAGAAGCCATGTGTGTTCTTTAATTTTCAAATCTCAATTAATGGAGTATGCTCTGATTGTAGCAGGTGGTAAGGGCTTGCGCATGGGAACCGACCTTCCCAAACAGTTTCTTCCGATAGGAGGAAAGCCGGTTTTGATGCGCACGTTGGAAGCTTTTTATGCCTGTAATGCTGAGATACAGATTATATTAGTACTTCCTCACAGCCAGCAGGACTACTGGAGGCAGCTGTGCAAGGAGTACTGTTTTTCATTGCCGCATGTTATTGCAGATGGAGGGGAGACGCGGTTTCACTCCGTAAAGAATGGTTTGGCTTTGGTAAAGACACCTGCTTTGGTTGGTGTGCACGATGGGGTACGTCCGTTTGTGGCCCGGGAGGTGATTACGCGCTGCTATGACTTGGCAGCTGAGAAAAAGGCCGTAATTCCGGTAATCGGTGTGGTAGAGACCGTTCGACGTATAGGAGGGGAAGGCAGTGTGACTGTCGGCAGGGATGACTATAGATTGGTGCAGACTCCTCAGGTTTTTGATGCGGAATTGCTGAAAGCGGCATACGAGCAGCCTTATATGCCCCATTTTACCGATGATGCTTCTGTGGTGGAGGCATTGGGTGCATCTGTCTTTTTGACGCAGGGAAACCGGGAGAACATTAAAATAACCACTCCTTTTGATTTAAAAATAGCCACAGCTCTTATAGATTCATGTTCGATTTAGCCACGCGTGACATAAAATATTTGCCGGGCGTCGGGCCGCAGCGTGCTTCGGTGCTCAATAAGGAATTGGGCATTTACTCCTTGCACGATTTACTATATTACTTTCCATATAAATATGTAGACCGCAGTCGGATTTATTATATTCAGGAGATTGATGGGACGATGCCCTATATTCAGCTGAAAGGTGAGATACTAAGTTTTGAGACGGCTGGAGAAGGGCGCCAGCGCAGGTTGATTGCTCATTTCTCGGATGGTACGGGGGTGGTGGACTTGGTTTGGTTTCAGGGTATCAAATATCTGGTGGGGAAGTATAAAGTGCATCAGGAATATATTGTATTCGGAAAACCCACCTTCTTCAATGGCAGGATAAACATGGCTCATCCGGACATAGACTCTGCTTCGGACTTGAAATTGTCGTCCATGGGGTTGCAACCTTATTATAATACGACTGAAAAGATGAAGCGGAGTTCTCTCAATTCACATGCCATTGAGAAGATGATGAATACGGCGCTGCAACAGTTGCGTGAGCCATTACCCGAGACCCTTTCTCCCGCCATACTTGCCGGGCATCATCTGATACCGTTGACGGATGCTTTGGCCAATATACACTTTCCCGCTAATCCGGATGTATTGCGCAAGGCACAGTATCGGCTGAAGTTTGAGGAGCTTTTTTACGTACAGTTGAACATCCTGAGGTATGCGAAAGACCGTCAGCGGAAATATCGCGGTTATATTTTTGAAAGGGTGGGGGAAGTGTTCAATACCTTCTACTCTCGTAATCTTCCTTTTGAACTGACCAATGCGCAGAAGCGGGTATTGAAGGAAATCCGTAAGGATGTAGGGTCGGGAAAGCAGATGAACCGCTTGCTGCAAGGGGACGTGGGAAGCGGGAAGACGCTTGTCGCGCTGATGAGCATGTTGATGGCGCTCGATAATGGTTACCAGACATGTATGATGGCGCCTACCGAGATTCTGGCAAACCAGCACTATGAAACCATTCGTGAACTGCTGTATGGAATGGAAGTTCGTGTGGAACTGTTGACCGGTTCTGTCAAGGGCAAGCGGCGTGAAGCTATCCTTGCCGGTTTGTTGACGGGAGACATACATATATTAATAGGTACTCATGCCGTCATTGAAGATACGGTGAATTTTGCTTCGCTCGGTTTGGCTGTGATTGATGAGCAGCATCGTTTCGGCGTGGCCCAACGGGCACGGTTGTGGACAAAGAATGTACAGCCCCCCCATGTATTGGTGATGACGGCAACCCCGATTCCCCGTACATTGGCAATGACGCTTTATGGCGATTTGGATGTGTCTGTCATCGATGAATTACCTCCCGGGCGTAAGCCGATTGTCACTCTTCATCAGTTTGATAGCCGTCGGATAAGCTTGTACCAGTCTATGCACAAGCAGATTACCGAAGGTAGGCAGGTTTATATTGTCTATCCGTTGATTAAGGAAAGCGAAAAGATTGACTTAAAGAATCTTGAGGAAGGATATCTGCATATTTGTGAGGAATTTCCCGAGTGCAGGGTTTGCAAGGTGCATGGAAAGATGAAACCTGCCGAGAAAGATGCCCAGATGCAGTTGTTCGTATCCGGTGAGGCACAGATAATGGTGGCTACCACTGTGATTGAGGTAGGTGTAAATGTGCCCAATGCTTCGGTGATGGTGATTGAGAACGCCGAGCGTTTCGGGCTGTCTCAGCTTCATCAGCTTCGGGGACGCGTAGGACGTGGAGCCGACCAATCCTATTGTATATTGGTTACCGGTTATAAGTTGGCGGAAGATACAAGGAAACGTTTGGAGATAATGGTGCGAACCAATGACGGTTTTGAAATAGCGGAAGCAGACTTGAAGCTGCGTGGTCCTGGAGATTTGGAAGGGACACAGCAGAGCGGCATTGCTTTCGATTTGAAGATTGCCGATATAGCCCGTGACGGACAATTGCTGCAATATGTTCGTGAAGTGGCCCAAACGGTGGTGGATGCAGACCCACATGGCATGTTGCCTGAGAATGAGGTCTTGTGGCGACAATTGAAAGCGTTGAGAAAAACGAACGTTAATTGGGCTGCCATTAGCTAAGAAAAACAGTTGAACATACACTTTTGTTGTGTTTTATGTTGTAAAACATGTTTGTTTGTAAGTGTCATATTCATAGCGTATTAAGACTTCTTTGTGGGTTTTGCAGCTTTCTCTTCTTCAAAAAAATAGTTAATGATTGATGTCGCTTTTCAGAGAGAAATATTACCTTTGGGAGAATTTTTTTGAAAATCAATCCGGATATTCGTGTAGAACAAGTGGTGTTTGATTTGCCGAGATGCTTGCGACGGATATCAAAATGAATGACGAAACGAATGAATTTTAATTGGATAAGAACTGCTTTATTGGCTGCGACGGCAATGGTCAGCTTGAATTCTTTCTCGCAAGACCTGATTGCCCGCCAAGCCCCCATCGACAGAAAACTTAAAAGTGTAGATTCGCTTGCTTTGCAGAAACAGATACGTGCGGAACAGTCCTTGTATCCGGGTTTGGATTTATATCCCAACTGGAATAACGAATTCGTACAAGCCTATGGCAATGCGATTGTGCCTGAGAGCTATACATTTGATTTGACCGGTTTCTGCATGCCTACTTCAAATACCCGTATTACAGATGTATTCGGTTACCGTCCCCGGAGAAGAAGGGCCCATTACGGCTTGGACATCAAGGTGTATGTAGGAGATACAATTCGCGCGGCTTTTGATGGAAAAGTACGTGTAGTCAAGAATCAAGGTCGTCGCGGATATGGCAAATACGTCGTTATTCGTCACGACAATGGTTTGGAGACCGTTTACGGACACTTGTCTAAGCAGTTGGTTGATACGAACCAGTTGGTAAAAGCCGGTGAACCAATTGCTTTGGGAGGGAATACCGGACGTTCCACCGGTTCACATCTTCACTTTGAAACCCGTTTCTTGGGAATCCCCATCAATCCTGCACTTATGTTTGATTTTGAAAAGCAGGATATCGTAGCTGACTCCTATACATTCCATAAGGCAAAAGGCTCTTCCGGTACTGCACGTAGCATGGCGTCGGGTGAAGGTCTGTTCTATAAGGTAAAGAAGGGAGATACATTGGGACGAATTGCAGCACGTCAAGGAACCTCTATAGACAAACTTTGCAAACTGAACAGGATTACGCGTAAGACAATCCTGAGACCGGGACAAGTATTGCGCTGCTCATAAAAACGTAAAACAATCTCTATAGAAAGAGGGGCTTTAATAGATTTTAGAGTGCCCTCTTTTTCTTTTTCTTTAATTATTCCTATCTTTGCAGCGCATTGTGAAAATAGGCTGTATTTCAGCATAAACAAGCAAGGAAATGAAAGATACCAAGCAACAGTTTGAACATATCATTGCGGTTTGCCGTGACTTGTTCTCCAAGAAACTTCATGATTACGGTCCGGCGTGGCGCATTCTTCGTCCGTCTTCCGTGACAGACCAGATATTCATCAAAGCCAACCGCATCAGAAGCATTGAAACGAAAGGAGTGACCTTGGTAGACGAAGGCATCCGTTCTGAATTCATAGCTATTGTCAACTATGGAATTGTAGGGCTGATACAGTTGGAACTTGGCTATGCCGAGGCTGCCGATATGACCAATGAAGAGGCATTGGTGCTGTATGATAAATATGCCAAAACCTCTTTGGAGTTGATGCTTGCCAAGAATCATGACTATGATGAAGCTTGGCGCAGTATGCGCATCAGTTCGTATACGGATTTGATTTTGATGAAGATTTACCGGACAAAGCAGATTGAAAGCTTGTCCGGAGAGACTTTGGTTTCGGAAGGTATTGATGCCAACTATATGGATATGATTAACTATTCCGTGTTCGGCTTAATTAAGATTGAATTTGGAGATTGACAAGAAACATATTGTCGGAAAGGTTTGGGTGAACCTCTGTCGTTTTCTGCTGGGGGCTTTGTTCATTTTCTCCGGATTTGTAAAGGCCGTTGACCCGTTGGGCTTTTTTTATAAGATTCAGGATTATCTGACGGCTTTCGGCATAATTTCCTGGTTTCCTTCTTATTTGCCGTTGTTGTTGGGAATCGTGTTGTCTGCCATAGAGTTCTGTGTAGGTGTTTTCTTGTTTTTGGGTATACGCCGGAAGGTGGCGTCTGTATTGGCACTGCTGCTGATGGTGGTGATGACCCCTTTGACGCTTTATCTGGCTTTAGCAAATCCGGTGTCCGACTGCGGATGTTTTGGTGATGCGTGGGTATTGACCAATTGGCAGACTTTCAGTAAAAACGTGATGTTGTTGGTGGCGGCAGTGTCTGTATTCAAATGGCAGGATTTGCTGGTACGCTTCATTACACCGAAGATAGAGTGGATGATTTCCATGTATACGTTTCTGTTTGTGTTTGCGTTGTCCTTTTATTGTCTGGAGAATTTGCCGATACTTGATTTCCGTCCTTATAGAATCGGAGCGAATATCAAGGCAGGTATGGAAATTCCCGAAGGTGCCAAACCAAGCGTGTTTGAGAGTCGGTTCATATTGGAAAAAGGAGGCAAGCGTCAGGAATTTACGTTGCAAAATTACCCGGACAGCACATGGACGTTTGTGGAGTCGCGTATGATATTGAAAGAAAAAGGCTATGAACCCCTCATTCATGATTTTTCCATGATGAGTCTGGAAGCATGGGAAGATATAACGGACAGTGTCTTGTCGGATAAGGGATATACGTTTCTGTTGGTTGCCCATCGGATAGAAGAGGCAGATGACAGCAATATCGACCTTATCAACGAAATATATGATTACAGTGTGGAGCACGGTTACGGTTTTTATGCCTTGACTTCATCTCCGGAAGACGAGATTGAGTTGTGGCGTGACAAGACTGGAGCGGAATATCCTTTCTGCCAGACGGATGATATTACGTTGAAGACCATTATCCGTTCAAATCCCGGTTTGCTGTTGATAAAGGACGGAACGATTTTAAACAAATGGAGTGACAATCGGCTGCCTGATGAATATGTGCTGATTGACAGCCTGGACAACTTGGAACTGGGCAGGCAGAAGCAGGAAAGTGACTTACGAACCATAGGCTATGTGTTGTTATGGTTCATCATCCCTCTGATGATGGTGCTTTGTGTCGATATTCTAGTCGTAAGGCGCCGGGAGAGACAACGGCTCAGACGAGAATAGAGAATAGTATCAAATAGTAAATAATTAACCCTTTTAATAATAAAACAAAATGAGAAAAAACATTGTTGCAGGTAACTGGAAAATGAACAAGACCCTCCAGGAGGGTATTGCCCTTGCGAAAGAACTGAATGAAACATTGGCTAACGAGAAGCCTAATTGTGATGTAATCATCTGTACTCCGTTTATCCACCTGGCGTCTGTTACTCCTTTGGTAGATGCAGCCAAGATTGGTGTAGGTGCAGAAAACTGTGCAGACAAAGAGTCGGGCGCATATACCGGCGAAGTATCAGCTGCTATGGTTGCTTCTACTGGTGCAAAATATGTCATTCTGGGTCACTCTGAGCGTCGTGCTTATTACGGTGAGACAGTTGCTATTCTGGAAGAGAAAGTGAAATTGGCTTTGGCTAACGGTCTGACTCCGATTTTCTGTATCGGTGAGGTACTGGAAGAACGTGAAGCAAACAAGCAGAATGAAGTGGTAGCCGCTCAGTTGGCTTCTGTATTCTCTTTGTCTGCCGAAGATTTTTCTAAGATTATCTTGGCATACGAGCCGGTTTGGGCTATCGGTACCGGTAAGACTGCTACTGCGGAACAGGCACAGGAAATCCATGCTTTCATCCGCTCATTGATTGCTGAAAAGTATGGTAAGGAAATCGCTGACAACTGCTCTATCCTTTATGGTGGCAGCTGCAAGCCCTCCAATGCAAAGGAACTGTTTGCCAACCCGGATGTTGACGGCGGTCTGATTGGTGGCGCTGCCTTGAAGGTTTCCGACTTCAAGGGTATCATTGATGCTTTTAACTAATGGATAATGGAGAATTGATAATTGATAACGGGTATGTATGTGCTTGTTGTCGGTTATCAATTCCCTTTGTTTCTTATTATCAATTATCCACTATCAATTATCAATTATGAAAAAGCTTGGTTTACTTTTAGTTGCATGTTTCGCTTTTGCAACCATTTCTGTAGCGCAGAACAATATTGTGAAAAGTCTGGAACGTAATGTGCCGGGACAAGGTAAGGTGACTATCCATCAGGATGCGCGCATTGCGGCACTGATAGGTTCGGCGTATGTACCTGTCGGATCAGACGAACGGAAAGCGATTAAAAGTTCGGGTTACCGCATACAGGTTTATGCAGGGAATAATACCCGTCAGGCCAAGAACGAAGCTTATGCGGTGGCTACCCGCATTAAGGAACATTTCCCCGAACTTACAGTTTATACCTCTTTCAATCCTCCCCGTTGGCTGTGCCGTGCAGGAGACTTCCGCAGCATTGAAGAAGCGGATGCCATGATGCGTCGGTTGCGGGCTACCGGTATATTCAAGGAAGTTTCTATCGTGAAAGAGCAGATAAACATCCCCTTATAAAGAATTGTCATGTTAGGAAAAGAAGAAATCGTATCTCCTTCATTGGATGAACTGAAGGAACATTATCACCGCATCCTTACTCTGCTGGGTGAAGATGCCGGACGTGAAGGTTTGCAGAAGACACCTGAACGGGTGGCGAAGGCCATGTTATCGTTGACGAAAGGTTATCATATGGACCCGCACGAGGTGCTTCGTTCGGCCAAATTTCAAGAAGAGTACAGCCAGATGGTGATTGTGAAAGACATTGACTTCTTCTCACTTTGCGAGCACCACATGCTTCCATTCTACGGAAAGGCACATGTGGCATATATTCCTAACGGCTACATTACCGGACTGAGCAAGATAGCCCGTGTAGTGGATATTTTCTCTCACCGCCTGCAAGTGCAGGAACGCATGACACTCCAGATAAAGGAGTGTATCCAGGAGACCCTGAACCCGCTGGGGGTTATGGTTGTTGTGGAGGCCAAACACATGTGCATGCAGATGCGCGGAGTAGAGAAACAGAACTCCATTACCACTACATCCGATTTTACCGGAGCATTCAACCAAGCGAAGACCCGCGAGGAATTTATGAATTTAATCAGGCATAATTCGTGACGGAGAACTCCCCGGATTGAATTTAAAGATTCAGGATGACTCTGTCTCCCAGCCGTTTTGCCATGAGGCTTTTTACTTTGTTCAATTCGTTGTAGCGCTCCATGATGCTGTTGCACTGAGTTTCATCGTTGGCTATGGCAGGGTTTTGCAATGCAGATAGAGTATGCTTCAATTCTTCGCAGACGATGGCATATTTGAAGTTAATCATTAACCGTGGGATTAGTTCATAGAGGCGTTCTTCGTCCGTCACCATTTGTTCTATCTGTGATTTCCTTAACTGATAGCGGTTGCTGATAAGTTCCACGCTCAGCTTGCTGATGACGGGGTCGGGATGCGCCACAAAATACCGTTCAGCGGTAAAACCCTCATTATGGATGCGTTCGGCAGCTTCCGTCAGGATTTGCCGGTGAAGCGGATTGTGGAAGGCAAGCTCGTCTTCTTTTAAATCATTGACAATGTATTCGGTTACAGTGATAGGAGTTTCCTGCCCCTCTTCATCGGTGATATTGCACATCACCCGTTCGCCATAGAGTACTACCATCTTCAAAATCAGCCGTTCATACTTATAGAACTCCTGTCCTTCTTTTCCTTCCTGCGGGATGAAAGATACATATTCTTCCGGAGGGAAAGGCGGAGGAGTTTCGGAAAGGGAACCGTCAGGCAGCAATTCAGGCGGATAGCCGACGGCTTGCTGTGCATCAGGGGTGGTTGTAGCTGCTGTATGGTTACCGTTGGCAATGCCTGCTTCTGCGTTGGCTCTTGCGGCATTGGCCAATCGGCGCTCGCGTTCTGCCCGTTCTGCTTGTTGCCCGGCTTGCTTTTCGCGACGCTTGGCGACTTCGGAAACCAGCAGTTTGTCTTCTACATGCAGCAACTGGGCGCATTCCTTGACATAGACGTCGCGCACAATGGCTTCGGGAATGATGGAAATGCTCTGCACGAGGTTGCCGATAAGCTCGGCACGCTTGATGGGGTCTTTTCCTGCATCTTCAAGCAACAGATTGGTTTTAAAGCGGATAAAGTCCGTTTCATTCTCTTGTATGAAGTTCTGGAATTCCGTCGCATTGTGTTTGCGGGCAAAGGAGTCCGGATCGTCACCGTCGGGCAGGAGGCAAACTTTTACGTTCATGCCTTCTTCCAGCAACATGTCAATACCTCGGATAGAGGCCTTTATACCGGCAGCGTCACCGTCGTAGAGCACTGTCATATTGTTGGTGAAGCGATGAATCATCCGGATTTGTCCGGGTGTCAATGCTGTGCCCGAAGAGGCAACCACATTCTCTATGCCCGATTGGTGCATGGAAATGACGTCCGTATAACCTTCTACCAGAAAACAACGGTCTTGTTTTACAATGGCTTGTTTGGCAAAGTATATGCCATACAGCTCGTTGCTTTTATGATAAATTTCCGATTCAGGCGAGTTGACGTACTTCACCTTGACACCTTTGGTGGCACTGGCAAGTACGCGTCCTCCGAAGGCCACCACCTTGCCGGAGAGAGTATGTACCGGAAAGATGACCCGCCCCCAGAAGCGGTCGCGCAGTCGGTGGTCGTCCGTTTCGTAGCAGAGGCCGGTCTTGACGAGATAATCTTTTTTGTATCCTTTATTCAGGGCTTCCAGAGCGAGGGCGTCGTGGCTCTCGGTACAGTAACCCAATTGAAACTTCTCGATGATGTCATCGCGGAAGCCGCGGCTACGGAAATAGGCCATGCCGATGCTTCTGCCGTCAACATGGTTCTTCAGGATATTCTGGAAGTAGTCGCGGGCAAAGTTGTTTACGATGAAGAGGCTTTCCCGTTCGCTCTGTGCTATCTTTTCCTCACTGGATAGTTCGCGTTCTTTAATCTCGATACCATACTTCTTGGCAAGGTACTTCAGCGCTTCGGGATAGGACATCTGTTCGTGCTCCATGATGAAGTGCACCGCATTTCCTCCTTTTCCGCAGGCAAAGCATTTGCAGAGTCCTTTGGCAGGGGACACATAGAAGGAAGGGGTTTTATCATCGTGGAAAGGGCACAGGCCTACATAGTTCACGCCGCGTTTACGCAGGGTGACGAAGTCTGATACCACATCGTATATTTGTGCGGCATCAAGTATGCGGTCTATGGTGGGTTGGTCTATCATTGTCTCTTTTCTAACTTGTGCAAAAGTACATGATATTTCTTGGATAATCAAAAAATATCATGCAGGAAAGAGCAGACCGGGGGAGGGCTACATCATCATAAGACTCCCGTGGATTGTATTGTTGAGTTTTTCTTTCAATTATCCGGCAGGTGTGTGCAGTGACGAGAGGAGGTGAAAAAGGGAGTTGGCGGATTGTAATAAAAAGATGAGGAAGATATTTTTCATCCTGAAAAAAGTTATATTTTTGCACCCGCTTTTGAAAATTGTATTGGAGACATTTTTGTTTTTATATAAATTCAATTGGTATTATGAACATTTTTTGTAAGAAAATCAGTGTCCTCCTTTTGTGCGGAATATTATTTGGGGGCGCTTGCTCGGATGACGCACCGTCCGGAGAGGATAGCGGGCAGCAAACTTATTCATTGGTAGTGAAAAGTATCACTGCCTCGGGAGAAGATTCCTTTGGAGAACTACGTGAAGTGTCTGTTTTTCAGTTTAGTGACGGCATTCTATACAGGACGCAGTTGCTGAATCCGAAACAAGACGGTACATCCAGCATCTCCGCGCTCAGCGGGTCGCGGCTATATTTTCTTTCGGAAGTGCAGTTGCCTGTTCAGGAAGAGAGCCTTACCGAAGAAGAGTTGTGTAATATGGCCATTGGCGAAGGACTTCATGATAATTCCGCTCCGGACTTCATGTCGGCGGTGGTTCAATTGGAAAATGGTGCCGAGACACGCAGTAATCCGGAGGTCAGTGTGGCCATGAAACGTGGTGTGGCCCGTATCGACTTGAATACTACGTCCGATGATAAGATACGGATTGAGGAGATTATAGTGGAAGATGCCCCGGCCGAAACTTTTCCGTTTCAGGAAGGCGTTGCCGTGTCGGACAAGACGGTGAAATATGTGAAGACGTTTGAACCGGCATTTGGAGGGGAACAGCCGAATGTGTTCCATATTTTTGAAAGCCTACATCCGGTCCATATCGTTTTGCGTGGTGCGTATGATGGGATTCCCATCAGACTGAAAATGGAGTTGCCGCGTATAGAACGCAACAAAGTGTATGAATTGTCGGTACTTAACGTAGGGGCTACAGTGGAAGGAATTTTCGAAATCAAGCCTTGGGAAGAGGGCGAAACGGTGACCGGCAAGCCCGACGCAGACCATCGAATTCTGTTGGATGCCTCCCGGTCGGTCATACCCGAGGGAGTATCGGTAGACTATGAGAACAACATTGTAGAGGTGCCTATGACGGGAGTCGATGGCATGCAACTGGCGTTTCTTGCCGACACCCGGATAGACATTGCGTCTGCCGAAGGAGTTGTGGATGGCGTGATGCTGACCGACATGACGGTAAGCGAAGAGGCCGAAGGGATTGTCTCTTCCTTCAGCGTATCTGTTCCGGCGCAAGGCAGCGGACGGTTGGGCTATTCGTTCATGGTGCACCTGAAGAATGCGCTCATGACCGGTTCCTACGATTTCGTGGAAGTGCGCGTGGCTCCGAGCGACAAGCAGATTGAAACGGTAGAGATGGCTGGAAACGTGTGGATGGCCTTCAACGCGCGCAGCCGCGACCTCGAAGACCAGATTTATCCGTTGGACGGTGTCACGGTGGAAGACATGTACCGCACCAGCTGGATTAATACGGTCGGCGGTCTGTTCCAGTGCGGCCGCAAGTATATGTATGTGCCTTGGCAGGGATATAACCCTTCCAACAACTTGGGCAACCAGACTGCCGACATGCCTTGGCAGAACGATTCGCACATGCCTTGTCCCGAAGGATATAGAGTGCCTACCCGCAACGAACTGAACTCTTTGTTCCCTAAAGGTCAGGAAATTCCCGGTACTTATACGGCAGGAAACGGAGAGCGGATTACCGCCACGCTCCATGTGGGAGAAGGTACGTTGGTGACTCCTACCGGTGTCACCGGCACGCAGCATTACGTGAAGTTTACTTCGGAAGATACCGGCCGTTACCTCATCATACCTTTGGCAGGCGGGAAGGGCGACAAATCGACTACCAACAATCCCGCTTTCGGAAAACGAGCCATATTGTGGACCAGCCAGCGCGACGGATGTCCCGGAGGATATGCCTGGGCCTATTGGATGCGGTTCGAGGGAAAAGATTCGACCGTCATTGCCGAACAGCGATTGCAGATGGAGGCGTTCGCGTCCTTGCGTTGTGTAAAGAAATAAAGGAGGGCAGGACATGAAGATTATAAGAATTATAATGCTTTTGGGACTGCTGCCGTTGATGGCCAACTGCTCCTCGGAAGGGCTTGGCTTCGACAGCGCTGAGCCGGTTGGCGCAGGGCAGGTGACCTTCCGGCTCGGCTTGCAGGCAGATGTCACTGCCGGGGTGCGCACCCGCAGCGAACAGCCGGAACCGATAGCCCGTATGTGGTATGCCATAGCCGATGAACGGGGCGAAGTAATCAAGCCGTTGTATCAGAAGCTGGAAGCCGACTTTTCCAAACTGACCATCGAAGGGCTGGGGCATGGTGACTATACCGTGGTGTTTCTTGCTACGACTCATCCGGAATCGGAGTTTGCGGTTGACGAGCCGGCCCTGCTGTCGGACGCCTGGTTGGTGAATAGCGAGGAGAAGGCACCGCTTGATGAGGCGTGGTTTTATAAGAAGATAGCGTTGCATATCGGCAGGGAGCAGGCTCCGGTGATGCAGACCGTCTGTCTGGAACCTTGTGTGGGCAGGGTGGATGTTGACCTGGACGTGTCGTCCGAATATATGTGGCGTTTTATCCGCCACATAGCGGTCTCTTTCGATGATGCCCAAGGAGTATATACCGGCATTCAGGCTGACGGCGAGTACGCAGGTGCCGGAGGAGTGGACGCGTACGATGTCACGCAGCGCCGTTCATTTTACTCGTTGCCCGGCCGGGAGGCGCTTTCCGGACGTATAACGATTGAGTCGGAGCGTAGCGACGGAACCTCTTTTGTGCAGGTTTATCGCTTCGGTGATTGCAAGGTAGAAGCCGGACGCGTGTCGCATATCCGCATCGATTACCGCCATCCCGAAAGTGGCGAAGGCTTGCTCTATGTACGCGAGGAAGATTTCTCCCGGTTCCGGGCGGATACCATGTTTCTGGCCGACGAGCCGCGCGAGGTGTTCTACGATAGCAATCGACGTTCCTTTCGGGTGAATGCCCCGTTGCAGGTGTCAGTATCCGATAATCATCAGCTGCTTGTAAAGTTCTTCTCGCCGGTGGGCATCAGTGATGTCAAGATACTGTGCCGTTTCAACAAAGTGAGTACGGAATTCTTCGAGTTGGCTCGTTTCGACCGTATTTATCCGTTTATGGAGGCATCGTTCCCCTTGCCGGTGGTCAGTTCGGAACGTACGTTTGTTTCGGAGAACGGTCGTCGGATAACGGTTCCGGCACAGCCGGAACTCTCCAATGACGACGTGACGTTGCTTGTCCGTACGGAAGACCCCTTCATGAAAAAGATAGAGCAGATAGACAGCCGGTGGTTTATCCGCTTTTCCGCTTATTCGGCCGATAAGGGGCATGCTTATTGGCGGCACATGGACCCCTTGCTTTGCCGTCACGGAGTGGCGTTGGCGCTCAACATGGCTTTCATGTTTGCTTCCGAAGAGTTCAATGTGGAGATGAATGCATACGAGGGAAAGCTGAAGGACAATGGAGGAAAACCGATAAATCTGGATGCCTTACGACAAAGAATCCGCAGTCATGGTGGTCTTGTGCTGGGACGTGTGGTCGGAGTAGGCGGCCTGGGTGGAGGCAATACTTATGGTCTGGCCGATTATTGTTATAAGGGTGTCTACTTTGATGCCACGGCGCCGGGGTCTCATCCGCATAGTTATCCCCGCCAGGCTATGTTTCACGAGTATGGGCATTGCTTGGGCTACAGTCATAGCAGTACGATGACATACGGCAATCAGTGGACAGTGCTTTGTGCTACGGTTTTTGTGGCCATGGGGCAAGAGGGCAAATTGCCGGTATGTTCAAAAGAGCAGGTAGAGAATCTGCCTATGTAATGTGACAAAAAAAGAGGGTATGTCAAAACCCTCTTTTTTTTTGCCATTTTTTATATCAGTCAGGCCGGGTGGTCAATGCACCTCTCCAAGGGGTTACTTCGACGGACAGTGTGAGGTAGTGGCTGTCTTTCTCGTCCGGGGTGTCCGGAGTTATGGGAGTAGGGTCGTTTTCTGAAATGCGCGGATGCCCCAGGCGGTTGATTCCCGTTACGGAGAGTTTGTAAATATTGTTGCGCACTATGGCAAACTCCATAGGTCCCGTCACGTTATTGTTCCGATTGTCGTTGTGGCGGCTCCAGCAGAAGTAGTAACAGTAATAACCTGCCGCATCGTAGTCGTCCGTGCTCGATTGATAAAGGGTGAATTGCGCCTTTTTGGCGGCTTTCCTGAAATCTGCCTGCAACGTCTTGTTGTCAATGTTCTGCTCATGCCATTTTTGCCACAAATAGTCCGGACTGGTCTTGTCCGCACTGTAGACGGCTGCTTGTCCGTTGCTTTTTATGGCGAGACGGTTCTTTGGGGTGTTTCCGAATACGGCTTTATAGAATGTGCCGGTCTCTTCTGTCAGAAATGCCTTTTCGCGTACCTCTTCCCATGTCACGTAGAGCGTATTGGCGTAGAAATAAAGAATGGGGTCTTTGGCCGGATTCCCCTTGGCGTTTGCAATGGCATCCTGCAATTTCCGGGAGGCTTTGTCGGTTGCCATGATTTGCCCTTTGAGCACGATGCCGGTGGTGATGCCGTTCTGCTGCATTTCTATGCCGGGAATGGTGTTTTCGGTCACATAGCGCCACGTGTGGTAGTCTTTTCCGTTGTTCTTGATGACTTTTGAAATCAGCGAGGTGTACCATTGGCTGCGCGCGGTGGCATCGATGTGCCAGTTGCCTCCTTCGTAGTTGCCGAGGCAGAAGTTGAAGTAGTCCTTGAACGGATAACCTTTATCGATGTTCCGGGTAATTCCTTTTTTTATGGCAGCGTCCGTGTCTACCACATAGTTGGTCTGGGGGCCGTGTCTATATTCCGTTCCGCAAATCAGTGCATCGGCATTGGTACCGTCGTCCGACACGCGTCGCAGGTAGTAGAAGTCGCGGCTCATGTTCACCAGCGCCATTTTGGTCAGTTTCACCTTCAGGGTGGCATTGGCTTCGTCATTTCCCAGCACGTAGGTCTGGTCTCCGTTTCTGCTTCCGTCTTTGAAGTCGATACGTGCCACGGCGCGTTCCACCCAGATATTGCCTTTGTTGTTTATCTCTTTCTGTTCAGGGCCTTGGCGGTTCGTGCCGGAGAAGTTGAAGGGGGTGTTCTTTTGGGTATGTTTTTCCCAATGCTCCATTTTTCGGGGTATGTTCTTTTCGATGCTTGCTCTGTCTGCGGTAGACATCAGGAATCCATGCTGATGGTCTTTTCCTCCCCACACGGTTTCTCCTCTTATTATGTTGCCATTGGCGTCTTCAGTGATGTTTTCGGTTTTGTGTATCCATTCTTTCAGCATGAAGTGCTCCTTGAAGAGGTCTCTTAATTCGTTTGTCGGGTTGCAGAAGGCATAGATATGAATCCTGTCTTTTCCTTCATCCAGCATACCGTCGGGCTTGTAGTAGGCAGCCAGTGCGGCTTTGTCTATTTTCTGGACGGTGCCGATGGTGCCTTTGGCTTTGTTGAGGGCTGTCAACGATACTTGTTCACCGCAGGCAATGAATTTGTCGTCTTTGTCGGCCAGCACAAGCAGGATGCTGTTCACCCGGTTCTCGTGTTCTTTTGTCGCGGTGTTGCCTGTACTGCCGTTGCTGTCGGCCTTATTGTTTTCGTTGTCCGCATTGATATTCGCTGTAGGCAGTTGCACCTGCACATTTACGTACACCACGTCTTTCGACTTTTCCGGCTTTACATCCGTTTTTACGCCTGCTTTTTTGTCAGTGGGGTTGCCGCAACCTGCAATGATGAAAATTACCAGTATGCTGATAAAAAAAATGTTCCGTTTGCTCTTTGTCATAGCATAAAGTTATTAAGAATTTCGGCATACAAAAATAAGACAAACGACAATGTATTCCAATTTTTAACTATTTTTTTTCTGATTTTCATGAATTAACATCAGTTTGGCACTATCGTTCTGCTTTATAAATTCTCAATCTCTTCTTCTTCTGCCAGTCGGGGGGCTGCCCGTCGCCATGTCGCTTCGGGCACAAGTAGGCGGATGAGCGAGGCGCACATTGCTGCAATCTTCGGAACGGTCGGCCGCTTGCAAGTGAACGACCCGGGTCGTTCACTTGAACAGCACGGGTCGTTCAATCGAACAACGGAGGCCGGCCGAACGAACGACCTTGGTCGTTCGCTTGCGTGAAAGCGTCCGGGGATGCTGTTCCCTTTTTTCGCAGGAAAAGGGAGGTTTCACCGGAAAGGCCGATGAACAGGGCGAAAGTCGTGGCAGGTGAAGGCTGTGCAGGGGTGAAATCACTCTTTGTGGCGGGGGTGATTCCGGTTATCTTCCGCAAGGCGTGCAAGGACTTGTTCCGGCAGCGCCTCTTTCAGGAGGACGTGTTTTTCTTGGTCCAGCAGGTAGAGGGTGGGCATGGAGGGGAGCACGTACAGTTCGTTGTCCATGAGGGTGGGGGTGGCGGTTCCGGCAGTCCAGCCGTCGGGCAGTTCGTTTCCGCTACGGGGGCGTGCTTCGTGGCGGGTCGGGGATTCATGGTCGTTTTCGGTATTGATGGCGAGCACGGTGAGCCGGCCGTCGTGCAGCATCTGTTTGAATAGCCCGTCGTCGTGCAGCAGGGCGATGGCCTGGCGGCAGTGGGTGCAGTCGGGGTTATAGAACATCAGGAGCAGGCGCGGGGCGGAGGGGGTGGCGTGCAGCGTCTGTAGGTTTCCCTCCGGAGTGTGGTAGGTGAAGTCAGCGGCCGTGGTGCCGGGGCGGTTCTTCAGGGCGGCGGCGAGCAGGAAGCGGGGGCGCGACTTCTCGGTTTCGTCCAGCAGGGGGGTGCGGGCTGTTTCTTCCAGAAAGGGGATGAAGTGCTCTTCGCTCTGCATGGGCGAACCGGTGGCATAGAGGTACTTCTCGGCCAGTTCGGCCAGCAGCAGGTAGGCGGGTTTGTCGGCTTCGGCGCGCTGCATCAGCAGGTGCACAGCTCGGGTGCGGGCTTCGGCGGGCGCATGGGGGAAGAGGGAGAGGTAGTTGACGAGGTTCTGTTCCATGAAGCCGGGATTGCGGCTGCGCAGGGTGTCGGCGAAGGACATGCCGTCCCAGAAGTGTGCCAAGAGGTAGGAGGCGCGTTCGTGGGGAGTGCGCAGGCTTGCGGGGATGGCAGGCAGGGGCAGGTCCGGGGCGAGGGTATCGGGGGCGATACTTGTTGCAGAAGCTGCCCGCAGCTGCGATTGGGAGGACTGCCGTGCGCTCCTGATGCCGCTGGTGGCGGCAAGCAGGAGGCATAGCAGCGGAAATATTTTATGGCTTGTTTTCATCGGGTGGTAGGGGATGATTAATCTTCTACGCAACGGATGAAACAAGCATCATTGTGCCACTTGTTTATATGAGTGACCCTTTGCTTTGACATGTAATCAAAATCAAAAGTGAAATAGTTGATATCCCAGGCTATGACCTCACCGACTCCTGATATATTTGTTTGTCTATCAAACCAATAAATAGCACCGGGTCGCATATACAAGTCATAAAACAGTGGTTTAAGTTTTAATTGTTCACCTGTTTGACTCCCGTTCTCGGGATATCTCTCAAATCGATCGGATGAATAGCGAAGTATTCCATTCCTCTGCAAATTGTATGGACTATTGATATTATCCCCTCGCTTACGATGTCCATAACCTGAAGCACCTATTGGGAAAAAGAGATTTTTGCATGTTTTTTTATTATAAACGAAGCAACCTCGCATTCCGTATCCATTAGTATCAATTCCAGCTCTGTATCTATATGCTTGTTGGATATCAGTAGCGGTTTCTGTAGCTTCATCACCATACAATACTCCATATCCTTGTTCTATTTCATCAGAATCAAATAAAGCATAAAAGTCTTTATATTCGGCAATTCGCGCTTTTTTTAATTGAAACTCTCCAAGATTCCCTCCATTTTTCCATATAGATTGGGTTGATGTAAATTTTGTTGCGTCAACTGTACGGATACCATTCCATTCAGTTGCATCACCTCCTACAATTTCTAACTGTGGATTATCTTGCGTAAATGATTCAGGTGTTACATCAATCCATGGCACCTTCTCATTCACTTGGCTCTTTGCCGCAATCGGTTGTGCCATGTTTCCCAATTTGAACAACGAACCTTCATCTAATGGTGATTCGGCTTCACTTGAAGCTGTTACCAAGTTGTGGGCATGCCATTTGGTTCCACCTTCCAGCAATGCGTCCGGAGCATCTCCTTGCCGAACAAATATCAAGTGTTGACAAGTGTAGTTGTGGTAGTGTACTCTAATCACGGCATATCGATTTTGGTTTTCATTGCAATTACCTTCAAAGTTCACCATGAAGTCAATGGGCGTTCCCGTATTGCCCTCCACCAGTGTGCTTCCATTCAGGTTGATAAAACCAGGGGTACCCCCTTCTACAATTTCTGCCTTCCATGGTCCTTCGGATGTGAATTCTACAAACTGTGTGTCATTTTCCCGGGGTAGTCTGAGCAATTTTACGTGAAAAGAGGTATTGTTATCATGCTTTCTGTAAATGCCTTTAGGATTGACAATCCGTCTTACTTGCAATATTTCTACAGTATCTACTAAAGTTGCATTCTCTCTTTCTCCCGGCATTTCCAATATTGCTTTGATTTCTACTGTAGCCCGACGTTGGTAAGCCACATAAGGATTATTTCCGGTGTATCCGGTTGTGATAATCATCTGTTTGGCACGCGTATAAAACGGGATGGCTACATTTATAGTTTGTTCTGCTTCGTTAGGCTCAATTTTAAATTTTCCATCTTTGTCATCATTCTCAATTTCTTGACTGTTTTCAAGATAGGTGCGAGTACCAATCCTATGTTCATCATAATACTGCTTGTTGTCCGTTATATAGAATGTGGCTTTGTCATTACTTTCAGATTTGACATTTGTTAAAATCTTGTACTTCGTTTTGCGAAGGGATAGAAAACCGTTCCATGGCTGGTTGGTATTTTCTTTATTTTTGCCTGTATAATCTTCTCTTGATGTTACGTCATAATCATACCAATATGCATAGTCCAGCTGGTCATTTTTGCCGGTATATGCATCGCGAGGTCCCCAGTTGTTGGTGAGGATGTTCGCTTCCAGAGATACCAGTTTTCCACCTCCTGTATTAATTTTTATAGGCAAATCCATGGTTCTGTTATACAGATAAGAGATGTAATAGGGATTGGGTACTTCGATACCCGGTTTCTTTTCTTCGTATTCGATGTGCCAGTCCACGTCGTTGGCATATTTGTTGAACTTCAGTGTCAGTTTGTAGTGGTGGTTACGCTCTGCGTTGTAGTCTTTATAGACGTCCTTGCCCAGCATGAAGCGGTAAATGATATCACCGCTGCCCACCCGGCCGTCGGCATTGGAGATATAGTATGCTTTTACTTCGATGTATGTACCGTAGGGCTTATCGTCTTTGTTTACATAGGTCTCATCGCCAGGAAGTCCCGGTGCATCCAGTTCTTTATCACCGTCTGCGTCCTGTCGTTTGTCTTTTCCTTCTCCCTGCATGTTTTCATAGAAGAAGAGTGCTTCGTTGGTTTCTCCATGAGCCAGTTTGGCATACTTCGCTTTCTCGCTGTCATATTCCGCTTTCGCTACAGAGACTCCTTTTTTGTCGTTGTCGATGTAGTAATAATACGGTTTACCTTTCGTGATACGTGCCGGCCAATGTTCATCGTAGCTTGTTCCTTCGGCATACGTAATGCTTTCGCCATCTGCTATAAGGTCTCCATAATCTTCAATGTCATCATTAGGATTCCGGTTGATGGTGCTCTCCTTGCCTAAATAGCATTGCGTCGGTATGTCCTTGATGGTAACCGACTTGAGGTAGATATATACATTCTCGTGAAGGTCGGAACCGTCGTATGCAATGGTTACTTTGGAAGCGGCACGGCGTATCCAGGCGTGCAAATTGACGGATGGCCGGTTTATAACTGCCACTTCATTGTTCTGCTCGCTTCCTGTAACGGTGAAATAGCCGAACATCTGGTTGTTGTTGGCTACTTCATCCTTATCCCATTGGAGGGAAATGCTTTTCAGGCCGTCGGCAGTTTCTATGGCTTTGGAATATGTTTCATTCGTAAGCAAGTCCTTCATGTTGGCCACCGCATAAATCCGATAGCGTCCGTAGGGGATTTTCAGTTTGAAGTCGGCATGGGGCGTCTGTGCTTCGGCGGGAGGAAGATTCGAGTCGGGATTATTATCCGGTCTGTCTTTATCTTCCAATTGATATTGCCCTTCGCCTGTTCCTTCGGTAAGCGGATATGTCTTCAGCAACTCTCCCTTTTCATTATACAGCAACACGCACAAGTTCCCGATACTCTTTATCACATTCCCTGCCGTACGCGTATTTCCATTCAATGCAGGAGTAAGGGGCTTGAACTTCACGGTTGCGCTGACGAGGCTTTCGCCTTCGCCTGTCTCGCCGCCGTTGTAGAGCGGGTCGTCCTGGCAGGCGGCACTGCCGAGGAGCAATATGCACAAAAGTATGTAGGTCAAAAAGTTGCGTTTCATATCCGTTGCTGTTTTTTTGTATGTATATTTAAGAATGAAGCCTTCCGGTGTGTTTTTTCGGGGGGGAGGCTCCTTCGGTGTTTAGCGTTTCTTCGAGTCGTCTTTCTCGTCCAGTCCGAATACGGGGTCGAGCACTACTTCCCAATAAGGTTCTACATCCACTTCCAAATTCAATTCCGCCTCGGAAAGATTCTTGAAATTCACCTTTACCTTGACATGCGTGTTGCGGAAGAGCGAGGCCAGATTCGGCAATGTGGCGGTGTAGCTTCTTGCCACTTTAGGGCTGTCCGGAGCAGTCGTCTCTTCATCAAAGCCCTCTTCCGTGTGGATGGTCACTTCGTACTCCTGCAGTTTCAGCTTTGAGTCCTTGCCTTGTGCCAATGTGCCGTCGCTTTCGGGCAGGTAGACGGGTGTGGTGAATTTTGCTTCTTCTCCTGCTTTGAGGGCAGATACCTCTATGGCCTTGCTGAATGAATAGTCGAAATTTCCGTCCTTTTCTCCTTCTTCGGGCTGCGGCACTTCGTAGTCGGTCAGCCATTGATATTGGGTCGCTTCGCTTTCCGCCTTTTCCGATTCCGCCACCATCCATGTTATCCAGTCGTGGGCGGTACCTTCTCCGGGCAATATCGCTTTGGAAGGATTATCCTCGTCCCCGGTATTTGCCACCCAGTATTTTCCGTCTGCATCTTTGTTGACATGCGGCATCAGATACATCCGGTCTTTGATGGCTTTCTTCAGGCTGAATCCGGTCACGTTGATGGTCCGTTTCGCGGTTTTGCCGAATGCGAAGGAGAACTTGGTGGCGGCGCGCACCACGTACAGCACTTCGGGCATGCCTTGGTAAAAGCCGTTTGCGAAGTCCTTTTCGTTCGCCTCGTCTTTTTGGGGAATAGTTATTTCGTAGACCGACGTCATCGGTATGCCGTTTCCCGCTTCGAGGGCTGTGGCATATTGGTAGCCGCCGTCTTTGTCTCCCAGTCCGAAGACATAGCCGTCTACGGGTGCTTTCCCATTTGCGTCGGGCAAGAATGCACGGGTGCTTGTGAAGTCTAGCAAATTGCCGTTCGTGTCCTCCAGTCCGTTGCAGTTGGCCAGCAGGTAGATACGTTTCTGGCAGCCGGCTTTCACCCGGAAAGTGTACTCGTCCGAGAGTTGTATGTTTGTCTCGGTGATGAGCCGGTTTTCTTCCACCTCCCATGTGCTTGCGCCGTCCGTATCGTCGCTCGCCTTCGAAGCGATGACGATTCGCAATTGATTGATATTTTCGTCATCGGGGGTGCCGTCGGCACGTGTAGAGGCTCCCACTACGGCTGTGTGGAAGGCCAGATACACGGTATTGTCTTCCTCGGCGGGTGGCTGCTGCACGATGGATTCGTCGTTGCACGAAGTAGCTCCCAGTAGGCCGCAGAGGAGGCAGATTCCGATGATATGTCGATGCTTCAATTCCATTTGAAAAGCTGTTCTTGGTTTGTTGAAAGTCGTTTGCCGGGTAGTCCGGTTTTTATGTGCCACGCATGTTGCAGTTGTTACAGTTCCACGTCATTGATGCGTACCACCCAATCGTTTACCACAATACATGTATTCAACCAGCTGTCGTTGCCGTCGTTGTTCTTCAGGAAGAAGAAGAGTGTCCAGCGGCTTTCGCGGTCCAGATACTCTTGGTCGTCCATGTCGTAGCGGTCGCTCTGCATCAGCAGCAGGTATTTGTTGAGGGGGATGTCTATCACGGTCGCTTTGTCGGCATGCCGTTTCACTACCAGCCTGGGAGAATTCCTGGCCATCAGGCGCGGCACGCTCAGTTCGGCATATGCCACTTCGATGGGTTCGGGCGCTACTCCGGGCACTATGACGGATGACCCTGTCCGTGCCTGTCCTTTCACCCACGGGGTGTAGGTGACGTCGGCCACCGGCAGCAGGTCGTTGTCGTAGTTGAAGAGGGTGTTGTCGTCCGTAATCTCGAAGTCGAAATCCTCGGCTTTGACAATGCCTCCCGCCACTTGCTGCAGCACGATGCGTATGCCGTTGGTGTTCTTCATCATCTTTACCGTGCCTTCGTTGTAAGACTCGGCCGTTTCCATGGTGAGTTCTCCCCAGAACATATCGTGCAGCAATTTCCGTTCGGGCAGGCTGAGGCAGTCGGCGTTCAGTCGGGTCCTGAGCTCGGTGCGCTTGGTACTTGTGTTTACGGTGAAAGAACTCTTTTCGCATGCGATTCCTCCATATGCCACAAAATGGTATTTGCCGTCGGGCAGGTCAAGCTTCATCCGGTAGTTCTCGTCTTGCAGTTCTGTTCCGGTTACAATCCTGGTATCTACGTAGTCGTCGTTCTCGTCGTAGATATAGAGGGTGAGGCAGTCCACTTGGTTGGGGAACGCATTGGCGTACTCCATATTGTAGTCGTAGACGAAGCGCAGCGATACGCCGTGGAGACACGGGTCGAGGTCTTCAAAGATGCGCTCGCACGAGGATAAGGCAACGGCTGCCAGCAGGGCGACGAGCACCCTGCCTGCGAACCTTGAAAATCTATTTCGCTTATTGCTTTGCATACTTGTTGTTTTTTAGAATTCAATGTCGTTTATGCGAACCACCCAAGGAAGCACCTCGACAGAGAGCTTCAGGTAGATGTCGCCCTTCTCGTCCGGAGTTCCGGGGTCGACGGGGTCGGGGTCGTTTTCGCTAAGGCGCGGATGACCAAGGCGGTTGATGTCGACAACAGACAGTTTGTACACGTTGTTGCGAACCACGGCAAACTCCATCGGGCCCATTACACCGTTGTTGCCGTTGTCGTTGTGACGGTTCCAGTAGAAGTAGTAGCAGTAGTAGCCTGCACCGTCATTCTCGTCCCTGCTCGACTGGTAGAGGGTGAACTGATGGTCTTTGTTGGTGGCTACTTCCTTGAAAGCCGACAGGGCGGCTGCATCGTTGTGGCCCTTTACATTATGCCATATGTTCCACAGGTAGTCGGGGCTCTTGGTATCATCGCTATAGACGGTTTTCGACGGAGTATTTTTCGGTGTTCCGAATACCGCTTTCTTGAATTCCTCGTTTGCCGTTGCGTCAAGTGCGGCTTCGCGTACTTCTGTCCAGCTTACATAAAGTTGGTTGGAGTAAGCGTAAAGGATGGCATCGGCATTAGAACCGCCTGTTGCCTTGTTGATAGCATCTTGCAATGCTTGGGGAGCATCTGTTGTTACTTGAATTTTTCCTTTAAACACGATGCCGGTACTGATGCCGTTCTCCTGCTTGTTCATGCCGGGGATGGTGTTCTCGGTGGCATAACGCCAGATGCGGTAACCGTCTCGGCTGTGGTTGTTGTTCCATTTGTCATCGTTGTCTTCGTCTTTTTTGATAACGTCGCTAATCAGACTGGTGTACCACTGGTCGCGGGCTGTCTCGTCAATACTCCAAGTGTTGTTATCCTGGTGTCCGAGGCAGAAATTGAAGTAGTCGGCAAAAGGATAGCTTGCATTGATGTCTCCCTTCTTTTGTTCGGCATCGGTATCTACTACGTAGTTCCAGCTTTGTCCGCTGTCATATTCAGTTCCGCAGATTTCCACCTTATTGGGCAGACCGTTATCGGCCAGACCGTTATCGGCCAGACCGTTACCGGATACACGGCGCAGGTAGTAGAAATGCTTGCTCATGTTAATCAACGCCATCTTGTTCAGTTTGACTTTTAGCGTAGGCTTGTCGTCTTTTTCTGCTATGACGTATGTCTGGTCCTTGCTGGGACTGCCGTCTTTGAAATCGAAGCGTGCCACGACACGTTCCACACGGATATTTCCGATATTTCCGATTTCGGTGCCGTTGCTCAAGGTGTTTTTGCCCGAGAAATCAAAGGCATTGTTTTCAGTTGTAAAGTTGTCCCAATCGGTAAAATTCTTCGGAATATACTTTTTTATGTCTTTGCTGCTTGCCGTGGCCATCAGGAAGCCTGCCTTGTGGTCGTTTCCTCCCCAGACAGCTGCTCCTGTAGCAGTTCCGTTAGGTTCTTCTTCAAGAGTGGCAATCTCGTCAATCCATTTGTTGTCGGTACCGGACTTTTCGAAGATTTGTTTCAACTCCATTGTCGGATTGCAGAATACATAAAGATTGACTTGGTCTTTTCCTGCTCCAAGTGTCCCGTTGCCATAGTAAGCGGCCAATGCGGATTTATTGATTTTCTGGGTTGTGTTGACGATTCCTTCACGCACTACCGGCAATGAGTTGTGTTCGCCGGCAGCGATGAAGTTGTTGCTTGCATCCGCCAATACAATCAAGACGCCATTCACCTTGTTCTCGTAATCCTTTCCTACTTCCGTACCGTCTGTACTGGTTCCATAGTCATCATCCTTGTCTGAGTCGGTTTCACTTCTTGTGTTTTTTCCTCCTACGGGCAATTGTATGTTCACATTCATGTATACGGCATCTTCGGGATGTCCCGGGTATACGCCCGGTTCATTGCCGCCGTTCAGTTCGTTGTCGCTGCATCCTGCAATGGTACACATTGCCAGCATACCAATGAAAAAAATACTCCAGTTTTTTCTTTTCATAGCGTATAATTTATTAAGAGTTTATTTATTTCGGTGTTATATTCTTGTTGTTTCCTCTCCTTTATTCCGCGTCTTCGGCCATCTCTTGTCTTATGCGTTCTATCTGTTGCAACGCGTCTTCCGCTTGCGCCACTCCTTTCTGTAACGCTTGCTTCAGTAGTGGTTGGGCTGCGTCATAGTCCTTCAGCAGGGCGGCGTGTATGCCGCGTGCGTAGATGGCTTCGGGAGCATCGCCCGCCTTGCCCAGATAAGTTTCGGCTCCTTTCAGGTCACCGAGGCGTAGGGCAGTATTGGCAGCGTTGAGGTTTGCCACGGGGTCGTCGGGGAACATACGTACGGCAGTTGCGAAGGTAGCGTTATACTCGTCGCTGCCCGGTTCCATCTCCTGCGCGACGAGGTACATTTCGTTCAGGCTCAGCTTCTGGGGCTGGCTCTTGAGCAGGCTCCTAATCTCCGCAAGGTCTGTATAGGCACGTACCTCGTACTGTACGGCATAGTCGGAATGGCGCAGTCCGGGATAGACTTCGCTCAGTAGGTAAGCATAGTCGGCGGGATAGGTTGCCTTGATTTTCCGGTCTTTCGCATCAGGGTCCAGGTCGCTGTGTATTAAGGCCAGAATGCCTTCTCTGTTTTTTAGTTGCGAGGAGGTTACGAAGCGCTCCAGTCCTTCCCAGTCTTCGGGCTCGAAGCCGGTGGTGAAGAGTGATTGGGGGAAAACATACTGCTTGCGTACATATTCTTTCAAGGTTTCAGTACGTCCCTTGGCCAGGCGTATGTTGTTGCTGTACGATCCTTCGGGCGAGGCATATCCCTTGATGCTGATGCTGATAATCTTGCTGTCTGCATCATTCTTCACGGCATCGATGGTAGAAAGAATCTTCTTCAGCTCCTCAGGGTTGCGTCGGTAGTCGGGATGTATTTCGGTACGGTTCACGGGGAAGTCGATGTAGGCTGAACCTTCAATCCGGTTGATTTTCTGCTCGGCCTTAGGGCGTATATAGGCGTACGCGGGTACGAAAGGTGTAGGTACGCGTTTTTCCAGCCGTAGTTTGCTCAGAGGGGTAGTGGTGCTGGTCAAGGGGGCGTCGCAACATCCGCAAGTGGTTTCGGTGGCGCTGAGCCGGGCTCTTCCCATCCATTTTTCATAAGGCACCGTCACGCGGTATTCTATCAGATTGCGTTCGCCGTTGCGATAGAGCCGTTCGGTGTCGGAGGCGTTTCGCAGGTGGTGGTAATAACGGTTACGCCCCGCAATGCGTATGGCAGGCAGGCTGAGGCTGTCGTCTTTAAGGGTGAGCGAAGGGGTGAACAGTACTTCACGGTTGCTTCCTTGCTTAAGTGCGGAGATGTCGAGGTCCATCGCCACGAATAGTTTGTCTTCTTGCTTTGAGACGGCTAGGTTTTGTACTGCTATCTGTCCGTCCGTCAGTGTTTGGCCGTCGGCTCCCAGTGCGCAACATAGGCATAACAAGCCAAAAATCATTTTCTTAGCTAATTTGTTCATAGTGTCCATAACCACCGGATGAATTTAGAATGTGTATACAAGGTTTACCGCGGCCTTGGTAGGACCGACGTAGTGGTGCGGTTTGTCTTTCTCGAGCTTTGTTCCGCAGTTGGCGCAAGGGTAGGCGTCGAATCGTGTGTAGACATATCCGAAGCCTATTTCGGCTTCCAGGTTCCAATGCTTGTCCAGAATCCAGGAATACCCGTATGCCGCACCCACGCCCAGGAACCATCCCTGGTAACGCCGGTCAGAGAGTTTGGAGAAGTCGCTTCCCAGAAAAGAGAAGTCGTTTTTCAGCCCGCCAACGTTGTATTGACCTCCGAGCAGGTGTGCTCCAACGAAGTGTCCTGCCCATCGGTCGCAAAACCAATAGCGTGCTTCAGGTTGCAGAAGCCAATGTTTCCACTTCCGGTCGTGCGAGAGTGTCCATCCGTTGTAGTTGGCAGATACGTCGAGCGTCCATCTGTCTGCCAATCCCGTTTCCACGCCTGCGTTCAGTGTAGCGAAGGCGTCGTATAGCAGATTACTTTTCAGAGCCACTTCCTGACATTTGGCTCCCATGCTGAAAAGACCTAAAAACAAAACCACATAAAGTTTTAAAGTCATCTTTCCCATTATTTAAGATTTGTTAGTGTCATTAATATCTTAATCTCTTCTACTTATAGAGAAAAATTATCAAATTACCAATAAATTCCTAAAAGGAATCAAACAAAATTCCGTATGCCCAGCCTATATGTCGCTGGTGGTTGCAATGAAGAGTATTCAGCAAAAACATAGATACTGCCAGAATTACTATTCATTGTTTTTTGTTGTACAATTACAATGTGTAATAGTGCTTTTTAGTTTCTATATTCTTTACAGTCTGCGCTTGCGGACTGTAGTTTCAGGATTCATCTCTTCCCAAGAGATGGAACCAAGCTGATGTTAAAATCAAAACTTCATCTCTTCCCAAGAGACGGATTTGGGTTGCAAAAGTATGATAAACAGTGATAATATCCAAATGTTTCTTTGTTTTTTTATCTGGAATTCATGAATTTGTGAAATTGTATATCGAAACGTATATTGGAATGCGGCTTTGTACTTATGCCCTTGCAGCATGTTGTCATTGATTATTATACTATACATCTCTTGGGAAGAGATGTATTTGCCTCTGTATGTTTAAAGTAGGTCTAAAATGAGCTTATTGGCTTTGTCTATAATTTCTGTATTAAGTGAAGCCAGATATATCAGCGTTGTATTTTCAGAGTCGTGTCCCATTCCTTCGCTAATGACAGAAAGCGGAATGTTTTTGCTTTTGGCCACAGTGGCCCAAGAATGGCGCGCAACGTACATGGTGAGCGGTATGGAAAGTTGCAATATGCTGCCGATAAATTTTAATTTTTTGTTGACGAGGTGTAGCGCATTATTGTACTGTTTTCTTTCTTCTTTTCCTATCTTATGAATGATGGGGAGCAGATAAGGTGATTCTTGGGATATGTGGTATTTTTCGAGTATATCTTGCATATCTCGTTCCCATCGTATGCAAAGACGTTGTCCGGTTTTCTTACGTCGATAGGTGAGGATTCCGTTTTTCAGGTCATTTTTTTTCAGGTAAGCCATATCCACAAATGACATGCCTCGGGTGTAGAAGCTGAATAAAAACATGTCGCGTGCATAGTCCAATGAGGGGCAGTGTGACAAGTCCAGGTTTCGGATGTTGCGAATGGTTTTTATGGGCAGTCCTCGCCGTATGGTTTTCTCCACTCCCGTATAGACATTCTTGAAAGGGAATACTTGTTTCGTAAAGCCTTTCTCTACCGCCCGGTTGTACACGGCCCGCAGTATTCGGTTGTAGAAGGAGATGGTGTTCATGCTCACTCCGGTCGATTTGAGATAGGCCTCATAGGAAGCCGTCAAGTCTGCGTCGAAATCTTTCCAAAGTACATCCTTTCCCTGACGGAAGCGCATGAAGCTGTTGAGCGTACACGTGTAGGTCTCGCCGGTGCGCACTTTGCCTAGTCGGTGCATGCGGTCGATGTTTTCTTGCATGAATAGTTGTAAGGTTGCTTTGGGCGAAGCATTGTTCTTTGCCTGCTTGCTTTGCGTGGCGGCAAGCTTTGATTTGTTCTTGATAGATGCCATGAATTAAAAAAATTAAAGTGGATAAAATATTGCTGCTGTTTTGATGCAGCTTTCAGGAGGCAAAGATGTGGTTTTTAGTTGAGATACAAGTGTGTGCTTTGGCATCGGAGCACACACTTGCGCTTGGTTATCTGATTTTTTCCCGGATTTTGGTCAGGTATTTCTTCATTCCTTCCGCATCCTTATTGCTGATGATTTCCAGCAGGTTCTTCAGTTCCAGACGGATGTTCTCCACTTGTGAGGGGGTGCGCGGATTGAAAAGAATTTCTTGGAGCAGGTAATCATCTTCGCTCAGCAGACCTTTGGCGATGGCCATGTGCTTTTTGAATGTAGTGCCCGGAGCTTCCTGGTGCTTCATGACTGCCGAAAACACAAAGGTGGAAACAAAAGGAATGGATAAGGAATAGGCTACGGTTTCATCATGTTCGTCGAATGTATATTCAAAGATATTCAGCTTCATGGTCTGGTAGAGGTCTTTGAAGAAGATTTTGCCCAAGTGGTCGCCTTCGCTGATGATGATTGCATTCTCTGTATTCAGGTTGCTGAGGCTGGCGAAAGTGGGGCCGAACATAGGATGTGTCGACACGTAGCGAAAACCGCTTTCATCGTAGAACTTCTTCAGCCCGGTCTTTACCGAGGCGATGTCGCTGATGATACAGTCTTTGGGCAGTACCGGCAACACTTGACGGAAAGCGTCCAGTGTGTATTTCACCGTAGCGGCATTTATGACTAGCTCCGGCTCGAATTCTTTGATTTCTTCCAGCGTGGTGAAGCGGTAGGTGTTATAGACAAAGCGCAGTTGGTGCGGGTTGACGTCGAACACGGCCGTCTCGTGCTGGAAACTCAATATGTCTGTAAAGAAAGAGCCCATTTTCCCGGCTCCAAGTATTAATATTCTCATGATGTTTAATGTGCTGATATTGGTGCATTGAATAATTACTTGTTTATAATTTCCATTTGTTGCCTCACGCTCTCTTCGTGTATCGCCTCAAATACCTTTTTGATGAATTCGGCATCCATGCCGCACAATGCGCCTTGCGAGCCGCGTTTCTCGAGAATCTCGTTGTAGCGTCCGGTTTGCAGGATGGTTATGTCGTGCTCTTTCTTGTAAGTGCCGATTTCTCGTGCCACACGCATTCGCTTGGCCAGCTCCTGAATAAGATTGTTGTCGCATTCGTCAATCTGCTTGCGTAATTCACTGAGATTTTCGGTGCTTTGCGTTTCCTTGCGGATGACGAGCAGGTTGAGGATATAATCGAGCACATCCGGGGTGACTTGCTGGGCTGCATCGCTCCAGGCACAGTCCGGGTTGCAGTGGCTCTCGATAATCAGTCCGTTGAAGCCCAAATCCATAGCTTGCTGGCAGAGCGGGGCAACGAGTTCGCGCTTTCCACCTATGTGGCTGGGGTCGCAGATAATGGGCAGGTTGGGGATGCGTCGGCGCAGCTCAATGGGAATATGCCATTGGGGCAAGTTACGGTAGAGCTTTTTGTCATAGCTGCTAAACCCGCGGTGGATGGCACCCAGACGCTTCAAGCCTGCATTGTTGATACGTTCCAAAGCTCCAATCCATAGCTCCAGGTCAGGATTTACCGGATTCTTCACCAGTACCGGGATATCTACGCCTTTCAGTGCGTCGGCAATTTCCTGTACGGCGAAAGGATTGGCGGTGGTACGTGCGCCTATCCAAAGAAGGTCAATTCCAGCCTTCAGGCATTCGTATACATGCTTGGCGGTAGCAACTTCTGTAGAAACATACATGCCGGTTTCTTTCTTTACCTCCTTCAGCCATGCAAGGCCGTCTACGCCTACTCCTTCGAAGCCGCCCGGTTTGGTACGCGGTTTCCAGATACCGGCACGGAATAACTTGAGGCCTTTGTCTGCCAATTGTTTGGCTGTGCTCATTACTTGTTCTTCGGTTTCGGCACTGCAGGGGCCGGCTATTACCATAGGGCGTTTGTTCTCAACACCGGGCAATGTGATAGGTTCTAGTTCGAGTTCCATATTCTTTATTTGTTTAATAATATTCTTTATTTATACTCTTTTTCTCTTATAATTCTTTCCCTCTCGGGAGACCTTTCTGAACGCGGTTCCCAAGATTTACCAAAACGTCGGAGAGAATTTTACTAAATCATTCCTCTCGTTTTACTAAATCTCCGGTGGAGTTTTTGTAAACGGGGATTCCGGATTTAGGTTGTCTATCTCCTGCTTGTAAGCATTTATTTCATACTCTTGATGCGTTCCAATGCTTCTGCCAGTTTATTGTCCTTACAGCAGAGTGAGATGCGGATATGCCGTTTCCCGTTGCTTCCGAAGATAAACCCGGGAGTGATGAATACCCTGGCTTTATGCAGCACGCGTTCGGTCAGTTCTTCTACGTCTGTACAACTGTCGGGAATCTTGCCCCAGAGAAACATTCCTACCTGCTTTTCGTCGTAGGTACAACCCAAGGCATGCATGATTTCTCCTGCCATCCGGCGGCGGTTACGGTAGTTCGCGTTGTTGCCGTCATACCAGTCCTGCTCTGCTTCCAGAGCGGTGGCGGCTGCCAGTTGCATGGCACGGAACATACCGCTGTCGATGTTGCTTTTTACTTTCAGTATCCATTGTACGAAGTCGGCATTCGAGGCAAGCATGCCGATACGCCAGCCCGGCATATTGTGGCTTTTGCTCATGGAATTGAATTCTATGCAGCACTCCTTGGCACCCGGAATGCTGAGGATGCTGATGGGATGTTCGTTCAGGATGAAACTGTAAGGGTTGTCGTTCACGATGACGATATCCTTGCGGCGTGCGAAGTCCACCAGCTTCCGGTACAGTTCCGGTGTTGCATTTGTCCCTGTGGGCATATTGGGATAGTTGGTCCACATCAGTTTTACACGACTCGTGTCCATCCGTTCCAGCTCGTCGAAGTCGGGCATCCAGCCGTTTTCTTCTTTCAGGTCATAGTTCACGACCTCGGCGCCGAGAATCTTGCTTAATGAAGTATAAGTAGGATAGCCGGGATTAGGAACCAATACTTGTTCGCCGGGATTGACAAAAGCCAGTGTCACGTGCAGGATGCCTTCTTTGGAGCCGATGAGCGGTTGTATCTCTGTGTTGGGATTCAATGCTACACCGTACCATTTTTTGTACCAGTCCGCAAAACCGCGGCGCAGTTCGGGGATGCCTACGTAGGGCATATAGCCATGTCCGTCTGGATTGCAGGCGGCTTCGCAAAGTGTTCGGATTGTTTTTTCGGAAGGTGGCATGTCGGGGCTTCCGATGCCCAGGCTGATGACGTCCTTGCCTTCCGCATTCATTTGTGCCACTTCTTTCAGTTTTTTCGAGAAGTAGTATTCGCTTACGCTTGCCAGACGTTCAGCCGGCTTTATCTTAGATGTTTGACTTTCCATCTTCATATTCTCCTAATATTTTCAGTTCTTTGGTCAGCGGTGTGATGGCCGCAATGGATTGTTTATATCTCAGTACATTGTCGAACACGACATCTACGTAAAACTGGTATTCCCATTCCCGTCCGATGATGGGCAGTGATTGTATCTTGGTCAGGTTGATGCGGTAGAAGGACAAAATGGACAATACCTGGGAAAGGCTTCCTTCGGTATGGGGAAGGGTGAATACCATGCTTGCCTTGTTGACGTCCTTGCTACGGTGCCGGTTCAGCTCATCCACTTGCCAAGGGTCGGCCACTACCAGGAAGCGGGTGAAGTTGTGCTTGTTTGTTTCGATGCCTTCCTGCAGAATCTTCATGCCGTAACGCTCTGCGGCTGCTTTGGAGCAGATGGCGGCATGACCTTTCAGGTTTTCTTTTCGGATGATTTCGGCACTGCGGGCAGTATCTTCGCCTTCCACCACTTTTATACCGGGGTGCTGTCCGAGGAATTCACGGCATTGCATCAGGGCGATGGGGTGGGAGTTGACCTCAGTAATATCATCCCAGTCTTCATCGGGCAGGCAAACAAAACTATGGGAAATGCGCAGCTTGTACTCGCCGATAATCTGTGCGCCACTTTGGCGTAATAGCTCATTGTTGTGCAGCAGACTACCTGCAATGGTGTTTTCTATTGCCAGCATTCCTATGGTCTGACTGTCTTTCTTGATGGCGCCGAATACGTCTTCAAAGCTGGCGCAACAGATTAACTCTATTTCTTCTCCTTCGAAGTACTTGTGTGCGGCGATGTCGTGATACGAGCCTAATGTTCCTTGAATGGCTACCTTTTTCATTATTTTTATTTTCTTGGTTATGCTATAAAAAAAATCCCGCTTCCATACGATGGAGCGGGATTCTGTATATTTACTTGTTTCTCTATTCAGTCCTTAAGCATCACTGTCACTTGATACATACAAACTCCCGCTCTACTTTCTGGCTAAAGTAAAAGTAAAAAAAGAAGTAATATGCATAAGTAAATGACTTCATACTTGTATTCTCTGTTTTTTGGATTACGCGACAAAAGTAATGCTTTTCTTTTATATACAAACAAAAAACAATGTTTTTTTTAGGGATAGTAGCAATTTAACTTATTTCCCTTTGATTTGTACAATGACTTGAACCGGACGATGGTCGGATGCAATGGTATCTTCTATGACTTTTCGGTATTGCACATCAAACCGATACCCATTCTTGGAATAGCCATAGATGTAGTCTATACATTGGTTGGGACGGTCTGCCGGGAAAGTACAAGAGGTTGTGTCATTGAGGGTGGCAAAATGTTTTGCCAATTCCAGCTGAGGAGCGCTTGCTGGTGCAGAGTTCATGTCGCCTGCCATCAAAATGGGCTTATCGAGGTTTTGCAAGGCTTTTTCTATCAATGGCACGGCAAGGAGCTGGTCCTCTGGAGTGAGAGACTGGTGTGTGGCACAAAATACATAATCTTTATATTCTGCAATAATGAAGGTGCGTTTTTCTTCCCGTCCGGGCATTGGAATAATCTCGTATTTTACGGGTATCTCTCTGGAGAGAATTCCGATGCCGTAGCTTCCACCCTGAAAAGGAATGGCTGCTGCATAGGTGCCGTGCATTCCGGTCAGTTTTTCTAGCTCTCCAAGAGTATGGATTCCTTTGTTGCGCACCGTTATACTGTCAAGCTCCTGCAGGGCAACTATGTCAGGAGAAGTTTGACTGATAACATTGGCAATGCGTTGGTAATTGTACTCCTTGTCCATGCCGATGCAATTATGTACGTTATAGGACAGTATGTTCACTTGCTGTGCATGGGCAGGTGCGAACATCAGTACAAAAAGTACTGACAGAAACAAATTTCGTTTCATTGGCGGCAATAATTGAATTTGTTATAATCCCAGGATATTACCGGTTCTTCCCTCCGGCTGGTTACCATATTGTCCGTTAAAGTTCTGTATTTCCTTAGGATTGAGTTCCAGTCCTTTCTTCATGTCTTCTGCAGAACCTTCCTTGTCGCCGTTCAGTAACTTGGCGCGTCCGCGCTCATGATAGGCCTCTGCGAAATTGGGGTTCAGTTCTGTGGCTTCCGTAAAGAGCCCGATGGCTTCTGTCAGCTTATTTTGGGTGATGTAAAGCTGGCCTAAGTAGAGGAAGGCTTGTTCGTTAAAGGGATTCAGCTCCGTTACTTTCTGATAACTGCTTTCAGCTTTTTCTTTGTTTCCCGTAGCTTCTTCTATCTTTCCGCGGAGCAAGATGGCACCTTCGTCTTCCGGGTCTTGTGCCAGAATGGCGTCTATGTCTTCCATCGCTTCCTTATATTGTTGCATTTGTGCCAGAGCCTCGGCACGGAGCAGACGGGCTTCAGTAAAATCATCTTTCAGTACGATGGCTTTCGTAAGATGGGCGATGCACATGATGCCGTCTCCTTGCCCATTGTCCGCTTTGCCTAGCAGGTAGTGTGCTATGGCGTTGCCCTCTTCTATCTCGATAGCCTTCTTTGCTGCATCTGCCATGGCAGGATAATCTTCCTGCATGTAGCATACGTTGGCAAGACTGAGGTAGGAGGAGGTATGTTCCGGTTCTATTTCGGTCATGCGTTCCAGCAGTTTGTGTGCCTCGTCCAGTTTGTTGGTCTGGATGCAGACTTGGACGAGATATCCCATGGTTTCAAAGTCTTCCTGAATGGCAAGAGCTTCAGTAAAGCATTTGATAGCGTAGTCTGTACGGCCCATGCGTTGTGCACGCATACCGTCATACTTGAATATCTCAAAATTCTTCTGTTCGTTTTTTTGTTTCTCATTTTCCGGATTGTCTGACTTGCCGGAGAAAAAAGATTTAAAGAATCCCATAAGTGATTACAAATTAAAGAATTAAAAATTAAAAAGGAAAAGGTGGGCATGGCTGATAAGTGATGTTCCTTTCAGTGGCAGGGCATTCTTTTCCAACGGCAAAAGTAGTGAATTATTTTTTGATTTGAAGCATTCCGTTGACAGCAATTACCTTGCCTTCGTCCAACAATCCATGTAACACATCGATGAACATGTTTTTATCAGCCGGTATTTGTTCTGCCAAAGTGGCCGGAGTTTGTTGTTTGTCAGATAGGGCTTGAAGAATCTTTTCAGAAAGTTCCTTTTCCGAAAGGTGGTCGGAAGTTTTCTTGTTCCTCAAACTGATGCAGGTATCGCATTGTCCGCAGTCGTGTCCGTTTTTCTCTCCGAAGTAGTGCAGCAGCATCCGGCTGCGACACACGGTGTCGCTGCTCACGTAATCCAGCATGGCACTTATGCGTTTCTCGTATCGCTTTTTGCGTTCCTCGTACACGGCGGGAGGAATTTGCAGGTGACGCATTTCAACTCTCTCTCGCGTGTATATTATATATGGTGTCTTTTTGCGGGGGATGTAACTGACGATACGTAGCTTGGCAAGGTGGATGAGCTGTTCATACACTTGCCGGCGTGTGAGCCCGGTGCGTATGGCCAGTGATTCTTCATTGATGAAAGCATGGTCTGTGAAGACTCCGGTATAGGAGCGGAGAATGGTTTGGATGAGTTTGTCCATGTCTTCGCCGAGTTCCCTCAGTTTATAAAGCTCGTCTCGCCGGATAGTGAACAGTAGCCGGGATGCGTTGTCTTGTTCATCTGTATATTCCAGGTATCCCGCTTGTGTCAGAATCTTTAAGGCACTGTCCACGGGAACGGGGAAATACTTGAACTTTCGGCAAAAGTCTTCTATATTGAATTCGCGTACACAGCCTTGTCCATCTCCCATTGCCATCTGGTAATAGTATTGAAGATGCTCATATACTTCTTTTATATACTCTTTTTCAGGAAAGGTGTCGGGAATGCGTTTGTGCAGTGTTGCCTTGTCCGACTTGGCGTAAAGGACGACCGCGTAGGCTTTTTGTCCGTCCCTTCCGGCACGTCCTGCTTCTTGAAAGTAGGCTTCGATGGAATCGGGCAAATCCATGTGGATGACAATCCGTACATCCGGTTTGTCTATACCCATACCGAATGCATTGGTGGCGACCATGACACGGCTTTCTCCTGTCTGCCAGCGTTGTTGACGGATGTCTTTGGTGGCGTCATCCAGTCCGGCATGGTAGAAATCTGCGGTGATGTCTTCGTTGTGTAGCAGTTCGGTAATTTCCTTGGTGCGGCGACGGTTGCGCACATAGATGATGGCGCTTCCGGGCATACGGCGCAGGATGTGCAACAGCTCTCCCGTCTTATTTTCTGTTTTGCGGACGATATAGGCGAGGTTTTTGCGTTCGAAACTCATACGGAACACATTTTCCTTACGGAAATGCAGACGGGCCTGGATATCTTTCACTACTTCCGGAGTGGCGGTGGCTGTCAATGCCAGGATTGGTACGCCGGGCAGCAGTTTGCGTATTTCGGCTATCTTCAGATAGGCTGGACGGAAATCGTAGCCCCATTGTGATATGCAGTGGCTTTCATCTACCGTAATCATACTGATTCTCATCTTTTGCAGTTTGGTGCGGAAGATTTCTGTATCGAGCCTTTCGGGAGAAATATAGAGAAACTTGAAATTGCCGAATATGCAGTTCTCCAATGTGACGATGATTTCCTGCCTGCTCATGCCCGAGTAGATGGCAAGTGCCTTGATTCCTCGCTTTTTCAGGTTTTGTACCTGGTCTTTCATGAGGGCAATCAACGGGGTGATGACCAGGCAAAGTCCTTCTTTGGCAAGCGCCGGAACCTGAAAAGTGATGGATTTTCCTCCTCCCGTGGGCATTAGTCCCAAAGTGTCCCGTCCCTCGGTAATGCTGTTGATGATGTCTTCCTGTATCCCCCGGAAGGCGTCATGACCCCAGTACTGCTTTAAAAGCTTTATCTCCAATCCACCCCCTCCGGTTCCCCCGTTATCGGGAGAGAGCAATCCCGCAAGGAGGGGAGTTTTGAAGTTGCTATTGCTGCTCATTACTTTACTGAACTTTTTTACTACTTCTTATCGTTGAACTGATGTTTTCTCCTAATTAAGTATTAGTGATTAATTATCTTATAGTATCAACCGATATTTATCATTTCCTTATATAATGCAGTATTATCCTTATTTCCTTCTTACGGGATTATCCCCCCCTATAACGGAGAACCGGAGAGAGGGGGAGGGGAGAGGCTTTTAATTCGGTTTTATGTCTTCAATCTGCAATTGTACCTCGCCTCGTTTATGGGTATTTTCCTCAATGGAATAGCAAATGTCGAAGGAACGTTTGGTCTTGATGAAGCGTACGTGGGAACTTTGTCCGAAAGCGATGCCGTTCATCACATTGTTTGATTTGTTGTCCACCAATTCCAGCTTGATATGTTCCTGGTCTCGCCCTACGACTTTACTGGTACCATAATCATAGACATTGTGCGTGCAGAAAATGGGTTTGGCATTGTCCGGACCGAAAGGATTGAATTTCTTAAGGTCGCTGAAGAATTTCGGAGTGATGTCTCTGAAATCAATCTCGGCATGGATATCGATGACGGCACATGTCTGTTCCGGCAGGATGTTTTGTGATACGAACTTTTCGAAACGTTCGATAAAGGCTGGTACATTTTCCACCTTCATGGAAAGACCGGCAGCGTAGGTATGACCTCCGAAGTTTTCCAGAAGGTCGCGGCAGTATTCAATAGCTTTGTAGACGTCGAATCCGGAGACGGAACGGGCGGAACCGGTTGCCATATCATCCGTACGTGTCAGCACTACTGCCGGGCGGTAATAGATTTCCGTCAACCGGGAGGCAACGATTCCGATGACGCCTTTATGCCAGTCTTCATTGTACAATACAATGGAACGGCGGTCGACAAGTCCGTCCAAATCGGCCACAATCTTATTGGCCTCTTCGGTCATGGTTTTGTCCAAGTCCTTGCGGGTCTCGTTGTATTGATTGATTTGTCCGGCTTTCTCCAGAGCAAGGGAGAAATCTTTTTCAGTAAGCAGGTCAACGGCTTCTTTTCCGTTCTGAATACGTCCGGAGGCATTGATACGGGGACCTATTTTGAATACAATGTCACTGACAGTGATATCCTTGTCCGTCAGTCCGCATACATCAATGATGGCTTTCAATCCTACACTGGGATTGCTGTTCAACTGCTTTAGGCCGTGGTAGGCAAGAATACGGTTTTCACCCATAATGGGGACAATGTCCGATGCGATGCTGACAGCGCAAAGGTCTAATAGGGGAATCAGGTGATGGAACTCGATGCCATTGTTGATGGCAAATGCTTGCATGAACTTGAAACCTACGCCGCATCCGGACAGATGCTCATAAGGATAGGTGTTGTCTTCCCGTTTGGCATTCAGAATGGCTACGGCAGGAGGCAGTACATCATCGGGGACATGATGATCGCAGATGATGAAATCAATGCCTTTCTCCTTGGCATATGTGATTTCTTCGATGGCTTTGATACCACAGTCCAATACAATAATCAAGCTTACGCCATTCTCTGCGGCATAGTCTACTCCTTGGATTGAAACTCCATATCCCTCATTGTAACGGTCGGGGATATAGTAGTCGATGTTCGAATAGAACTGTTGAATAAACTTGTAGACCAATGCCACAGCCGTGGTACCGTCTACGTCATAATCTCCATAAACAAGAATGCGCTCTTTCTTTCCCATTGCCTTATTCAGGCGCTCTACGGCTATATCCATATCCTTCATCAGAAATGGGTCGTATAGGTCCGGTAGTTGGGGGCGGAAAAATTTCCGGGCATCCGCTGCCGTTGTTATTCCCCGCTCCGCCAGCAATTTTCCCAATATTGGGCTAATTCCCAATTCTTGGGCCAGTTGTTGGCTTGCTTCTGCCTGTTCGGGTGTAATGGGTTGATAATTCCATTTGTGAGTCATTTTATATATTGTTTTTTCTTTTTCTGTCTCAATATGTTGGGGAGCAGGAAGGTTCAATACGTGCACTTTTCTCCAACAAGGTGTAAAGGTATGAAAAACTCTTGAAATGGAGGTGAATTCCAGAGAAAAACTTTATAGGTATACATAATTCTCCGTCGAAAACCTTTATTTTTGCATCTGCTAAAAAAGAATTGTTATGCTTGTCCTTATCTCTTGTGCGAAGACCATGGCATCACGCTGCTCGGTTGTCGTGCCTGAAGTCACGGTGCCGAAATTCGAAGCGGAGGCTGTGCGTAATGCGTTGGAAATGTCGCAGTATCCAGTATCCGAATTGGAAAGGCTTCTTCGGGTGAATACCAAAATTGCCACCGAGAACTGTTTGCGTTTTCATGATTTCTGTTCGGAAGAGAATCATCCGATGCCGGCTATTTGCGCCTATACCGGAGCTGTTTTCAAACGCATTCTTCCGAAGGATTTTTCAGTGGAGGATTTTCGTTATGCGCAAGAGCATCTGCGTATCACTTCTTTTCTTTATGGGCTGCTTCGTCCGCTGGACGGCATCAAACCCTATCGTCTGGAGGGAGATATCCGCTTGCCCGAAAAAGGGGGAGTCTCCATGTTTGATTATTGGAAACCCTTGTTGACGGACTGTTTTATAGAAGAAATTAAAAATAGTGGTGGTGTTCTTGTTAATTTGGCAAGTGCTGAAATGAAGGACTTGTTTGAATGGAAGCGGGTGGAGCGGGAGGTGCGCGTTATTACGCCTGAGTTTCAAGTGTGGAAGGACGGGCAGCTGAAAACCATCGTCATCTATGCCAAGATGTGCCGGGGAGAGATGACGCGTTTCATTGTCAAGAACCGCATAGGGCGTCCTGAAGACTTGAAAGCCTTTGCTTGGGAAGGCTTTGCTCTGGATGAGAGCCGCAGCACGAATCATCATTGGCAGTTTACGCTTTTCCCCTGAGAGGGGGCGGTTTGTTCCCTTCTTAAAAATGTTGTTTGCAGAAAGTGGGTTGTTGATAGCTTGGCCGTATTTGATGTGATATAAGTCTGTACTATTACGATTCTCTTCCTTCTTGAAGGAGAGGAAACCATGCGGGTGAAGTTGCACACGTTATTTAAGAAAGCGCTTTGGTACTTGGACCAAGGATGCTTTAGTATGTGGTCAAGGCTGCTTCTGTCTGCTTTAGAAGATGTCCGGGCTTTATTTCAAGATTTATCTTCAGGCTGGATATGTATATCTTCAATTTGAATATTTATATCTTTAGGCTGAATATTTATATATTCAGGTTGAAGATAAACTTTGAAATATGCTCGATACTGCTTGTTAAGTAGGCTGAGCCGACTTTATGCCCTATTCTTGGCATCCTTGGTATTATAGGCTTGTCTGCTGTTGTCTTGTTCGTATCCCGGCAGTCTCACTATGCTTGATGTGGCGGATGTGGCCTTTGTTCGTATCTTGCACGGATTTTGCAGTAAATCTTTGCGCAAAATGAAGAACTAAATGCGCAAATTGGGATAAGAATGGGAAACGAACCCTCTATTTTTGCACATGCCAAAACTTAAAAGAGATATACTATGGGAAAAATTTGTTTGCGGATATGCTGTGCATTAGCTTTGGTCGTTTTCGTATCGGCTTCTCAGGCTTGTGCAGGGGATGGCGGTTCCCGAACCGCTGATATGCTTGTGCAGGCAGGTGGCAGAAACGTGGCTTGGATGAAGTCTCTTCATGACACACTTCCCGTATGCAAAGTTTCTATTCCGGGTACGCACGACAGTGGAACCGTCAAAGGAGGCCCTATGTTGAAAACGCAGTCAACGAATATTCCAGCCCAGTTGCAGCAGGGCATCCGTGCTTTTGATATTCGTTTAGAGAAGAAAAATGGTAAATTGGGTGTATTCCATAGCCATGCTTTTCAGGATATATATTGGGAAGACGATGTGCTTCCCGCTTTCATCGGTTTCTTGCAGGCACATCCTTCCGAAGTTCTGATTGTTTCATTGAAAAAAGAAGGGGGCGAGTCGCAGGATTATGCTTCTCTGTTGTCTGTTTCTTTGAGTATCCCTGCGCATCAGCGTTATTTCGTGATGGATTTTCGTCCGGAACTGACAGTGTGGGATTGCCGCGGAAAGATCCTGTTCCTGCATAGGGATTACGTCATGGATGATTATCCGGGAGCTGCATGCGTGGGCTGGAAAGACAACAGCACTTGCTTGTTGACCCTTCGCAATAGAGATGGAAAAGAAGGCTGTGTGCTGCTTGAAGATGAATATCAATATGAATCGGGCAAGGATGCCGGCAAGAAAACAGATGTCTCTATCCGCAACCTGGAACGGATATCTGCCGAACCGGTTTCTTCACGTCAGTGGGGCATCACGTTTGTGAGTGCCACGGGGTTGCCTTTGGGAACTCCTAAGGTGTTTGCGGATAAGGTGAATGGGCCTGTAGCGGATTATCTGAAGAAGCAGGGTAAGCGGAATTGCGGCATTGTTTTTATTGATTTTGTCGGTGAGCCCGGTGGTAAGGCCTTGGTAGAATACCTGATTGATAGCAATGTTTGCGCAAAATGAAGAATTATATGCGCAAATATGGGTTTTAAAAAAGAACCGGTTTCCTAATTTTGTGCATGCTAAATGTCTTAAAATTATATACCTATGAAATTGTCAATAGATTTAGGAGGAACTAATATCCGGATAGCACAAGTAGAGGGCGGAAAGTGTCTGAATAAGGTGTCAGTACCTTGCTTGGCTCAGCAGGATGCTTCTACGGTGCTCAATCAGCTTTCTCAGCTCATTCGTAGTGTGATGACTGAAGAAGTGGATGGAATTGGTATCGGAGTTCCCTCAATCGTTGACCCCCAAAAGGGGATTGTATATAATGTTGCGAACATATCTTCCTGGAAAGAGATACACTTGAAGGAGGTGCTGGAGGAAGAGTTCAAAGTGGCAGTTGCTGTTAATAACGACTCCAACTGTTTCGCTCTGGGTGAATGCTTGTTTGGCGAGGGACGCTCATTTTCCCACATGGTGGGTATTACTATCGGGACGGGTATCGGAGCTGGTGTGATTGTAGGCCGTCGTTTGTATTGCGGGCAATATGTAGGTGCGGGAGAAATAGGCTCGCTTCCTTATCTGGACAGTGATTTTGAACATTATTGCAGCAGTTTTTTCTTTAAGCGTTATGATACTACCGGTCTGCTGGCTGCCGAAAAAGCAGCGCAAGGAGAGCAAACCGCTCTGGAGCTTTGGAAAGAATTTGGCAAGCATCTGGGGAATCTTATGAAAGCAGTCCTTTATACTTATGCGCCGCAGGCTATAGTTTTAGGAGGCGGTATTGTGTCGGCTTTTCCTTTCTTTAAAAATGCTATGGAACAAACAATGCAAAGTTTTCCCTACAAGATTATATCGGATAATGTGAGTGTGGTGGCTTCGCATCAAAAGGATTCCAGTTTATTGGGTGCTGCCGCTCTTCTTGAGTAATAATCCCTATACGGTTTGATTGAAAGATAATAAATGTTTACAGTTGTATTATTTTGCGCATAAATAAGGACTGTTAGAGAATTGCTTCTTTTGTAATAACTATGTAATTCTGCTTTCTGACCTTTGTGGCGGAATTATAATTTTCTATATTATAAACTTTAAATTTTAATTGGATGAAACAAGTAAATCTTAGAATCTATCGAACGATTCTGACCCTACTGTTAGGGCTGTTCTTGTCGGCAGGTGCTTATGCACAGCAGATTTCTGTGAAAGGAACAGTAAAAGATCAGACTGGTGAACCTGTGATTGGTGCTAATGTGTTGGTAAAAGGAACGACGAATGGAGTGATTACGGACGTTGATGGGAAATTTGTGCTGCAAACTATGGAAAAAGATATTTTGCAAATAAGTTTCATGGGATATAAAACATTGGAAGTAAAGGCTTCGTCAGAACCGATTGCTGCTATTTTGCAGGAAGATACGGAACTGCTTGATGAAGTCGTTGTTATAGGTTATGGGACTAGTCGAAAGGAAGACTTGTCTACGGCAGTTTCTACCGTTAAAATAGATGATAAATTGAAAAGCCGCCCGGCTAATTTGGGGTCTTATCTGCAAGGACAAATGCCCGGTGTTATGATTCAGTCTAATGGTGGAGACCCGATGTCTGATGTTTCTTTGTCTATCCGTGGTCGCGGTTCTCGTGGTACGGACGATAACTACAATAGTGGTGATGGTGTGCTTTATGTAGTGGATGGCGTACCCGGTGCACCTTTCAGCATGGAAGATGTAGAAACCATTACCGTATTGAAGGATGCTGCTTCAGCTGCTATCTATGGAGCAAGTGTAGGTTCTGGTGGTGTAGTGGTGGTAACTACTAAGCAAGCTGCTGTCGGTAAGGTGAAGGTGAATATCAATATTTCCAAGAGTTTTAAAAATGCGATGAATTTGCCCGAAACCCTGACAGCTGAACAATATAATCAGGTATGGGCAGATGCGGTGAAAACGTATGGCGGTATAGCTAATCCATCAAGAAATCCCAATGTGTTTGCTTATGGTAATGTGACACGCACAGATTGGATGGATGCTATTTTCCGTACAGGTTCGTTGGAACACTATGCTTTGTCTTTATCCGGAGGTAGTGAGGTTATGAAAGGTTTTGCATCTTTTGCTTACGACAATGATAAAGGTATTATGCTGAACACATATTCACGCAAATTCTCTGCTAAGGGGAACATGGATTTCCAAATAGCCAAATGGCTGAAATTGAGTGAACGTGTTACTTATGAATATAAAAATGGCCAAGGTAATATCGGTACAGGACATGAAGGTGTATTGAATCAGGCTGTCTTTTTCCCTCGTTCGGCAACAGTGTATGATTATGATAAATCCGGTAACTTGATGACTGATGATCAAGGTAAGCCGCTTTATCACGGAACGGTTCCTCGCTGGGCTATTGACGAAGGTATCAGTAGTCCTTATGGTGAAATGAGAAATCCGGTGGCTACATTGCAACGTCTTAATCAGGAAAGACCTTCTACAAGAATCTATTCTACTACTTCTTTGGAATTGAAGCCTCTCTCTTCTTTGACAATCAAGAGTGATTTTACGGCAGGTTTGGATGTAAGACATGAAGACATATTCTCACCAAGGGTGCTCGAAGTGGGGCGTCCGGATTTGGACAACACTCGTGAGATGTCTAATACTTGGAATAGTAATATCCTATGGGAAACTATCGCCACTTGGGCGAAGGTATTTAACGATGTACATCACGTCAGCGCTATGGTTGGTTATTCTATGAAATATGAAAAATATAAATGGGATCGTTACTATACCAGCGGATACAATTTGGAAGATAGACATTCCATTACGAATGGACAGGCCGGTAATTGGAGCAAATACAAGCCGGAAGAAAGCATTTGGGAAGAATCTATGATTTCTGCTTTTGCTCGTATCGGTTATTCTTATGGCGACCGTTATTTTTTGACAGGAAGTTTGCGTAGAGATGCCACTTCAAAATTGTATAAGGATAATAATTCAGGTATATTCCCTGCTGTATCGGCATCTTGGAAAATATCCTCGGAATCCTTCTTTGAACCCTTGAAGTCGGTTGTCAGCATGCTAAAGTTGCGTGGTAGTTGGGGACAAGTCGGTAATGTGGCTTTGGTGCCTCGTTATTCTTGGAACGTTCCTTTGAATGAAGTCGAATGGCCTATTATCTATGGTCAGAATTTGAATCACATGGTTCAGAACGGTGTGTATGCCGGTTCTATCGGTACCAAAAATTTGAAGTGGGAAACTACAGAACAATATGGTATAGGTTTAGATATGGGCTTGTTCGATAACAGTTTGAACCTGACGGTAGATTATTTCAACAAACGTACGAAAGACCTGATTGAGGTAGTGCCGATGCCTTCTGTGGCTGGTGTGAAGGTAGACCCTTACGGAAATGTGGGAGATGTGGTGAATCGTGGTTGGGAATTAGGTGCCAGCTACAATAAGACAATCGGTGATGTTACTTTTGGTTTGAATGCCAATATATCTACTGTACATAATGAAGTTCTTGATTTGGGAGCTATGGGATATATGCAACACAATATTGTGTTGAACAGTTTGACTCCATTGCGTTCATCTGTTGGTAATCCTTGGTATTCTTATTATGTATTGAAGACTGATGGTATTTTCCAAAGCGAAGAAGAAGTAAAGAATTTTACTTGGAGAGATCCTGAAACTGGTATGACAAAGCTTATTCAGCCTAATGCAAAGCCGGGTGATTTCAGATATGTGGACTTTAATAACGATGGTCAGATTACTGATGACGATAAACAATATTTAGGCAGCTATATGCCAAAGATTACTTTTGGATTTGGTGGTAACTTGCAATACAAAGGTATTGATTTTAGCTTCCAATTTCAGGGAGTAGGTAAGTCGACCATTTATAACGGATTCAAACAGATGGGTTACACCGGTAGAGGACAAGGTGGTAATATGCTTGCTGATGTTCTTAATTCTTGGGATTACAATAAAACATCCGGTATTCCTCATTTGGCTTTGATTGAAGACGGAAATAACAACTATAGTAATCTTAACGATTTCTTTTTGGAGAATGGTAGCTATCTCCGTTTAAAAAACGTTACTTTGGGTTATACCTTGCCGAAGAATGCCATGCGAACCATTGGCTTGCCTGGCAGTACATTACGTTTCTATCTGAATGGTGAGAACCTTTTTACTGCGACAGATTACAGTGGTATCGATCCCGAAGTAGGTAACTTCGGTTTGGATGGAGGTACCTATCCGGTAGCTCGATCATTCAGCTTAGGATTCAATTTTAGTTTCTAACTTTAAAACAACAGGAATATGATGAAAAAATATAAAGGTATAGCATTGTCTTGCCTCTTGGCATTTTCTACTGTAAGTTGCAGTGACTTCTTGGAATTCGACCCTTATGGATTGGAGGGCAGTACCAACTTTTGGAAAACGGAAGAAGACGTACAAAAAGCATTGAATGCTTTTCATGAATTTACTTATAATGAGGGCGTGACCGGACGTGGGTTCATGTGGCTTGAGAATTGTAGTGACAATATGGTGACTGGACGTAGCCAAGGAGAAGCGCAATCCATCAAGAATTTTCAGATGACTCCGGATAACGGTCGCGATCAAAAGGACACATGGCCTGCCATGTTCCAGCTTAATGCCAAAGCTAATGATGTGTTGCGTAATGTACCTGATATGTCTGTTTCTCAGGAGGTAAAAAATAATGCGATTGGTCAGGGCTATTTTTATCGTGGATTTGCTTATTTGTGGATTTGTCCGTTCTATGGTGACAATGGTCCCAACGGTGGTCTGCCTATTATTACGGAAAAAACACCGAGCGCTGAGATGGATAGTCCGCGTCCAGCATCGGTATTGGAAAATTACGACCAAATTATAAACGATATGCGTAAGGCTGGTGAATTGTTACCTTATCTCTCTGAATTGAAGAGTGAGGATTACGGCCGTCCGCATAAGGCTGCCGCATGGGCGTTTGCTGCACGCGCAGCTTTGTATGCAGCTCAATACGATGCTAAATATTACAATACTGTTATCGAGTTCTGTGACAAAGTCATTAATTTGTCTGGTAGTGACAAACGTGATTTGTTCCCTGATTTTACCAAACTTTTCCGTGAGGAAAATAATTTCTGTTCTGAATATCTTTTCTCTCTGCTTGGTAATGCTACTGAAGGCCCGAAATTTCATGGAATGTCTTTCCAAAATGGCGGGTGGGGACTCTATAATACCTGGGGATATTTCCAACCTACTTTGGAACTTTGGAAAGCCTATGAGAATGGTGACATGAGACGCGAAGCTACTATCCTTTATCCGGGCAATCACATCCAGTTTGTGGGGCAGGATGTAACTTGGGCGGTAGGTCGTTGGGGTACAACGAGTGATTCCGGTCTGACTTGGAGCAAGTTTATGTCTCCTTGGGAAGATGCTGATTGTATTGGTAAGAAGGTAAATACCAATGGAAATAATGCAAGTAATGTATTGGGTACTGTATTGATACGTTTTGCCGATGTGCTGTTGATGAAGGCAGAGGCACTGATTTGGAGCAAGGGCGAAGGTGATGCGGAAGCCGTAAAATTGCTGAATAAAATTCGTAAACGCGCTGGCTTGCCGGAAGATAGTAAGGCTACCAAAGCTCAGTTGAAAAATGAACGTCGTTGTGAATTGGCATTTGAATTCCAGCCTAGTCGTCACATTGACTTGGTGAGATGGGGAGATGCACAAGAAGTGTATGCTAAGCCGCTTCATGGGGTAAAAACCACTACTCATGCTGATGGTACGTATACCGTTGAAGAGGTGGAGATATGGCCGGCACGTACTTTTAACCCCAAAGTAAATCATGTGTTCCCTATTCCTGCAAAGGAAGTGGCAAGTAGCAAAAACTTGAAGCAAAATATCTATTAATTAATAAACTCATAATATGAAAACATATATTTGTCCTTATATCGTGTTGGCATTCCTTGCCGTATTGTTAGGAGGAAGTTTCTCTAATGCCAATGCACAGAACACTCGCTTGAAAGTCATTACTTTCAATGTTAAATCTTTCGAGATGGTGGATATGAGTAACCAAGTGCTTTTTGACGTTACTCCGTTTGCTGATTTCCTGAGAGATGAAAATGCTGATTTTATCATTCTGAACGAAATGGAGAATAGAAGCTCACGTCAGCAAAGAGATGGAAAATACAGAGATGTGGTGCAGGAATTGGCTGAAAAGTTAGGCATGTTCGGTATTTTTGGATACGCTTATAATTTAGGTAATAAAACAGGCGATAATCCGGAGGAGAATTATACTTATTGTATGAACGAATTATATGGTAATGCCATTCTAAGTAAGTATCCTATTCTGAGTTCTCAAGCCATGCAATTACCTCGGCCGACAGGATCTGCAGACCAACGTGGAGTATTGGTTACAGAAGTGGTAATGCCTACAGGAGAAATGATAAGAGTGGTAGCCACCCATTTGGATCATATTGGGGGACAAGACGAACAAGCACAATTGTTGATTTCTGATAAAGTAATCAATGACAATGTGCCTACTATCTTGGCTGGTGACATGAATTCGAGTCCTTCCAGTTCTGCTATGGAAACAGTGAAAACTAAGTTTGATATTATTTCAAATACTTGGGTTGATTATATTTTTGCTTCTAAGGGCGATTGGAAAAAAATTAGTGAATATGTGAAACAATCTGGCAACTTATCTGACCATAATGCGATGATTTCAGAGATTGAATTAATAAAAAAATAAAGTTATCGGAATATGAAAAAGTATTTGTTATATACTATTGTAGTGTTGGGGATTGGTTCTATGCTTACTACTTCATGTCTTGAGGAAAATTTAGGTGTTGGTAATATCAAACAGGAAATGCAAGGTGGTGAAGGATGGAACAAAAATAAAACCATTGAAATTTATTACCTTACTAATTTGTCTGATGCAGTCATGGGAGCTGTTCCGGGGGTTATTGATTATTTCAATGGTTTGGGTAACGCTTGTTCTTTAGGGGTAATAGACCGTGTGGATGTATTGGGCAACAATAATATTGCTACCGAAATTGCTTTCAAGACATCACGTTTCTCCAGTTATGCGTTGAATAAAGTGTATATGAATGGAACAGATATAGCTACACAAGGTTCACTTTTGTTGTTCAATCATAAGATTAATTCAGAAGAAGGTTTTAAGATTACGAATGATTGCTATATTAAGTATATCAATGTAATGACTAAGACTACTACCGAAAATCCGATTGATATTCTCGTGCCTTTCAGTACAGTACGTTTCAGTAACAAAGAGCAGATTGCAGCTGCTTCTACAGCGTTTACCACATTGAATGATAATCAGCATGCTTTTATTATGGTTGGAACTGTAAAAAAAGATTTGGTGGAAGATTTGAAGAATGTGGCAGAAGGATTGGAAGGTTGTGCTTTCACAGAAGTGGCAAAGAATCCGGCTGCTGATTATGTTGTTTTTATGATGGGTAGAAAGTCTTGGGTATTACGTGAAACAACGGATGCTTTGGTAAGTGGCGACTTAAATGCTTATCGATTGTCGATAGAAGCCGGTGTAGAATAATAAATAGAACAGACCTCATTGCCATTGGTCTAATCTGCAAGGGTTGGTGTGCGTGGCATATCGGCTCTTGCAGAATTTTTTTATATTTGCGGACAAAAAGAGTAAAAACAAAGAGATAATTAAAATCTGCCTTGATGAAACTGAAAAAACTGTTATATGCAACTTTGGCATGTATGATGTGCGGGGGATGCACTTCCGACAAACAATTATTGCCGGTGGATTATGTAAATCCGCTGATTGGTACTGGTTTTCATGGGCATACCTATCCGGGAGCGACAGTGCCTTTTGGGGCAGTGCAACTAAGTCCTGATACGCGTGCCGGAAATTGGGATGCTTGTGCTGGCTATCATTATGATGATACTACATTGAAGGGATTTTCGCATACCCACCTCAGCGGTACGGGCTGTATCGACTTGGGGGATGTCTTGTTCCGTCCCACTACACAGCAACTGGATTTATCGGCTGAAACAATTTGCCAACCTGCTACTTTCAGTCATAAAGAGGAAGAGGCATCCGCAGGATATTATTCCGTAATCCTGAAGGAAGAAGGCATAAAAGCAGAGTTGACAGCTACAGCGCATGTCGGTGTGCACCGCTATACGTTTCCGGTAGGAAAGGAAGCATCTGTCATCATAGACTTGGCACACTTGCTTGATAACGAACATATCTATGAGGCTACACTGAAGCAAACAACAGACCATGAAGTTGCCGGTATGCGTAGAACAAGAGGATGGACAGATAATCAGTATGTTTATTTTGTAGCACAATTCTCAAAACCTTTCAAGAGTGTAGACTTTATACAGGATAGAAAAATAGTGCCGGCAGATGCCGGACTGACCGGTACCGATTTGCAGGCTGTGGTTACATTTGCCGGTGATGACAATGAACCGGTGGTAGCTAAGATAGGATTGTCTGTGGTGAGCGAAGAAAATGCCCGTAAAAATCTGGAAACAGAGGTGAAGGGGTTTGATTTCGATGCCGTGCGTACTGCTGCCCGTTCCGCTTGGGAACAAGCCCTCTCTGCCATTACGGTAGAAGGCGGCAATACGGATGATTTGCGGAATTTTTATACAGCTTTGTATCATGCGATGGTGGTGCCGAATGTGGTGAGTGATGTCAATGGTGAGTATCGCCGACACGATATGACCATAGGGCGGATGCCGGAAGGCAGGAAACACTATTCCACTTTCTCCTTATGGGATACTTTCCGGGCATGGAACCCGTTGATGACACTGGTGAATGCCGAACTGGTGAATGATATGATTAACTCCTACCTTGATATTTATGATGCTTCGGGCGAACTTCCCATCTGGCCCCTTTCGGCCGGGGAGACGGGAACGATGATTGGCTATCATGCCGTTTCAGCCATTGCGGATGCTTATATGAAAGGCATTCGTGGATTTGATGCCGAAAAAGCATTGGCTGCTATGATAGTTTCTGCTGAAAAGAACGAAAAAGGAGCAGATTACTATGTGCGGAACGGCTTTATTCCTTCAAATATCAAAAGAGAGTCAGTTTCTTGCTTGTTGGAATTTGCATATGATGATTGGTGCATAGCTCGTATGGCAAAAGAAATGGGAAAAGAAGATATTTATGAAACATTTATTGCACGTTCGCAGAATTATGTGAATGTGTTTGACGGAGCTACCAAGTTCTTCCGTCCCAAACGAATGGATGGCAACTGGGAAACGCCGTTCAGACCGTTGGCGGTGGGACGCGCTTACACGGAGGCTACCGCTTGGCAATACCGTTTCTTTGTGCCGCACGATGTAAACGGTATGATGCAACTGTTTGGTGGCAAAGAGGAGTTTGTTGTGGCACTCGACTCTATATTTTCTTCGGACTTGAAATTGGAGGGAGAACTTTCGGACATCACAGGTTTGATAGGTCAGTATGTACATGGCAATGAGCCCAGTCATCACATTACTTATTTGTATGACTACGTTGGGCAGCCTTGGAAGACTCAGGAGATGACACGTCGGTTGCTTCGTGAAATGTATGCGCCGACTCCCGAAGGTATCATCGGTAACGAAGATTGCGGACAGATGTCTGCCTGGTATATCCTTTCAAGTTTGGGATTCTATTCCGTATGTCCCGGTAGTAATGAGTTTGCATTGACCACTCCGCTGTTTGAAAAAGCGGTGATGAAACTGACAAACGGAAAGACACTGTCCGTGCTTGCCAATAATCCGCAGAAGAATGTTTATATCAGCAAAGTAGAGCTGAATGGAAAACTGATAGAAGGTAACTTTATCACCTACAATCAATTGATGGAAGGAGGGGAACTTCGCTTTACGCTGACTGACAAACCCGATATGACACGAGGAGTTTCGGAAGAGTCGGCGCCTTATTCTTATACGAAGGAAAAAGTGGTGTCTATACCTTATGTAGACAGAGACTTGAATCTGTTTATGGATAAGGTTACGGTAGCATTGGCTACGGCAACTGCAGGAGCAGAAATCAGATATACACTGGATGGAAGCGAACCGACAGAGCTGTCTTTGCTCTATGAGAAGCCGTTGGAGCTGGATAGGACAATGCCTGTTAAAGCAAAAGCGTTTAAGGAGGGATTCCGTTCAAGCAATACACTCTCTATCGTGGCTACCAAGGCAGAGATGAAACCGGCGCTTGCCGTGCATCCCGTGCAGAATGGTACTTCTTATAAATATTTTGAAGGCACGTATCGGAAAGTGGCGGATATAGAAAGGACTCCTATGGTGGATGCCGGAATCATGCCGGAACCTTCCATCAAGGAGGCTAAACAAGAAGACCATTTCGGATATATCTTCTCCGGTTTAATAGAAGTGCCTGAAGATGGAATCTATACTTTCATGACCCGTTCGGACGATGGCAGTGTATTGTATATCGGTGATGAGGTGGTGGTGAATAATGATGGTTCTCATGCTGCTATTCCAGCTACTGGGGCTGTTGCCTTGCAGAAGGGATTTCATACTTATAAACTGTATTACTTTGAAGATTATGAAGGGGAGGAACTGAGTTGGGCATGGAAACTTCCTTCGGCGCAAGATTTGTCGCCGATTCCTGCTTCTGTATTGTATGTGAAATAATAAATTACGATTACCATGAAAAAAATAGCTTTATTACTTTTCCCTATTTTGCTTGCATCGTGTGGGCAGGGGAACCAGACGGCAACTGCCGTGCTGGAACCTATGAATGTGATGTCTTTCAATATACGTTACGACAATCCGGAAGACAGTCTGAACAACTGGCAGTACCGTAAAGACCGTGCAGCCAATGCCATCCGTTTTTATGATGCGGATATTGTAGGTACGCAAGAAGTACTACACAATCAGTTGCAGGATTTGCAGCAACGTCTTCCGGAATATGGGGTGATAGGCGTAGGGCGCGAAGACGGTAAGGAAAAAGGAGAATATAGTGCACTTTGGTATAAGAAGGAACGCTTCGAGGTACTTGATTCCGGTACATTCTGGTTGAGCGAGACACCTGAGGTGCCCGGTTCCAAAGGCTGGGATGGCGCCTGTGAACGTGTGGCTTCGTGGGCGAAACTGAAAGATAAGATTTCGGGCAAAGAGTGCTTGGCATTGAATACACATCTGGATCATGTAGGTGTTGTGGCACGTCGTGAGGGAATCAGCCTTATTTTGGATAAGGTGAAAGAACTGGGCAACGGGATGCCGGTGGTTGTTACCGGGGATTTTAACTCTACACCAGAGTCGGATGTCATCAACCATATCACTAATCCGGAAGGTCCGGAACATCTGACAGATGCACGTACGGTATCGCCCGTGGTTTATGGACCGGCATGGAGTTTCCATGATTTCGGTAGTATTCCCTACGAACATCGTCCGCTGATAGATTATGTGTTTGTGGGCAACGGAGTGAAGGTTTTGAAGTATGGAGTGTTGGCCGAGACGGAAAATGAAGCTTTCTTGTCGGATCATGCACCGGTACTGGTGACAGTGGAATAAGTGGAATAAGAAAAAGAAAGATTGCAATGAAAAGAATAGCAAAGATAAGTATATGGGTACTTTTGGCAACTGTACTGTTGCCTGTCAGTACATCGGCACAAAGCCGTCGTGACAAAGAACAGACTTATGTGTTGGAACAACCGTATGAGGTGACTCGAATAGTATCTCCGCAGGGGAAAAAGATAAAGAATGTTGTCCTGATGATTGGCGATGGTATGAGTCTAATGCATGTATATTCAGCATGGACTGCCAATCGGGGAAAACTTTTTCTGGATAATTGCCAGACAGTGGGATTGTCGAAGACCTACTGTGCCAATAAATTGATTACTGATTCCGGGGCTGGTGGAACGGCTATTGCTACCGGGCAGAAAACCAACTATCACTATGTAGGGGTAGACCCGGAAGGACGTCCTTTGCAGTCTTTAGTCGACTTGGCTTCCGCTAAAGGTAAGTCGACCGGACTTGCAGTGACCTGCCGTCTTTGGGATGCCACTCCTGCTGACTTTTGCTGTCACAACAAAGATCGGGATGCAGAGGAAGATGTGGTGACAGGATATGTGGATTGCAAAGCTGATTATGTGTTTGGTGGAGGTGCACAATTCTTCGAGAACCGCAAAGACGGACGCAACTTGTTTGAAGAATTGCGTGAAAAAGGATTCCAGACACCCCGTACATGGGATGAACTGGCTGCTATCGGGAGCGGAAAGGTATTTGCAGTGCCCTATCCGAAAGATACGCCTCTTCCGGCAGAGCGGGGTGACTTGCTGGCACGTGCATCCTTGAAAGGTATCGAATTACTGAACCAGAACAAGAAAGGATTCTTTATGATGATAGAAGGTTCGCAGCTGGATGATTACGGACACTTCAATGACTTGGATTTGCTGATGCAGGAAACGCACGATTTCGATAGGACTATCGGTGCTATCTATGAATGGGCAGCCAAGGATGGGGAAACGTTGGTAGTGGTGACTGCCGACCACGAAACCGGAGGACTTACGCTGGTGGACGGTGACTTGAAACAAGGTAAGATTGTATGCAAGTTTTCTACCGGTAGCCATAGTGGTGTGATGGTGCCTGTATATGCTTTTGGACCCGGAGCGGAGGAATTTACCGGAATTTACGAGAATACGGCTATTTTCGACAAAATAAAGAAATTGCTAAAATTATAATCAAATAACTATTTCCCATGTTGAAACATATTTTACTGCTAGGTTTGTTGTCTCTTTCGGCCGGTTCGTTGCTGAGAGCTCAGAGTTGTGGCAATGACGAGAAGTATCATTTGCCTTATAAGAATACGTATGTCAAAGAACCTTTGGTTACGGAGAACGAATATCGCGTGGCCAAACCGGAAACCATTGAGCCGAAAAGTTTCGAGGAAGCCCGGCAGATTCTTCCTAGTCCCATTTGGAACGGACATGACAAGGAACTTGAAATGTATTGGAAGGCATGGGAAATAGCTATTGGTAATATTCGGGCTCCTCAGGCGGGCTCGGGTTTTGTATCAAGCTATTTGGATACAGCTTATAATGGTAATATCTTTATGTGGGATTCCTCTTTCATTCTGATGTTTGCCCGTTATGGCACCCGTTTTTTCCCTTTCCAGAATACGCTGAACAACTTTTACGCCAAGCAGCATCCCGACGGTTTCATTTGCCGTGAGATAAAGGCAGATGGTGCCGATTGCTTCGAACGCTATGACCCGGTGAGTACCGGACCGAATCTGATGCCTTGGTGCGAGATGGTCTATTTTCATCAGTTTGGTGATACAGAGCGTCTGCATAAGATATTTCCGGTACTTTGTGCTTATTATAAATGGTTGAAGTTGAACCATACTTGGCGAAATGGAACCTATTGGTCAAGCGGATGGGGAACTGGCATGGATAACATGCCCCGTGTTTTGTCGGAATACAGCCCTATCTATAGTCACGGACACATGATTTGGCTGGATACAAACTTGCAACAATTGTTTACGGCTAATTTGCTGCTTGAGATGGGATTCTATCTGGAACGTTGGCAAGAAATAGAAGAGTTTGAAGACGAAGCCAAAATGCTGGGAAAATATATCCATGACAATCTTTGGGATGAAAAAACGGGTTTCCTTTATGACCAGTATGCTGATGGTACGCTCTGTACAACTAAGGGAATAGGTGCCTATTGGGCTCTGTTTACTGATGTATTGGATGCTGTACAATTGGATCGCATGGTGAAAGAATTGGATAATTCTGCTACATTCAACCGGAAGTACCGTATTCCTTCTTTGTCTGCCGATAATCCCAAGTATAAGGAGAATGGCCGTTATTGGCAAGGTGGTGTATGGCCGGGAACCAATTACATGGTGATGCAGGGTCTTGTGCAGAAAGGTTACGGTAAACTGGCACGGGAGATTTGTTTGAATCATTATGCCCAAGTATTTGAGGTCTATAAGAAAACTGGAACTTTTTGGGAATATTACGCTCCGGAAAGTGCTGAGCCGGGATTTATGGCAAGGGATAATTTTGTGGGTTGGGCAGGACTTCCTCCTATTGCCGAATTGATAGAGTTTATTATCGGTATTCGGGGAGATTATGCCAAAAAGCAGATTGTCTGGGATATGAATTTGACGGAGACTAATGGTATAGAACGCTATCCTTTTGGTCCCGAAGGGCTTATCTCCTTAAAAGCTGAGGCACGCCGTTCGGCAAGTGATGAGCCTCGTATTACAGTAGATTCTAACATCGATTTTGAACTGTGTGTACTCTATGGTGGAAAAGAGAAAAAGATACATGTGACATCCGGTAAGCATACCTATTAAAGAAGACATCGATTATGAAAAACAATATGTCAAGACGCCAATTTCTGAAGACTGGCGGACTTGCTTTGGCTGCTATGACTTTTCAGCCCGCTTCAGTATTATCTTCATCAGTGACTTTGAACCAGAGATATGTTTCTTTACGTCCTGCTGTAGGCAAAAGGTGCTTTGTTTCGAAGGCGGTGGATGCCGCCATTGAAGAAGCGAAGCCTAAAATAAAGGACGAAAAATTGCGCTGGATGTTCGAGAACTGTTTTCCCAATACGCTTGATACTACCGTCAGATATAGAGTGAAGAATGGCAGACCGGATACTTTCGTCATTACGGGAGATATAGATGCCATGTGGCTGCGCGACTCTTCTGCACAAGTTTGGCCCTATCTGCCGTTGATGAAGAAAGATAAGGAATTGCAGCGGATGGTGGCAGGACTTGTCAACAGACAGACTGAATGTATCTTGATAGACCCATATGCCAATGCCTTTAACGACGGACCGTTAGGTAGCTATTGGGAAACCGACCATACACAACATATGGTGAAGGAATTGCATGAACGCAAATGGGAGATAGATTCTTTGTGCTATCCCATTCGTTTGGCCTATCATTATTGGCAATACACGGAAGACACGTCTGTGTTCGATGAAAATTGGCATAAAGCTATGCTGTTGGTGGTTAATACCTTTAAAGAGCAACAGAGGAAACAAGGCTTGGGGCCTTATAGCTTTACGCGCGATTGCGACCGCCCTACAGATTCGCAGATTAACAACGGATGGGGAGCACCGGTAAAGCCGGTCGGCTTAATCGTTTCTTCTTTCCGTCCGTCAGATGATGCTACACAATACGGTTTTCTGATTCCTTCTAATATGTTTGCGGTTGTGTCATTGCGCCAATTGGCTGAGATAGAGGATAAAGTTTATGGAAACAAGGACTTCTCTGGCAAATGTATAGCACTGGCAGATGAAGTGGATGCAGCTATCCGCAGGTATGGTACTTTCAATCATCCGGTTTGTGGACGTATTTATGCTTTTGAGGTCGACGGTTTTGGTAACGCGCTTTGTATGGACGATGCCAATGTACCCAGTTTGCTGGCTGCGCCTTATCTGGGTTATTGTTCTTTTAAAGATGCGATTTATCAGAATACCCGTAAAATGATATGGAGCGGCAATAATCCTTATTTCTTTAAAGGAAAAGCTGGTGAAGGGGTAGGAGGTCCTCATGTGGGATTGAATTATATCTGGCCGATGAGCATCATTATGAAGGCTTTTACAACGGATGATTCCGAAGAAATACGTGCTTGTCTGAAGCAACTTCGTGATACGGACGGAGGGACGGGCTTTATGCATGAATCTTTCCATTCGGAGGATGCTGCAGACTTTACTCGTTCTTGGTTTGCCTGGACAAATACTTTGTTCGGTGAACTGATACTTAAGACAATCAAGGAATATCCCAACTTGTTATCCCAAATGCTATGAAGATAAGATATTGGTTACTGGCTATGTCATTCATTTTTCTCTCTTGTGGGAGAGTGACTGATGATGTAGCGGCAAACTATGGTATTATACCCATGCCCAATAAACTAGCTCCAATGCAGGGAGTGTATGTCTTGCAAGGGGAAAAAACAGTGGCTGTTCCTTCCGGGGAAACCGCGATGAAAGTTTTTCATTATTTGGAGGATGCGTTGAAAAACACTTCTGTGACACTGAAGGGGATTTCGGAAACGGGAAAGGCTGATATTTGTTTATCTATAGATAATTCCTTACCCGATGAGGCTTATACATTGGAGGTTTCTTCCGATAGGATAAATATATCTTCCAATGAAACTGCTACCGGATTTTTTTATGGTGTTCAGTCTTTGTTGCAGCTCATGCCAGCAGCCATTTATGATGGTGACCGGAAATACGAAGGAAGGATTAGGATTCCGGCCGTCAGCATTGCAGATGCTCCCCGTTTCCCTCATCGTGGGGCTATGATGGATGTCGGACGTAATTTTCTGCCAAAAGAGGAAGTGCTGAAGTTTCTTGATTTGATGGCATTCTATAAATTGAATAAATTCCATTTTCATCTGACGGATGACCAAGGATGGAGAATAGAGATAAAGAAGTATCCGAAACTGACTGAAATAGGTTCTTACCGTAAACAGACTCAGGTAGGACACTCTGATTATTATTTTCCACGGCGTTATGATGGAAAAGAAACGAGAGGTTATTATACGCAAGAAGAAATAAAGGAAATTGTGAAGTACGCATCCGACCGTTTCATTACGGTCATTCCCGAAATTGAAATGCCGGGACATGCATCCGCTGCACTGGCTTCCTATCCGGAACTTTCTTGCGGACTGGGAAAGACTTATGTGGTACGTGATTATTTTGATGTTTTTGATGAGGTTTATTGTCCCAAAGAGCATACATTTGAATTCCTGGAAGATGTACTGACAGAAGTTATGGAACTCTTCCCCAGCCATTATATCCACATAGGTGGGGATGAGTGCCCCAAGAAAGCGTGGAAGAAGTGTGCCCATTGCCAGAATTTGATGAAGAGGAAAGGCTTGCCTGATGAAGAAGCTTTGCAGAGTTGGTTTATTCATCGGATAGAGCAGTTTGTGAACAGTAAAGGGCGTGACATCATCGGATGGGACGAAATATTGGAAGGAGGACTTGCTCCCAATGCTACAGTCATGTCGTGGCGTGGTGAGAAGGGAGGTATTGAAGCTGCCCGTCAGCAGCACAAGGTTATTATGACACCCGGTAAGAAGTGTTATTTGGATTACTACCAGGAAAGTCCGGAATTCGCTCCGTTGGCTATCGGCGGTTTCCTTCCATTGGATACGGTGTACAATTATAATCCGCTTCCTGCTGAACTGACTCCGGAAGAACAAGCTTATATAATAGGTGTACAAGCCAATATCTGGGGAGAGTACATACAGACTCCCGAGTATTTTGAATATATGGCTTTCCCCCGTTTGCTGGCTATGTCAGAGGTGCAATGGACACAGCCTGAACATAAGGACTTCGAGTCGTTTGCCTGTAGGCTGGATAAGGAGTTTGAACGATTGGATTATTGCGGAGTGAATGCTTGCCGCAACTTCTATGAAGTCAATCAGACAGGTGCGTGGAACAAGTCGCGGCAGACTTATGAGGTGACTTTGAACACCTTCTGTCCGGATGCCGATATTTACTATGCGGTAAATGATTCGATAGTCAACACTTCATCTTCTCTTTATGAGACTCCGATACCGTTGGACGAGGATGCAACTATTTATTCGGCAGTTTACAGAAGCGGTAAGCCGCTAGGGAAAGTGACTCGCAAGAGTTTTGCTGTAAACAAGGCAACCGGATGTGACTATACTTGTAATCCTGAAGCAGGATGGGAACACTTGAATAAAGGCTTTGGGCTGACTGATGGACGACGTGGCTATGCCCGTGATATGCGTCGCTGGATAAGCTTTTACCAGGATAGTGTGCAGATTGTAGTGGAACTGAAGAAACCTCAGAAAGTCAAGGAAGTTGCCTTTTCTTCTTTATGGAGACCAGTAAATGAGATATGGCCGGCAAGAGCGATGAGTGTTTCTGTCTCAATGGATGGTCAGACTTTTATTCCGGTGGGCACTAAACAGCTGACCTATGATTTTACTTTGACGGAAGGCACCCGTTTCCCGGCATCTCTTTCATTTGCCGAAACGGAAGCTGCATTTGTCCGCTTGGAATTATTGAGTGGTGGCTTGTGCCCGAAAGGATATTTTCATGAAGGGTTGCAGAGTGAGTTGGCAATAGATGAAATAGAAATATATTAATCTCAAGAAATTATGAAGAAAATAGTTGTTCTTTTAGTTGTACTGTTGGGCTGTATGCCGGTAACGGCTTTTGCGCAGAAGCAATTCTTTTTTAAGGATGGCAAGTTTGTAGTAGCACAGTTTACAGATTTGCACTGGATGCCGGGTTCTGCAAAATGTGCCGAGACTACAGCTACTATCCGTGCTGTCTTGGCGGCTGAACATCCGGACATTGCCATACTGAGTGGTGATGTGGTGACCGATGACCCGGCTATCAAGGGATGGGAAAGTGTTGTGGATATTTTTAATGAGGCAAAGGTTCCCTTTGTGGTAACTATGGGAAATCATGATGCCGAATATTTGACGCGTGATGATATCTATGATTTTCTCCTAAAGTCTCCATACTATGTAGGTACGAAAGGTCCGGAGGATATCATGGGATGTGGTAATTGTGTCATTCCGGTTTATAGTTCGGAAAAGAGGAATCGGGTAGAGGCATTGCTCTATTGTATGGACTCTAATGATTATCAACCTGATAAAATCTACGGTGCTTATGATTGGATTCATTTCAATCAAGTAGAATGGTATAGAAAGCAAAGTAAACACTTTGCAGAGAAGAATGGGGGTAATCCTGTTCCTGCTTTGGCCTTTTTCCATATTCCGCTGATTGAATACAATGAAATCAGGGGTGACGGGAAAACTTATGGAAATGACAAAGAAGGTGGAGTTGCCTCTGCTAATATCAATTCCGGTATGTTTGCTTCCTTCCTTGACATGAAGGATGTAATGGGAGTATTTGTAGGACACGACCATGATAACGATTTTATAGGAATAGATAAAGGTATTGCATTGGGATACGGACGGGTGACCGGTGCGGATGCGTATGGCGATTTGAAACGGGGGGCGCGTATTATCGAGCTGTACGAAGAGCAGTTCAAATTTGATACGTGGATTTCTACTCCTTCGGGAAGGGAGGCTGCCTACTATTATCCTTCCGGCTTGAATTCAGATGAGGAGCAGAGCATGGCTTATTTGCCGGCTACGGGAACTTCTCCCAAGAAGCAGGGCGTGGCATATGCCTATTATGAAGGCAAATGTAAGCGTGTTGCTGATATTGCAGCCTGCAATAAAGTGAAGGAAGGGGTGATGAAGAACTTCTCGATTGGGGAAGCAACCGTCTCGGATCATTTTGCTTATGATTTCCGTACGTTGGTGAAAATTCCTGAAAGGGGAGTCTACCGATTCTATACTTTTTCCGATGATGGGTCTAAATTATACATAAATGGTAAGTTGATTGTTGATAACGACGGCGGCCACAGCGGACGCCGTGCCGAAGGGAAAGTCGCTCTCGAAGCAGGATGCCATGAACTGCACCTGCTGTATTTTGAAGATTACATGGGCCAGGAATTGGAAGTCGGGTATTCGGGACGGAATATTCTGGAAACCGTGTTGCCTGATACCATGTTGTTTGTGCCGGATTAAAATCAGCGCTGGTAACTCTTTGTGTGGTACTCTTTCCGATATTCATTTGGGGAGACTTTCTTCAAAGCTTTGAATTGGCGGGACAAGTTTTTCAGGTTATTGATTCCGACTTGTTCCGCCACATCTGCAATCGGAGCATCACTGGCCAGTAGCAATTGGGCAAAGCGTTCCATCCTAAGATTGAAGATATATTTGTGGATGGACTGCTGGGTGACTTGTTTGAAACGAATCTCCAATAAACGACGTGATAATGGTACTTGCTTCACTATATCCGATACAGTGATATCAGCAGCTATATTCTGATGGATATATTTCAGGGCTGTCTGGATATGGGCATCGGTGGTGGAATAGAAGTCTGTCGAAAGCCTGTTGATGATATTGACTGGTTGGATTACTACATCCTGATAGGTAGCCTTTTCATCATTCAATAGCTGTTCTATGAGGGCGGCTGCCTCAAATCCGCCTCTTACAATGTTTTGGCTGATACTGGATAGGGGAGGGTCTGAAAGATTGCATATAATCTCATCATTGTCGACTCCTAATATTGCTATCTTGTCGGGCACTCTGATATTGTTGACTTTACAGATTTCCGTAATGCGGTTGCCTTGATTGTCATCGCAGGCCATGAGTGCTGTAGGTTGTGGCAATGACTTTAACCAACTGAGCAGGGGCGGGGCTTCATAAAACCATAAGTCGTCAAGGGATTGGTCCTGATAGGCGTAGAAGTTATTGCCAAACCCTTGGGCAGCTATACATTCGTAAAAACCTTCACAACGTTCTTGCGACCATACCGTATCGCGATAACCATAGAATGCAAAGTTCTGAAAGCCTTTACTCAGAAAAAACTCTGCTGCTATTCTGCCGGTCTTGCGGTAATCGCCGGTGATGTTTGGAATATTGCTGAACCTTGATTTATAATCTTGGGCCAACGCGATAATTCCGTTTTCACGGAATAGCTCTACATTGTCAGCGTTGTCAAATCTGCCGATAATTGCATCTGCATGCCATGTCTTTGCCCATTTCAAGACTCCTTCTATGCCATGATTATTTTTGTAGGAGGGTGGCATACGGCATACTACCCATGGCTCATGGCTTTTGGAATAGGCCAATACTCCCTTTAGCAGATTGTACGAAAAGGACTCTGTAAAATCGGTCAATAATATCAATCGAATCATAGCAGTAGAGTAAATGTAACTGATTGTTACTTATACAATTGTTGGCTTAATTGACAAATATAGGATTTTATTTCTTTTTTTTCAAATCTTTCCCCTCATATTTGCAGATTGCTTCAATCCATTCTTCTTCCAGTGGCTTGGATTCGTGTTTGGAGAGGTCGAAGGCTACCATGATGGAAGTACAAACGCATTTTACTTCTAAGGTTTCCGTATCGATGACACGCTGTGCCAGATGGAAACTCTTGGTTCCTATTTCAGTAACGGCAGTTTGCACGGCAATATGGTCCGAACCATAAATCTGCGCAAGGAAATTTGCTTCAATATGGACGACAACGATACCATCCTTTTCCCAATCTACATCCGGGCATACGGAAGCGAAATATTCCGTTTTTCCTAAATCATAAAAAGAGAAGTAAACAGTGTTGTTTACATGGCCGAATTTGTCGACGTCATTGAAGCGTAGTTGTATGGGCAGGGTGTGGTTAAATTGAATTTCTTCCATTGTTTTCTATTAAAATTTGTTTATAATCGCTGCAAAAATATTATTTGATTTATGTGTTGGAAATCAAGTGTCTAAATGCGAAAAATCCCTTCTCGTACTTATAGGACACCACAAAGGTAGTAATTCTCTTGTTACCAAAGACATTTGGCCTTGCCATTTAATTGGGCAGGGTATCTATAATGTTTAATGTGATGATGTATGCTGTTTTTTCTTACTAAACTATAATTTGCATTGATAGTGGAAACCATCCCGTTATTTACTTTGTTCACTTATTCATCAATGTTAAATTAAAAAGTTATGGTAAATGGAGTAATTTGTATATCTGGATGTTGTGTTGAATCATTATCATTTTTCCGGGATTGGATTTGATGATGTTCGAAAGCGAAGTGGTACATTCAGATTTTTTAATTTCGAATGATGAAGCGGGAAGTAAAACGATGTGTTTAGGGAAATAGCATACAGTGGTAAAAATAATATGGCGAAACAATCGATAGGCAAGAAAAAATTAAGCTTGTCCTTATTAATAAAGATTATAAAGGATACCGGACAAGGTTTTATTGACGATAGTGTCACCAGGTTAAGCGGATCGTTGGCTTACGCGACACTATTTTCAATCATCCCTTTTCTTTCTCTTTTAGTTACTATTGGGGTAGCTTTGCATATAGATTTGGCTGATCAGTTGTATATGCAGTTGAAACCGATAGTAGGAGCAGAGGTAGTTGGTGAACTTCGTTTGATTATAGAAAATGCAGAAAGAACGGACTCTTCCACACCAGCGGCTATTGTTAGTTTGGGAATTTCCATATTTGGTGCTACTACCATTTTTGCAGAGATACAAAGTTCCTTAAATACGATTTGGGGAATAAAGGCCGTGCCCAAAAAGGGCTGGCTGAAATATATCCAGAATCGGCTACTTTCATTCTCGATAATTTTGGTATTTGCTTTCGTGCTTCTGGTTACATTTAGTATTACCAATATTATTGGAGATTTGAGTAATAAGTTTATGGCCAGCTATCCGGATGTCGCAGAGGTTATTGTGAAAGCTGTGGGATTAGTGTTAAATATAGGTGTTACGGTTATTATTTTTGTATTGATTTTCAAAGCTCTTCCTGATGCGAAAATAAAAAGTAAGGATGTTTTTATTGGAGCTGTAGTGACAACTATATTATTGTTGGTAGGGCAATGGGGAATATCTTTCTATATCGGGATTGCGAATGTAGGGACTATTTATGGTGCAGCGGCATTCATGATTGTTTTTATTACATGGATTTATTATTCTGCTATTATAGTCTATGCAGGTGCGGAGTTTACTAAAGCATGGGCCAATGAAATGGGGAGCAAAATTTTTCCGGATGAATATGCTGTAGCAACGAAAGTGGTAGAAATACGTGAAACTTGACAACTGGATGGTCTTATTTGGCATTCTGATCAATAATAGTGGTAATTAATATATAGCCATTTGAGAATATCCAAGACAAAATTTTTCACTTTCGAACAAATATACTACTTTTGCGCATTAATCCTTATATATCAGGAAATGATAGAAGACATTAAAAAAGCCTGCCAAGTGATGAGCGAAGGCGGGGTAATTCTGTATCCGACAGATACGATTTGGGGCATAGGTTGTGACGCTACCAATGAAGAAGCGGTGCGTCGTGTATATGAAATCAAGCAACGCTCTGACAGTAAGGCAATGCTGGTATTGGTAGATTCCCCGGTAAAGGTGGATTTCTATGTGCAGGATGTTCCGGAAGTTGCCTGGGATTTGATAGAACTGGCCGACAAGCCTCTTACCATTATTTATTCCGGAGCCCGTAATCTGGCTCCTAATCTGCTTGCCGAAGATGGCAGTGTGGGTATCCGCGTCACCAGTGAGGTGTTTTCAAAGCGGCTTTGCCAGCAGTTCCGCAAAGCGATAGTCTCTACTTCTGCCAATGTCAGCGGGCAACCGTCGCCCGGCAACTTCGGGGAGATAAGTGAAGAAATCAAATCAGCAGTGGATTATATAGTAGGATATCGTCAGGAGGAAACGGTGTGCCCGAAACCGTCCGGCATCATCAAGTTGGGCAAGGGCGGAGTCATCAGAATTATTCGCGAATAAAGAGGAAAATGGCAGAGGACAAGAGAAGTTTGTTGCAGCGCTTTATCCTATGGCGCGAAAAGAATATTAAGGAGAAGAGGTTCATACTGATTCTCAGTTTTCTTGTAGGTATCTTTACAGCATTTGCCGCACTGATACTGAAAGTCATCATACACTGGATACAGAACTTCCTGACGGACAATTTCAATGCGACGGAGGCCAACTACCTTTATCTGGTCTATCCGGTAGTAGGTATCTTCCTGACCGGGTTGTTTGTTCGCTATGTGGTGAAGGACGACATCAGTCATGGAGTCACCAGAATCCTATACGCCATCTCGCGGCGGCAGGGGCGTATCAAACGACATAACACTTGGTCGTCCATCATAGCCAGTTCCATTACCATCGGTTTCGGTGGTTCGGTCGGGGCGGAGGCGCCTATTGTGTTGACGGGTTCGGCTATCGGTTCTAACCTGGGAAATATATTCAAGATGGAACACCGCACGCTGATGCTGTTGGTGGGATGTGGTGCTGCCGGTGCGGTTGCCGGCATCTTCAAGGCGCCGATTGCCGGTCTGGTATTTACGCTGGAGGTGCTGATGATAGATTTGACAATGTCCTCCTTGTTGCCGTTGCTGATATCTGCGGTGACGGCTGCGACTGTTTCCTATATCGTGACGGGCACGGACGCTATGTTTAAATTTCATCTGGACCAAGCTTTCGAGCTGGAACGTATTCCGTATGTTATTATGCTGGGCATCTTCTGCGGATTGGTTTCCCTTTATTTCACTCGGGCCATGAACTCTGTGGAAGGCGTGTTCGGAAGGTTGAGAACTCCCTATAAGAAGCTGATAATGGGCGGTGCCATGCTGAGTATCCTGATATTCCTTTTCCCTCCGTTGTATGGCGAAGGTTACGATACGATAGAATTGTTGCTGAATGGGATGAGCAATGCCGAATGGGATACGGTGATGAACAATTCCTTCTTCTACGGGCACGGCAATCTGTTGCTGATATACCTCATACTGATTATTCTGTTCAAGGTTTTTGCTTCGAGTGCCACGAATGGCGGTGGCGGTTGCGGCGGTATTTTCGCGCCTTCATTGTATCTGGGGTGTATTGCCGGTTTTGTCTTTTCACATTTCAGCAATGAAATAGAGATGACGGCTTATCTACCCGAGAAGAACTTTGCCTTGATGGGAATGGCGGGGGTCATGAGTGGGGTCATGCACGCTCCGCTGACCGGCGTGTTCCTCATAGCCGAACTTACGGGAGGATACGACTTGTTCCTGCCACTGATGATTGTTTCCGTCAGTTCCTATCTTACCATCATCATGTTCGAGCCTCATAGTATCTACTCCATGCGTTTGGCAAAGAAAGGAGAACTGCTGACGCACCATAAGGACAAGGCTGTCCTTACCTTGATGAAAATGGAGAATGTGGTGGAAAAGGACTTTGTGACCGTGCGTCCCGAAATGGATTTGGGCGAACTGGTCAAGGCCATTTCCGCCTCGCATCGCAATATCTTTCCCGTGACGGACAAGGAGGGGGTGTTGATAGGCGTTGTCTTACTGGACGATATCCGGAACATTATGTTCCGTCAGGAGTTGTACCATCGTTTTACGGTAGGCAAATTCATGACTTCGGCTCCGGCACGCTTGTACAATACGGACAGCATGGAACAGGTGATGCGTACTTTTGATGACACGAAAGCATGGAATCTGCCGGTGGTGGATGCGGAAAACAAATACCTGGGCTTCGTGTCCAAGTCGAAGATATTCAACTCGTACCGTGAAGTATTGGTGCATTTTTCAGAAGATTGAGGACATTTACAATTTACCATTTGCAATGTACACGCCATTCCGAACGGCAAATTGTACATTGTAAATGGTAAATTGTAGATTGCAAATGAGCTGCCTCGCAAATTGTACATTGTAAATGGTAAATTGTAAATGAAATGGTGGAAAAGAAAGATTTGAGGATTGTATATATGGGTACTCCCGATTTTGCGGTGGAGGCTCTTCGTTGTCTGGTAGAAGGAGGTTACAATGTGGTGGGTGTCATTACGATGCCCGACAAGCCTGCCGGACGGGGGCATAAGCTCCAGTTCTCTCCGGTGAAGCAGTATGCGCTGGAGAACAATCTTCCGCTTCTTCAGCCGGAGAAGCTGAAGGATGAGGCTTTTGTGGAGGCGTTGCGTGCATGGAAGGCCGATTTGCAGATAGTCGTTGCCTTCCGCATGTTGCCTGAGGTGGTATGGAACATGCCGCGATTGGGCACCTTCAACCTGCATGCTTCCCTGCTGCCGCAGTATCGTGGCGCTGCTCCCATCAACTGGGCGGTAATCAATGGTGATACGGAAACGGGCATCACCACTTTCTTCCTGAAACATGAGATTGACACCGGTGAGGTTATTCAGCAGGTGCGGGTGCCCATTGCCGATACGGACGATGTGGGTATCATCCACGATAAACTGATGCTGTTGGGCGGTCGCCTGGTGGTAGAGACCGTTGATGCCATTCTTGCCGGTACGGTGAAAAGTATTCCTCAAGAAGAAATGGCCGTAGTGGGTGAACTGCGTCCGGCACCGAAAATATTCAAAGACACTTGTCGTATTGACTGGAACCTCCCTGTGAAGCGTATTTATGATTTTGTACGCGGTCTTTCTCCCTATCCTGCTGCTTGGACGGAGCTGCTCCAACCCGGTGGAGAATCTGTTGTGGTAAAAATCTTCGAGACGGAAAAGATCGGGGAATCCCATCAACTGGTTCCCGGAACCTTGCGGACAGACGGGAAGACCTATATCCGCGTGGCTGCCGAAGATGGCTTTGTCGGCATCCGTTCCCTTCAGCTTCCGGGCAAGAAGAGACTGAAAACGGATGAACTGCTGCGCGGCTTCCGGTTGACAGAAGAATGTGTGATGAAGTAACTGATTGTAATTCAATAGCTTTTTACTGCAAAACTACTGCACTTATTTTGCAGTGTCACTGCAAACAGCTTTGCAGTGTTGCTGCAACTGGTATGCAGTGTGACTGCAACTGCTTTGCAGTACTACTGCAACACGTTTGCAGTGACGCTGCAAAAGGTATGCAGTGAGTTTGCAGCGAGAGTTTTGGCTTTCAATGTTAGGCCGATTTAAATCTTTTCCGTATATTTGTACATGACAAAGTTCGTAAACTTTAGAATATAACATTATGAAACCAATCATATCCCCTTCCATTCTCTCTGCCGATTTCGGTTATCTGGCACGAGACATTGAAATGATTAACCAAAGTGAGGCGGAATGGGTACATATCGACATCATGGACGGTGTGTTTGTCCCTAATATTTCTTTCGGATTCCCGGTACTGAAGTATGCGGCGAAACTGTCGCAGAAACCCTTGGACGTACATCTGATGATTGTACAGCCGGAGAAGTTTATTCCGGAGGTAAAGGCTCTGGGAGCACACGTCATGAATGTGCACTACGAGGCTTGTCCGCATCTGCACCGTGTGGTGCAGCAAATCCGTGAAGCGGGGATGCAGCCGGCGGTAACGATTAATCCGGCAACTCCCGTGTCCTTGCTGAAGGATATTATCAATGACGTGTATATGGTGCTGATAATGAGTGTGAATCCGGGATTTGGCGGACAAAAGTTCATAGAGCATTCTCTTGACAAAGTACGCGAGTTGCGCGAATTGATCACGGTTACCGGTTCGCAGGCCTTGATAGAAGTGGACGGTGGCGTAAACTTGGAAACCGGTGCGCGTCTGGTAGAGGCTGGAGCAGATGTACTGGTGGCAGGCAATGCCGTTTTCTCGGCTCCCGACCCGAAAGAGGCTATCCGTGCATTAAGGAACCTGTAATCCGTCTTCTGGATTGATAATTGACAGCTGGCAACGGTATCCTTTCCTTCGACTGTTGATGCCGTTGGTAGTTGGAATTTTATGTGGAGATACATTTCCTCACGTGTTTTCTGTATGGGAGTATGTGGCAGGTTTTCTGCTTTTTCTTTTTATTATAGGTAGATACAAACATGCCGGATGGGTGTATGGAGCGGCGGTATACCTTTTCTTGGGTAGTACGGGGTTCTGCTTGATGAGTTGGCAGCAGGGAAAGACGGTATTTCCCTTTTCGGGCAAAACTGCTGTTTATAGGGTTTCTATCCGCGAGCATCCGGAAGAGAGGGAACGCAGCATATTGTGCAGGGTTGCCCTGTTGGGAGAGGTAGAGCAGGATACTGCCACGGATTGTCTCCGGAATCATCTTTTTCTGGCTTATCTGCCTAAAGATTCTGCTACGGCCACTTTGCGCCGTGGTGATGAGTTGCTGATATCCGCCCGGCTTGCTCCTCCGGCGAACAATGGTAATCCCGACGAGTTTGACTATGCCCGCCACCTGAGGCGGAAAGGTTATAGCGGCACGACCTACGTGGCTGGCGGACATTGGCGGAAGACGGGGCATGATGCTTCCCGCACTGTCAGCCAGGTGGCACTGGATTATAGGGAGAAAGTGGTTGGCTTATACCGGAGCTTGGGTTTTGAAGCAGATGAGTTGGCGGTGATTTCTGCGTTGACGGTAGGTGATAAAGAAGAACTGAGCGATGATATTGTAGAGACCTACTCCGTCTCGGGAGCCAGCCATGTACTGGCACTTTCGGGATTGCATGTAGGGTTTCTGTATGCTTTGCTCTTGTTTGTGCTTCGTCCCTTGTGGAGGCGATGGCGATGGTTGAAACCTTTGTTGCTTTTGTGTCTTGTCCTTTTCCTGGCGAGTTTTGCTTTTTTCACGGGACTGTCCTCTTCGGTGGTGCGGTCGGTCGTCATGTTCTCTTTGTTGGCGTTTGCCGGTTTGCAGCCGGAAAAGCCGCTGACGCTGAACACGGTGGCGGCAACTGCTTTTCTGATGCTGCTGTGTAAGCCGGTCTGGTTGTTTGATGTCGGTTTTCAGCTGTCATTCTCAGCGGTTGTGGCTATTGTACTTGTACAACCTAAGTTATATGCCCTTTGGAAGGTTGACAATCGTTTCCTGCGGTATTTGTGGGGGCTTATGACGGTGTCTGTGGCGGCTCAGCTGGGTACGGCTCCTTTGGTCATTTTCTATTTTTCCCGTTTTTCCACTCATTTCCTGCTGACTAATCTTTGGGTCATTCCCATGGTGTCGCTCGTTCTGTATTCGGCGGTATTTCTGTTGATGCTTACGCCGCTGCCTTTGGTGCAACATCTGTTTGCAAGGATAGTAGAGGCATTGGTACATGTCCAGAATGAAGTGCTCCGCTGTATAGAGCATCTTCCCGGCGCTGCTGTCGATGGCATCTGGCTGGATATATGGGGTGTTCTGCTCGTCTATCTGTTCTTGGGGACGGCATATTATGGCTTTCTACGTTTTACGGTGCGTAACGTCTGTTTTTCGTTGCTGGCGTTGTTGGCAGTGGCCTCCTGGAATTCTTTCTCCATGATGTCCAATGCTCCCCGGCAGGGGATTGCTTTTTATAGCGTGAGAGGCTGTCCCGTTGTTCATTGCATGTCGGACAACCGTCGTTCTTGGTTGGCATGTACCGACAGCTTGCCGGATATGTCGCACCTCTGCCGTGCCCTTTCTCCGCATTGGAACCGCCTGCATCTGGAGGCTCCCCGACTGATTGCCGGAGATTATACCACTCCCGGCTTGTCTATGCGCAACCAGATTGTCTCTTATGCCGGTAAGCGTATCTGCCTGCTTTCCGATGATCGTTGGCGGAATAAGAAGTCTTCCCGTCTCCTTTCGGTTGATTATCTGTATGTCTCCAAAGGCTATCAAGGCGGGGTAGAGGAACTTACTTCGCTCTTTTCCATAGGAATGGTGGTGATTGACGCTTCTCTTTCAGACTATTATCAGAATAAGATTGCCAATGATTGCGTCCGCCTGGGTATCGCTTATCTCCTTCTTTCTCAAAAAGGTTCTTACTGTATATTGTTATAAATCATAAACTTTTCGTACTTTTGCCCCTTCAATTTGTTGTAGATGTAAAACGAATAGTAAATAAAGATATATGTTGACTAAAGTAATAGAACAATCCAAGATAGATCATTTTACCAAATGGTTTGACCGTGCGGACAAGATAGTAATCGTTTCACATGTGAGTCCCGACGGGGATGCCATCGGTTCTTCTCTGGGCCTGTGGCATTTTTTCAGTTCGCAAGGAAAGACAGCGAATGTCATTGTGCCGAACGCTTTCCCCGACTTCTTGAAATGGATGCCCGGGAGCAAGGACGTCCTTTTGTACGACCGCTACAAGGACTTTGCCAACAAGCTGATTGCTGAAGCAGACGTGATTTGCTGTCTGGACTTTAATGCCATCCACCGTATAGATGCCATGGGTGACGCCGTTCTTGCATCTCCGGCAAGAAAAATATTGATAGACCATCATCTCCATCCGGAGGATTTCTGCAGGATTGTCATTTCCCACCCGGAGATATCTTCCACTTCGGAACTGGTTTTCCGTCTGATTTGCCGTATGGGCTATTTCAGTGACATTTCAAGGGAAGGAGCAGAGTGCATCTATACGGGTATGATGACGGATACCGGCGGGTTTACCTACAACTCCAACAACCGTGAAATCTATTTCATCATCAGCGAATTGCTGTCGAAAGGCATCGACAAGGATGCGATTTACCGCAAGGTGTTCAATACTTATTCCGAAAGCCGTCTGCGCCTGATGGGATATGTCTTGTCGCAAATGAAGGTCTATCCGGACTATCATGCAGCCTTAATCTCCTTGACTAAAGCCGAACAAAGCCGGTTCGACTATATACGGGGAGATAGTGAAGGCTTTGTGAACATTCCTTTAAGCATCAAAGGGGTGATTTTCTCCTGCTTCCTGCGTGAAGATACGGAGAAGCCGATGATAAAGATTTCCTTGCGTTCGGTAGGCACTTTTCCCTGCAACCGGCTGGCTGCCGAATTCTTTGGCGGCGGTGGCCATCTGAATGCTTCCGGTGGTGAATTTTATGGAACGATGGAAGAAGCCCGTAAGGTTTTTGAACAAGCTTTGGAGAAATACAGACCGTTGCTTTTGGGGAAAGGGTAAAAAGTTCCGGTAAGAAAGGAAAAACTGAAATATTTCATATATTTGCCATTAGTTCGTAAAAACTGAAACAAATAAAGAATCTGATTATGAAGAATATTGTGAAGATGGCAGTTGGTATCATTGCACTCTGTTTTTCTCCTTTCTGTATGGCGCAACAGTCGGATTGCGCAGTAAACTCTGTTCTTTTTCAGGAAAATGAAGTCCCGGTATTTATAACCATAGGACAGTCGAATGCCGATGGTTCGGCTTTTGCCGATGCCGGAGAAGACCGGAGGTTGGCTGCCTGGTATGACAATCCGGACACCAATCCCGGGCTGATGAAGATATGGTATCGCAGTTGCCATATCGTGAACCAAACCGATGGTGCCCGCTGGGTTTTCGATGGGACTACCGAAGACGTGGCTCCCGGCTGGCTTGATCTTTATTATAAGAACGATAACCTGAATGGCAAAACCATGATGAACATGATTCATGGCTATGGTACGTGGAGTGCCGGTGCGGCTGGTCGCCGGGGTATGGAGGGTGAGTTCGGCATGCACTTTCAGCAAGCTTTTCCGGACATGGAGCTATACATTATTAAATTAGGATGTTCCGGTTCACGGATTGAAACTTGGGCTTCTTCTTCCGACAGCCATAACTGGGACTATTTCTATGAAAATCTTTATAAACCAGCCATTAATGATTTGTTGGACAGAGGCAAAAAACCGCGTTTGGCCGGAATCTGGTGGATGCAAGGCGAAGGTAACGGGATAGATTCCAAAGAACATTACTTGCCTTTGCTGAAATCGCTCATCGAGAAATGTCGCACCCGGCTTGGATTTCCGGACGCTCATGTTTATATCGGTCACATCGTGAAACCGGGTGAGAGTGTGAGCAATCCCAAAGCTTCGGTACAATATGGGCAAGGGGTGCGCGATGCGCAAGATGCTGTCGTCAACCCGAAGGATGAAAACTTCATTCCGAATGTGTCTGTCATAGATGCCCGAGAAAGTTCTTTCGACAAAGACAATCTGCACTGGGGGCATGTCGGCATCAATAATATTGGCAGAAAGATTGCGACCGAAGTCATTTCGGCCGGTCACCGTGGAGATTGGGCAACTTTCTGCCCGTCAGCATTCAAACGTTTTGCTGCGCGCCAGCATACATGCACCGATGACCCCGGCTTTGCTTTTTAGTTTGGAAAGGGCAATGGTGGAATCCTGATTTACCAAATTGAGTGAATATTTGCGAATGGCGCTCTTTATGGGCTGTAATATGTAATCCTCCGTTTGGGAAATCGTCCCTCCGATGATGACCAATTCCGGATTGAACAGGTTTATCAGCCCTGCTATTTGTTTACCCAATTTCTGGCCGATTTCCTCTATAATCTCAATACATAAGAGGTCTTCTTTGTTGATGGCATCTATTATTTCGTCCAGTGTCAGCGGTTTTTCTGTATCTTGCGTTCTATGGGATAGTATGGACTGTTCGCCATGGGCGATGCGCTCCAGAAGAATACGGTGCAGTGCTGAGCCGGAAGTTTCCGTTTCAAGGCAACCCTTTTTCCCGCAATGGCATATTATTTCGTTGTTGTATGCAGGCATGTGTCCTAATTCACCGGAAAAACCGGATTTTCCGGCATAGATTTCACCGTTGATGATGATGCCCACTCCCAGTCCCCAACTCATGTTGATGAAAAGTATGTTCTTTTTTCCCTCAACGTTTCCTTGCAGGAATTCACCGTAGGTCATAGCTCTTGTGTCATTGTCAATAGTAACCGTGCAACCTAGTTTTTCAGCCATGACTTCCGTAAGGGGACGTTCTTCAAAGTTGAACCAGCTGTAGCTGTAGCCCGATTCAGGGTTCACTCTTCCGGAAATGTTGATATTGACATTGAGTATTCTCTCTTTTTTGATATTTACTCTTTTGATGAATCTGGTTATCAGCTGGCATAGTCCGTCCAGGCTGTCCGGAGTGTTTTTACAGTGATAAGGGATGCTCATCTTTAAGTCCACCATATCTCCCTTGAAGTTCATCAGCCCTATATTGATGGTAAATTGCTTGATATCCACCCCGATGAAATAGCCAGATTCGGCATCCAGTCCGTACAAGCTGGGGCGACGTCCGCTATTGGTGCCTTGTTTGCCATATTCGTGTATGTAGCCTTCTTCGCACATCTCATTGATGAATTTCGTGACGGTAGGGACACTTAAATTTAGTTCTTTGGATAGGCTGGTAATGGTCGATGGGCCATTATATATGTAATAAGTGATAATCTTCTTTTTGACTAAGGCATTTTTAGTCCCTGCTTTTATTTCTTCTAACAAAATTGGTTTCATGTCAATTTAGAGATGTTATTGGCTATTAATTTGTTACAAAAATAAGGAATGTCTTTGATATACTTCTCTTTTGGCTTGTGAATTTATGTTATAATACACTATTACACATTATCAAATGATTATTAGTCGTATGTGTGGAAGCTATTATAAAAATGTTGCTTTTATTAGTTAAATATTTTATTAAATGCGATGTGGTTTGTAAATTTGGTTTATATTTGCATCCAAATACTAATCTTAAATAAAATATAGAAAATGGAAAAGATTATTGGATTAATCAATGCGCCGTTCACTCCGTTCTATGAAAATGGTGAAGTAAACTATGAACCGATTGAGGCGTATGCTCGGATGTTGGTGAAGAATGGACTGAAAGGTGTATTTATCAATGGTTCCTCTGGCGAAGGCTATATGCTTACTGATGAGGAGCGTATGAAATTGGCTGAACGATGGGTAGAAGTGGCTCCGGAAGGCTTTAAGGTAATCGTACATGTAGGTAGCTGTTGTGTGAAGTCCAGCCGTAAGCTTGCCGAGCATGCACAGAAGATTGGTGCATGGGGCATTGGAGCTATGGCACCTCCTTTCCCCAAAGTAGGTCGTGTAGAAGAGTTGGTGAAATATTGCGAAGAGATAGCTTGCGGTGCTCCCAATCTTCCTTTCTATTATTATCATATTCCGGCATTCAACGGTGCTTTCCTTTCGATGGTAGCATTTCTGGAAGCTGTAGATGGTCGTATTCCCAATTTTGCCGGAATAAAATACACCTTTGAGAGCATGTATGAATATAATCAATGCCGTCTGTACAAGAACGGTAAGTATGATATGCTGCATGGACAAGACGAAACGATTCTTCCTTGCCTTGCCATGGGGGGAGCACAAGGCGGTATTGGCGGTACTACCAATTATAATGGAGTAAACCTGGTTGGCATCATTGATGCGTGGAAAGCGGGTGATTTGGAAAAAGCACGCCAACTGCAGAACTTCTCTCAGGAAGTCATTAACGTGATATGCCATTTCCGCGGCAATATCGTGGGTGGCAAGCGCATCATGAAACTGATAGGCTTGGATTTGGGCAAGAATCGTACTCCGTTCCAAAATATGACTGACGAAGAGGAATTGCGTATGAAAGCCGAGTTGGAAGCAATTCACTTTTTTGAACATTGTAATAAATTCTGATAATTATGGACTCGACAACACACTATTTGCAGATGTGGGCTGATTCCTATCGGCAAGATCTGATAGGTAATATTATGCCTTTTTGGTTGAAACATGGGTTAGACAGCAAACATGGTGGAGTTTATACGTGTATCAATCGGGATGGTTCGCTGATTGATACTACTAAGTCCGTTTGGTTTCAGGGGCGTTTCGGCTTTATTGCTGCTTTTGCATATAATAATGTCGAGAAGAATGCCGAATGGCTGGCGGCTTCCAAAAGTTGCATAGACTTTATCGAAAAATATTGTTTCGACGAAGATGGTCGTATGTATTTTGAAGTGAAGGAAGACGGCACTCCGCTTCGCAAGCGACGTTATGTCTTTTCCGAATGCTTTGCTGCCATAGCTATGTCGGAATATGCCATAGCATCCGGTGATTGCAGCTATGCAGAAAAAGCACTTGCTCTTTTCAAGCGCATACGGCATTTTGTTGCCACCCCGGGCATCTTGGAACCGAAGTACCTGAAAGCGCTGGAGGCACAGGGGCATTCCATTACGATGATTCTCATCAATACGGCTTCGCGCATTCGTGTTGCTATTGATGATCCGGTGTTGAGCAGCCAGATAGATGATTCTATAATGCTATTAAGCAAGTATTTCATTCACCCCGAATTCAAAGCTTTGCTCGAAATGGTAGGGCCGAATGGAGAGTTTATCGATACATGCAACGGTCGTGCCATCAATCCGGGACATTGTATCGAGACTTCTTGGTTCCTTCTGGAAGAAGCAAAATACCGCAACTGGGACAAAAAGTTAGTGGAGCTTGCCGTCACTATACTTGACTGGTCGTGGGAGTGGGGATGGGATAAGGAATTTGGCGGAATCATTAACTTCCGCGATTGCCGAAACCTGCCCTGCCAGGATTATTCGCAGGACATGAAATTCTGGTGGCCGCAGACCGAAGCCATCATTGCCACCCTTTATGCTTATCAGGCTACTGCAGACGAAAAGTATCTGGAGATGCACAAGCAAATCAGTGACTGGACGTATGCCTGCTTCCCCGACAAGGAGTACGGTGAATGGTATGGTTATCTTCATCGTGACGGTACTGTGGCACAGCCTGCTAAAGGAAATATATTCAAAGGCCCTTTCCATATCCCCCGTATGATGATAAAGGGTTGTATGTTGTGTAATGAATTACTTTCAAAATGATAAGACCTTAATTAAAATATAGTACAATGAAAAATTCAAAAAGCTATCCTTGGATAGTGGTAGCTCTTTTGTGGGTGGTGGCTCTGCTTAACTATATGGATCGGCAGATGCTTTCCACCATGCAGGAGGCTATGAAAGTAGATATTGTGGAATTGGGTAAGGCAGAAGCTTTCGGTGCATTGATGGCAGTGTTCTTGTGGATTTACGGATTTATGAGTCCGGTGGCAGGGATGGTGGCCGATCGCGTGAGCCGTAAATGGTTGGTAGTCGGCAGTCTGTTTGTCTGGTCGGCGGTTACCTACATGATGGGTTATGCCGATTCTTTTCAGGAATTGTATTGGCTTCGTGCTTTTATGGGTATCAGCGAAGCGCTCTATATCCCTTCTGCTCTGTCGTTGATTGCCGATTGGCATCAGGATAAGTCCCGCTCTTTGGCTATCGGTATTCACATGACCGGTCTTTATGTAGGACAGGCCATTGGTGGTTTCGGTGCCACGGTGGCGGCTGCTTTTTCTTGGCATACAGCGTTTCATTGGTTCGGTATTATCGGAATAATCTATTCCTTTGTATTGTTGCTGTTCTTGCATGAGAATCCTGAACGTATAAAGATTGCCAAGCTGCAACCTGCTGTGAACGGAAAGAAGACTTCGTTGTTGGGCGGTTTGTCTGTAGTGTTATCTAATTGGGCATTTTGGGTCATATTGTTTTATTTTGCAGCTCCCAGTCTTCCGGGATGGGCTACCAAGAATTGGTTGCCTACTTTGTTTGCAGAGAGCCTGAATATACCAATGGCTGAAGCAGGACCTATTTCTACGATTACTATTGCCGTTTCTTCCTTTGTGGGAGTATTGGTTGGTGGTGTGATGTCCGACCGTTGGGTACAGAAGAATATCCGCGGACGTGTCTATACAGGTGCTATTGGCTTGGGAATGACTGTTCCTTCACTGTTGCTGCTCGGTATGGGGCACAGCTTTGTGAGTGTAGTAGGAGCCGGATTGCTGTTCGGTGTGGGTTATGGTATCTTTGATGCCAACAATATGCCTATACTTTGCCAGTTTGTTTCGGCTAAACACCGCGGAACGGCATACGGTATCATGAATATGACGGGTGTGTTTGCCGGTGCTGCCGTTACCCACTTGTTGGGACGCTGGACCGATGGTGGTAATTTGGGTATGGGATTTGCTATGTTGAGTGGAGTTGTATTGGTAGCATTGGCTCTTCAGCTCTATTTCTTACGCCCGAGAACTGATAATTTGGAATAATGGAATAACTGGTATGATTGTATCTAATTTGCAAAACAGTCAACGGGTGGAGTCCCTCCACCCGTTGTTCAAGACTCTTTTCGATTATGTCAAGTCGCACGACTTGTTGCATGCCGAATTAGGTCGCATCGAGATAAAAGGGGATGATTTGTTCATTAACAATGTGAATCCGGAAGGTGTAGCAGCCGAGAAGCAGGTGCTTGAGTTGCATCGTGCTTATATTGATGTGCATATCTTGCTCGAGGGCAAGGAGAGAATAGGCTGGAAGGCTATCGAGGATTTGGAAACCGAAATCAAACCTTACGAGGAAGAGGGAGATTGTGCACTCTATTCGGATGTACCAACCACTTTCGTTGATTTGCTTCCTGGGCAGTTTGCGATTGTCTATCCTGAGGATCCCCATGCTCCGGTTATCGGTGAGGGAAAGATACGTAAGCTGATTGCTAAAGTAAAGCTTTGATGTTTTTTTGTTTCATAACAAGGCAGGCTGTTTTCATAAAAAATGGGATAGCCTGCCTTGTTGCATATTTGCTTGATGTGCCATTACCAGGCATACTACAGGTAATTCTATAACATCCGTTCTTTCAAAAGAGCTTCGGCTATTTTTTTATACCCTTTTTCATTCGGATGCAGTCCGTCGCCAAACAAAGATTCATCTATTCGTCCGTCTCTCTTAGTAAGGAAAGGGGTAAGGTCTATATAAATAGCATTACTTTTTACCAATTCTTGCTGCAATTCGGTATTGATGTGGGCAATTCGTTGCTCTTGCCCTTTTCTTGGCAGGATTCCAATCACATGCAGCTTGGCAGAGGGTTGTCTTTCACGTATGGCTTTTGCGGTGAATACAATTCCTTCTATGATTTCGTGGTCTGTATTGAACTGCAAGTTATTGGTTCCTATCAGCATGAAAATATTTTTTGCCTCGTAGCCATCCAACTCTCCATGATAGATACGCCAAAGCACGTTCTCAATCTTGTCCCAACCGAAGCCCAGGTTATGCACCTTCGTTCCTTTGAACAGACGACTCCAAGCATGTTTGCCCCGTTGCTGGTGGGCAAGCGGTTCGCCTGCCCAATAATGGACTATCGAATTGCCGATAATGACTGCTTCTGGAGAATCAGTACGGTTTAATTTCAAAATCTGTTCGTGCCTTGCCTGCCAGTCATAAGGGTCTCTTTGCTGTTTACAAGGAATGCAGGTCGATTCTGTTCCTGTTTCTTCTTTCAAAATTTCACGGATTTTCTTTACATAGCTATCAGCGTATTGTTGCATACCCAGGTCACTGGGATGTACCCCTTCGACCATGGCATCCATTGACAGGCCGATTTCTTCCTTTGTCAGGTAGTAGATGTCGGGTTCTTGCTGCATCAGCGTGTTGTATGCTTTCCGTAGTTGGCGATTTGACGCTCTGTAGGATGCTTCTGCGCGGTCTGATGTATATTCATTCATGTAGCCGCTGTGTTCTACTAACAAAACAGGGGCTTGGTTACGGGTACGGAGTGTTTTTATTCCTGTCAGGATGCGTTCTGCGATAACAGCAGTATCAGCGGGAGAAATCATGTTAGGCATACAGTCTATGATGTAGAGCTTTGCATCCGTTTCTGCCAATAGCTCGAAGAGTTCTTTCTCGAGTTTGCCACTTCCAGAAAAGCCTAAATTGACAACTGGATGTTCCATGGTTCTGTTTATGATGTTTATCCAAGCCATGCCTGGGCGCGAGGCACAAGCGCCTTGGGCGATGGATGTGCCGTATACTACTAAAGGCTTCTCTTCAGAGACGGGAATGAAACTGATGGAAGCGTTGTCTTTTACTCCGATTTCAAGAAAAGAAACCGAATTGTAAAGAGGTAGAAATAATGTATATTCGTAGCCCTTGTTCGAAGCGTCTTCGTAAGTAAGTCCGTCATAGGTATAAACGAGGGTGTCGCCCAAAGAGTATTTGGCGGCACACCAGCGGCTTCCACCGTTTCTGTCTGTGGCATAAAGGTCAACGCCCGAAACGCCTGTAGCAGGCATGTGGGCCATACTTCGTCCTCCAGTTACCGTGTATTTTATTTTTATTTCCGGTGAATTGCTGTAAAAAGCTATGGATAGACCGGCACTCTGTTGGGACAAGTTCCAGACCGCTTTGTTTACCAAGTTTTTCGCTTTCAGGGGTAGACGGGCGTAAGTTCCTTGTTGCTCATTATGCCATGCTCTGCCACGAATGACCGGAAAGGGCTGATCTAGAGGATTGCTCCATTTAATTTGAGCCTGTGTATGCAAACTGCCTATAAGGAGAAGCAACAATAGGGCATATCTTTTTTTCATGGTCATATCGATTGAGTGTTTTATTTAGAAACTGTTTTGATTTTCTTTTTTCAAGTTTCCTCAGAAGAAAGAGAAAACTGAAGGGAAATTAAAACAGTTTCTTATTCGTTAATTTCTTTTCAGGCGAATAAATGAGTTCTTCTACGGCTTTCTCTCCGTCGGGAGTCACGAATACCGCTGTAAACATCCATTTCACCAGTCGCACTTCGGGGGTAGTGAATTTTCCGACAGGTAGTTTCAACAGTACCTTGTTCCAGCCTTTCTGCAAGTGCACGGGGATGGGTGGACGCGATACGCAATTTTCATTGCCCAGCACCGTTTCATTACTTTTTTTCCGGTGGGTAGCCGTCCAGACAGGAGGAGCAATCTCCTCACCGTTTATCCAGATACGGCTTTCCCGGTAGTCCCATTTGCCTGCGGGAGGCGGTAGGTCCGGTTCCGAACGCGAGTAGTTCTGGGTTTCGGCCCATAATCCTACTTGCTGTTCGCGTGGAGAGTAGACCCAAGTGTAGGCGTATGCAGTATGGTTCTCCTGCGGATTCTTATAATAGGTTGGGACCAATGTTCCCCACACATGACGCAGATAGATGCCTGCACCGGTGGCCGGACGTACACCATACGTCTTGCCTTCGTACTGATAGGCATCTTTCCACTCTTCCTGTTCGGGTGGGAAGGAACGAGTCAAATCGCCTTCGTTTGGAAAAGCGTCGGTAATGTTCCATTTTACGTTCGTCTGTCTGACGTAGGCGAAGGGTTCGCTTTGAAAGGTGTATTCCTTGTGCCACAACATCCTGCGTTCAAAATCGGCAAATGCCTTGAATTCTTCCGAGTCTTCTTGAGGAAGGATGGTACCATGCTTGTCGAAATATTCTGTGCCTCCTCCGCGCCACGCTCGTTCGGCCATCGCTAGCATGTTGGGGTAGAAATTGTTTTCCAGTATCACATTCTGCTCGTCGGCCACATAACGGTCGTTCCAGATGGCGAGGATGGCACCGGCCACATCATGGCTTCCCTGCTCTTCGTTGTAGATGCGGCTGTTGTAGAGGGCTACGACATCTCCGAAAGTATCGAAATGGTTCAGGTAATGGAAGCGGGAATCGATGGCAGGAATGCCTTTCTGTGCCTTGCCCCGGTAGCTCCACAGATGGGTCATGTCTATGTCGCCCGGCTGATACTTCCATCCCGGATTCCAGGAAATTACTTTTTTTCCTTTAGAGCGAACATAAGATACCATTTCGGGTACAAAGTGAGGATTGGTGAATCGAACCTCATCCGTGCCAATATGCAAATAAGGAACATCAAATGTTTCGCAAACTTCATCTAATAGTAGTTTTAATATCTTCATGCCTTCGGGACTTTGCATGTCGTGGCGGAAGGTGCGTACAAAAGCTTCGCTATGTCCCGGCATATCGATTTCGGGAAGCAGTAACACTTGATGTGCTTTACAGAAATCTACCAGTTCCCGTGCTTCTTCCAAGGTATAATATTGTCCCGGCATGCGGGTGGTGTTTACACTGTCATTCAGCATCGGAAATATTCTGCTTTGCAGACGCCAGGACTGGTTTTCCGTCAGGTGCCAGTGGAATACGTTGATTTTGAACTTCGACAGAAGGGCAATCTCCTTCTTCAATTCCTGCATGGACATGTATCGCCGTCCTACGTCGTGTAAAAAGCCCCGGATGCGGAAAGAGGGCCAGTCGGTAATGGTGCATCCTTCAAAACTAAGTCCTTTTTTCCTTGAATGTTGCAGTTGCGCAAGCGTCTGCATGGCCCAATATACCCCCCGTTCTGTCACTGCCTCTACGGTAATTTTGTTCGGAGCCACTATCAGTCGGTATGCCTCTTCTTGATTCAAGGCGGCACTTTCAATTGCTGCAACTAGTTTCACTTCGATGAGCGTGTTTGCTTGCTCTTTGACTTTGCCACCACGTTCTTTGACGAAGGCTTCCCATTCGTTTTGAAGTACAGGGCTCGAAATTCTCACTATGTTTGCATTGAATTCTTTTCCGGAAGGTACAAATTTCTGAGGATAGGGCAGCAGGTGGCTGCTGTCTGCTTGCATAGCAAGAGAAAATATCAGGCAATATAATAGGCTGAGTAGAAAAGGAAATACATTTTTCATGGCATAAATAGATGTTTTTTGTATAATAAATGGGTGAACTTCAATATACTCTTTAGGTAAATTGATACAACAAAGATAGGACTTTTTCTTAATATTCTGTACAATTTTTCAAATTTATGGATATAAAGCTACGTCTCCATATAAAACACAATAGCCCGGGTGTTTAGTCCCGGGCATAAAGTGATTGATATATATATAAATAAGGCTAGTATCGTCAATCTTCGATATTCTCTGCTTGATTATATCCCCAGGTCTGTTTGATTTCCGGATCGGCTGTCATGACACCAATATTAATAGGCCACAGTAACTTATATTCTTCCGTGTTACTTAACACTGCAGCAGCCTCTTCTCCGGGCTCCAGATAAGCCACGGCAACTGAGAATGCCAAAGGCTTCTTGGCAGCATCGTGCATACGTACCAAGTCGAACCAACGTGTACCTTCACCGGCAAACTCCTTGTCGCGTTCTTTCAAAATAGCCAATTCATTTTCGGCATAGGTGCCGTCTGTGTAGGTCACGTCCTCCGTATAGTTCTCACCATAGGCGCGTTTGCGCACCTCGTTGATGTAAGAAGCACACGGTTTGCCAAGACCGTTTTCCACTTCGGCCATCATCAGCAGTACATCTGCATATCTCATCATAACAATGTCATTGTCGAAATAGCGGATGCCATCGGCTACGTGACCCACCAATTTCAGCATGCTTGAACCGTGTTTTGTCAGTTCCTTGTCCTGATAGTATTCCAGGAAAGTAGCGGCACGGCGGCTGTCAGTCTGGTCGAACGACTTGATGAAAGCAGATTTCCACTCATATCTTACGATACCGGCAGTGTTCAACTGAAGTACGTCCTGCATGACGGTACCATCGGGATTATAGTAAGAACCCACTACGATAGACGGAGTATATAAAAAGCTGCTTCCCCAGTGAGTCGTTTCACCACGGTCGAAATACATGGATAAAATAGACTCTGTGTTATTGGCTTTTTTGCCATAATCGAAGATATCGGCATAGTTCTTCATCAAGGAAAACTTGTTGCTGCCGATGATTTCGTTCAAAGCTTTTTGGGCTATCTCCAAATCCGATGTTCCGGTAGCTGTATGAGGTTTTTCGTCATCATTGGTAGTCACCTTTGCCGACCACAGATAAATCTGCGCTTTCAGGAACAAAGTGGCGTACTTCGACCAATAATATTTGTCGAAAGAAGTTGTTGATCCGAAAGCAGTTTCAGAATCGTTGATGTCTTTCTTGATAAACGCAAGCACATCTTCAGCCGAAGAGCGTTTCATGTACAAACTTACAGCGTCAATCTTTCCATCTAATATCTTGATATCTTTTTCCAAGGGCACGGCACCATACGTTCTGTACAGCATGAAGTAATAGTAGGCGCGCATACCATAAGCTTGTCCCAAGAAAGTATTGCGTGCCGATTCACTCAGGAACGCGCACTCGTCTCTCACTTGCTCGATGAAGTGGTTCACTTGCAGAATATTTTCATAATAATTGTTCCAATTGCTTATACCTGTGCTGGTGGTACGCAAGTCGTTGCGGATGATGGAAGATGAATTCAAAGATGTATTGATGGAAGAAGTTCCTTCACGCATGGTTCCGCCTCTCAATTCACCCAACACCAACGGTGAAGAATAATCATCTCTAAGGTAAGCATGCAGGCCGTTCATGTAGGTGCTTACTTGTTCTGGATTTTTCCAATAATTGCCGGCAGCCGCATAGTCTTCCGGACTCAAGTCTAAGGTATCGCAACTGTACATGCCGAATAATAATGCACCGGCGATGCCGTATATAAATTTCTTCATAATTCTGTTGTTTTTTAATAGTTTAGAATGTTACATTTACGCCAAACACGAGATTTGTTGGCAACGGGTATCCTCCCCAGCCGTTTGCACCATATTCAGGAGATGCCACATATTTGGCTCCGGTGATGTAGCCTAAGTTCTGGGCAGTGATGTTCAAATCTACTCTTTCCATTTTCACTTTCTGTATCCAGGATTTCGGCAGGCTGTAGCTCAGGCTGAGTTCCCGGATAGACAGGTAGCTTGCGTTATCAACGAACAGGCTGTTGTTGTCGCGGGCATAGTTGCGTTTTCCATTTTGATCGGCAAATACATACGTAGGATATCTGGCACCCTTGTTGTCTTCAGACCATGTGTTGCTCACCAGGTCGATGGTATTGTAAGTACCTTGCATGTTACCCATAATCCACGGGGTCTTCGAGTCGAATATCTTATGACCCAACGCGAAGTCGAATCGTGCGGTAAAGGTCAGTCCTTTCCAAGACACGTTGGTGTTAATACCACCGGTCCAGTGAGGAACGGTATTGCCCAGTTTCACCTTGTCATAATTGTCTATCACACCGTCTCCGTTTACGTCTTTCCACTTCACGTCGCCCGGTTGGATAGGTAGGCCGTTCGCTTTTTCGGCATCGCTCAGCTTTGCCCATGCTTCGGGACCGTAGAGAGTCTTGTTGCTTGAACCGTTGTTACCGGTAGAGATGTCTTTCAAGTTACCTGGTATATCATCGTAGCTTTGGTAAATGCCTTCTGCCTTGAAACCATAAATGGCACCCGGTTCCTGTCCTTCCTGATAGCCACCTACCCATATTTTTTCCCATGAGCCGTTTGCCGATTTCTTTCCCGTGTATACTTCAAAGGCATTCTGCATGTTTCTGTCCAGACCGTTGTTGGGCAAGGAGATGACCTTGTTTTTGTTATAGGCGATGTTGGCGCCAATGTTCCATTTCCAATCTTTCGTTTCGAACACTTTGGCATTGAGCTCGATTTCGACACCAATGTTCTGGATTTCGCCATTGTTGGTCAGGTAGCTACTGATACCCGAGTGCGAAGGCAACGTGATGTAAGCCAGCTTGTCTTTCGTGCGGCGGTTGTAGAACGTGACATTTGCGTTGTAGCGGTTGTTCAGGAAACTGAGGTCTGCACCTACTTCGAAGGTATAAGATTTTTCCCAGGTTAGGTTTGGGTTCGGCAGCCCGGTCAGGCTGTTAGTACCTCCACCGTTGTATTTGCCGACACTTCCATAAGAACCCTGCACGGTATAATCACCGATATATTTGGTATCCACGTTACCGTTTGATCCGTAGCTTGCACGGATTTTAGCGAAGGAGATGATGTCCCGCAACCCCTCCATAAAGTTTTCTTTACCGATAATCCAACCGGCGGAAATACCTGGGAAGACACCCCAGCGGGCATCCTTGTTCAGACGGGAGTAACCGTCGCGGCGGAGTACGGCAGATATAAGATATTTTTCATTGAAAGAATAGTCCACTTTGCCGAAGAACGACATGATGCGGTTTTCGTAGTGCCATGAATCCATGTAGCGTCTTTCGGGATCTGTCAGGTTCAAATCCTGAAAATCGCCTGTAGGTGCTCCGTAACCGTATGCATTGAATCCCTTTTCCTGCGCGATGAAATACTCGAAACCGAGCATCGCATTGACATCGTGCTTTCTGAAGTTCCGGTTGTAGGTGGCGATGACGTTGTAAGTTTGGTTCAACTTCCGGTTGTAATCGTCATACGTATAGTGGTCTCTATTCCAATTGTTTACACCGGTCATATAGTCGGAGTTGAAGTATTCGTACTTGCGGTCCTCGTAGTACCAACTTCCGCTGAACTTCAAGTCCAAATCTTTCATCAAATGTGCCGTAAAGGCTTGTGTCATGGTGTATTTGTCGGTATTGTTGTCTCTGTGCAGGGCATCCTTGTAGGCCAGCACGTTGGCATCGCCCGTTCCGCGCACACCAATCAACCATTCGCCGTCCTCATTCTTGCCACGGAAGGTGGGAGGCAAAGAGAACACCCGGCTGAAATAGCTGGCTGCATCGGCATTGCCTACCAGACCGTCCCACGTGTTGTGCGAATAGTTCAATGAAGAATTGGAGGTCAGCCAAGATTTGATTTTGTAGTCCGCATTGAAGGTGAAGGTGAAACGCTTGTACCAGTTGTTGGTAGCATTGCCTTCCGAATTGTTGAAACCTATCGAGGCATAGTACGTACCTTTCTCGTTACCTCCTGTGAAATCAACCGTGTAATCTTGGCTGAATGCCGGAGAGTTGACATTTGTGTCTTCCAGCATGAATTCCTTGAAGATAAGTTTGTCGCCATACACAGGGTCTATCATGGTTTTCCAACCCTTGTTGAGCAAGAATGCTAGGTCATCACTGTATTTCATGACACTCCAGTTGGCATTGCTTACTTTGTTGCCATCGGCTACAGTGCCGTCAGCATTGAAATAGATGTTACCCGTACCGTAAGGCTGCGCACCGCTCAAACTGCTCAGATTGGTCCAGCCAGCCCACGAACCGTCTGACTTCTTATATATCTGGGAGGCATTCTGATATGACTTACGCATCCAATAGATGTACTCTTCTGCACCTAAAAAGTTGTAGTTGTTGTTGAAGTAATTCAAACCGAATTTAGCTTTCACACCGATGTTGCTCACACCGTCCTTACCGCGTTTGGTGGTTACAAGAATCACACCGTTGGCGGCACGGGCACCATAGATGGCGGTAGCACCTGCGTCTTTCATTACTTCCATGGACTCGATGTCAGAAGGGTTGATGTCACTCAACTCACGTTGTGCACCGTCAATGATGACCAAAGGAGAGCCCGAACCGTCCAGACTTGTACCACCACGCAGAATCAAGGTAGGTGTAGCACTCGGGTCACCGGAAGTCTGACGAACCTGCAAGCCCGATACTGCACCGGATAATGCTTGGGCAGGGTTGGAGTGGAGACCGCTTGCTAGCACTTCTTTATCTACTTTGGAAATTGAATTGGTAACCTTGGAACGGAGCGTTTTTCCACCATAGGCAGTAACAACAACCTCTTCCAGCATTTCTGCGTCTTCCTTCATCGTGATGTTCAATGGTTTTCCGTTCCAGGCTTGTTCTACCGTTTTGTAACCCACAAATGAAATTTGGATAATGTCGCCTTCTTTCACACCGGACAAAGAGAAATTACCATCGATGTCGGTAATCACACCATTGGTACTTCCTTTTACTACTACCGAGGCACCGATAACAGGACCGAATGCATCATTTACCACACCTTTGCAAACACTGCTCTGTTGTGTGTCATACATCCCTGCTACATCAGGGTTTGCAGCATAAACCGCTCCTGTTGAGCCTCCCAACAAAAGCAGCATCATGCTGACTGTTCTGAATTGTCTAAACATAATAATGTAATTTAAGGTTTATATATAAATAACCAGTTTGCAAATGACCTTATATCAAATATTCATATCATTAAAGTAAGCATAGTACTTCCAGAACTATATATTTAAAGAAGTATTTGATATTTGCCGCAAATATAATAACAATTTTAATAACACTGCTTAGTTAATAAAAATATTTTTTATTAACCATATGCTTTTTTGTTTTTAGAGGGAAATAACTTGCTCGTTATACAAAAAAGACTATTGCAATAGAGGTTAATATTTTTTTAAGTAAATAGTTTGGTAATCTTATCTTTATTATCAAAAAGAAAACAATCCTCAAACTATTCTAAATATAATGATGTAAGTACTGTTTTTAACAAAATGACGGCTCCCTATTAAATTATTGAATGAATATTTCGCAAATACATTGACGCTACAATTTGCTAACCCTATAGTACACTGATAATTTGCCAGATTATCAACCTCTCACTCTGTCTCTAAGAAAAGCTTGGTGGTAAAGTTGATTTTAGTTCTGGAAGTACTTAGGTTTAATATTAATAACTGAGTTAATAATGAATAGGTAAAACGGGTTATAGACCCTATTATGAACCTTAAATTGCATTATTATGTTTAGACAATTCAGAACAGTCAGCATGATGCTGCTTTTGTTGGGAGGCTCAACAGGAGCGGTTTATGCTGCAAACCCTGATGTAGCAGGGTGTATGCCACGCGACAGAGCAGTGTTTGTAAAGGTGTGGTAAATGATGCATTCGGTCCTGTTATCGGTGCCTCGGTAGTAGTAAAAGGAAGTACCAATGGTGTGATTACCGACATCGATGGTAATTTCTCTTTGTCCGGTGTGAAAGAAGGCGACATTATCCAAATTTCATTTGTGGGTTACAAAACGGTAGAACAGGTTTGGAATGAAAAACTACTTAACATTAGTTTGCAGGAGGATTCTGAATTACTGGAGGAAGTGGTGGTAGTAGGTTATGGGGACTCGCAAAAACGTGTTGCGTTGACAACTGCTATCTCGAAAATGGGCAACAAAGTGTTGGAAAATGCTGCTTTCAGTAATGTTGGACAATCTTTACAAGGTTCAGTTACTGGGCTTCGTGTAGTTGACACCAGTGGTCAGCCGGGTGAATCACCCAGTATTATTTCGAACTCACGTTAATCATATATTTTTCCTGTTGCTTTTTACCAAGGTCGATATATGCCAGAGAGTCTCTTTTGTTCCCAAAAATTGATGGCTTATAAATGTTTGATACCAGTGGTAGAAAAAAGGCTACCCCCTTTTGTGTGGAGAGTGTAGCCTTTTTCTTTATTGATGCGGAAAGGGATAAATATACTATTCTGTCCGGAACGTAGAAGCCGGTAATCCTGTTTCGTTCACCAGATTGGCGCGAGTAAATGGTTGCCAGCCATAGCGCACGTAGCGTGGATTCTTGATGTTTTTATTATAGACCTTCAGGTGGTTTCCTTCTACCTCGGCAACGGCGGGTTCAAACAATCCGTCAATTTCTGCCACCTCAAAAGTGTGCAGAGGCTGACCGTCGGCACTGTGCAATCCTTCACCATAGTCGAATGTCAGATATGCTGCACCATTACGGAACTCCACGTTGCGGAACATAGGTCCTGAGGGCACTACTTGCGTATGGTTGTAGGTGCGGTTCAATGCCCAGCGTCCCAGTCGGTCACCGATAGGCTTTTTGTTGCGCGGATGCACATCCAACGAATCTCCGAGATCGCTGGAAACAGCCATGCCTGTTGCAGGGATGGTATTCATCATTCTCCGCTGGCTATCGCGGAACCATGGCCATGAAGGGCGGTCTATGCTGGAAAGTTGTACATAGTAGAAAGGTAGTTGCTTGTCGTTCCAATTCTTGCGCCAACTATCTACAAGTAGATGGAACAGCTTTTCGTGTGTGGTGAAATTATGTGCGTTTGACTCTCCTTGGTACCAGATGACGCCTTTTATGGGGAAACTTTCCAAGGGGCGGATGCCTGCCTCATAGAGGTAGCAGGGTTCGTAGGGATGGCGTTGCTCTTTGTAGCTGGATTTTTTGATGTTCAATGCAGCGCGGCCACGTACCCAGTCCTGGATAAAATCATTGCCAGTCCATTGTTTCAGTATGGCAGGGAACCGGTATTCCAACGTGCTGCGTTCTATCCATGCTTCGGTGGGCGAACCTCCTACGGCATTGCAAATCAATCCGACCGGTACTTGCAGGCTGTCACGTAACATTTTCCCGAAGTAGAAGGCTATGGCAGAGAAGTCACGGGCTGTTTCTGGAGTGGCGTTTTCCCATTGGGCATGTTTGTAGTATTGCAGGTGGTTCAGTGAGTCGAGTACGGACACCGGCCATTCTACGGCGTATGTCAGCCATCGGCCTTTCATGTCGAATAGGCGTAGCTGGTCATCGGTTGCGGCAGGGACATCCTCTGCGGCAGTAGTGGTGGCTTTCAGCATGAATTCCATATTGGACTGTCCTGAGCAAAGCCATACTTCGCCTGCCAATACGTCCTTATATAATAAGGAGGTTTTTCCGTCTGTGATGCTCAAGGTGTGTGGCCCTCCGGCTGCTAGGGGAGCCAATGTCACCTGCCAGCATCCTTGGCTGTTGGTTTCGGTTGTTTTCTTCTGCCCGGCTATTTTTACTTTTATTTTACTATGGGCGTTTGCTTTTCCTTTGATTAACAAGGGACGGTCGCGTTGCAGAACCATTCCATTTGTATAAGTGATAGGCATTTGCAGACCTCCATAGTCGCCTGTAATGGCAGAATAGACGGTTTGTGCCAGAATCTTGGCACCTTCGGGGTTGGGATGGATGGCATCGGGTAAGAGGAAAGGATAGGGGTAGAGCGGTTGCTCGAAATCCATCAGTTGTACGTCGGCTACGCGAGCAACGGTTTCTATCGCCTGCTGGATTTCTCCGTGCCAGTCGCGTGTGCCGGATTCGAACCGTGGATGGCGGTCAGCAATGGGGGTCAGTTTGGCAATGATGATTTTGCAGCCTGGACGGACGGTGCGGAAACTATCAATCAGTGCTAGATAGTCGCGGATAAATTCATCTTGATAATGGGGCCAGTCACGAGGGTCGGTATCGTTGATGCCTAGATGAATTACTACAATGTCGCCGGCAAATTCCATCGCTTGTCGATACTCTTCTTGCTGCATATAGGGGCGATGTCCTTTGTTAAGCAGGGTAGCTCCTGATTTACCGAAGTTTCCTACCTGATAGGTATCACCCAACATTTGTTGTAATTGTGACGGGTAAGCTTGTGTTTCACGTTCGGGCAGTGTGTAGCCATACGTGATACTGTTTCCCACACATGCCACTTTGATACGTTTCTGGGCCGGAGCATACAAAGCGAGCAATGTAAACAAAGAATAGAGAATGATTTTTTTCATGGCATTTTCTTTAAGATTGATATTTCCTCAGCAAAGATAGGAAAATGTTGGATTAAAGTGGCGTTTTTATTATATACAAGAAGTAAATTAAAAAAATATATTAATTGACTGTGGCTTTTAAATATATAAATAGTATATTTGCGTAAAATCTTTTATCCGATAATATGAAAAGTAAACTATTGTACACTTTTATTGCTTGTTTTAGCTTATGGAATGCTCAGGCTAATGATACTTCCGAAGTATTGATGTTGAATCAGGGATGGATGTTTTCTCAGGCGGGCACCGATAAATGGAGGTCGGCCACTGTACCGGGAACTGTGCATCAAGATTTGCTGAATCACCAATTGCTTCCCGACCCTTTTTTCGGGACGAATGAGAAGAATATTCAGTGGGTGGAGAATGAGGACTGGGAATACAAGACTACGTTTACCGTGACGGAAGAACAGCTTTCGCGGGAAGCTGCCATGATGACTTTTGAAGGGCTTGACACGTATGCGGACGTTTATCTCAACGGTGCATTGTTGTTGAAGTCGGACAATATGTTTGTCGGTTATTCCGTTCCGGTGAAAGAGGTGCTCCGTCAGGGAGAAAACAAACTGCATGTCTTTTTCCGTTCACCTATCAAGGAGACATTGCCGCAATGGGCGTCGAACGGATTTGACTATCCGGCAGACAATGACCATTCAGATAAGAAGCTCAGTGTATTTACCCGAAAGGCTCCTTACAGCTACGGCTGGGACTGGGGAATCCGTATGGTAACCAGCGGCATTTGGCGTCCCGTCACGTTGTGTTTCTATGATGTGGCTACTATTGATGACTATCATGTGAAACAGCTTTCGCTGACCGACCGGCAGGCAGAGATTTCCAATGAGCTGGAGATAAACAGTATATCATCGGGAAAAGAGGAAGCCGAAATCATCGTGTCCTGTTCTTTGAAGGACGGACAGCCCCTTACCGTCAAACAGTCGGTAGTGCTGAATCCTGGCATCAACCATGTGAAAATTCCTGTAGAGATTAAGAATCCGGTGCGTTGGATGCCCAATGGCTGGGGAGAACCAGTGCTGTATGATTTTACGGCGCAAGTGGTCTGCCGGGGAAAGACGGTTGCTTCCGGACATCATCGTATCGGACTCCGTACGATTCGTCTGGTGAATGAAAAGGACGAACATGGTGAATCTTATTACTTTGAAGTGAATGGTATCCCCATGTTTGCCAAAGGTGCCAACTTTATTCCCAATGACATTCTACTGCCTAACATGACCGACGAGCGTTATGCTACCCTGTTCCGTGACATCAAAGAAGCTAATATGAATGTTATCCGCGTATGGGGAGGAGGCACTTACGAGGATAATCGCTTTTATGACCTTGCAGATGAAAACGGCATCTTGATATGGCAGGATTTCATGTTCGGATGCACCGTTTATCCGGCTGATCCGGTATTCTTGAAACGCGTTTCCGAGGAGGTGGATTACAATATCAAGCGTCTGCGCAATCATGCTTGCTTGGCTATGTGGTGCGGTAACAACGAAATATTGGAAGGATTGAAATATTGGGGATGGCAATCCCGTTATACTCCCGAGGTATATGAGGAGTTTTACCGCAACTATGACAAACTGTTCCGCGAACTGCTTCCTTCCAAAGTGAAGGAGTGGGACGAGGGACGCTCTTATGTTCATACTTCTCCTTATTTCTCCAATTGGGGACGCCCTGATTCTTGGAATATCGGTGACAGCCACAACTGGGGTATCTGGTATGGCAAGAAAACTTTTGAATCGTCTGATACGGAAATCGGACGTTTCCAGAGCGAGTTCGGTTTCGAGTCGTTCCCCGAAATGAAGACCATCGCCACTTTTGCTTCTCCCGAAGATTATGAGATAGAATCTGAAGTAATGACTGCCCATCAGAAGAGTTCGTTGGGCAATGACTTGATACGTACCTATATGGAACGTGATTTCATCGTTCCCGAAAAATTTGAGGATTTTGTTTATGTCGGTCTTGTATTGCAAGGGCAAGGGATGCGCTATTGCTTTGAAGCGCACCGTCGCAACCGCCCATACTGCATGGGAACGCTCTATTGGCAGCTGAATGATAGCTGGCCGGTCGTATCGTGGTCGGGCATTGATTATTATGGTAATTGGAAAGCATTGCATTACCAGGCGAAACGTGCGTTTGCTCCGTTGATAGTTAATCCTGTCCATGAGAACGGGCATCTGAATGTCTATCTGCTTTCTGATAAATTGGAAGATTCGGCAGGTATGACTTTAGAAATGCGGTTGATGGATTTCAACGGCAAGAAACTACAGCAGGAGTCGGTCAAAGTGGAGGCTCCTGCCAATAGCTCTGTGAAAGTATTTGGTAAGGATTTAGATGAATGGGCCGATGAAAAGCTGCGTAAGGAGTGCTATCTGCTCTTGTCTTTGAAGGATAAGCATGGAAAGGAAGTGGCGCGTGATGTTCACTATTTTGCGCCCACTAAAGAGTTGGATTTACCCCAAACAATGGTGAAAAGTAAGATAAAGGTCGTAGAGGACGGTGTGTGTGAAGTGACACTGTCTGCTTCAAAGTTGGCGAAGGACGTTTTTGTGCAAATACCTTATCAAGGTGCGCGTTTTACAGATAATTTCTTTGATTTATTGCCGGGAGAGACACACCGAATTATGATTACCTCTCCGGAAATAAAAAAAGGTATAAATCCGGAAATTCTTGTGAAGCATATACGGGAAACTTATTAATTTTTTAAAAATATCAAGATGAAAAACCTATTGAAGATGGCAACGGCGATTGCCATGACCGGATGGTTGTGTTCATGTTCCGGTGAGAAAACAGCAGCGAATTACCAAGTGATTCCTATCCCTCAGGAAATAGTGATGGCTGCCAATGGTGAGTTTGCATTGAATAACAATGTTAAAATTATTTATCCGGAAGGAAATGAGGCTATGCAGCGCAATGCTCAGTATTTGGCTGGCTATCTGAAAAAGGCTACTGGTAAGGTGTATCAGATTGAAACTGGTACTGAAGGTAAGGGGAATATCTTGCTTCAGGTGGTTTCGGATGTTGAAAAACCGGAAGCTTATCAGTTGAAAGTAAATGCGGAAGGAGTTGTGATTTCGGGTGCAAGCGAGGCGGGTGTCTTCTACGGTATTCAGACGTTGCGTAAGTCTATCCCCGTATTGGAAAACAGTACTCCTGTGCTGTCTTATGTGGAAATTAGTGATGCTCCCCGTTTCGATTATCGTGGTGCTCACTTTGACGTAAGCCGTCACTTCTTTACAGTGGAGGAGGTGAAAAGTTTCATTGATATGATGGCATTGCACAACATGAATCGTTTGCATTGGCACATCACTGATGACCAAGGCTGGCGTATTGAGATTAAAAAATATCCGTTGCTTACTGAAATCGGTTCTCAGCGAAAGGAAACCGTTATTGGCCATAATTCAGGTGAATATGACGGCAAGCCTTATGGAGGATTCTATACGCAGGAGGAGGCAAGGGAAATTGTGGCATACGCTGCCGAACGTTATATTACGGTAGTTCCTGAGATAGACCTTCCAGGACACATGCAGGCTGCATTGGCTGCCTATCCGCAACTGGGATGTACGGGTGGTCCGTATGACGTGTGGACTATCTGGGGAGTGTCTGATAACGTGCTTTGCGCAGGAAATGACAGTGTGCTGACTTTCATTGACGATGTTTTGGCAGAAATAATAGATATATTTCCCTCGGAATATATACACATCGGTGGTGATGAATGCCCGAAGGTGAAATGGAAATCTTGTTCCAAGTGCCAGGCGCGTATCAAAGCTCTGGGCATCAAGTCTGATGATAAGCATAGCAAGGAAGAGTATCTGCAAAGCTTTATCATTAATCATGGTGAAAAGTTTCTGAATGCGCATGGTCGCCAGATGATAGGTTGGGACGAAACATTGGAAGGTGGTCTGGCGCCGAATGCCACCGTGATGTCTTGGCGTGGCGAAGGTGGAGGTATCGAAGCTGCCAAGCAACATCATGATGTGATTATGACTCCGAACACTTATCTCTACTTTGATTATTATCAGACTAAGGATACAGAGAACGAGCCTATGGCCATTGGTGGTTACCTGCCGTTGGAACGCGTTTACAGCTATGAGCCGATGCCTCGTTCGCTCACTCAGGAAGAACAGAAATATATTGTAGGTGTTCAAGCCAATCATTGGACTGAATACATTCCTACATTCTCGCAGTTGCAATACATGGCATTGCCTCGCTGGGCAGCTCTCTGCGAAATACAGTGGAGCCAGGCTGACAAGAAGGATTACCAGAACTTCCTGACTCGTTTGCCGCAACTCATCAGTCTGTATCAGACCGAGGGTTACAACTATGCCAAGCATGTGTTCGACGTAACTGCCGATTTCCAGGCTAATGCGGAGACCGGTGTCGTAGAGGTACGTATGAAGACGATTGATGATGCTCCCATTCATTATACATTGGACGGGACGGAGCCCACTTCCGCTTCTCCGGTGGCCGATAGTGTGCTTTCCATCAAAGAAAACTGTATACTCCAGGCAGTAGCTGTACGCCCTTCGGGCAATAGTCGCATCTTTTCAGAGAAAGTGGTTTTCAGCAAATCTACTTGCAAATCCATCGTGGCTAACCAGCCGGTGAACAAACAATACGAGTTTAAAGGCGTATCTACTTTAACTGACGGATTGAAAGGTAATGGTAACTATAAGACCGGTCGTTGGATTGCTTTCTACCGCAATGATATGGATGTGACTATCGACTTGCAGCAGCCTACTGAAATATCCAGTGTGGCTTTCTCTACTTGTGTAGAGAAGGGGGATTGGGTGTTTGATGTGCGTGGCATTACTATTGAAGTATCCGATGATGGGGAGAATTTTACGAGAGTCTTTTCTGAAGAGTATCCGGAGATGAAGGAGACAGATCGTAACGGATTGTATGAGCATAAACAGACTTTTGCGCCCGTAAAAACCCGTTATGTACACGTTTTGGGACTTTCAGAACGCTCTATTCCTGCTTGGCATGGTGGAAAGGGTAATTTCGGTTTCTTGTTTGTTGACGAGATTGTAATCGAGTAAAAGAAATAATGATAACAGAAAGATGAAATTAGTGGATAAATACTTGTGGGGAGTGGCTTTCGGGGCACTCCTTACAAGTTGTGGCACAAATGCCGTACAGAAGGATTATGCGGATTACGTCAATCCGTTTATTGGCACCGGAGGACATGGACACACGTTCCCCGGTGCTGTTGTTCCCAATGGAATGATACAACCGGGACCTGATACCCGTATTTACGGTTGGGATGCTTGTTCGGGCTATTATGATACGGATACTGTAATCAATGGCTTTTCACATCTTCATCTCAGTGGAACAGGGTGTGGCGATTATGGTGAGATTCTATTGATGCCCACTGTAGGCAAGCAGCAAACTGTCCTTTCTGAAGAGGTGGTCTCTTCAGATGTTTCTTTTGCCGCAACGGGCGGTTCTCCTGCCCAAACATTACCTTATGCTTCCCGGTTTTGTCATCAAAGTGAGGTGGCTGCTCCCGGTTACTATTCAGTGTTCTTGGAGACATACGGGGTGAAAGCGGAACTGACTTCCACTTCGAGGGTAGCATTGCATCGCTATACTTTTCCTGAAAGCAGTGAGGCGGGTTTTATTCTAGACCTGGATTATTCCCTGCAAGGGCAGTACAACCGTGCTCTCTCTCTGGAATTGGTGAATGATTCTACGTTGCGGGGGTATAAGAATACTAACAGTTGGGCATGGAGACACGATGTTTATTTTGAAGCGGTATTCTCGAAGCCTTTCACGTGCGATATTCTGACCGATTCTATTCTTCAGCCGGACGGAAAGCGTGTTTTGCCGGTGAAGAAGGCATTGCTCCATTTCGCCACAGACAAGGATGAACAGGTGCTGGTGAAGGTGGCACTTTCTTCGGTAGATGGGGAAGGAGCAAAGAAAAATTTGGCAGAGATTCCGGGATGGGACTTTGAGCGAGTGAAGGCTGATGCCCGTCGTGACTGGAACGAGTATTTGGGTAAGATAGATATTGAGGGGGGGAATGTTGACCAGAAGACCGTGTTCTATACGGCACTTTATCATACAGGTATTTCTCCAAGTCTGTTTACCGACATCGACGGACGGTATCGTGGTTTGGATCGTGAGATACATACTGCTGAGCCAGATAAGCCTATGTACACCATTTTCTCCCTGTGGGATACATTCCGTGCCCTGCATCCATTGCTCACTATCATTGAGCCGGAGCAAAATGTCCGTTTCATCAATGCTTTGTTGAAACAGTATCAGGATGGAGGTATCTTGCCGATGTGGGAACTGGCTGGTAACTATACTGGTACGATGATCGGTTACCATGCAGTGCCGGTTATTGTAGATGCGTATATGAAAGGTGACCGCGGATTTGATGCTCGGTTGGCTTTGGAAGCTTGTTTACGTAGTGCCGAGTATGATACGCTGGCACCCATCGCCACCACCGATTACCTGAAACATGCCGCTTTGATGCCTATTTCTAAATATTATAAGAATACATTGGGGTATGTGCCTTGCGATAAAGAGAATGAATCGGTGGCGAAAGGATTGGAATATGCGTACAACGATTGGTGTATCAGCCGGTTGGCAGAGGCCTTGGGCGATACGGCTACACAGCATCGTTATGCCGAATTCGGTCGCTCCTATCGTCATTATTTCGATTCGGGGGTGCGTTTTATGCGCGGAAAAGATCTGGAAGGAAAATGGCGTACTCCGTTCAATCCCCGTTCCAGTAATCACCGCGAAGATGACTATTGTGAAGGTACAGCTTGGCAATGGACATGGTTTGTGCCGCAAGATGTAGAAGGACTGGTAGAACTAATGGGGGGGCGTGAGGGCTTTATCGCCAAATTGGATTCCTTGTTCACTGCCGACTCGACTTTGGAAGGTGACCAGACTTCTGCCGATATATCTGGATTGATAGGGCAGTATGCTCATGGAAATGAGCCGAGCCATCACATTCTGCATCTATATAATAAGGTAGGGCAGCCTTGGAAAACTCAAGCTTTGGTGGATAGTGTGCTTCATAGCCAGTATTTCAACAATCCCAATGGACTTTCCGGCAATGAAGATTGCGGACAAATGTCTGCTTGGTATGTGCTAAATGCCATGGGTTTTTATCAACTCTGTCCTGGTAATCCGGAATATTCCATCGGTCGTCCTTTGTTTGATGCGATTACAATCCGCTTGCCTCAGGGTAAGGAGTTTAAAATTGTAGTTCAAAACAACTCAGCGGAAAACAAGTATATTGAGAGTGCCGTTTTGAACAGAACGGTGTTGTCGAAACCTTATTTTACCCATCAGCAACTGATGGAGGGAGGTACCCTGCAAGTGGTGATGACCAATCAACCGACAAAGTGGGGGACGGAATAGTATAATTTGCTAAACATGTTTGATATGTATTTTACAAAAACAACAATTAGTGTCTTTCTGTTGACTGCTCTTCTTTTTTGTGGAAGTTTGTCGGCGCAAAGAGTCATTCCTGTGCCGCGGCAAGTGGAGCAACAGAACGGCATGTTCTGTATCACCAAAGACACCAAATTTTATACCAATCTGAAAGGAGAGGAGAGAGAACGGCTGATAGCCTATCTCTCTTCCCAGCCTTCTTTTTTGAACAGAAAAGTATATGTGGCGAACCGCGCCGAAGGAAATACGATTTTCCTCCAAAAACGCCCGGTGTCAGGCGTCTCTTCTGAAGAGGGGTATGTGCTGGATGTGAACATTGGGGGAATTACTATCTCTTCAGCTACGGATACCGGACTGTTTTATGGCTTGCAGACCTTGCTTCAGTTGGCTGAACCTGCCGGAGAGAACCTTTGGCAAGTGGCTGCCGTCCGGATAGAAGATGCGCCCCGTTTTGACTATCGTGGCTTGATGATTGATGTCTCACGGCATTTTCGTAGCAAGGAGTTCTTGATGAAGCAGATAGATGCTTTGGCATATTATAAAATCAATCGCTTGCATCTGCATCTGACGGATGCCGCCGGGTGGAGAATCGAAATCAAGAAATATCCCCGGCTTACGGAACTGGCCGCATGGCGTCCTGAAAGTATCTGGAAGAAGTGGTGGAATGCTCCCGATGGGCGTAAATATTGCGAAGGAACAGATCCTGAAGCTTATGGCGGTTATTATACCCAGGAGGATATTCGTGAACTGGTGCGTTATGCAGCAGAACGTCATATCACCATTATACCTGAAATTGAAATGCCGGCTCATTCGGAAGAAGCTTTGGTGGCTTATCCCGAACTTTCATGTCAGGGAAAGCCTTATGCCAGTGCGGATTTTTGTGTCGGCAACGAACAGACATTTGCTTTTCTGCAAGATGTGCTGACAGAGGTGATGGCACTCTTCCCCTCCGAGTATATCCACGTGGGCGGTGACGAAGCTGGCAAACAGGCTTGGAAAAGTTGTCCTAAGTGCCAACAGCGTATGAAGAATGAGGGATTAAAGAATCTGAATGAATTACAAAGTTACCTCATTCACCGTATGGAGGTATTTCTGAACAAGCATGGCCGCAAACTGTTGGGGTGGGATGAAATTATGGAAGGCGGTTTGGCACCCAATGCCACCGTAATGTCTTGGCGTGGTGAAGAAGGAGGGCTAAAAGCCGTAAAATCCGGTCATCGTGCTGTGATGACTCCGGGGGCATATTGCTATTTTGACAGTTATCAGGACGCGCCTTACTCGCAACCAGAGGCAATAGGCGGTTATCTGCCATTGTCTAAGGTCTATTCGTATAATCCTGTTCCCGCTTCGTTTACTCAGGAAGATGTTAAACTTCTATATGGTGTGCAGGCCAATTTGTGGGCGGAGTATATACCTACTGATGAACATTATGAGAGTATGATATATCCCCGTATTCTGGCACTTTCCGAAGTTGCTTGGAGTATGCCGGAACGTAAATCGTACTTGGATTTTCATCGTAGTGCCTTGCGCGAGGTAGAACGATTGGAAGCTGCTGGTTATCATCCTTTCCAACTGAAAGACGAGATTGGCAACCGTCCGGAATCTCTCCATCCGATTCGGCATCTGGCGTTTGGCAAACCGGTGAAGTATAATGCACCTTATAGTGAGTATTATAAAGCGCAGGGAGAAAAAACGTTGACTGACGGTATTCGTGGTGGATGGACTAACGTAGATGGTGCATGGCAGGGTTTTATTTCGCACAATCGGCTGGACGTGACTATTGATTTGGAAGAAGAAGATGAAATCAGGTCAGTCTGTGCAGATTTTATGCAGGTGGTAGGGCCGGAGATTTTCCTTCCTGCTGAGGTTATTATTTCTGTTTCGCTTGATAACGTGAATTTTACGGAACTGACGCATCTGAAGAACATTGTGTCTAAAGATTCGGTCGTTTGTTTCAAAAATTACGGCTGGAAAGGAGAGACACGCGCCCGTTATATCCGCTATCAGGCACGTTCCGACAAGAAGATTGGCGGGTGGATATTTACTGACGAGATAGTGGTGGATGGTGGTGCCAGACAACCGGTGGATTATGTGAATCCTTTTGTGGGTACTACCAATTATGGCACTACTAACCCGGGCGCAGTGTGTCCGCAAGGAATGATGTCGGTAGTTCCTTTCAATGTGATGGGAGCTGTGAACGGTAACATTGACAAAGACAGTCGTTGGTGGTCTACCCCATACGAGTATAAGAATACCTATTTTACCGGCTATGCGCATGTCAACCTCAGTGGTGTAGGATGCCCCGAATTGGGTTCGTTGCTGTTGATGCCTACTGCGGGTGAGTTGAATGTGGATTATCTGCAATATGGCAGTTCTTATAGAGACGAACAGGCTACTCCCGGTTACTATACCAACTACTTGACCAAATATGGTATAAAGACTGAGGTTACTGCTACTTCCCGTACAGGTCGTACCCGTTTCACCTTCCCGGCCGGACAAGGAAATGTTTTGCTGAATTTGGGCGAGGGACTGACCAATGAAAGTGGTGCTACCGTCCGTTTTGTGAGTGATACGGAAATTGAGGGAAGCAAGTTACTGGGAACTTTCTGTTATAATCCCAATGCAGTATTTCCGGTCTATTTCGTAATGAAGATAAATAAAACTCCAAAAACGAAGGGCTATTGGAAGCAGATGCGTAAGATGGGTGTGGAGGCTCAATGGGACAATACATCGGGGACTCGTAAACTTTATCCGCATTATACCAAAGAAATGAGCGGGGATGACATTGGTGTATGGTTTACTTTCGACGCTGAGAGTAACGAACAGGTAGAAGTAAGTATGGGAGTCTCTTTTGTGAGCATTGACAATGCACGGCAGAACTTGGAGGCAGAACAGTCGGGAAAAAGTTTCGAAGAACTGCACACTGCCGCACGTCAAGCTTGGAACGATGACCTCAGCCGGGTGCTGGTAGAGGGTGGAACGGAGGAGCAACGTCGTGTGTTCTATACCGCGTTGTATCATTTTCTGATTCATCCGAATACTTTGCAAGACGTCAACGGGCAGTATCCGGTCATGGAAGGTGACGAAATCCGCACGGTGAGAGGAAACCGCTATACCGTATTCTCTTTATGGGATACTTATCGGAACGTTCATCAATTGATGACTTTGCTCTTCCCCGATCGTCAGCTTGATATGGTACGTACCATGATAGATATGTATCGTGAACATGGTTGGTTGCCAAAATGGGAACTTTATGGTCGTGAAACGCTTACGATGGAAGGCGATCCTTCCATTCCCGTAATTGTGGATACTTGGATGAAAGGCTTGCGCGATTTTGATGTCGCAACAGCGTATGAGGCGATGTACAAGTCGGCTACTTTACCCGGTAAAGAGAATCTGATGCGTCCGGATGCTGATGATTATTATTCACTGGGTTATGTTCCTTTGCGTGAGCAGTATGACAATTCGGTTTCGCATGCGTTGGAATACTATATTGCAGACTATGCTCTTTCTCGTTTAGCAAAGGCATTAGGTAAAAAGGAGGATGCGGAGCTTTTTTACAAACGCTCTATGGGTTATAAGCATTATTATTGTCGCGAGTTCGGTACGCTTCGTCCCATCCTGCCGGATGGAAAGTTCTATTCGCCTTTCGATCCCATGGAAGGAGCAAATTTCGCACCCAGTCCGGGTTTTCACGAAGGAAATTCCTGGAACTATACATTTTATGTGCCTCATGATGTGTTGGGGCTTGCCAAACTGATGGGGGGCAGGAAAAACTTCGTGGACAAACTTCAGAAAGTGTTTGATGAAGGACTGTATGATCCTGCTAATGAACCGGACATTGCTTATCCTTATCTTTTCAGCTATTTCCCTGGAGAAGAATGGCGTACTCAAAAACTAGTAAAAGAATTGTTGGCACGCTATTTTACGGATAAGCCAAATGGTATCCCGGGTAATGATGATACAGGTACGATGTCTGCATGGGCTATTTTTAGCATGATAGGTTTCTATCCGGATTGTCCCGGTACTCCGGATTATACCCTTACGACACCGGCTTTCGATAAAGTAACTCTCCGTTTGGATTCACGTTATTATAAGGAGGACAAACTGGTGATTCGCAAGTCTTCCAATTCGGATTACATTAAGGAGGTGAAGTTGGATGGAGTAAAACACAATGGTTTCCGTATCACTCACGATGAATTGGTGCATGCTGGGGAGTTGGTGTTTGAAATGAGCGAAAACAATAAAATGAATGAAAACAATAAATGAAAATGATATGAACCGAATTTTTAAACTTGCAGCTATTTTTATGTTGGCTGTTCCTCTGCTGCTTCAGGCACAAGTACGTACTGTGCAGACTTTCAAGAAAGGATGGAAGTTCACTCGTGAAGACAGCAAGGATTTCAGTAGTCGCACTTACAATGATATCAAATGGCAGTCTGTGACGGTGCCGCACGATTGGGCTATTTATGGTCCTTTCAGCATCAACAATGACAAGCAAAATGTAGCTATTGCCCAGGATGGTCAGAAAGAAGCGATGGAACATGCCGGACGTACAGGAGGATTACCTTTTGTTGGGGTGGGATGGTATCGCTTGAATTTTGAGGCTCCTGCTTTTGCAAAAGGCAAAAAGGCGACTCTGGTGTTTGACGGTGCCATGAGTCATGCGCATGTTTATGTAAATGGACAAAAGGCCGGATATTGGCCTTACGGTTATAATTCTTTCTTTATGGATGTTACACCTTATTTGAAAGAGAACGAAGTGAACACGCTTGCCGTGCGTTTGGAGAACGAACCGGAGTCTTCCCGTTGGTATCCGGGAGCGGGATTGTACCGCAATGTGCATCTTGTCATCAATGAAGAGGCGCATATTCCGGTATGGGGCACTGTAGTTACTACTCCGGTAGTGGAAGAAGGATTTGCCAGAATCAATGTGAAGACAGAATTGACGATGCCTGTCGGTAAAAATGTGTCTGATTACCGCATTGTAACCCAAATTAAAAATGCGGAAGGCAAAATGCTCTCTTCGGACGACAGACCGGGTGATAAACTGGATGGTACTTTCTTCAACCAGAATTTTGTGGTCTACAATCCTTCTTTATGGTCGCCCGACGCTCCTGTACTCTACACGGCTGAGACCAAGATTTATGAGGGTGAGGTTCTGAAAGATGAGTATGCGACCCGTTTTGGTATCCGTACGATAGAACTTATTCCTGATAAAGGCTTCTTCCTGAACGGAAAGGTGACGAAATTCAAAGGGGTATGTAACCACCATGACTTAGGACCTCTGGGAGGAATAGCCAACGAAGCGGGTATTCGTCGTCAGATTCGTATATTGAAGGATATGGGTTGCAACGCCATCCGTACTTCCCATAACATGCCTGCCCCCGAATTGATTCGTGCCTGTGACGAGATGGGTATGATGGTGATGGCAGAGTCTTTCGATGAATGGAAAGGTGCCAAAGTGCAGAACGGGTATCATAAGATATTTGATGAATGGGTGGAGAAGGACTTGGTAAATCTGGTTCACCACTATCGTAATAATCCCAGTGTCATGATGTGGTGTATCGGCAATGAGGTTCCCGACCAGTGGAACGGAAACCGTGGTCCGAAACTTTCGCGTATGCTGCAGGACATTTGTCATCGTGAAGACCCCACACGTCTTGTCACTCAAGGTATGGATGCTCCGGATGCCGTAGTCAACAATAATATGGCGGCAACGATGGATGTAGCCGGGTTTAATTATCGCCCGCATAAGTATTTGGAGAATTACAAAAAACTTCCCCAATGTATTGTTTTGGGCAGTGAAACCGCTTCTACGGTTAGTTCCCGTGGAGTGTATAAGTTTCCTGTGGAACGCCGTTCCATGCAGAAATATTCCGACCACCAGTCTTCTTCCTACGATGTTGAACATTGCGGTTGGAGTAATTTACCGGAAGATGATTGGATTTGGCATGAGGATAATAACTGGTGCATAGGAGAATTTGTATGGACTGGATTCGATTATCTAGGCGAGCCTACTCCTTACTATACCGACTGGCCCAGCCATTCCTCGCTTTTTGGTATCATAGACCTTGCCGGGTTACCCAAAGACCGTTTCTACCTCTATCGCAGCCATTGGAATCCCGACGAGGAAACCTTGCATATACTTCCTCATTGGAATTGGGAAGGCCGTGAAGGAGAGGTGACTCCGGTGTTTGTCTATACCAACTATCCGTCGGCAGAGCTCTTTATCAATGGCAAGAGCCAAGGTAAGCGCAGTAAGGATTTGTCTGTGACGGTGGAAAACAGTAAAGATTCTACTTCCACAGCCAACTTCAAGCGGCAGCAGCGCTATCGTCTGATGTGGATGGATACCAGATATGAACCGGGCAGTGTAAAAGTTGTTGCCTACGATAAAGATGGAAAAGCGGTCGCTGAGAGAGAAATGCACACAGCCGGCGCTCCCCACCATATTGAACTGGTTGCAGATCGTACAGTTCTCAGTGCAGATGGTGAGGATTTGTCATTTGTCACCGTAAAAGTGGTAGATAAAGATGGTAATCTTTGTCCTCTTGCTGAGAATGAGATTCGCTTCAATGTAAAAGGAGCCGGTTTTTATCGTGCAGGTGCCAACGGAAATCCCGCTTCATTGGAAAGTTTCCAGACTCCGAAAATGAAAGTATTCAACGGTATGATGACTGCCATCGTGGCTGTTACCGATAAACCGGGAAGCATCTTGCTTGAGGCCACTGCCAAAGGACTGAAAAAAGCGGTATTGAAGCTGGAAAGTAAGTAATCTGTATTATTATCCCCGTATTTAGATAAATATCACAGTTTGTCTAATACGGGGATTTTAAATAAATATTTTTATTAATGCATTGTTGTAAATTTAAATATTGCTTATATTTGCAAGCGCGAATTTTAATGATTTTCTTAAATTATGGATTGGTTATTAGAGACCCTTTGATAGAATCAACATATTATGAAACAATCCCGTTTTTTGCTGATAGGTGCTATTTTCCTTTCCGCTACGTTGAGGGTATATTCGGCTGATAAATCGTTGAAGCCTAATATTGTTTTTATTTTGTGTGATGACATGGGATATGGGGATTTGGGATGTTATGGCCAAAAATATATACAGACTCCCCATTTTAATCGAATGGCACAAGAAGGTATGCGTTTTACTCAAGCTTATGCCGGTAGTCCGGTAAGTGCTGGCTTTGTATGATGTGATGCCTACTTTCTGTGAATTGATTGGTGAGAGAAGGTCTCCCAAAAAATACTTGAATAAGAAGATAAAAGGGGATTGCTTTGATGGCATATCTTTAGCGTCCACTTTGTTGGGAGATGATGCCCGTCAGCAAAAACATGAATTTCTGCATCGGGAATTTCATGAAACCGACCAGATTAGTATGGGTAACTGGAAGCTGATAATAAAAAAGGGAAAAAATATTTGTATAATCTGGCGGAGGATATTTATGAAGACACTGATGTTGCAGCGCAGCATCCTGAGATTCTGCAACAAATGGTGAATATTGTTTTGCGTGAACATACCGACAATGATTTGTTTCCGGCCATATTGCCGCAGTTATGACAACGGATTTTATTATTTAAAACTATTAATATCATGAAAAAAGTATTGAACTTGTTTTTTCTTTTCTTTTTGTGGGGTGCTGTCACTCAGGTGATTCATGCTACCGATTCTATATTTGTTCGTGAAACGCGTATTCCGATTCTGATTGAAAGACAAGATAATGTTTTGTTTTATATCCGCTTGAATGCCGGAGAAAATCAGACTTTGGACGATGTGGTTTTAAATTTCGGCAAGGAAGTGAAGCTTTCGGATATTCAGGCAGTGAAACTTTATTATGGAGGTACGGAGGCGTTGCAAGACAGAGGTAAGAAACGTTTTGCTCCTGTAGAGTATATCTCCAGTCATAAACCGGGAGGCACATTGGCGGCCAATCCTTCTTATTCAATCAAGAATTCACAAGTGGAGAATCCGGAAAATGAAGTGTTGTTGAAGAGCGGTCAGAAACTTTTCCCCGGCGTGAATTTCTTCTGGGTTAGTTTGCAAATGAATCCTGGTACACCGTTGGATACAAAAGTGACTGCCGAACTGACATCTGTTACATTGGACGGGAAAGAGGTTCCTATCAAGATGGTTTCTCCTGATGGTATCGAGCACCGTATGGGAGTAGGAGTGCGCCATGCTGGAGATGACAACTCGGCGGCATTTCGCATTCCGGGGCTGGTGACAACTAATAAAGGTACTTTGCTGGGTGTCTATGATGTGCGTTATAACAGCAGCGTCGATTTGCAGGAGCATGTAGATATAGGACTCAGCCGCAGTACGGATGGTGGAAAGACTTGGGAAAAGATGCGTCTGCCTTTGGCTTTTGGTGAAACAGGAGGACTGCCTGCTGCACAGAATGGTGTTGGAGACCCCTCTATTCTGGTAGACACCAAGACCAATACGATATGGATTGTGGCTGCCTGGACACATGGCATGGGCAATCAACGTGCATGGTGGAGTTCGCATCCGGGAATGGATATGAACCACACGGCACAGTTAGTAATGAGTAAAAGTACGGATGACGGAAAGACCTGGTCTGAACCCATTAATGTGACAGAGCAAGTTAAAGATGCATCTTGGTATTTCTTGCTGCAAGGTCCGGGACGTGGCATTACCATGAGCGACGGTACATTGGTATTTCCTATTCAGTATATCGGTGCAGACCGTATTCCCAATGCAGGTATCATGTATAGCAAAGACGGTGGAAAGACTTGGAAAATACATAACCATGCACGTACCAATACCACTGAAGCACAGGTGGCTGAAGTAGAACCGGGGGTATTGATGCTGAATATGCGTGACAATAGGGGGGGGAGTCGTGCCGTATATACGACAACTGACCTGGGAGAAACATGGAAAGAGCATGAATCATCTCGTACGGCCTTGAAGGAGCCTGTGTGTATGGCCAGCTTGATTAGTGTGAAAGCCAAGGATAATGTCTTGAAAAAAGATATTCTTATATTCTCGAATCCTAATTCGACTCAGAATCGTAACAACATTACTATTAAGGTGAGTCTTGATGGCGGACAGACATGGTTGCCCGAACATCAGGTGTTGCTGGATGAAGGTCATGGATGGGGGTATTCTTGTCTGAGTATGGTGGATAAGGAAACCGTAGGAATCTTATATGAGAGTAGTGTGGCACATATGACCTTCCAGACAGTGAAGCTGAAGGAACTGGTTAAGTAAACCTGCCTATTCTTGTTGTTGGAAAAATCTTTCTGCTCCGGTTTCCTAATCAGAGTGGAAAGATTTTTATTATTTGTAAAAAAAAGAAATTGATGAAGAAGTTTTGGATATTATGCCTTGTATTGGCAGGATGCATTGCCCCCGAAGTAAAAGAGGAACTTGTTTGGACAGTTAGGCAGATGCAAGGTGCTCCTGCAGGGGAGATGGGGATTGAATTAGGCGTTTCAGCCTGTTATGCTGGTACCTATAATGGTTGGCTGCTGATGGCAGGAGGTTGTAATTTTCCGGAAATACCGGCCTCGGCAGGTGGAAAGAAAAGGTTCTATCAAGGAATTTATGTGGCAGATGGGTCGGCCGATTCGCTGCTTGTTTGGAAAAAGGTAGGAGAATTACCGGTGGAGGCTGCATATGGTGTGTCTGTCTCTACCCCTCAGGGAGTGATTTGTGCGGGTGGAACGAATCAGAACGGTGCGTTGTCTTCCGTGTTTCGCATTTCCTTGGATAAGGACGCTACAACGGCTATGGTCGATACCTTGCCTTCCTTGCCTTGTACGATAGACAATATGGGAGGGGCAGTATTGGAACATTATCTTTTTATTGTAGGAGGAAATGTCAATGGAGCACCTTCCAATGCATTGTATTGTTTGGATTTGGACAACCCGGATGCAGAATGGACGCGATTGCCCGACTTTCCGGGTGCTCCCCGTACCCAGTCGGTGTGTGTGGCGCAACGTAAGGGAAAGGATTATCGCTTGTATTTATGGGGTGGATTTGCCGGTGCGGGCGAAGGACGTCCGGCCTCTCTTTCGTTAGATGGTTATTCTTATCATCCGTGGGAACGAACATGGACTCAGGTGGCTGTTCCTATGGGGAAAGATTCCGTGGAAATTTCGTTGGGCGGTGGTGTCGGCATAGCCTGTGGAGACAGTCTGGTGCTCTGTACCGGCGGAGTCAATAAAGATATTTTTCTAGCTGCCCTGAAACGGGAAGAAAAGATGAAGCGGGCGTTGGCCGAGGGGGACAATCGGGCAGTGGATAGCTTGAAATCTGTGGCAAAAGCCTATATGACTATGTTGCCCGAATTTTATCGTTTTAATGACAAAATATTAATATACAATACGGTAGAAGATTGCTGGAAAGAAGTTGTGTGCTCTTCGCAGACGGCCCGTGCCGGTGCCGCATTAGTGGGAAATGGTAATGTGTTTTTCAATATAAATGGAGAACTGAAACCGGGTATCCGTACTCCGGAAATAGTGAAGATAGAATCCGGAGCCAAGTCGTATCTTGCAGGACAGCTTGTAGGACGGTTTTAAACAATAAGAAGAATTCATAAAAAATGCCATCGGATAAAAAAGAATTGTTATCTTTGCCGCATTCTATTTTGTACGAAATTACTAACTAACAGAAATGAAGAAACTTACTTTATTCTTTTTTGCCTTACTTGCAGTTTGTTTAGCCTTTCAGGCATGCGATAATTCTAAGACTTATGCTGAAATGCTTGAGGAAGAAAAAGATGCCATCAAAGCATTTATTAAAGACAGTAGCATTGTCGTTATTTCTCAAAGTGAGTTCTATGCGCAAGATTCGACAACGGATGTAAGCAGGAATGAGTATGTGCAGCTGGTAAGCGGGGTGTATATGCAGATTGTGAAGAAAGGTTCGACGAATCCTGCAGATACAGTTAAACCGAATGATTTGATTCTGGTGCGCTTTGAGGAACAAGGGCTGATAGCTGATGCTTATGGAAACAAGTCTTACTTGAGCAATTTGAATTCTCCGTCTATTGTAGATGAATTCAGATATACGGTAACTTCTTCATCCATTGCAGGAATTTTCACACAAGGATATATGCTGATGACTTATCAATCTTCTGCTGTGCCTGCCGGTTGGTTAGTCGCTTTAAATTACGTACGTGATGGGGCACATGTGAGGTTGATTGTTCCATCCAAGATGGGGCATCAGACTGCCATACAACAAGTATATCCTTATTATTATGACATTAAATTCCAAATTTGGAACTAACCTATAAATTTAAAAATCATTATAACCTATGACTCTAATCAAATCTATCTCTGGAATCCGCGGAACAATTGGCGGTGGTGCCGGCGAGGGATTGAATCCGCTCGACATTGTGAAGTTCACTTCAGCTTATGCTACCCTGATTCGTAAGACGTGTACTGTAAAAAGTAACAAAATTGTAGTAGGGCGTGATGCCCGCATCTCCGGTGAGATGGTCAAGAACGTAGTAGTCGGTACCTTGATGGGTATGGGCTGGGATGTAGTGGACATTGACTTGGCTTCTACTCCGACTACCGAGCTGGCTGTAACCATGGAAGGTGCCAGTGGAGGTATTATCCTGACTGCCTCACACAATCCCAAGCAGTGGAATGCGTTGAAACTGCTGAATGAAAAGGGCGAATTTCTGAACGCTGCCGAAGGCCAGGAAGTACTCCGCATTGCCGCCGCCGAAGAATTCGACTATGCCGAAGTGGACCAGCTTGGCTCGTACCGTCAGGATTTAAGCTACAACCAGAAACACATCGACAGCGTATTGGCACTTGACCTCGTAGATGTGGAAGCTATCCGAAAGGCAAACTTCCGTGTAGCCATTGATTGTGTAAACTCTGTAGGTGGTATTATTTTGCCGCAACTACTTGAACAACTTGGCGTTCAGCACGTAGAGAAGCTCTATTGCGAACCGACCGGTAACTTCCAGCATAATCCCGAGCCTTTGGAAAAGAACTTGGGTGACATTATGAACCTGATGAAAGGGGGGAAGGCAGACGTTGCATTTGTTGTAGACCCTGACGTAGACCGCCTGGCAATGATTTGCGAAGACGGCAAGATGTACGGTGAAGAATATACGCTGGTTACGGTTGCCGACTACGTATTGAAACATACTCCGGGCAATACAGTATCCAATTTGAGCTCGACCCGTGCCTTGCGCGATGTAACCCGCAAGTATGGACAGGAATATTACGCTTCCGCCGTAGGTGAAGTGAATGTGACTACCAAGATGAAGGAGGTAGGTGCCGTTATCGGTGGTGAAGGAAACGGTGGGGTAATCTATCCGGCCAGCCACTATGGGCGTGATGCCTTGGTAGGTATTGCCTTGTTCTTGAGCCATCTGGCACACGAAGGTAAGAAGGTGAGTGAACTCCGTGCATCCTATCCTGCATACTTCATGGCAAAGAATCGTGTAGACTTGACTCCTGAAACAGATGTAGATGCTATTCTTGCTAAGGTGAAGGAGCTGTATAAGAATGAAGAAATCAATGATATAGACGGTGTGAAGATTGACTTCCCCGACAAATGGGTTCATCTGCGCAAGAGTAATACGGAACCGATTATCCGTGTCTATAGTGAAGCAGCCACACCGGAAGCTGCCGAGGAAATCGGCCAGCAGATTATGAAGGTGATTGAAGAACTGGCAAAATAAGGCTGATTGTAATGCTGCTATATGTCCCACTTTTCTTTTGGAGAGTGGGACTTTTTTTTGAAGGAGTATTTATTGCTGCTACAATTCGATAACTTTCTCTATCTCTTCTTCAAAGTTTGGAGTAAAGACTTCCTTTCCTATGCTTTCTTTTATTTGATCAATGCCCCAGAAACGTCCTCCGTCCAGTTCGTTGCTGGGCTGTATTTCACCGTCGTAGACCGTTTTGTACACGAAGACCAGTTCCTTTTCGCGGGCAGATTCGAAGACGTAACGTATGATAGTTTCGGGAACAAAGTCGGTAATGCCGAGCTCTTCGCGTACTTCGCGTTTCAGCGCCATCTCTACATTTTCACCTAAATCGACGTGTCCGCCTACTGAGGTATCCCACTTTCCCGGTTGTATGTCTTTCCATTCGGGACGTTTCTGCAGATACAGCTCACCTTTGGAATTGAATACATGAAGATGGATTACCGGATGCAGCAGTTTGCTGCCGTTATGGCATTCGCCACGGGTGGCAGCGCCTATGATGTTGCCTTGTTCGTCGACAAGGGGGAACATTTCTTGGTTGTTATCGTAGTTCATTGTGCTCAAGGTATTAATAAAGATGAATCTCCATAGCTCAGGAAACGGAAATCATTTGCCAGTGCATAATTATAAATCTTTTGCCAGTCACCGTGTACGAAAGCTGATACGAGCAGCAGCAAGGTGCTTTGCGGTTGGTGGAAATTAGTTACCATAGCCTTCACGATTTTGTATTCATATCCCGGAGCGATGATGATTTGAGTACTGGTATGCAGAGTCTCCATGCTATGTCTGTCCAGATAGGCGACAATGGCTTGCAGGCTTTCCACTGCAGAGGTGGCGGCAGTCTCGCCAGACATTTCATAAGGTTGCCATTGGCGGACGTGCAAGTCTTCCTCTGTGGCTTCGGGATTATTCAGTAAAGTGACTCCAATGTGATAAAGACTTTCCAATGTGCGCACTGAAGTTGTCCCTACAGCCACTGCCTTGCCGTCGTGCGCTATGAGTTTTTCCAATGTGTTGCGCGAGACGGAGATGTATTCCGTATGCATTTCGTGCCCTTCTATTTCTTCGCTTTTCACCGGTTTGAAGGTGCCTGCTCCCACATGGAGTGTCAATTCTTCCAGTTCCACCCCTTTATTGCGCAATGCGTCCAATATGCGTGGGGTGAAATGCAGTCCTGCTGTAGGAGCAGCCACCGAACCTTTGATTTTGGAGTAGACAGTCTGGTAAGTCTCTTTGTCACTTTCTTGGGTCTCCCGGTTCAAGTAGGGAGGGATGGGCAATTCACCGAAGACTTCGAGAATGTCGGCAAAAGTCACTTCCGGATTGTTCCAGCGGAAGTTTACCCAATGGCTGGTTCCGTGACATTCACCCCGTTCGGCGGTCAGGGTGAGTGGTTTGCCTTTCACGGTCATTTCACGTCTCAGCGTGCCTTCCTTCCACTTTTTCAGGTTGCCGACCATGCAGAGCCAGGCAACATGTTCGGTTTGCTGGAAGTTCAGGACATAGTCGTTCGGCTGTATGGGTTCCAGGCAGAATACTTCAATCAGTGCCCCCGTTTCTTTCCGGAAATGCAAACGTGCTTGGATGACTTTGGTATTGTTGAATATCATCAGGCTTCCCGATGACAGATACTCCGGAAGTGAAATGAATCTGTCTTCCGAAACTTCTCCGTGGCGGTACAATAGCAATTTGGACTGGTCGCGTACGGGCAACGGAAACTTAGCTATGCGTTCGTCCGGCAACGGGTAGTTGAACTCACTGATTCTGATATGTTTGGGATTTTCTTTCATGATGGCTTTCTCTTTATCGGTTGCAAAGGTACGGATATTTAGGAAGATTTGAAGAATAAGGGAAATAATTCCTAACTTTGCAGGAAGAAATGGGGATGGACTTTTATGTTCGTGGTTTTGCCAACGGGATGGCACGACTTTGCCATCGTGGTGGCACGACTTTGCCATCCCATTGGCAAAACTTTGCCACCATGATGGCAAAAAAACAGGAAAAGACAAACTAAAAGATAAGTTATTATGAAGATAGGAGATAAAGTACGTTTCCTCAGCGAAGTTGGGGGCGGTGTTGTGACAGGATTTCAAGGGAAAAACATCGTGTTGGTGGAAGATGCCGACGGTTTTGACATACCGATGCCCATAAACGAATGTGTGGTGATAGAGACCGATGATTATAATATCCCCACTCCGGCAGCTAGGAAGAAGCGGGAAGAAGAGCAGCAATTGCGTACGGCCGCCGCTACGGCAAGGGCGTCTGCTATGGATTCTCAGGTTTCAGAGCCTCAATCGGTCCGTTTGGAGAAACCGCAGATATCTGTTTATCGTCGGCCCGAGATGAAAGGCGGGGATATCCTGAATGTTTTTCTGGCTTTTGTTCCGGAGGATATCAAGGCTGTCAGCACTACACCTTTCGAGGCATATTTGGTGAACGACAGTAATTATTATATGTATTACACCTATTTGAGCGCTGAAGGAAAGTCCTGGACAGCCCGTTCGCATGGTTTGATAGAGCCGAATACGAAACTTCTGCTGGAGGAGTTCGAAAAATCCGAATTGAACGACCATGAACGTGTGATGGTACAGCTGGTGGCATTCAAAGATAACCGTGCGTTCACAATGAAACCGGCTGTCAGTGTGGAAGTCCGCATAGATATGGTAAAGTTCTATAAACTGCATACATTCCAGCAGACGGTTTTCTTTGAAACTCCGGCATTGATGTATGATATTGTCCGGAATGACCAGCCTGCCAAGCAGGTGTATGTTTCGGCAGAGGAGCTGAAGGAGGCTTTGATACAGAAGAAAGCGGCAGATACTCCGTCCAGACCGCAGACGGTCGTCAAGCGTGGTGGCAAGAATGGGATTGTCGAGATTGACCTGCATATCGGCGAGTTGCTGGATGACACCCGCGGCATGAGCAACAGCGAAATATTGAACTACCAGCTGGATAAGTTTCGTGAAGTGATGGAACAATACAAGAAAAAGCGCGAACAACGCATCGTCTTTATTCACGGCAAGGGAGATGGAGTGCTGCGTAAAGCCTTGCTGGACGAGCTGAAACGTAAATATCCTGACTGCCGCCATCAGGATGCTTCGTTCCAGGAGTACGGATTCGGGGCGACGATGGTGACGGTTAAATAAAATCAAGTATTTGAATAGTGAATAGGGCAGTTCAAACATTGGAATACCCTATTCTTTATTTATAGTCTGACATTGACTCTTGTATTTTTCCTTATGTGTATTTCTTGAGTGGAAAGATTGGACTGCATCATTTCTTTTAGAAAATCTCTGTAGTCTTCTTCTATACGGCATGCAGCGTACTTGCGCTCTTCAGAAAATCCTCCTCTTCCCAGTTGTTTGAGTAGCTCATATCTATCTGCTATGATTTGTCTACTGTCTAACATAGAACTTGTAAATTATGTAAAAGAACTGTTTTCTTTTGGAAACAGCCTTTCTTTGATTGAGTATATTCGCAATTCTTTACCCCAAAAAGTGATTAATAAAATATATGAATAAGAAAATGAGAAAAAGCTTGAAATGTACTAAAATCTTGTTTTAGTGGCTTATGTAGCTAAATATTGTACTATAATGTGATTTTTTTTGTTTTGTTTTAATAAAGCGGTAACGTATGCTCTTTTGTGGTTGATAAATACGCCTTATGCTTGACGGTATTTCGCAAAAATATTTTAAGTTTGCAGCAGTATTGAACAGATAATCTAATTACGAGAAACATGAGAAAGGGGTTGAATAGGCAAATCCGGTTTTACATTTGCTTGGTGATAGGGCTTATGGTCTTAGGGGCTTGTGTGCCTGAGGATATAGAGACGATATGTACTGAAATGAAAGCCTTTGAGAGATTTTCTCGTATAAATGGAGATTCTTTGGCTATTGTGCCTCGAAAGATTAGAACAGAGGCCTTGCGAAGGATGGAACAGGCAAAGGACAGTCTGGCCAAGTACAATTATCTGGCAATGGTAATGAAGACCTATCTGGTCACTACACAGCTTGACTCGGCGCAGATAATGATTCGGCGGCTAAGCAGTTTTATTGAAGGGCAGGAAGAGGTTCCCGGGATGGCAGATTTGGAATCCGAATGTTTCAATATGAAAGGAAATGTCTTTGCACGTATGGGAAAGATGGATTCTGCCGAATTTTGTTTCCGGAGGTCTTATGAGCGGCGGATGAAGGGAACTAAAGTTGAAGTAATACCGGATATCTTGATGAATCTTGCCGATGCGAGTAACCGTTTGGGGAAGTTGAATGTAGGGGCTGCCTGGTATAGGAAGGCCTTGTTGATGTGCGACTCTTTACATTTGTCTTCTTCCAAGAAGCCTCCCATTTATTATGGTCTGGCGCAAGTATACGTCACCATGCGTGATTTTGACCTGTGTGATTACTATTATAATCTTGCGGGAGAAAGCTATGACAGTATGTTGCCTTACGAAAAGTATATTTATTTGAATAATAGAGGGACTTCTTACTATTATAGGGAAGATTACCGGACAGCGATAGAATATTTCCGGAAAGTTGTCGGTCTGGTCGAAGGATATTCTGACATGAACTTTGAGCTCAATCTGGGGCGGATGAATTTGGGCGACTGTTATCTTCAGTTGCATGAAGCTGATTCTGCTGTTAAATATATAAATGAATGTCAACCTTTTTTTGAAAAAATGGATGTGAAGGCTGCGCTATATTATATTGATACACAACGTATAAAACTGGCGTTGATGCAAGAAGACTTTCAAGAGGCGCGTCGTTTGTTGTCCCGGAGCATGGTTCCTGTGGGCATTGATCCTGACATGGTGCATATTCGTAATAAATACCTTCAGCAGTTTTACGAGGAAACCGGCAATTATAAGAGTGCTTACTACTATTTGCGAAGAAATAATCAACTTGATGATTCTATCAGAAACGAGCGTGTCCGGATGCATACGGCAGACCTGACTTTGCGTTATCAGCAAGATTCTACCTTGATGGCACATCGGGTTTTGCTTCAGGAGCAGAAGAACGAAATGTTGGTGCTAAGGTGGACACAAGTTGCTGTATTTGCCATAGCCGTTATAGCTATATTGACAGCTTTTTTTCTTTATCTGTACAGTAAAAAGAAACGTGCTTTGTTGCTTGCACGGAATCATCGCACAGTCTCTACACTTCGTCTGGAGAATATTCGTAACCGTTTGTCCCCTCATTTCATCTTCAATGTTTTGAACCGGGAGATGACAGGACGAAGTGTGGAAGAAAGACAGGGGCTTTCGTCTTTGGTAAAATTGATGCGTCGGAATCTGGAATTGGCAGAACAACTGTGCGTAACCTTGGCAGAGGAAGTGGATTTTGTGAAGACATATATTGACCTGGAGCGTTGTTCCTTAGGTCCGTATTTCCATTCAGAACTGAAGATAGAAAAAGATGTGTATCCGGAACAAATAAGGATTCTGTCTATGATGATTCAAATTCCGGTTGAAAATGCAGTGAAGCATGCGCTGCGCGAGAAGGAAGGAGAACGAAATCTTTGGGTTGCGGTTTGTCGGCAAGGAAACGGTGTTTGCATAAAGATAACGGATAATGGTGGCGGTTATCGTCCGGACAGCCGGTATCGGGGTACGGGCACGGGAATGAAAGTAATTATGCAGACTATTCAGATTCTCAACAATAAGAACAAAGAAGCCATTGATGTTTCAGTGTATAATGTCTCTTTGCAGAGTGGTGAGATGGGATGTGAGGTGGCTTTCTGGTTGCCTGACAACTATGATTATAGAATTTAAAAGAACCGTTTAATCTTGTTTTTTGCACGGATAGTCATGTTCTCAGACAAATAGTTCGTAAATGGCTTTCTGTTACTTTGTATGGGAGCAGGATTATGTTTATATTCGCCAGAGGAAAAACATAAAAAGAACATGGATAAATATAAGGTTGTGATAGTTGATGACGATGAGGCGGCTCTTGAGAATCTGAGTTTTGAATTGGGAAAGGATGCATGCTTCTTTTTGAAAGGAACTGCCCGTAATGGTAAACAAGGGAAAAAACTCATTGCCAAGGTACAGCCGGATTTGTTGTTCTTGGATGTGGAACTGCCGGACATGACTGGAATGAAATTGTTGCAGGAAATACGTGGCAGTGTTTCATGGAATATGCGGATTGTTTTCTATACAGCTTATGATAAGTATATGATTCAGGCTGTTCGAGAGGCTGCGTTCGATTATCTGCTGAAACCTTTTGAAGAGCGGGAATTGCGGGATATCCTTATACGTTTTGTAGAGCAGGCAGAAGCAGGACAGAGAATGCCATATCCCATTGGGGTGCCGCTACATACCGGACAGACATTTATCGTATTTACGCCAACCAATGATATGCGTGCGTTGCGTCCGGTCGAAATCGGTTTTTTTCGCTATTGCTCCGAGCGTAAACAGTGGGAAGTGATACTGAGCAACGAGCCGCCGCTGGTATTGCGTCGCGGGATGACTGCCGAGCAGATTACTCAATATTCGTCCAGTTTCGTGCAGATACATCAATCGTATATTATCAATATTGATTATCTGATGATTATAAAGGACAGTAAATGTATGCTTTATCCACCGTTCGACAAAGTGACGGAACTGCTGGTTTCCAGAAAGTATAAGAAAGAACTGCAAGACAGATTCTGCTTGTAGGGCTGAAGAGATAAGAATTATCTGGTTAGGGAGTTGGCGCTGCCGGTTTTGGCAGCGTTGACCAAAAGAAAAGGCATTGAACCTCTAAAGTCCAATGCCTTTTTATTTATCAATAAATACTGTTTCCGTATTTATCAGAAGCGAAGCTTATTTCACTTCGATACCTTTGTTCAGCAGCGTGACGTTTAATACTCTGGCATAATCAGCATATTGCTTCTCATTCAAAGTCTTTTTCATCAACTTCAGATTACCATAAACTGCATTACGGAGTAGCTTCTCTTGATTCTTCTTGGAATTTGTAGCGTGTTCCATCTGTTCTGTAAAATATTCGCAGATGTTTGCCACTTCTTCATGTTGGTTGGAATCCAGATTCAAATACTTGCTCAACTTTGTTATGTTGATGTTGCCTTCCCATTTTGCAGTTGTAGGTTGGTTTCCTGCTGCAAATGTTGTGGCAGTCAGGCAGACTGCTGCCACTAATGTTAATCCTAAACGTTTCATAATACCTACTTTTTAATTGTTATTCCTAAAAACTAATCTTAATCTAATACCTATTGAAAACTCTCTAAGCGCTTAGGTTTTTCTTTTTACCTATGCAAATGTAGGCGTATGTTTTATAACACAAAAATGAATAAGGGAAAAAGTGTAGTTTATATCTTCATTTCTTGACTTAAATCAATTTTATAGTGTGAAAATGCTTTGTTTGGATGCTTTTTGTAATACGAATGTAATGCGTAATAACTGAATTTTTGTTTATTGTAATGGGTAAAAGGATTTTCGTTAGTCAAAATGTTAGTGGCAAACAGTTTCGGGCAAATCTATGACTACTCTGCTTTCAGAGCAGACACCCACAAAACCTAATCCGCCTATGACGTTGCAAGGCAGACTGACAGGTTCCATTAAAATATTGTCGTAATCCCCATCATCCAGACAGTTTAAGGCTTTCAGATAGCGGTATTCGGCTTCAGTGATGCTAAGCAGCCGCACGGTGATGGTTTGTTTGCGGGATATATGGTCGTAGTAGTGTCCCTCTATAGGATAATAATCGTGATAGAGAGGGGTGTATACTTTCAATGTGGCATAAGAGTTACGGAAAGTGTTATCATTGAATATATTGTATTTGTTATTGATGGTGGGAAACAATTCATTTTCTTCATCATCATAGTTGCCGGGGTGGCCGTCAGTCAGTATAACATCTTCCCGGTTAATGATCTCGTTCTGCCGGGGAGCGAGGATGGTAGTGTCTCTGGGTATGGAGGCCCAATACCAAGAGCCGTCCTCGTCTTCCACTTTGATGAGGCTGCCGTTTTCATCTTCCAGGTATTCTTTCCATTTGCAATAGTAACTACGGTCATTCCAAATGTCCAGCCGGTAGTAGTTCTTCTCGTTGGGGCGGTCTTGCAACGTAATTTTGTATTGGCGGTAAAGAGTTTGTCCGCTGTACTCGCGCAGGTAGGCCAGGCAAGTGTCCACGTGCAGGCTCTCTATCGGCTGTGGCACGGTGACTTCGGCACTGGCATGGTATTTCCCGTTTTCGGCAGTGGCTTCCAGACGTATGTTGTCGCCGGGATGCAGTGTGCTGGTCAGACGATATTTCTTGAAACGTATACTTTTCAGTAATGATTCATAAATGTCCTTATCAAGTTCTCCTTCCAGATGCCCATACATTTCTTCCGGAGAAACCGCTTTCGGAGTTTCTGCTATTTTGCCATTGATGTAGAGGGAAAGAGTTGCTTCGTTCAAATGTTCAATACTATAGCCCTCGCCTAAATGGAGATAGACATCATTCTCAGCTTGTCCGGTTTCGAGCAAGGCGTTCATGATGATTTGCGGATCTTGTTGTCCGGGATTGTAAGGAATCTCGTTTTCGCAGGCTGTTAGGAAGCCTACAATAGTTATGTATATAATAAGGTGTAATTTCATTTTTGTTTTCATATGCCGGATTTGTTTTTAAAATCTATAAGTATAGGTAACAGAAGGAATACAAGGCAGTATTGTTATTTTCTTGATGACAGTTTGAGCTTTCTTCTGCCCGGTATTTCCATGATAAATACTTTCGTAGAAATCATTGTAGTATACGTTGTATCCATTATTTTTGTATTTGCTGTAAACGATGTTCGGGTTCATGGCATTGTATGCATTGTAGATACTGATATTCCAGGTACGTATGCCATGTTTGGTTTTCTTGTTGAAGTTGACACCTAGGTTCAAACGATGGCTGGCGGGCAGGCGATAGTTGTTGCGTCCGGAGATGTAGCCGGTCTTTTCGATAACTCCATCGGGGCTGACGATAATAGTAGCCCTCTCGGGGATAGTGATACATCCACCGGTATTGAATATCCAGGAAGCTCCTGCATCAATGCGGTCACTGAACTTATGGCTGAAGTTGAGGCTGATGCTGTGGCGGCGGTCATATTTGTAGGGGAACCATCGGCCTTGGTTGATGGTACCGTTCTTAAAGCGGTGATCGGTTTTGGATAGGGTATATGCCAGCCAGCCGGTGGTCTTGCCCAATGTTTTCTGTGCCATCAGTTCCAGACCGAAGGAACGGCCTTCGCCCATTTCTACCTTTTCTTCCCAGTTGGTAGAGGTGCCGAAGAAGGATACACCGTCCTGATATTCAAGTATGTGTTTCATCTGTTTATAATATCCCTCGACGGAGAACTCCCAACCCGGCAGTCCGGAATAGTAGCCTCCTATGGAGTACTGGTTGGCATACATCGGACTGATATCTTTGGTAATGGGTACCCAGAGGTCGGTAGGCATGGACAGCGGAGTAGAGGACAGCAGATGCACATACTGTGCCATGCACGTATAGGATGCTTTGGCAGAATATCCTTGTCCGAGGTCATAGCGGGCGGAAAGGCGGGGCTGCAGCGAATAGTAGCTTTTCCCTTGTGTGTGGAACAGCGATGTGCGTACACCTGCATTCAGACTGAGCCTGGCGTTTACATTGAAATTGTCTTCGGCATAAAGGGAGATTTCTTGTCCGCGCATGGCATGGCTGTTGCTGGTATTGTAAACCGTATCTTCCTGAAGGGCGCCATTATCTATATCTTGTATTTTCGAAGTAGCTATTCCCGGACGGAACGTATGGTGGATGTACTCTGCACCGAACTTGATGTGGTGCTGCGGCATGGGGGTGTAGTCAAAGTCCATACGAGCGCTCCAGTCACGGATACCGGAGTTGAACTTGGAGGAGTAATGGTATCTGTCCTGTATTTTATTGGCGACAGTATAGGCATCTTCCATGTTTTCGTCCAGCCCCATCTCATATTTGTTGTATGAGATGGTGGTGTTGCAAAACAGCTTGCTGTTGAATACATAGTTCCAGCGACCGTAGGCGATGGTGTTTCCCCAATTCAGATGGCTGTTGTCTTTGGAATAATTCTTAATGCTGTTGTCGTAATTGTCACCGTGGTAGTAACTGTCATAATGATAGTGGTCCTTCCCCTTGTAGAAACTGAGGAAGATGCGGCTACGGTCGCTGAGCTTATGGTTGACCTTTGCATTGACATCGTAAAAATAGTAGTTGTATTTGTCGGAATAGGTGTCGTCTTTTTCTACAATGAGATTTTTGAAGAATAGGGTGGGGATGGCTCGTGCACTGAAACTGAAGGAGGTCCGTTCTTTCCAGATAGGGCCTTCGATATGAAGTTTGTCCGTCAGCAGGCCTATGCTGAATGCGCCGTGGTATTTATGCATGTCTCCGTCGTTGGTCCGTACATCCACTATAGACGAAAGACGTCCGCCGTAGCGGGCAGGAAAAGAACTTTTGAAGAGTGTGGTGTTCTTTACCGCTTCGGGCGTAAAGATGGAGAATATTCCCAGCAGGTGGTCTGCGTTGTAAACTGGAATCCCGTCCAGCATAACCAGGTTCTGGTCGGGACCTCCCCCTCGCACATACATGCCTGCAAAACCTTCCATACCGGCTTGCACACCCGGCATCAGCTGAATGGTCTTCAGCAGGTCGGCTTCTCCCAATATGGACGGGGTATGCCTGATTTGTGCCATCGGTATCTCATGCGCTCCCATGGCTGTGCTTTCTATGCCGGCCTCCCGCTTGTCCGAGAGCACTACGACCTCTGCCAGCTGGTTATTGCTGTCCAGCCTGACGTTAAGTAAGGTGTCTTTTGTCAGTTCGAACCGGCTATGCCGGCTTTCGTAGCCCAGGTAGGAGAAAACCAGTTCCGTTTCCCCTTCCGGCAGGGTGAGGGAATAGAAACCGAAAGGATTGGTGGCAGTACCAGTGGAACGACGACTCTCAAGGATATTGGCACCAATCAGCGTCTCGGAAGACGCTCCGTCGGTCACGTATCCGCTGATGGTGAACTTACGGCTAACGGGTTTCTGCGGCACGGGCCGCTTATGGAGTAGAATGTGCTTTCCGGATATTTCGAACGTTATGGGGTCGTTTTCAAAGGCACGTTGCAATATCTCACTGATGTTCTTTTGTTTCATATCCAGTGTGATGCGGTGCGTGAGCTTTACTTCTTCCCCATAGATGAAGGAGAATCCGGTTGCATTTTCCAGTTGCTTCACGAAACTCTCTAAAGTTGCGTTACGGATATTCAGGTTTATACGTGTTTCCTTGTTTTGTGCCTGTGCATGGAGTGAGGCGCTTAAAAGAACCACACACATCAGAAGTACGGTTCTGATGTGGTGGTACGAACAGATAGTAGAGCTAGTCATTGTCAGTTAAGTTTAGTAGTAAGGATAATGGTGTTGTTTTCTTTTTTATAGGTAAAGTTGCCGGCGTCCTTCAGTAGGTCTAGGATTTCTGTAAGACTCTCTCCTTCGCGGAAGGTAGCTGTCATGTGATAATTCTTCAGACTGTCTCCTTCAATACGTATATCGGTACGGAACGTTTCGGAAAGTTGACGGACGATTTCCTGCAAGGGTTGCTGGTCGAATGTCAGTACGCTATGGATTACTTGGGTTTCCTCGGTAGTATGTATGGTTTCTGTGGGAATGAGTTCCCGTTGCGGTGCTACGTATAAGAACTGATAGGCTGCCCAGCTCGTTACACAGAGCAGGACTACGGCTGCGGCACTGGCTGTACGCATCCAGAACCGCTTCATGTCGCGGCGCTTTAGCAAACGGCTTTCCAGTAGCTTCCAGCTGTTTTCTGCCGTAAAGCGTCCTCGTGGGGAACGGGTAGAAGCAACCAGTCTGTTCAGTACCTTATCAAAATTCTCGTTATTCACTTTCATTTTCGGTAATTTATTAAGAGCCTATGACTCCTTTTCTGCATGTAAAGACAGCTGCTTTTCAGGAATTCCCTATGCCTATATCCTGAAATAATGTTAATCTGAAGCTCTTTGTCCGTGAAAGTCCGTCCTGCTTACGTGTGACTTCCTTGTTTCTCTGTTTCAATCAATAGGGAAAGTCTGCATGAGATGTGCATCTCATGTTGTGCGAGATGTGTATCTCATGCAGCTCGAGATGTACATCTCATACATGCATACGCGGCTTCTTGCAAGGAAGATGAAGCAGAGTTCACTCCGTCAGCAATGCTTCCTTGAGTCTTGTGAGTGCTTTTTGCAGTTGCGCGTCTACTGTCTTTGTGCTGATGTTCAGTTCCTCCGCCACTTGTGCATAGCTTTGTTTCTCTTCGCGCAGGCGGATGAATACTTCACGGCAACGCTCCGGCAGGCGGTCGAGCGCCTTGACATATCGGGCAAACAGTTCTTCGCTGATAAGAGTGTCTTCGGGGGAATCGGCTTGGCCGGAAGGTTCGGGAAGCTGTTCGGACGAGAGTGCAGGGTGCCGGTTCTCTTTCTCCAGGTAGTTGAGGGAGGCGTTTTTGGTGAGGATAAAGCAGTAATCCTCTATGTTGTTTACTTCCGGCAGCCGGGTGCGTTGTTTCCAAAGCTTCATGAAGACGTCGAGCACGATTTCTTGCGCCCACTCTTCGTGCTTCACGAAATAGCAGGCAATACGGAATAAACGGTCGTAGCACAGATTATAGAAACTGTGAAAAGCACGTTCCGAGTCTTCCTCCTTCATTTGGCGCAAGTAGCGTCTGACTTCTTGTTCGGTCATGCAGTCTTCCGGTTTTGTTGTTATTCAATGAACATCAGGTCGCTTATTATGCCGTCCGAAACAAAGATACCTTCCCGGGTCAGGCACAGGCGGTCTGTCTGCATCTTCAGTTTGTGGCTTTGAAGGTAGGGGGCTGCCATCTTCATGCAATATTGGCACAATTCTGTGCCGAAGGCTTCTTCCGTATATGCCAGAGAGACTCCCCACATGGTACGCAGGGAAGTCATGATGTATTCATTGTAACGGGTCACTTTATCCAGAATTTCTGTTTCGGAGGAATGCTGTCCCTCTTCAATGGACTTTATGTATCCTTCCAGAGAAGCTGTGTTCCATTCCCTTGTCTCCGCATTGAAGGAGTGGGCTGAAGGGCCGCAGCCCAAATACGGAATGCCTTTCCAGTAAGCCGTGTTGTGGCGTGAGTACATGCCTGGCTTGCAGAAGTTGGATATTTCATAATGCTCGTATCCTGCGGCTCCTAGGGTGTCTATGAGCGTCGAGAAGAAGCGCACGCTGCTCTCTTCGTCCACTTCGTTGATACGGTGGCTTTGTAGCATCTCGTAGATGCGGGTACCTTTTTCGTAAGTCAAGTGATAGGCGGAGATATGCTCCACATCAAGGCCGACGGCTTGTTGCAGGTCGCGTTCCCAGCGTTGGTCTGTTTCATCCGGCAGTCCATAGATAAGGTCGACGCTGATGTTCCGGAAACCTGCCTGGCGGAGGCTGTGTACGGCTGCGATGGCTTGCGCGGCATTGTGCCGGCGGTTCAGCAGTTTCAGGGTGGGGTCGTCGAATGTCTGTATCCCCATGCTTATGCGGTTGAAGGGGAGGGTGCGCAGCATGGACACATATTCTTCCGTCAGGTCGTCGGGATTGGCCTCGAGGGTAATTTCTTCGGCATGTTCTGTTCCATACACCTCTTTGATAGTCCGGAATATCCGCTCGAAATCTTCGTGAGCGAGCTGAGAGGGAGTGCCGCCGCCAAAGTAGATGGTCTCTATCGGTTCTCCCTTCAGATAACCCTTGCGGGTTTTCAGTTCAGTGCACAAGGCACGGATGTACTGCTGCTTTAATTCGCTGCGGGTGGTGGAATAGAAATCGCAATAGATGCAGCGTGTCTTGCAAAAAGGTATATGAATGTAGATGCCTGCCATGGTATGCTTGTGGATATTTGTTGCAAAAGTAGTCTTTTTGGCCAGAATAATACTCTTATTTCCGTGACATTTAATGCAATATTAGGAATAATTAGAGTCTTGGCGGATATTTCTGGCTCAGTTTGTAATCCGGAAAAATGGAACATCTTTTGAGTCGTATGGAAATTCATTATTCCGAATAAACTCCTTTTCTTTGTTGTCTGAAAAAGAAATAGGTGTCTATTAAAATAATGAGCAATATGTTTGAAGGGCTTGACTTTTGGTTTGAACAGATTATAGCTTATTGCATTGCTTTTGTACTGGCGCGGCTCAGGAAGAAACAAATATAGCGGCAAATACTTTATTCACTTCCGTCGTAGCACGGTTTAATCTTAGGCTTTTTCTTGTGATTTCTGAGCTTTTTGGGGTACTAATGACCGATATTTACCCCTTTTTGAAACAATAGTGCCCCCGAAATTACCGGGAATGGGGTAATTTTGCAATCGGGAATGGGATGATTTTGCAATGTTGAAAAACAAACTTAAATAATATCATGAGAAAAAGTAACTGCTTATGGCTGCTGTTGATGGCAGTTTTATTGCTGCCCGCTCAGGAAATGGCTGCCAAGAAGAAAAAAGAGAAGGAAGTGACAGACCGCGAACTTTGGGCCGGGGTGTTGTATCGAATGGCCGCTCCGGTGCTGAGTAATATGAGTGAGGGGAAGCTCCAGGAAAATATGCAGGTGGAGCTTAGCCCCACTTGGGATGGACGCGACAAACGGGTGACCTATATGGAATGTTTCGGCCGTCTGATGGCAGGGGTGGCGCCTTGGCTCTCTTTGCCGGATGATGACACTGCCGAAGGCAAGCAGCGCAAGCAGCTTCGCGAGTGGGCATTGAAAAGTTATGCTCAGGCAGTAGATCCGGAAAGCCGGGATTACCTGCTTTGGCGGAAAGAAGGGCAGCCGCTGGTAGATGCCGCTTATGTTGCTGAAAGCTTTCTGCGGGGATACGATGCTTTGTGGGTGCCTCTGGATAGTTTGACTAAACGGCGTTATATTGAAGAATTCACCCGGTTGCGCCGTGTAGACCCTCCTTATACCAACTGGCTGCTGTTCTCGTCTACGGTAGAATGTTTCCTGCGCAAGGCTGGCGCCAAGAGCGATGCTTACCGTATTGTCTCTGCTCTGCGCAAGGTGGAAGAGTGGTATGTAGGTGACGGCTTTTATAGCGACGGACCGGGATTTGCCTTTGACTATTACAACAGCTTCGTGCTCCATCCCATGTATGTGGAGTGTCTGGAAGTCTTTACGAACAGTGGAAAAAATAAGATATGGAATGCGCCGGATTGCAATTTCCAGCGTGCCCAGAAGCGCATGCAGCGTTTCGGCATGATTCTGGAACGTTTCATCTCTCCCGAGGGGGCCTTCCCCGTATTCGGGCGTTCCATTACCTACCGCACCGGTACCCTCCAACCATTGGCTTTGTTGGCATGGCGTGGATGGTTGCCCAAGGAATTGTCGAACGGACAGGTACGTGCTGCCATGACGGCTGTTATCAACCGTATGTTCGGTGACAACCGGAACTTTAACGGGAAAGGTTTTCTGACGTTGGGATTCAACGGTTCCCAGCCTCATATCTCCGACTGGTATACCAATAACGGCAGTCTCTACATGGCCTCTCTGGCATTCTTGCCTCTGGGCTTGCCCGCCAATCATCCGTTCTGGACAGATGCTCCGCAGGCATGGACTTCAAAAAAGGCGTGGGGTGGTGAAGAGTTTCCCAAAGACCATGCTTATTATGAGTAAGACTGATTCATTTCTCGAGCGTACCACTCCGTTTTCCCTGAAAGGTGGAGGCGCGAAGATGATTCCGATGGCCCGTCCGCGCATCGTAGTGGATGGCGGAGAGCTGGTTGTAAAGTTTGCGCCGCAACCGGTCTATGTATTGGAAGTGATAAGATAAAAGAGCAGTATTGGTATATGAAAACGACATTCTTGTTTTTATTGGGTTCGGCCTTCTGCTGGGGACTGTCTTCATGCACCGCTCAGCAGCCGAAACCGGAAGAAGTGATTGAGGTTATCAATCGGGTGAACAACTATTGGCAGGAGACCCATCCGCAACATGGGCGCTCTTTTTGGGACAATGCCGCCTATCATACGGGAAACATGGAGGTGTTCTTCCTGACTGGCAATCCGTTATATCTGGAGAAACTGCATGAATACTGGGCTTATGCCAACAGCATCATGTACGGTGCGGAGGAAGGCCTATACTATCGCGACGGCAAATATGTTTATCCAAAACACAAAAGTGTGAATGGTAAGAAAGACTTCTGGGTTATGCCAATGCAGAGTTTACAGATTTGGAGGGAGAGCCCAAGCCACTGTTTCTGCCGGAGAATGGGAAATCGTGCATCGATGGAGACATTGTCTATAAGGATGGTGTTTTCCACCTTTTCTATAAGACGGAAGGACATGGAAATGGTATAAAGGTGGCCACCACCCGTTCCCTGACTTCCGGAGAATGGACGGAAGAGCCCGATTACAAGCAACAGACCAAGGAAGCCGTAGAGGGTGCGGGTACTTTCAAGCTGATAGGGCAGGATAAGTATATCCTGATGTACGACGTCTATATGAAAGGAAGCTATCAGTTTACGGAAACCACTGACTTGAAGAGTTTTAAGGTGATAGACAGCGAGGTGAAGATGAACTTTCATCCCCGTCATGGAACTATTGTCCCCATTACCCGCCATGAGCTGTTGCGCATTACCGATGAATGGGGCAAGCCGACAGAACTGGGCGCATTGCCCAACAATCCCGTATTGCCGGGTTTCCATGCCGACCCGGGAATCCTTTATTCCCATCAGACCCAAAAGTATTACATCTATTCTACTACGGACGGACAGCCGGGTTGGGGAGGCTGGTACTTCACCGTATTCTCCTCTACGGATTTGAAGACCTGGCAGGATGAAGGTGTCATGCTGGACCTGAAGTCGGAGCAAGTACCCTGGGCGGATGGCAATGCTTGGGCGCCTTGCATTGAAGAGAAAAAAGTGGACGGCAAGTATAAATACTTCTTCTATTACAGTGGAAACCCCAAGAATGGCGGCGGCAAGCAGATAGGAGTGGCTACGAGCGATTCTCCTGCCGGCCCTTTCATTGATTTGGGACGCCCTGTCGTTACTGCCTCACCCGTCGGTGGCGGGCAACAGATTGATGTGGATGTGTTTACCGACCCTGTTTCGGGCAAATCCTATCTTTACTGGGGCAACGGCTACATGGCAGGTGCCGAGCTGAACGACGCTATACCACCACCCATGATTACAAGCCGGGCCGTGGCACTTGGAGCTGGATTCTCTGGCAGGACGGCAGCATCAACTACGACGACCAGGTGCGCTATGTTGACTTGGCGGCCGCCATGGGATACGAATATGTATTGATTGACAATTGGTGGGACAACAACATCGGTCGCGACCGCATGGAACAGTTTATCAAGTATGCCCGCAGCAAGGGTGTGGAGGTATTCTTGTGGTATAGCTCCAGTGGTTACTGGAACGATATAGAGCAGAGTCCCGTCAACCGGATGGATAACTCCATTGCCCGCAAGCAAGAGATGCGCTGGTTGCAAAGCCGGGGCGTGAAGGGTATCAAGGTAGACTTTTTCGGTGGTGACAAGCAGGAGACCCTGCGTCTGTACGAAGAGATTCTGAGCGATGCCGACGACCACGGTCTGATGGTTATCTTCCACGGCTGCACCTTGCCCCGTGGCTGGGAACGGATGTATCCCAATTACGTAGGCAGCGAGGCGGTGCTGGCTTCCGAGAATCTGGTTCTCGACCAGCACTTCTGTGATAACGAGGCGTTCAATGCCACGCTGCATCCTTTCATCCGCAATGCTGTGGGATGCATGGAGTTTGGCGGTGTGTTCCTGAACAAGCGCCTGAACCGTGCCAACGATGGCGGAACTATTCGTCGAACTACAGACATCTTCCTGTTGGCAACGGCAGTACTTTTCCAAAATCCCATTCAGAACTTTGCTTTGGCGCCCAATAACCTGACGGATGTTCCGCAAATCTGCCTCGACTTTATGAAACAAGTGCCCACTACTTGGGACGAGACCCGTTTCATTGACGGCTATCCGGGGAGATATATTGTTCTTGCCCGTCGTCATGGCAACACGTGGTACATAACCGCTGTCAATGCAACGGCGGAACCTCTGAAACTGGAGCTTGACCTTCCTATGCTGGCAGGACAAGAGGTGTCTCTGTATAGTGATGACAGGAAGATGCAGCCTCAATTGAAGCTACACAAGATAAAGACTGATGGCTCTCTGCAACTCACGGTCCGGCCGCAGGGAGGGGCGGTAATCGTGAAATAAAGAAGGCATGGAGCACCCCTTGTTTTGTAAAGATATATCATAACGGATTGCTCCTTTTGTAAATATCTGATTATCAGAGGAGATGTAATTGGCCTAATTCAGTCGTATACTGAATGGCATTCACTATACGACTGAACCCTATTCACTATACGACTGAATGGCATTCAGAATACGGCTGATTGTGACGGTCGAACTAAATGTAAATGATACGGATACCTCTATACGGCTCGCACGATGAACCCGAAACATCCGCACAACGGGTCGGGGCCGGAGCATTGGTGCGTCTTTATGCCGCGACGGGAGATAAGAAATATCTCGACCAGGCCAAGTTCTTCCTCGACGTGCGCGGCACTACAGCATGCAAGGACAGCTATTTGCAGTCGCACAAACCCGTGCTGGAACAGGAAGAGGCAGTAGGACATGCCGTACGCACCGGTTACATGTATTCCGGCATGGCCGATGTATCCGCGTCTAAAGATTTTATTATTTTTGCAAACTGTTTCTATATTACTATAATATTTGACATTTATATGAAGCAACTGATTACAACCTTTCTGTTGTCTTGCGCCATAGGTGCGCAGGCACAACATGTGATGACCGTAGATGTATCTCGCCCGACAGCTAAGATACAGCCTACAATGTACGGCATCTTCTTCGAAGACATCAACTTCGGTGCCGACGGCGGACTCTACGCCGAACTGGTGAAGAACCGCTCTTTCGAGTTCCCGCAACCCTTTGTCGGATGGATGCCTTTCGGCAACGTCACGGTGCAGGACGCCGAGCCCTGCTTCGACCGCAATCCCCACTACGTGCGCATCGTCAACGACGGCCGTCTGCTGCGTGCCGGACTCGACAACGAAGGCTTTCGCGGCATCGGTCTCAAGCAAGGCGAGGAATACCGCTTCACAGCCTACACCCGCACTCCCGATGCCCGTCCCATGAAGTTGTCCGTCGAGTTGGTGAACTCCAATGGCGAGAATCTTCTGAAAAAAGAAATCGAAATCAGCGGCAACAGCTGGCAAAAACAGACGGTTGTCCTCCAATCGCCCTTTACCGATGCCCATTCGCGTCTGCGTGTGGTATTGTTGTCGGAGGGTACGGTGGACATGGATCATATCTCGCTCTTTCCCGTCAACACCTGGAAGAAGCGCGAGAACGGTCTGCGTGCCGACCTCGCCCAAGCGCTCTACGACCTCAATCCCGGCGTCTTCCGCTTCCCCGGCGGCTGCATCATCGAGGGTAACAGCCTTGCCACCCGCTATCAATGGAAGAATTCCGTAGGCCCGGTAGAGAACCGTCCGCTGAACGAGAACCGTTGGAACTACACCTTCAAGCACAAGGCCTTTCCCGACTATTTCCAGAGCCTGGGTCTGGGCTACTACGAATACTTCCTGCTGAGTGAAGACCTCGGAGCCGAACCGCTGCCGGTACTGAGCTGCGGACTGTCCTGCCAGTACGAGAGTAACGAGGTAGTGCCTCTCGACGAGCTCGACCCCTACGTGCAGGATGCCCTTGACCTCATCGAGTTTGCCAACGGTCCTGTGACCTCCAAGTGGGGAAAGGTCCGTGCCGATATGGGACACCCTGAACCGTTCGGCATGAAAATGATTGGCATTGGCAATGAACAGTGGGACAAGGTATATACCGAACGTCTGGAAGTGTTCACCAAAGCCATCCGCGCAAAACATCCCGATATTCAGATTGTAGGTTCTTCCGGCCCGAGTGCCGATGGTGACAAGTTCGATTATCTCTGGCCCGAAATGAAACGTATCGGAGTGGACTTGGTGGACGAGCATTATTATATGGCTCCCGACTGGTTCTTTGCCAATGCCGCCCGCTATGACAGTTACGACCGTAAGGGACCGAAAGTCTTTGCCGGTGAATATGCGTCGCACGACCACTCCACCGGGAAGGCGAATAACTTTCTGGCAGCGCTGTCCGAAGCTGCTTTCATGACGGGACTGGAACGCAATGCCGATGTGGTGCGCCTTGCCACCTACGCTCCGCTCTTCGCCCATGTGGATGCCTGGCAATGGAATCCCGATTTGATTTGGTTTGACAATCTCCGCATGATGCGGACACCCAACTATTACGTGCAGCAGATGTACGGCATGAATGCCGGAACAGATGTGCTGAGCCTGCAGATGGACGGAAAACCCGTGACGGGTCAGGACAGCCTTTATGCTTCGGCGGTGCTGGACGCTCCTACGGGAGAAATTATCCTGAAACTGGTCAATGCGGGCAGCCGGCAGGCAAAAGTACAGGTCGACTTCGACGGATTGAAGAAGCGGCGGCTCATTGGCGGTTCGTGCACTTATCTGCAGAACTGCGACTGGCGTACGGTGAATACTTTGGAACAAGAAGCCCTCGTTCCCCGTATCCGCCCCGTGCAGGTCGGCGAGCATTCTCTCGACCTGGAGTTGCAGCCCCGTTCATTCAGCGTCTATCGTCTGCATTGACACCTCTTTCGAAAGGTGGGGGGAAGATAGTATACAGTCCGTTTTCCCTCCCCTTTCAGAGGCGTGAGTCGTGGAAAATTGCTTCCGTGAGCAAATATTCATCCTTTTTGGGCCGATTCTCTTCTTGAAGTAGCCCGATTCGTCTTATCTTTGTAGCAGTATTCGGAACATTCCCTATGCTGTTATTACTATTTTAAAACTAACCATCATGAAGAAACATCTCATTACCGGACTGTTTGCAGCCTTGGCCTTGTCTGCCAGCGCACAGTCTTTCAAAGAATGGATCGACCCTGAGGTCAATGCTGTGAACCGTGCCCCCATGCACACCAATTACTTCGCTTACGAGTCGGCCGATGCTGCCACCCGGGGGGTGAAAGAACAATCGTCCCGTTTCATGACGCTGAACGGTACCTGGAAGTTTTTCTGGGTGAAGGATGCGGATGCCCGCCCTACCGACTTCTGGCGTGTGGGTTATAATGACAAAGGCTGGAACGACATCCCCGTCCCCGGTGTGTGGGAACTGAACGGTTTCGGCGACCCTATCTATGTGAATGTCGGCTACGCCTGGCGCAATCAGTTCCAGAATAACCCGCCGCAGGTGCCCGTCGAGAACAATCATGTAGGTTCTTACCGTCGCGAGATTACCGTGCCCGCCGACTGGAAGAACAAGGACATCATCGCCCATTTCGGCTCTGTCACCTCCAATATGTATCTGTGGGTGAACGGACGCTATGTGGGTTATAGTGAAGACAGCAAGCTCGAAGCCGAATTCGACTTGACTCCTTACCTGAAGCCCGGACAGAAGAATCTGATAGCTTTTCAGGTATTCCGCTGGTGCGACGGTACCTACCTCGAAGACCAGGACTTCTTCCGCTACAGCGGTGTAGGCCGTGATTGCTATCTCTATGCCCGCGACAAGAAGCGCATTCAGGACATCCGTGTCACTCCCGATTTGGATGCCGACTACCGCAACGGCTCCCTGAAAGTGCAGCTCGATGTGAAGGGCGGCGGCAACGTCAGCCTCGAACTGCTGGATGCTGCCGGTAAGCAGGTGGCTACAGCTACAGCCAAAGGCAGCGGCATTGCAACGCTGAATGTGGAGAACCCGCATAAGTGGACGGCTGAGACACCTTATTTATATACGTTGCGTAGCACCCTGCAAGGTAGCAGCGAAGTGATTCCTGTAAAGGTAGGCTTCCGCAAGATAGAACTGAAAGGAAGCCAGATTCTTGTCAACGGCCAGCCCGTTCTCTTCAAGGGTGCCGACCGTCATGAACTGGACCCCGACGGTGGTTACGTCATCTCCCGCGAACGCATGTTGCAGGACATTCAGGTGATGAAGCAATTCAACTTGAACGCCGTGCGCACCTGCCATTATCCCGACGACAATCTTTGGTATGACCTTTGCGACCAGTACGGTATCTATGTAGTGGCAGAAGCGAATGTCGAGTCTCACGGAATGGGCTACGGCGAGAAGACACTTGCCAAGCGTACGGACTATAAGAAAGCACATATGGAGCGCAACCAGCGCAATGTGCAGCGCGGTTTCAATCATCCCAGCATCATCTTCTGGTCGCTTGGCAACGAAGCCGGCTATGGTCCTAACTTCGAGGCCGCCTACGATTGGATAAAGGCAGAAGACCCGAGCCGTGCCGTACAATATGAACAAGCCGGTAAAACAGGTAAGACAGATATCTATTGCCCGATGTACTATGGCTATGACAGATGTAAGAAATACTGTGAGGATGATTCCATGACAAAACCCTTGATTCAGTGTGAATATGCTCATGCCATGGGAAACTCGGAAGGAGGTTTTAAAGAATATTGGGATTTGGTTCGCAAGTATCCCAAATACCAAGGTGGCTTCATCTGGGATTTTGTCGATCAGTCTGTACGTTGGACAGGAAAGAACGGCAAGATGATTTATGCCTATGGTGGTGACTTTAACCGTTTTGATGCCAGCGACGGTAACTTCTGTGATAATGGTTTGATTAGCCCTGACCGTGTTCCCAATCCTCACATGTATGAAGTAGGGCATATCTATCAGAACATCTGGACTACTCCGGCCGACTTGAAGAACGGTGAAATCAATGTGTTCAATGAATACTTCTTCCGCGACCTTTCCGCCTATTACATGGAGTGGGAGGTACTGAAAGGCGGTAAGGTGATACGTACCGGCCGCGTAGATAATCTGAATGTGGCTCCTCAACAGACTGCTAAGATTAAGCTGGACTTGGGCAAGACCTGCCAATGCACCGAATGGTTGCTGAACGTTTCTTATAAGCTGAAGAACCGCGAAGGACTGCTGTCCGCCGGACATGTAGTGGCAAAAGACCAGCTTGTTTTGAATCCTTACAAGGCTCCTTCCATGGAACTGAAGAACTGCGAACAGAGCAATATCGAAGTGCCGGCTCCCCAGGTGCAGGATAACGATTGGAACTACCTCATCGTCTCCGGTGATGCTTTCCGTGTAGAATTCAACAAGCACAACGGTTATCTGACCAAGTACGAAGTGAACGGACAGGATATGATTAAGGACGGTGAGGCCCTGACACCCAACTTCTGGCGTGCCCCGACCGACAATGATTTCGGTGCGGGCTTGCAACGCAAGTACATCGCTTGGAAGAATCCGGAAATCAAGCTGACCTCTTTCAAACAGCGTACGGAGAACAATCAAGTCATCGTGGAATCGGCTTACGACATGCCGGGTGTTTCCGCCAAGCTGGCTTTGACGTATGTCATCAACAACGCCGGTGCCATCAAGGTTACCCAGAAGCTGACAGCTGATAAGAACGCCAAAGTATCGAACATGTTCCGTTTCGGTTTGCAGATGCCCATGCCCCGCAGTTTCGAAACAGTCGAATACTACGGACGCGGCCCGGTTGAGAACTATAGCGACCGTAACCACTGCGCTGATTTAGGCATCTATCGCCAGAGCGTGGCAGAGCAGTTCTATCCTTATATTCGTCCGCAGGAAAACGGAACAAAGACTGATATCCGCTGGTGGAAGATGCTGGATCGGTCCGGCAATGGTATCAAGATTGTGGCAGCCGCTCCCTTCTCCGCATCTGCCTTGCACTATACCATCGAGTCTTTGGACGAGGGTTTGGACAAGCGGCAGGGACACTCGCAAGAGGTGGAAGAGGCTGATTTGACTAATCTCTGTATCGACAAGATACAAGCCGGTCTGGGTTGTGAGGACAGCTGGGGGCGTATTGCACGTCCGGAATACCTGGTGCCATACGCTGATTATGAGTTTACATTCATCCTTTCTCCCGTATGCCACAGCATCGGAATGGAATAAAATTGCAGACTGAGAAACAGACTGTATAATACGGAAGCGGTCGCCCTCCCCATCGGAAAGGCGACCGCTTTGCATTGAAGCTTTGCTTGTTTCTGTCTGTTTCTTTGTTTATATCATGGATACGGCTTATTTTTTCCGGCAAATGCAATCTGTCAGATGGTCGTTAATAAACCCCGAGGCTTGTAGATGGGCATAGCAGATGGTAGAGCCGAAGAACTTGAATCCCCGTTTTTTCATGTCTTTGCTCATGGCGTCGGACTCGGGAGACGATGCCGGAATCTCACTCAACGACTGAAAATGGTTGATAATGGGGTTTCGGCCGGGAAAGAAGGATAACGTGTAGTTATAAAAGCTGCCGAATTCCTTCTGTATGGCAAGAAACAACCGGGCATTGGTAATGGTCGACTTGATTTTCAGGCGGTTTCTCACGATGCCGTCAGACTGCATCAGTCGTTCCACGTCTTCATCGGTCATTTGTGCCACTTGCCCGGCATCGAAATTGCAAAAGGCTTTGCGGTAGCCTTCCCGCTTTTTGAGGATGGTTATCCAGCTCAGTCCCGCCTGGGCACTTTCCAGTACAAGAAATTCGAATAACGTCTTGTCGTCTGTCACCGGTTTCCCCCACTCTTCATCGTGGTATTTCACATACAGCTCGTCGGTTCCGCACCAGCCGCAGCGTCCGTTTATTATGTCTTGCATAAGCGTTATTTTTGTAATGAGGTGCTAAGATATTGCTTTCATTGCGAATAAACAAGTTATAAGTTTTATTTGGACAGGCAGTCCGGAGCTTCGCCCGTCCGGGCTTATCAGGACAACTCGTCTGCTTTGGGGACGCTTGGCTTTGGCAGCTGTCGTTTCCGAGGCAATGGCGGCTAGGGGTTGTGGCAAGGCGGCTGTTCCTAAAAGCAAGGTCCCTGCCAGACTCTTCTTGAGAAAATCTCTTCGGGGGGCATTTTCTTGTGATGTTTGGTTTCTTGACAAAGTTAAAAACTTCTGCCGGTTTCCCAAGGGAATTTGGATGCAAAAGGGTGGAATTTGAATAATTCCGGACGTTGGAATAGCGTGCAGAACTATTTGCGGAGTAGAATGAACTATATTTCTTCCTTTGCATGGCAGTGGCTTTAAAAGAATCTGACTATTTTTGCAACAAAGACAAATCTTATAATTATGAAAAAACAATATAAATCTTTCTTGCTTCGTAATAAAAATCTGTTGCTTGTTATCTTTGCGTTGCTTCCTTGCGCATTGCCGGCTGCCGGCATGGAAGCAATCTTGGACTTGAAGTTCAAGCAAGTGACCACACTCGACGGACTGCCCACCGATGAAGTCCAGAAGATATATCAGGATAGGGAAGGATTTATCTGGCTGGCTACCCGTTACGGGCTTTGCAAATACGACGGCTACCAGGTCACTGTCTATAAGTCGAATCTGTATGCACCCGGACTGTTGACCAATAATAATATTTATTGTCTTGCCGATGATTACGACGGCAATTTGTGGGCCGGAACGCCGGAGGGACTGAACAAGCTCAACAAGAAGACGGGAGAGATACGCCAATATGTCGCCTCCTCCATTCCCAATAACTTGGTGTCTTGCTTGCTGGTTACGAAACAGAATGAAGTGTGGGTGGGCACGGATAGCGGATTGTGCCTTTATGATTCGGATAAAGATTCCTTGATATTGTATGATGAACGACTGACGGGTGGGGTGCTCAAAAGAATGTCCGTCAAGTCATTGATGGAGGATGTGGACGGTGACTTGTGGATTGGAACCTGGTCGAACGGGCTTTTTCGCTATTCCACGGAGGAGAACCGGTTTTATGCTTATCCTGCGCTGAATGAACGAAACTCCGCTCATGTTATTTACCAAGATTCAAAGAAGGATATTTGGGTAGGCGGATGGGACTGCGGCCTCTTTCGGCTGAATAATCCCAAAGACTTCAGAAAGCTTGCCTATACGAAATATAGCTATAAGGCAGGAGATGAGACAAGCCTTTCGGACAATATCGTGTATGACATCGTGGAAGATGTGCATACCCGTACGTTGTGGATTGGCACCCGTTCCGGTCTTAGTATTATGGAACGGAGTAAGCCGGGGCGCTTCATTAATTATAAGCCCGGAAATTCATCCTTTCATCTGCCTTGCGACGAAATAAACTCATTGCTGCGCGACCGTTCCAATAATATCTGGTTAGGATCCATCGGAGGGGGAATATTGATGGTAGATACGAAAACTCCTCCGTTTGACAGCCATCTGTTGGATTTGGTTAGAGAGGGTGTTCCTACGGCAGCAGTCCGTGCCGTTTTTGCCGATGCGGAGAAGAACCTGTGGCTGGGTACGGGAAGCTATGGGCTGGCCCGCAAGGATTATGAAACCGGTAAACTGACCTTCTATACCCGTATTCCGGAATTCTCCGAAGTGGAGAGTGTGCCTACTGTCAACACCGTCATCCAGCGTGCGAATGGAGAACTTTGGTTCGGCACGTATGATGGAGGACTTCTTATCTATAAGAAAGGAGAAAAAGTGAAAGTACTGACCGAGGACAATGCCGAATACCTGTTCTCTTTCTGTGTATCGGCTTTGTACGAAGACAGCCGCAAGAACTGCTGGGTGGGATGCCGTGGAGGTATGGGCGTGAGCCTTGCAGATGGCGGATATTATAAGTTTGGAGTAATGCCTTTTGAAAATGGCGGTTCGGTCGGTTGGTATCATATAAAGGACATTGTGGAAGATACGGATGGCAGCATCTGGATAGCTACTGCCAACTGTGGCATCATTCACATTACCGGCAATGTGGAGCAACCCGAAACGCTGAAGTTCAGCAACTATAGTTTCGACAATAAACGCTTGGCCGTCAACTCGGTGTTGTGCCTGCACGTAGACAAGAGTGGACGGCTGTGGGCAGGATCCGAGGGAGGAGGCTTGTATCTGTATGACCGTAAACAAAAGCTGTTTGCCGAAAAGAACCGCCGGTACAATATATCCGGCGACCTGATTGCCTCTATCGAGGAGGACGGACAAGGCAATTTGTGGATGGGGACAAACACCGGATTGGTGCAATTATATGTTCCCGCTGATGAGGATTTGTATGCAGTGCGTGTTTATACTACGGCAGATGGATTGCTGGACAACTTCTTTCTGCCGCACTCTGCTTGCCGTCGAGACGGTGAATTGTTTTTCGGTACGAATAAGGGCTGCAACAGCTTTTCCCCCGCCAACTTGAAAAATTCGGGTGAAGGAGTGCACTACCTTATTACAGATATAAAAATATTCAACCGTTCGCTTGCTGCCTTGGAGCCTGATGTAAGGAAGTGCATTTCTTCTGCGTTGCCCGTGTTTGCAGAGAAGATAAGATTGCCATACGAATACAATAATTTCAGTATCGAGTTTGCTTCGCTCACCTATAAGAACCCGAATCTGAACCGATATGCCTATCAGCTTGTAGGATTTGACGATGACTGGCAATACGTGGATGCGAGTCGCCGCTTTGCCTATTATAATAATCTGAAAAGCGGCACTTACCGGTTCCGCCTGAAAGCCACCAGTGAAAACGGGGTATGGAGTGGCGAGATTCGGGAACTGAGCGTGGAGGTGCTGCCGCCATTCTGGGCTACGTGGTGGGCTTATGTCATTTACGTGCTGTTGGCAAGCGTGACTGCCTACTTCATCTATCAGGCAGCCCACAACCGCATGATGCTGCGCAACGAATTGCAGTTGCGCCAGCTCGAAAAGTCGAAATCCGATGAACTGAATCATGCCAAACTTCAGTTCTTTACCAATATCACCCACGAATTGCTCACTCCGCTTACCATCATTTCGGCCACGGTAGATGAGCTGAAAATGCAGGTTCCGGGACAAGAGGAACTTTATACGGTGATGACGAACAACATCCGTCGGTTGATTCGCTTGCTGCAGCAGATACTGGAATTTCGCAAAGCCGAAACTGGAAATTTGAAACTGCGTGTATCGCCTGGCGATGTGGCGGCTTTTGTGAAGAACGAGACAGAATCCTTCAAACCGCTTATCAAGAAGCGCAAGATACACTTCTCCCTGCTTTGCGACCCGGAATCCATATCCGGTTACTTTGATACGGACAAGCTCGACAAAATTCTGTACAACCTGCTCTCCAACGCCTCGAAGTACAATAAAGAAGGGGGCTATATACAAGTGACCTTGTCGTATGCCGATGACAAGGACTTCGTCCGGTTGCGGGTGAAAGACGATGGATGCGGTATTTCTAAGGAAAAACAGAAAACTTTGTTCAGACGATTCTATGAAGGGGATTACCGCAAACATAACACCATCGGGACGGGAATCGGTCTCTCTTTGACAAAAGATTTGGTCGATTTGCACGGTGGAACCATCTGTGTGGAGAGTGAAGAAAACAGAGGTTCCGAATTTATTGTGACGTTGCCCATAGACCGCTCCTATTTCAAAGAAGAACAGATAGACGAAGAGGCGGTACTTCCCGTACAAAAGATGATTACCTACGAGGAAGGTGCTACTGCGGAGGCAGATGCCGACGCTGCTTCGGGAAAATCCAAGCAGCACACTCTTCTGGTGGTGGAGGATAATGAAGAGTTGCTCCGGCTCATGGTGCGCCTGCTTCGCCGCGACTACAACGTGATTACTGCTGAAAATGGGCGGGAAGCCGTTACCATAGCCGACAATGAAGAGGTAGATTTGATTGTGACCGATGTCATGATGCCTGTGATGGACGGCATAGAGCTTTGCAAGTATGTAAAGAACAAACTTGAAATCAGCCACATACCGGTGCTGTTGCTCACGGCCAAAAACAAGGAAGAAGACCGCGCCGAAGCCTACGAGGTGGGGGCTGATGCCTTCATCAGCAAGCCTTTCAATCTGACCGTGCTGCATGCACGCATCCGTAATCTGCTGAAATCGAAGGAGCGTGCGGCGCATGATTTCAAGAATCAGTTGGCGTTTGAGGTAAAAGACCTTAACTATACCAGTCTGGACGAGGAGTTCATGCAGCGCGCCATTGATTGCGTAAACCGCCATCTGGAAGATTGCGATTTTGGTCAGCTTCAGTTTGTGGATGAAATGGGTACCAGCAAGTCTACTTTATATAGGAAGCTTAAATCGCTTACCGGGCTTAATACTTCCGCTTTCATCAACAATATCCGCTTGAAGGCTGCTTGTCGCATTATGGAAGAGAAGGGCAGAGTCGTTCGTATCTCAGACTTGGCATATGCAGTGGGCTTCAATGATCCTAAATATTTCAGTTCCTGCTTTAAGAAAGAATTCGGCATGTTGCCTACCGAATATCTGGAACGTTTTACTGAATGAGAATTGTCAACGCGCTTGTTGTCCGTCGGATTCCGTTACTTGGAACATCCCCGTACTGTTTAGTGCCCGAGGCATATGTTGTGCTGTTTTTCAGGGTAGAATTATGTTTCAAATAGCTCTGTAGACTATAATTCGACCAAACAGAATTATGATTGGAGTGCTGTTGGTGGACAGACTTTTATATTTGTCGCGGTTTTCACAGCATGATATAGTGTGATAATGACAAATAATTTAATGTTTAATCTTAAAGTTTATACAATGAAAAGACAGAGATTCTTTGAAGAATTCGGACTGAAGGCGTTTATCGCTTTGGCAGTTTGTATGATTCTCCTGTTGAATGTTCAGTTCGTGAACGCCCAAAGTTCAACAGTTCATGTAAAAGGTGTGGTTAACGATGTACTGGGACCGGTCATCGGTGCCAGTGTAGTAGAGAAAGGTAATACTGCCAATGGTACTATTACCGATATAGACGGTAACTTCTCTCTGAATGTTCCTTCGGATGCCACATTGGTTATCAGTTTTATCGGTTATGCCACTCAGGAAATTCCTGTGGCCGGGAAAACTTCGATGGCCATTACTTTGAAAGAAGACACCGAGGTGCTGGACGAAGTGGTGGTAGTAGGTTTTGGTACGCAGAAGAAGGTGAACCTGACCGGTTCGGTAGGGTTGGCTACTGCCAAAGACCTTGAATCCCGTCCGGTGACCAATGCCACGCAAGCTTTGCAAGGTTTGGTGCCGGGTTTGCAAATCAGTTCCTCAAGTGGTGCTTTGGATAAGACGGCTTCTATCAACATCCGTGGTAACGGTACCATCGGTAAGGGATCAAGTGGCAGTCCGCTTGTATTGATTGACGGTATGGAAGGCGACTTGAACTTGGTGAATCCGCAGGACATCGAGAGCGTTTCCGTATTGAAAGATGCCGCAGCTTCTTCTATCTATGGTAGCCGTGCGCCTTTCGGTGTCATTTTGATTACCACCAAAAAAGGCAAGAGCGGCAAGGCTACCGTAAACTACAACAACAGTTTCCGTTGGGGAAGTCCTATCAATATGCCCGAACAAATGGACTCTTATACGTTTGCCAACTTCTTCAACGAGGCAGCTCGCAATGCTGATACACAAGCTATTTTTACACCGGATGTGATGCAAAAGATGATTGACTGGCAAGCTGCCGGCAAGACAAACAGGGGTGGTATCGTAACCGATGGTAAGGTTTGGGGTAAGCCCGAAGGCGACCCGTACCTCACCAGTTGTGCCAATACGGACTGGTTCTCTGAGATTTATCGAGACAATGTGTTCTCGCAGGAACATAATGTAAGCATCAGCGGCGGTAGCGAAAAAATAAGTTATTATGCGTCATTGGGTTATTTGGACCAGGGTGGTTTGCTCCGTCACGGTACTGACAATATGAAGCGTTTCAATGCCACAGCCAAAGTGAACGCCGAACTTACCGCCTGGATGAAGTTCAATTACAGTATGCGCTTTGTCCGTCAGGATATGCTTCGCCCGACGGCTTTCAGCGCAGGTAGTAATGGTGATGGGGGCTTGTATGAGAACATAGGTCGCCAAACATGGCCCAACCTCAGTGTATATGATGAAAACGGCTATTACTTCGATAACAATGGTGGCGGTATTCCCGGACAGTTGGCTTTGGGAGGTGACCGTAATTGGCAAAGCGACCGTTTGTACCATCAGGCAGCTTTGATATTTGAGCCCATCAAGAACTGGGTGACTCACGTGGAGTTCAACTATAGTACACTTGATAGCGACACTCGCGAAATATCTCTTCCGGTTTACAATCACGATGTGAACGGCAATATCATTGATACAAAAGGCACCAGCAGCCTCTATCAGGATTATAAGAAAGAGAACTATGCCAACTGGAACATCTATTCAAATTATTCGCTTACGCTGAATGATGACCACAACTTCAAGGTCATGGTCGGTTTCCAAAGTGAAGAGATGCGCCAACGTTTCTTTAGTGCCAAGGGATATGGTTTGCAATCCGAAGACTTGCCTGAACTCGACCTTATCTCCGGTTTGGACGGTGGAGGAAAAGAACAAGCCAATGAATTGGGAGGCTACCGCAACGAATGGGCTACAGCCGGTTTCTTCGGTCGCTTGAACTACGACTATCAAGGCCGCTATATGGCCGAAGCCAACTTCCGCTACGACGGTTCTTCACGTTTCCGCGAAGGAAACCGCTGGCAGTTTTCTCCCTCCTTCTCTTTGGGATGGAACATTGCGCAAGAGTCTTTCTGGGAAGATTTCGCAGATGTATGCAACCAGTTGAAACTTCGTGCCAGCTATGGTCAGCTGGGCAATATGAACACCAATGACTGGTATCCCACTTATCGTTTGATGACACTGAATATGGCCGGTGGCAAATGGTTGCAGAATGGTGTACGCCCCAATGCAGCTTATGTGGGCGAGTTGATTAGTACGGCACTCTCTTGGGAAACCGTACGCACTTGGAATGTGGGTATCGACTTCGGATTTTTGAATAACCGACTTACCGGTACTTTCGATGTATATACCCGTTTTACCGACAATATGGTAGGTCCGGCACCGGAGCTTCCGGCTACATTGGGTATCGCTACTCCAAAGACTAACAACTGTGACTTGAAGACGGTGGGTTGGGAACTTACGTTGGGTTGGCGCGACCAGACGAACTTTGGCTTGGATTATGGGGTCAAGTTCAACCTTTCCGATGCCCGCACGTATGTAGAAAGTTATCCGGGTAACCCCACCAACGCCATCGGTAATGGCAACTTTATTGCCGGACGCGAACTTGGCGAAATCTGGGGCTTCCAGACGGTAGGCATTGCCAAGACAGAAGAAGAGATGAAAAAACACATTGCACAGGTAGGCGGACAAGACCAGATTGGTTCTAAAAAATGGGGTGCGGGTGACATTATGTATGCCGACTTGGATGGAAAGCCCGGTATTACTCGCGGCGCACAGACACTCGATGATCATGGCGACTTGACTGTCATAGGCAATGATACTCCTCGTTTCTTGTTCGGTATCGACTTGAATGCCGCTTACAAAGGTTTCGATATTCGCGCCCTCTTCCAGGGAGTGATGAAGCGCGACTACTTCCAGAACTCCGACATCTTCTGGGGTACTACAGATAGCAGCTGGTGGTCTATGGGCTTCAAGGAACATCAAGACTATTTCCGTGAAGAGCCTGTAGGTCTGGAAGGTCATCAGATTCCTGCCAATATTAATGCTTACTATCCTCGTCCCCGTTTTGACAGCAAACAGAACCACGAAACGCAGAGCCGTTACTTGCAAGATGCCTCGTACATTCGCTTGAAGAACCTGCAAGTGGGCTACACATTGCCGCGTAGCATCGTAAACAAGGCCGGTTTCCAGAACCTGCGTGTATATGTGTCGGGCGAGAACCTCTGGACCGGTACCAGCCTGATTAAGCTTTTCGACCCCGAAACCATCAGCGGTGGACGTGGCGGTAACGTATATCCTTTGTCGCGCACCGTTTCCGTAGGTCTGAGCGTAACTCTCTGACGGAGATTATTCGAGATGATATTTTGCAACAATAGAACCTTTTATATATAATAGACATAATTATGAGACATAAATATATTCAGCATATTGCACAAGTCGCTTTGGCAATGGCACTGCTTGGAGGAACTACCTCATGCGAGGATTTCCTGAACCGCGAACCTATGTCAAAACTTTCACCTGAGACTTACTATACATCGGCGGCTCAACTGGAAGCCAACTTGAATGACGAATATCCCAATATCCTGCCCTCTTACGGTCAGTGGGACTACGGTATCTATGGCGCAGACAACGATACGGACAATCAGACGGACGACTACATACACGACCGTTTTACCACCGACCAATGGAGAGTGCTTCATTCGGAGGATAACAATTGGAAGTTTGAGCGCATCTATCGTACCAACTTCTTTTTGAGTCAGGTGATGCCCAAGTTCGGAACGGCTATGGACGGATCGCAGAATACCATTGGCGGTACACTGGCGGATGTAAAACACTATATCGGTGAAATGTATTTCCTCCGTGCTTATGAATATTTCAAGAAGTTGCAACTATTCGGTGATTTTCCTATTATTACCGAACCTTTGGTGGATGAGGCGGCATCACTGGTCGAAGCCTCCAAGCGTCAGCCCCGAAACGAAGTGGCACGCTTCATCATCGAAGATTTGGAAAGGGCTGCCGAATTTATGAAAGACGTGGATAAGGCGACTACCCGCATCAACCGTGATGTGGCCCTGCTCATCAAGAGTCGTGTGGCTCTGTTTGAAGCATCTTGGCTGAAGAACTTTGCAGGTACGGCTTTTGTGCCCGGTGGTGAAGGATGGCCCGGTAGTGCCTTGCACAGCGGATATGCTTATCCCGAGGGAAGCATAGAAAAGGAAATAGAGTTCTTCTTGAAGAAGGCTGCCGAAGCTGCCAAGGAAGTGGGTGACAAGTATGTGAACCAACTTACCCAAAACACTGGTCTTGTGCCGCAATCGGCCACCGACCCTGCCAACCCCATACTCGATATGTATGCGCAGGAGGATTTGAGCAATGTACCCGAAGTACTGATGTGGCGTCAATATGCCCGTGGTGTTGAAACACACAACATCAATGCGGCTGCCTGCCGTGGTAACTATCGTATCGGCCTGACTCGTGGATTGGTGCAGAACTTCTTGATGCAGGATGGAACACCGGTCTATACGCACGGAACGTATGCCGATGGAGACGGCTACTATATGGGTGACAAGGAGATAGGTGATGTCCGTGTGAACCGTGATCCCCGCCTCAGTGTATTTTTGAAAGAACCCGGACAGAAGAACATCTTGTTTGAGGTTGACAATAACGAAGGTACGGAGGTGTTTATGGAAGAGCCTTATCCCGGCATTACCAACAGTGATAGCGAACGTGGTTACGTTACCGGTTATGTGGTTCGCAAAGGCGGTTCGTTCAATCGTAAGTATTACGCCAATGGTGGTGGTTATACCGCAGCTGTGGTATTCCGTGCTACTGAGGCTTTACTCAACTATATGGAGGCGAGCTATCTGTTGAACGGAAACTTGGACGCTACCGCACAGAATTATTGGAAAGCTTTGCGTCGTCGTGCAGGGGTGGACGAAGATTTCAACAAGACCATAGCCTTGACAGATATGAGCAAGGAGGCAGAAAACGACTGGGGAGCTTATACTGCCGGAAAGCTTGTTGACAAAACCCTCTATAATATTCGTCGCGAGCGTCGTTGCGAATTTATGGCCGAAGGTCTCCGCTATATGGACTTGCGTCGTTGGCGTGCGATGGACCAATTGATGGAGAACCCATACCATATCGAAGGTATGCACTTGTGGAATACGCCGATGGAGGAATGGTACATTGGAAAGGACGGCAAGTCAACCTTGATTGGCGATGGTTCTGAAAATTCGAACGTCTCCTCCAAGGAGCGTAGTGAATACCTTCGTCCGTTCGAGCGCTATGCTGCTCAACCAGGGTATGAAGGCTGCACCTGGAAGATGGCTCACTACTTGCAACCCATCATGGTGAAGCAGTTGCAACTTACTGCCTCTACGCCGGGCGATCCCTCAACTTCAGTGATTTATCAGAATCCGTTCTGGCCTGTTACAGCAGACCAGCCGGCAGAGAGATAAGGCGAAAAACGTTTTCAATAGGTATTTGACTTTTTAAGAGGATGGAATCTGCTACGGATAAGTAGCGGTTCTGTCCTCTATTTATATAATATGAATCAGTATGAAAAGAGTATTAATCTTATTGGGTTTGTTTGTCTTGCTGGCAACGGTCGGCAAGGCTCAGAATAATTGGAAAGACATTGACGGCGAGTATATCAATGCGCACGGTGGGGGGATATTGGCCTACGGTGGCAAATATTATTGGTTTGGCGAGCACCGTCCGGCCAAAGGATTCATCACCGAAGTAGGGGTGAATTGCTATTCATCCACAGATTTATGTAGCTGGAAGCACGAGGGAGTTGCCTTGTCTGTATCACCCGAAGCGGAAAATGAGATAGGGAAAGGTTGTATTATGGAGCGTCCTAAGGTGATATACAATAAGAAGACCGGAAAATTTGTTCTGTGGTTTCATCTTGAATTGAAGGGTAGGGGGTATGAAGCGGCCCGTGTTGGTATGGCGGTAAGCGATACTCCTGCGGGGCCTTATCGCTTTGTCCGTTCCATGCGTGTTAATTCCGGAATATTTCCGATGAATATGTCTCTGTCGGACAGAAATATGAAATGGGATTGGGATAAATATAAGGAATGGTGGACTCCGGAGTGGAGAAAAGCAGTCGAGAAAGGGCTTTTTGTACATCGTGACTTGAAGGACGGACAAATGTCCCGCGATATGACCTTGTTTGCGGATGATGATGGAAAGGCTTATCATATCTATTCGTCCGAAGAGAATCTTACTTTGCAGATTGCCGAGCTGACGGATGATTATCAAGGCTACACAGGAAAATATATCCGTCTCTTTCCGGGCGGTCACAATGAAGCACCGGCTATTTTTAAACACGACAATATCTATTGGATGATAACATCCGGCTGTACTGGTTGGGATCCTAATGAAGCTCGTATGTTTTCGGCTCCTTCCATCTGGGGACCGTGGACGCAACATCCGCATCCGTTTATCGGGCCGGGAGCTGAAAAGACATTTGGCGGACAAGGCACTTTTGTGTTTCCTGTATCAGAAGACAAATTCATTTTCATGGCGGATGTGTGGAAACCGGATAGCTTGATGTATTCCCGCTATATTTGGCTACCTGTTGAATTTGACAAAGCGGGAATACCTGTCATAGAGTGGAAAAACAATTGGAAACCGAGGTGAAATCAGGATTTTTATTTGGATAATCTGGAGTGGTTGTGTCACCCCTTCTTAACGCTTGTTTTTAGGCGCGGATTACGCATATTATGCGGATTCAATACCGTAAAATCCGCATAATATGCGTAATCCGCATCTAATATTATAACATTGTGAAAGTACTCATGTGCTTTTGACGCATTGTTCATGATTGTAGAGTAGACTCCTGCTTTTTATTCTAAACAAGAAGAAAGTTATTTCTTTTCCCCGAAGTCCTCTTGCTGCTTTTCTACCTCTTTCAGCCTTTTTGCATTCAACTTCTTCAGTAATTGTTCTTGTTTCAACTCTGCATCCGATTTGGCAGTTCCTTCTTCCAATCCGGTGGTGGAAGAGGCTGGAATGAGTGCCGCTTCTTTTTCTGAATATACTAACGGATGTTCTGCCGCCACACTCTCCAGCTCCAATACGGCACTGACCGGCATTTGCGAACCTTCAAACAAGACACTTGCCGACACTTTTATTTTACCCGGCTTCAATGTCGACTGTATCAGTGCCGGTGCAGTTCCCCACTTTATCGGAGCCGGATTAGCCAGCACACCCGCATTTCCCAAAATACGTCCCTCGCCTTCTACATGAAATTTCACATAATAATTATTCAGCCTTTTAATCGTCCCATTCCCATCAGCTACGGCAGCTACTATAGTTACAAAGTCAGAAGCGTCAGCCTTCAAAGCCACATTCTCGTCATCTACCCATAGCAACAACTTTTCCGGACGTCGCGCCGGAAACCTTTCATGTGTAGCAACGACCTTTCCATCAATCAATCATTCGGCCCGCAACCAAACTTCGGACTGTTTCTGTTCCCGGGCCAGTGCCTTATCCTCCATAAAATCGTACACATCACGAAATGTTATGATTGGTGAAGGCATACCTCGGGGTATTGCAGGCTTGATATAAGTAAACGATTTTCCATTTCTCAGAAAAGTAAGCCTCACTTCCTCGCAGTTAGAATAAACAGTTACATCCTTACCGGAAAATGGAGTCATTTCATGAGCAATATATACCATAGGCCCTGTTTCGAACAACTGTTCCTGCTTCTTTGGAGAGCGTTGTGCTTTGAACATATAGTAAGCATATTTAGGTTGGCGGAACACGTCCATCAGCCCACCATAGAACGGATCGGGATGATATCCACGCTGATGGTCGAACGAATGCCAGAGGCAGCCTCCCATATGCTGACGGGGAGTACGACACAGAGCGTCGTAAGAAGTATAGACATAATGGGGATTGGCATAATGCAGCGCCTGTACAAGCATAGGTTGCTCCCCCCCAGTTACGCGCTACACGGCTGGGGGAGTTATGAGAACCCCAGTCATCCACATTGTCGCCCCATTCGCGGGTAAAATAAGTGATGGTAGAATCTGCTTTTTCAACATGCCACATCTTGCCGTCGAAGTACGGGTGGGTAAATAATACCGGAAAATGTTCATGCCCGCGTGCTTCACGGTCGCAACCGGAATAACAATATGGATAAGGGTATTCTTGGGCTACAATATCCCTGGTCTTTTTGGCAAACTCCTCCGGATACCAAGTCTCATTGAGGACTGGTTCCCATAACCATACACAAGCATGATTACGGTCACGACGCACCAAATTGCGAATGTCACGATATACATGTTGTGCAAATTCGGGAGCATCATTCTAGAACTGCCAGCCCGGAGTATTGACTATGACAAACAAGCCAAGTTCGTCGCACGCATCCATGAAAGCCGGGTCTTGAGGACAATGAGCATTACGAATTACTTTCATTCCGGCATCACGCAGTTTCTTGGCATCACGCCAATGGATACTGTTGGGAACTGCATTACCTACCACTGCAAAATCCTGATGGCGGTTGGCACCTATCAGCGGGCTTTCATAAGGCTTGCCATTCAACCAAAAACCTTCCTTGCCCTTAAACTCCACACTACGAATACCGATACGACGGCAATATCCGTCCACTACATTCCCTTCACAGTCACTGATACGTACGTTCAGATTATATAAAACCGGATTTTCCGGGCTCCACAACAACGGATTTTCTACAAACATCTTATTATGCGAAACAACAGCCTTACCTGCATGTACTTGTATCTTATTCGTCATCGAAACTGCTTGCCTGCCGTCCGGCCGTAACAGTTCATACTCCACCATACCCGTAAAGTCTTTACGGCCATCATTCCGTACTTGTGCTTTCAGCAATACTTCGGCCGAAGCCTCCGATACTTTATCATAAGCCACGCACAATCCTCCACCGGCTATTTCATCCTCAAAGCTCGGGTCGGTAATGAAGACTGGGTTATGCGCTATCAGCCAGCAATCACGATAGATGCCCCGAAATAAGTAAAGTCAAGCATTTCCTGCGCTTTTCCCAGAGGATAGGCCGGATTGTTACTGTTATCTGCCCATACGGCTATCACATTATCTTCTCCCCATTTCAAGACTTCAGTCATGTCAATCACTATCGGCAAATATCCCCCGAAATGTTCGGTCATCAATTGCCCGTTGACAAATATCCTGCTTTTCCCCATAATAGCTTCAAAATGAAGGAAAAGCTTTTTCCCTTTTAAAGTGTCAGCCGGAGTAAAATGCTTGCGATACCATACCTCTCCCTGATAATTAACGCAGCCGCTGGCTTCCGTGGGCAGATATTCAATGCCGTTGGGCAAAGAAACTACTGTCCAGCTGCTGTCGTCAAAGTCCGCTGTTTCAGCCTCTGCAACGTCTCCTTTATAGAAACGCCAGGCAGGATTCATGGAGAAGACCTCACGTCCGGAATTCGGCAACTCAAAAAAAACGGCAGTGGAAAACTTGGGTTTATAAGTGATGGAGGCGCTTCCGCCTGTATATCCGGTTGCTTTCCCTTGTACATCAGCGTATCCGAAAAGGAAAATGCACAACAGTAATAGGATTTTTTCAAAATTTATCATGACATCTCTTTTATTGTTACCTACAAAGAAAATGCCTTTTCTACTAAATATATGTATGGCTGATTTGTTTTTTCACGTAAACCATTACGTAAGGATGCGGAATTGTTCTTTTACTTCATAAAGGATTGTCGAAGAGTTATTGGGCAATGCTTAAAGAGAAAGTCATTTAGAAGAACAAGTTGTTTTAATACTGCTTTCTCTTATCTGCAGGTGTGTAGGTAGAATCACTTGCTTGACTGTCTTTTCGCCCTTTATCTGTTCTATCAGAAGTAGGCAGGCGCTTTCCCCCATTTTGTATGTTTGATGGGATATGGCAGACAGTTTCGGTTCTACATAGTTGGCATGTTGTTCGTCCGTATATCCTATAATGGCGATGTCTTCCGGAATACGCAGCCCGTGGCTCTTGATGACTTCCATGGCTGCAAAAGCCAGTGTGTCGTTCATGGCCAAAATCGCATCGGGAGGATTGGGGAGTGAAAGCAGTGTTTCCGTGGCAATTTTTCCTTCTTCAAAATCTATTTTTCTGCATACGACAAGTTCCTTTTCAATGGGAATGCGGTTGTTGCGTAATGTCTCCAGATAACCATGCTTTCTTTTTTTTTACAATATCCAGATGGTTGGCTCCTCCTATGAATGCCACCCGTCTGCTGCCATTGTCCAGCAAATGTTGGGTGGCCATGAGTGCGGAGTAGGCTCCATCTGCCACTACTGAAGAAAATTGTTCCGTGAGGCAGACACGGTCGAACAGTATGAGTGGCATGTTGATGTCTTTCAAGGCAGAAAAATGGGAATAGTCTGTTGTCTCCTGGGATAGGCAGGCAATGATTCCTTCCACCCGCATGTTTACTAGGTTCTGGATGTTCCTTTTCTCATATTCGTATGACTCATGCGAGGTTGTGATGATGATGAAGTATCCGTTTGCAATGGCTGTGTTCTCTATGCCGTTCAGAATGGAGGCGAAGAAATGGGTTACGATGTCTGGTACTATCACGCCGATAGTGCGTGGTGCGTTTTTCCGCAAGCTTAGTGCGAACGGGTTGGGACGATAGTTCATTTCTTTTGCTAGTTTTTGGGCTTTTGCGCAAAGCTCAAGGCTGATTTCAGGACTGTTTTTTAAGGCTCTGGATACAGTAGGTACGGATACTCCCAGTACTTCGGCAATATCCTTCAGTGAGATAGGCTTTGGTTTTATCATGGTCAGTCAGGCGTTTCTATGATTCACTTGCAAAGAAACTATATTTCCTTTTAACGACAGAACGCACTGCCCGTTTTTTTTACGTAAACCGTTGCGTGTTTTTTTTGATTATTATGTCTTCCGGCAAGGTTGTTTTCGTCTTACTTTTGCGGTATACGGAAAAACAACTTAAATTTTAGAAATATGCAATACCATGAAATTGGAAAAACCGGAATGAAAGTGTCGTCACTCAGTTTCGGAGCTTCTTCTTTGGGAGGGGTTTTTCATGATATTAAAGAAAAAGAAGGTATTGAGTCGGTGTTTATTGCTATTGAGTCAGGGATGAATTTTATAGATGTCTCTCCTTATTATGGTCATTACAAAGCTGAAATCATTTTGGGAAAGGCTTTGAAGGATATTCTCCGTAACAGCTATTATCTTTCCACCAAGGTGAGACGTTATGGAAAGGATGGGATGAATACGTGGGACTATTCTGCCAAACGTGTTGTAGAAAGTGTCTATGAAAGTATGGAAAGATTGCATATTGATTTCATTGATTTAATCAATGTACATGACATTGAATTTGCCGATTTAAATCAGGTGGTCAGTGAAACCCTGCCTGCCTTGGTGGAACTGCGTGAGAAAGGAGTGGTGGGTCATGTCGGAATCACAGACCTGCAACTGGAAAATCTGAAATGGGTAATAGATCATACACCGGAGGGGACGGTGGAGTCTGTTCTGAACTTCTGCCATTACTGCTTATGCGACGATAAGTTGGTGGATTTCCTTGATTATTTCGAGTCCAAAGGGATAGGGGGTATCAATGCCTCTCCGCTTTCTATGGGTTTGCTGACCGAACGGGGTGTTCCGGCATGGCATCCTGCTCCGGCTCTGCTGGTAGAAGCATGCCGCAAGGCGATGCTGCATTGCAGGGCGAAGAATTATCCGATAGAAAAACTGGCTATGCAGTTCTCCGTGAGCAATCCGCGTATAGCTACTACATTATTCAGTACGGCAAATCCTCAGAATGTAAAAAGCAATGTTGCTTTTATTGAGGAACCGATTGATTGGCAGTTGGTACACGAGGTGCAGGATATTGTTGGTGACCAGCGACGTGTGAGCTGGGCAAATTCATAAGAAAGGGCTGGCTATGGATTATACAATCATAGATGCGCATGCCTATTTGTTGTTGCGGCAAGATACGATGGTGGATGGCTTGCCTGTTCGCACTTTGGAACAAAATTATTCCTGCCGGAGCAATTATCAGCAGATGTTGGAATTCATCCGGGAATCGGGTGCTGATGTTGTGATTGAGGCTGTAGGCAGTTCTGTAACATATGTGATGGCAGCGGATGAAGTCGGATTTGCGGGACGTATGGTCTGCATAGGATATGTTAAGAGTGAGGTTACGTTTCAAACAAAGCTATTTGTACAGAAAGAACAGGATACTCGTGGCTCACGGAATGAGTTGCCGGCAGATTTGTAGAGCCTGAAAAGGTGTTGGATGTCATGAGGGAGTTGGCGGCAAATCCGGGAAAGGTATTTCGGATATTGTTTGAGTTATAGAAAATGATAAATTATTGTATCTGTATTTAAATTGTTGAACTTCAAATAAATGTGTAAAATGAAGAAACTATTGACATTGATTGGGGCAAGCCTTTTGTCCGTATCGCTTTGTGCGCAGATAACGGAACGTGAACGTCCTGCCGAATGGAAGCAATTGGTAAAGGGCGGACGTTTTATGGACCGGTTTCAACCTATGCCTGAAGGTGTTTCAGCTCAGGGCATCTGGGGAGCAGACAGTGTGCTGAACCGCTACGTGGATAATGGAATTGAACTTCCCGGAACATCCTTTTGGGGAGGGAATATCTTGCAGAGTGCCGATGGCAAATATCATCTGTATGTATGCGGCTGGCCGGAGGAATCTCCCAGAGGACACATGTTCTGGCCCAGCTCGACGGTTTATCATGCTGTGAGTGATAATTCTACCGGTCCCTTTAAAATACGCAATTCGGTGGGCAAGGGACACAATCCCGAAGCCTTCCGGCTGGAAGACGGACGTGTAGTGGTTTATGTGATAGACGGCTACTATATAGCTGATAAAGAAGACAGTTCTGTTTGGACATACGGACAGTTTGATTTTGATGCGCGTGACCGCAAGATTATAGAAGGGCTTTCAAACCTTACCTTTGCCCACAGGCAGGATGGTTCCTACTTGGCGGTGTGTCGTGGAGGAGGCGTTTGGATTAGTAAAGATGGTCTTTCTACTTATTACCAGTTGACGGATAAAAGGGTTTATCCTCCTGTGGAAGGTCGGTTTGAAGACCCGGTGGTATGGCGGGATGACCTTCAGTATCATTTGATAGTGAACGATTGGTTGGGACGAATAGCTTTCTATCAGCGTTCAAAAGACGGGGTTCATTGGATTATTGAACCGGGCGAGGCTTATGTGCCGGGTATTTCTTTTCACAAAGACGGTGAGGTGGAATCTTGGTTTAAGTACGAACGTCCTAAAGTTTTCCAAGATGAACACGGACGGGCGACTCAGATGAACTTTGCTGTTATAGATACAATAAAATGGGAAGATTTGCCCGGTGATAGGCACAGTTCCAAGAATATCTGTATTCCGCTGAACAAAGGTATGTTACTTTCTGTCTTGAATGAGAAAGAGGTGACTTCCTCTACGCGTACCATAAAAGTGAGAATTGCTGAGGAAGAGGGATTTAATCCTCAAACCGAAGTGGATGTACAGTCGCTGCGTTTTGGCTCTTATAAGGAGGTGAACTTCGGGCGAGGCTGCAAACCTTTGAAGACATGTGTCTCAGGCAAAGATTTGATTGTTGTTTTCTCCGGCAAAGGAAGCGGAATTACCGCTGAAGAGTTTGCTCCGAAGATGATAGGTAAAGATAAGGCAGGTAATATGCTTTATGGTTATGCACGTCTGCCTTATGTAGACTACCAACTAGCTTTACTTTCTGCCCGGCGTCCTGTGTACGACAAAGGAAAAGGAGAGTTACGACTGGAGGTACAGAATTTTGGTTTGTCAGCGTCTAAGGCTGTTGAAGTTGAGGTGAGATCTGGCAGAAACTGTTTAGGGCGAGTGCAAGCAGGTGCATTACAGCCTTATGAAACCGTAAATTTGTCGTTAAAGCCTGCATCAGCTTCTTTTGATGAAAAGTCCGGATATGAAGTGGTCTTTCTGCAAGATGGAGTAGAAGTGGAAAAGAATGTTTTTGAGTAAAAGATTGCCCATGTTGGGACGGTGTGCATATAATCTTCAAGATTGTGCATGAACTGATACTTACTTATTATCAACAGGGCTGATTCTCGTACTCCATCACATGATATAGTGTGCCGAACCGTGACTTGCGGGACGGCACTTCATGTCTCTGCAATATCCTTTCGAATACATTCATTTGCTCATTCGGGACGCTATATTCACATCTTCCCGGGATATTTCCGGATTCCGGGAAGATGTGATGAATATGAGATACCTCATCTTACTTTTTTACAAGATATGATTCATGGCAGGAGTTCTGCTTTATAATATAATCGAAATCAATATTTGAAGCTTTGTGTCTTTACGTAGACTTTGAAGTCTTTGATTCCACCCGGTACTTCGCTCTCCATTCTGGGAAGATACTGTATGCCGGTCAGTGTACGGGTGCTGCCCAAATCAATCACAACTGCATGTGAGTATGGAGTACCTTTTGTTGTGCTCCAGTAGGTTGATTCCTGGAGGTCGAAGAGCTTGTCAGCAGAACAGTTGACGTGGGATACGTCTTCGCTGTCGGCATAGTTGACAATCCAGGGCTCTCGTGACAAACGTTCTCCATTCTCATCCAGCAGATACATTTCGGCGATACAAGCCAAGTCTTTTCCGTCTTGTGAGTTCAAGGCTTCCAGGCAGATATAGCGTCCGGTGACGGGCTGGGCAAATTTGCGTTCCTGCCAGCCGTTGCCGGGATTGAAGCTGCCGGAGAGAACGGGCTGCTCACCGGACAAGTCAAGGTTTTCGCCCTCATTTCGGTGTGTCAGCGATTTGGTGACAAGTAATTGGTCTAGCAATGGTTCGCTCAGACCTTCGGACTTGGCTTCTTTGGGACCGATGATGTCGAAGACAATCACTTCATTCTCGCCTTGCTTCAACCAGCATCCCGGGATGTAGAGGGTCTGTTGTGGGCCGATTTCCCAAATGCGTCCCATGGCGTGTCCGTTGACATAGACAAATCCTTTGCCCCAAGTCTCGAAGTTAAGGAATGTGTCGCTGGGCTTGTTCACCTTGAAGGTGGCACGGTAGCAACCCGGAATGCGTTGTCCTGATTCATCTTTCAGTGAGCCAATGGGCTGGAACTTCATGTTCTTATAAAAATCGTATGTATCTTTGAGATTATAGACTTCCCAATCTTTCAGGTTACAGGTAAAAGGACGGCCGTCGATATTTACGGTAAGTTCTACGCTTTGGGTGATACCCTTGAAGTCCTTGATGGCACGTCCAAAGTTGATGCGGCCCATGGCTTCTACCAGAATGTCGAGGCGTGCACCTTTGGGGCAGGCGGGGAATTCCAGTTGCTTTTCACCGTTGCGTCGGTCCAGTTTGCCGATGTATTTGCCGTCCAGGAAAACTTGGGCGTAGTCGTGCACATCGTTTACGGTAAGCAAGGACGGGATTTTCATTTCGGGCAATGTGGTACGGTAGAGGATGCTTCCGAATCCCTGGTCATATTCCTCCATGGTGCGGATGTTGCGGTCTTTCTTGGCAGCAGGAAGGTTGTCGAACAAAGGAGCCATTTCAGTAAATTGGAAAGCTGGAATGCGTATGGGCTTGATTAAAGCTGGAACTTTAGTCTGCTTCTCACCATCCATGTATTTGGATAATGTTTTCCGTAATTCCCAGTATTTGGGAGTGGTCTGTCCAGATTCACTGATAGGGGCATCGTAGTCATAAGAGGTAACGTCGGGGGCGAATCCCGGCGAGTTTGCTCCTGCCCAGTGTCCCCAGTTGGTTCCTCCGTGGGTCATGTAGAGGCTGAAGGAGATGCCTTTGGATAACATTTCGTCAATACCGGCAATCATGTCGGCAGCCAGACGGGTTTCGTGGTTGGCTCCCCACTTGTCGAACCAGCCGCTCCAGAACTCGGAGCACATCAGCGGGCTGTCGGGACGGAGCTTCTTCAGCGGTGCAAACTGTTGGTCGATGTTGGCTCCCGTACCGAAGTTCATGGTCCATGCTAGGTCGTGGAGTCCGTTCTTGGTGAAGTTGGACGCCCAGTCGCATTGGAACAGTGCTACGCCGGGGTAATTGGCGCGTACAATGTCGCGGATTTGCGATACGTAACCTTTGTCCTCCCCATAGGAGCCGTATTCGTTTTCTACTTGTACCATGATGATGGGACCTCCGTTCTGTATGGTCATACCGGCTACCTGCCCGGCAACGGCTTTTTCAAAGATATCTACACGTTCCATGAAGTAGGGGTCGGATTCGCGCAGGCGTATGTCCTTCTTCTTGAGCAACCACCAGGGCAGTCCTCCCATTTCCCATTCGGCGCAGACGTACGGTCCCGGACGCAGGATGACATACATGTTATTTTGCTGGCATAGGCGGCAGAACTCTGCCAGGTCATTTTGTCCGCTGAAGTCGAACACTCCCGGCTGAGACTCGTGGGAGTTCCAGAATACATAAAGGCAGATAGTGTTCATGCCCAGTGCCTTGCATAGCTTGATGCGTTGGTCCCAATAGGCTTTGGGGATACGTGGATAGTGCAGTTCTGCGGCTTTGATGACAAACGGTTTGCCGTTCAGCAGGAAAGTACCCTTTCCGGCTGAGAAGTCACCTTGTCCTTCCCATTGGGTATGCGGGTTCCAACTGTCGCGCCAGGGTATCGTGATTGTTCCGTCTTTGCTGAATTCAAGCGGGAGCCATACGTAGCGTGAATCCTCAAGATCTTTCTTCTTCCAACGGTCGAACATGGCGATGTAGGCGTTTCCTTTTCCATAGACTTGCTGTACGTAGGTGCTTTGCGCGTAGAAGGTCTTGTCTGCATCAAGACCGGTACACGGATTGCCGATGATAGTCCATTGCCCCATGATGGAGTCTGCCACTGCCAATTCGGCCACATTGGGGTCCCAGCCGGTGCAACCGGAAGAGAGCATATAGTACTTGCCGTTGTATTTGAATACAGCCGGTGCTTCGCGGCTTTGCTTTACGAAGTTGCGTGTATAGCGGCCGCTGGGTTTCAGGTAGTCGTCCGTCAGCTCGCTTATATATAAGGTGGCGTTGTTTTCCGAAGAGTAGAACTGATATGCCTTGCCGTTATCATCAACAAACACTGTCTGGTCGCGGCTCATCGCACCGTTGGGACGGAAACTACCTACATAGGTGAATGTCCCGGTAGGAGAATCGCTGACCGCTACACCGGCACACGCCTTACTATAGTCGGCGCTTTCCACATGTGCCCACATGACGAATTTCTTTGTCTTTTCGTTGTAAATCACTTTAGGACGTTCCAGCACCTTACTGGGGTGTAGGTCGTGTTTCTCGTCGTCTTTCACTGCAGGTAGTACGATACCTTCGAACTTCCAGTTCAGCAGGTCTTTTGAAGAGTAGCAGCTTACACCGGTTACGTCGGTGCGGTAGCATTCCCATGTGGCCCATTCGGGCAGGATAGTTTCCCCTTTTTTGTATTCACCGTACCAATAGTAGGTTCCTTCATGATAAAGAAGGCCGCCGCCATGAGCGTTGATGGGATTGCCGTCCGTGTCCTTCCAGATATCCCCGGGTATGATTGCGGCACTTTTCGTTTGTGCTTTTGTTTTTGCAGATGGCAGGCAGCAAAGGCAGACCAATAATGCAAAACTCCAAATAATTTTCTTTTTCATTTAAGAATTTGGTATTAGATAATTAATAAATCATTTTTATGTTTGCGGCAAAGATATGCGAAAGTTGAGAAATGGAAGGTAGGTAAATATGTCAAAAAGGAGAGATTATAGTTCTAATCTCTCCTTTTTGTGATGTTTTTCTGTCTTTTTTATTGAGTTTGTATTTGTTTCTTAAGTTATAGGTAGGGGGTATTGTGTTTTATAACATGCTTCCCTCTGTTGTTTTTCTTTTAATTAATGCCTAATTTGCGCCTCACAAAAGTTAACGGCATCATCGTATGTCAGGTTATTCACTTAAAATCTTAATATATCATGAAAGTATATCAGACGAATGAAATTAAGAACATTGCCCTCCTTGGCAATGACGGCTCGGGTAAAACCACTCTCACGGAAGCGCTGCTCTTTGAGAGTGGTATTATAAAACGTCGCGGCAGAATTACTGCCAAGAATACAGTCAGCGATTACTTCCCGGTGGAACAGGAATACGGCTATTCTGTGTTTTCCACCGTTTTCCATGTGGAGTGGAACGGCAAGAAACTGAATATCATCGACTGTCCGGGTAGTGATGACTTTGTAGGAGCTGCCATGACGGCACTCAACGTTACTGATACTGCCATTCTGCTGCTGAACGGGCAATACGGTCCCGAGGTAGGTACGCAGAACCATTTCCGTTACACAGAGAAACTGGGTAAACCGGTCATCTTCCTGGTAAACCAGCTCGATAATGAGAAGTGCGATTATGACATGGTGCTTGAGCAGTTGCAATCCATATACGGCCCGAAGGTTGTGCCGGTGCAATATCCTTTGGCTACCGGACCGAGTTTCAATTCGTTGATTGATGTACTTTTGATGAAAAAATATTCGTGGGGACCCGATGGCGGTGCTCCCACTATCGAAGATATTCCTGCCGAAGAAATGGAGAAGGCGACAGAACTGCACAAGGCATTGGTGGAGGCTGCTGCCGAACATGACGAAGGCCTTATGGAGAAATTCTTTGAGCAGGATTCTTTGACCGAAGATGAAATGCGCGAAGGTATCCGCAAGGGATTGGCTTCACGCGGTATGTTCCCGGTATTCTGTGTCTGCGCCGGCAAGGATATGGGCGTACGCCGTCTGATGGAATTCTTGGGTAATGTGGTACCGTTTGTGGACGAAATGCCGCCGGTGCATAATACACGCGGTGAAGTGGTGCAACCGGATTCCAACGGACCGACTTCCCTGTATTTCTTCAAGACTGCCGTTGAACCGCATATCGGTGATGTTCAGTACTTCAAGGTGATGAGTGGCAAGGTGCACGAAGGTGATGACTTTACCAATGCAGACCGTGGTTCCAAGGAGCGTATCGCCCAGATTTATGCTTGTGCCGGTGCAAACCGCATCAAGGTAGAGGAAATGGTAGCCGGTGACATCGGCTGTACGGTGAAGCTGAAGGACGTGCATACCGGTAATACTTTGAATGGAAAGGGTTCTGAAAGCCGTTTCAACTTCATTAAATACCCGAACTCAAAATATTCACGTGCCATCAAACCGTTGAACGAGTCGGATACGGAAAAGATGATGGTTGCTTTGAACCGTATGCGCGAGGAAGACCCGACATGGGTGATAGACCAGTCTAAGGAACTGCGTCAGACTATTGTACATGGACAGGGTGAATTCCACTTGCGTACCTTGAAGTGGCGTCTGGAAAACAACGAGAAGCTGCAAGTCAAGTTTGAAGAACCGAGAATACCATATCGTGAAACGATTACGAAAGCTGCGCGTGCGGATTATCGCCATAAAAAACAGTCGGGCGGTGCAGGCCAGTTCGGTGAAGTTCATCTGATTGTTGAGCCTTACTATGAAGGTATGCCGATGCCCGAAACCTATAAGTTTAATGGGCAGGAGTTCAAGATGAATGTCAAGGGTACCGAAGAAGTGTCATTGGAATGGGGTGGCAAGCTGGTGTTTGTCAACAGTATCGTGGGGGGCTCCATTGATGCACGCTTCATGCCGGCTATCCTGAAAGGTATCATGTCGCGTATGGAGCAGGGACCGTTGACAGGTTCGTATGCCCGCGATGTACGCGTCATCGTATATGATGGAAAGATGCACCCGGTGGATTCCAATGAAATTTCTTTCATGCTGGCAGGACGAAATGCGTTTAGCGAAGCATTCAAGAATGCAGGTCCGAAGATTCTGGAACCCATTTATGACGTGGAGGTATTCGTTCCGTCGGACAAGATGGGTGACGTGATGGGTGACTTACAGGGACGCCGTGCCATGATTATGGGTATGAGCAGTGAGGCAGGTTACGAGAAACTGAGCGCCAAGGTGCCTTTGAAGGAAATGTCATCTTACTCTACGGCACTTAGTTCGCTGACTGGCGGACGTGCTTCGTTCATCATGAAGTTTGCCAGCTATGAACTCGTTCCGAGTGATGTACAAGATAAGCTGATCAAGGAATTTGAGGCCAAGCAAGCTGAAGAATGATTCTTGGTGGTTGGTAGTTTTGTTGTTGTAACTACCGGCTGCTAATATAACATTTGTTAAAGCCGTTATTACTTCATGGCAAGTAATGACGGCTTTTTTCATTAATGTAGATTAAGAACATGTGGAATTGTGAATTGAATGATTAATTTTTTATTAAATTTGCAAACCAAAGAGTTGTGTTTTTGTTATAATGTTCATAATACCACCTAAAAAATGGTCTTCGGTTAATTTACGAGAACATCCGGTTAAATCAGGTTAATTGGTTAGGAATGTTAATTAGGGAGTGTTAATTTTGTGACTATGAAAAAGTCAACTATATGGATATTAGGTATCGTTATGGGGCTTTCCTTTCTCAGTTTGCTGTATCTGCAGATAGGCTATATTGAGGAAATGGTAAAGATGCGTAACGGACAATTTGAAGAATCGGTGAAGCGCGCGTTGATGGCTGCTTCGAAACAGGCAGAGTCTGCAGAGGTTGTGCGTTGGCTGAATGAGGATATTACCGAAGCGGAAAAGAAGGCGTGGGAACAGTCGCAAGGCAGTAGCGGGGTGATGCGGACCCAGCGGTTTGTGATGACGGCTCCGGACGGCAGTGTCCGTTCTTCGGTGGAATTGAAGACTTTCAGCAACGAGCCTTCTGCATTGCCAAGAGCGATGATTTCACGCAAGCATGGGGCAAGAACCATTCCTCAGACTTCACGCTCGCAGATAGAGATGCTTAAAAACCGCTATCTTTATCAGCGTGCGTTGGTGGACGAGGTAGTGTTGCAGATGGTATACAATGCCAGCGACAAGCCGATTGAGGAACGTGTTAATTTCAAAAGTTTGGACCAGTATCTTAAAGCAGGTTTGATAGAGAATGGTCTTGGTGATATGGATTATCACTTCAAGGTGATAGACCGGGAGGGCAGAGAAGTATACCGTTGTTCGGATTATAGCGATGTTGGGAGTGAAAGCTCTTATTCGCAGCCATTGTTTTTGAATGATCCGCCTGCCCGTATGAGTATCGTCAAGATACACTTTCCCGGAAAGAAGGATTATATCTTCGATTCGGTCAGGTTTATGATACCGTCGATGATATTTACTTTTGTACTGTTGGTGACGTTCATCTTTACGATTTACATCGTGTTCCGCCAGAAGAAGCTGACGGAGATGAAGAATGATTTCATCAACAATATGACGCACGAGTTCAAGACGCCGATATCGACTATTTCTCTGGCAGCGCAGATGTTGAAAGACCCGGCTGTGGGTAAATCTCCGACTATGTTCCAGCATATATCGGGTGTCATCAACGATGAAACGAAGCGTTTGAGATTTCAGGTTGAGAAAGTGCTTCAGATGTCAATGTTCGATCGGCAGAAGGCCACTTTGAAGATGAAAGAACTGGATGCAAACGAATTGATAACAGGTGTCATCAATACCTTTACGCTGAAAGTGGAGCGTTATAATGGAAAGATTGAGTCGGAGCTTAAAGCTACGAATCCCGTAATCTTTGCCGATGAGATGCATATCACCAATGTGATTTTCAACCTCATGGATAATGCAGTGAAGTATAAACGCCCGGATACGGATTTGCAATTGACGGTAAAGACTTGGAATGAGTCGGGCAAACTGATGATTTCGATTCAGGATAACGGTATCGGTATCAAGAAGGAGAATTTGAAAAAGATATTTGAGAAGTTCTATCGTGTGCATACAGGTAATCTGCACGATGTGAAGGGCTTCGGCTTAGGATTGGCTTATGTGAAGAAAATTATTATGGATCATAAGGGAATCATCCGGGCGGAAAGTGAACTGAACGTAGGAACTAAATTTATTATTGCATTACCTTTATTAAAAATTGATTGATATGGACGAGAAACTGCGTATTTTATTGTGCGAAGATGATGAAAATCTTGGCATGCTTTTAAGAGAATATTTACAGGCAAAAGGCTATGCTGCCGAGTTATATCCCGATGGAGAAGCAGGCTACAAGGCTTTCTTGAAGAATAAATATGACTTGTGTGTGTTTGATGTGATGATGCCGAAAAAAGACGGATTCACACTGGCACAGGAAGTGCGTGCGGCCAACGCTGAAATCCCCATTATCTTCTTGACGGCAAAGACGTTGAAGGAGGATATTCTGGAAGGCTTCAAGATTGGTGCCGATGACTACATTACAAAGCCTTTCAGTATGGAAGAGCTGACTTTCAGAATTGAAGCTATCTTGAGACGCGTTCGCGGAAAGAAGAACAAGGAAAGCAATATCTATAAAATTGGTAAGTTTACATTCGACACGCAGAAACAGATTCTGGCGACCGCCGAGAAGCAGACCAAACTGACCACCAAAGAATCCGAACTACTGGGTTTGCTTTGTGCGCATGCCAACGAAATCTTACAGCGTGACTTTGCGTTGAAGACTATCTGGATTGACGATAACTATTTCAATGCACGCAGTATGGATGTATATATTACGAAGTTGCGTAAGCACCTGAAAGAGGATGATTCGATTGAAATCATCAATATTCACGGAAAGGGATATAAACTGATTACTCCGGAAGCTGAGTCTTGACGAGACTCTGCTTCTCTAGGAGGAGAGAGACAATAAAAAAGGCGGTCTGCATTATATGCTAACCGCCTTCTTTATTTTTTTCCTTTTGATATCAGTCGGCTATTCTTTTGTTGATGACAATGTAGGAAATCAATCCCACTACAACCAAAACGGCAGAACTGCCTAAGATGGTGTTGTTGTTAACATTTCCGGTAAAAGAACATGCAACCAAGATTACAGCTCCTATTACGACTAATATCAATCCCAGATTTTTTAATAAGCCTTTCATGTGTGTGTATTTTAATTAGATTATTATATTCTTTCGTATTCTTGTCACAAAGAAAAGCATAATTCTTTAACAAGCGAAATTATTTTTGCAAAAAATCCATATTTTAATAAAGAATGAAGAATGAGGAATAAAAAATGAAGCATTCAAGTCCTATTTTCCCTTCCCTTAATCCCTAACCCTTATTTCTTAATTTAATCCTTGGTATTGAAAAAAATCTTCCTCAGTACCTCCTGGCTCACACTGAGCTCTTCGATGGTGATGCCTTTCAAGGCTTCTTTGAGGGTTTGGTTGGCAATGACGCGCGCACGTTCTTCCAGTTCTTTGCCATCTTTGGTCAGGTGTATCAGATTGGTGCGGCGGTCTTTTTTATCCGATATGCGTACAACAAGATGTTGTCGCTCCATGTTGTCGATGAGGCGCGTCATGCTGGGTTTGTCTTTGAAAGTTGCATTACACAACTCTTGTTGCGTCACCCCGTCCTTTTCCCATAAGAAAATGAGGACAGTCCACTGTTCCGGAGTAATCTCCAGACCGTTTTGACGGAAGTTGCGGGACAGTTTGCGATTAATGGCAGCCGACACCTTGCCGTTCAGTATGGCAAAGATAAGGCGGATATCAAAGTTGAATTGCTCTATCATGAAATTATTGTTTAAACAACTTTGCAAAGATAAGGCAAGCTAAAGACAATTCCTATATCCCTACACAAAAAAACATTAAATGTTTGTAGTTCAAAATAAAATGTCTACCTTTGCACCGCATTTTTAAAACGAATAATTTATTTATTTAATTAAACGAGTATGAATCAATACGAAACCGTTTTCATTTTGACTCCCGTTTTGTCTGATGTTCAGATGAAGGAAGCGGTAGAAAAATTCAAAGGCATCCTTACTGCTGAAGGTGCTGAGATTGTAAATGAAGAAAACTGGGGACTGAAGAAGCTGGCATATCCTATCCAGAAGAAGTCAACCGGTTTCTATCAGCTGATTGAGTTCAATGCAGAACCTACTGTTATTGAAAAATTGGAAATAAACTTCCGTCGTGACGAGCGCGTTATCCGTTTCTTGACTTTCAAACAAGATAAGTACGCTGCTGAATATGCTGCGAAGAGAAGAAGTGTTAAATCAACTAAAAAGGAGGATTAATCATGGCACAACAAGTTCAATCAGAAATCAGATATTTAACTCCACCCTCAGTAGACGTTAAGAAGAAAAAATACTGCCGTTTTAAGAAGAGCGGTATTAAGTACATTGACTACAAAGATCCTGAATTCTTGAAGAAATTCTTGAATGAGCAAGGAAAGATTCTTCCGCGTCGTATTACCGGTACTTCTTTGAAGTTCCAACGTCGTGTAGCTCAAGCTGTGAAGAGAGCGCGTCATTTGGCGTTGCTGCCCTATGTAACTGACATGATGAAATAATAGGAGGAGGAAAGTATGGAAATTATATTGAAAGAAGACATTGTAAACTTGGGTTATAAGAACGACATCGTAACAGTAAAGTCTGGTTACGGTCGTAACTACCTCATTCCGACTGGTAAAGCTGTCATTGCTTCTCCGTCTGCAAAGAAAATGTTGGCTGAAGAGTTGAAACAACGTGCTCACAAGCTGGAAAAAATCAAAAAGGATGCTGAAGAACTGGCTGCTAAGTTGGAAGGCGTATCATTGAAGATTGCTACTAAGGTTAGCTCTACTGGTACTATCTTCGGTTCTGTTGGTAACATCCAGATTGCTGAAGAGTTGGCTAAATTGGGTCACAGCATCGATCGTAAGATTATCGTTGTGAAGGATGCTGTGAAAGAAGTTGGCAATTACAAGGCTATCGTTAAGTTGCACAAGGAAGTTTCTGTAGAAGTTCCTTTTGAAGTGGTTGCAGAAGAATAAATAAGTATGCTATAATTAATGGAAAGCCCGGTTCCTTACAGGAATCGGGCTTTTTATTTTTATTCGTTTGAATTGGCTGCTATTTGTAGAATTTGCCAATGGCAGATACTGTTTTATCAATCTGCTAGATAAATAGGTTGTATGGGGAAATTGTGGTCGGAAATGAATAATTCTCAAGGTTAATCGAGGAGGGTATAGGGCATAAAAAAAGTCTGGTGTGCTTTTATGCACGTCAGACTTTCAATTCTCTCGAGTGTTGTAACTGACATTATTCAGCTACAACAGCTGCGCTATCTACTGCTGCAGTGTCAGCTGCTGCTGCGGCTGCTGCTGCTTCAGCTGCTGCTGCTTCTACAGCTGCGATTGAGTCAGCGATACGGATAGAATCTGCAGTTGCTTGTTCAGCATTAGCTGCTTTGTTACCACAAGATGCGAAAGATACTGCTACGATAGCTGCAGCCATCAAAACTAATTTTTTCATTTTCTTTACTTTTAAAACGTAATACAATCAGTTGCTTTATTAAAACGCTGCAAAGGTATGTACTTTTTGGATATGTTGTTCTCGAAACCCCAACTTTTTTTATATTTTTTTTGGAGGTTCGGCTGTTTTCATCCCTATCTACATGTTTTACAACATATTAATCTTCGGCAATGCTGTTGTATAAATATCTCTTGATACTTCTTTTAGGCGTTTTCTCAAATTCTGTCGGATAAAGTTGGATTTGGCTTACTTTTTCATAGGCTGCCACGCTATTATTCAGATTTTTGAGATTCTCGTCCATAATAGTTTTGAGGTTGTCCGGTTGGTTCAACCCTAAGGAATCCAAGGCTTCATAGTCGGCATAGACCAGTGCTACCAGTCTTTTATTCCGTTCGATAACAAGACTTTCCAGGACGAAAGGCATGTTGTTGAGCCGTGCTTCTATTTCTTCGGGAAAGATATTCTGTCCGCTGGAACTGAGAATCATGGTCTTGCTGCGTCCGCGGATATAAAGATTGTTGTTTGCGTCCAGTGTGCCCAGGTCGCCGGTGCGAAGCCATCCGTCTTCGGTGAAGACTTCTTTGGTGGCTTCGGGGTTCTTATAGTAACCGGTCATTACGTTCTCGCCGCGTACTTGTATTTCACCGAGTTTGTCGTCCGGGTTTTCCTTGTAAATACGGGCTTCCATGATGTCGAGTACCCGTCCGGAAGAAGTCGGGACGAATTCATTCCAGGGAGCATAGCTGATGAGGGGAGCACATTCGGTCATGCCATAGCCAATGGTGAAGGGGAACTTGATGCGGTGGAAAAACTCTTCTACTTCCGGATTCATCGCCGCCCCTCCTATGATAACTTCCTTGAAACGTCCGCCCAGTGCATCAATTAGTTTCTTGCGGATTTGCCCGTATATCTGTCCGTCGAGCAAGGGAATGTTGAGTGCCCATTTCATGGCCTTTTTGTTGATGATGGGCTGTATTACGTTCTTGTATATCTTTTCAATGACAAGGGGTACAGTGATAATCAGGTTGGGTTTTACTTCCTCAAAAGCTTTCATCAGGATTTTTGGGGAAGGCACTTTTCCTAATAATGTGACGTGTGTGCCGACGGCAGTAGCAGTAAGGAAGTCGAAAGCGCAGCCGTAAGCATGTGCCAGAGGCAGGAAAGAGAGCACTTTATCCCCTTTTTTCAGTAACTCGGTACGTATACCAAAGGTGACGTTGCCGGCCAGATTGTTTCCCATCAGCATCACTCCCTTGCTGAATCCGGTAGTACCCGAGGTATAATTCAACAGCATGACCTTGTCGTTGGAAAGGTCTGCATAAGCGATGTCTTCCTTACGAAAACCGTTTGGGTAGGTTACTTTCATTTCGTCGTCCACATGCTTGAGGAAACGCTGGATGGTTTCTCCGTCCCGCTGATACAGACAGCGGAAGTCGTTTAATGAGAATACGCCACGCAGGCCGGTGAGGCGTTCTTCTTCCAGATGTTCCCAAATGGTGTCGCTGGTAAAGAGGAACGTTGATTCGGAGTGGTTTACAATATGATGTACGTCATTGGGGTTGAAATCTTGCAGGATGGGGACTACGATGCCGCCGTATGTAATGGTAGCCATGTAGGCGATACACCAGCGTGCATTGTTCTTGCCGATGATGGATATCTTGTCACCGCGGCGCAGTTGGCAGTGTTTGAAGAGAAGGTGCAGTTTCGCAATTTCTTGTGCCACTTCGCCATAAGTATAACTCTCGTTTTCTCCATAGTTGGTATAGCAGGGGAGTTCCCAATTTTCGCGGAAACTATGCTCGTATAGTTTGATAAAGTTCTCTTGTATCATTGCACAAATTTTAGTTGAGTGTGCAAAAGTAGGGAAAATAGATTAATAATGTATATCTTTGCAGCATAAATGTGTTTATAAGCTCATGATAGATACCAATATATTTCAAGATAAGACGGCGGTTTACTATACGTTGGGGTGCAAACTGAACTTCTCGGAGACCTCTACTATCGGTAGAATTTTGCGGGAAGCGGGTGTGCGTACGGCGCGCAAGGGTGAGAAAGCGGATATTTGCGTAGTGAATACCTGCTCGGTGACAGAAGTGGCGGACAAGAAGTGCCGCCAGGTCATCCACAAGCTGGTGAAGCAACATCCGGGCGCGTTTGTCGTGGTGACCGGTTGCTATGCCCAGTTGAAACCGGACACGGTGGCAAAGATAGAAGGTGTGGACGTGGTGCTGGGAGCTGAGCAGAAGAAAGACCTGCTCCAGTACTTGGGTAATCTGCAGAAGCACGAGACCGGCGAGGCCTATACTTCTGCTTTGAAGGATATACGTTCGTTTGCCCCGTCTTGTTCGCGTGGCGACCGTACCCGTTTCTTCCTGAAAGTGCAGGACGGTTGCGATTATTATTGTTCCTATTGCACCATTCCCTTTGCCCGCGGACGTAGCCGTAACGGCAGCATTGCTTCTATGGTGGAGCAGGCCAGCCGGGCAGCTGCCGAAGGTGGAAAGGAAATAGTATTGACCGGTGTCAATATAGGAGACTTCGGCAAATCTACCGGTGAGACTTTCTTCGACCTGGTGAAAGCGTTGGACGATGTGGAAGGCATTGAGCGTTACCGCATATCCTCTATCGAGCCGAATCTGCTGACGGATGAAATCATAGAATACGTGTCCCGTTCCCGGCGTTTCATGCCTCATTTCCATATACCGTTGCAGTCGGGCAGTGACGAGGTGCTGAAGCTGATGCGACGCCGTTACGATACCGCCTTGTTTGCCTCGAAGATAAAGAAGATAAAGGAAGTGATGCCCGACTCCTTTATAGGGGTGGACGTTATTGTGGGTACCCGTGGAGAGACGGAGGAGTATTTCGGGCAGGCTTATGAGTTTATCAAGAGCCTGGACGTGACGCAGCTTCATGTCTTCAGCTATTCGGAGCGTCCCGGCACGCAGGCCTTGAAGATAGACCACGTGGTGGCACCCGAAGAAAAGCACCGCAGGAGCCAGCAATTGCTGGAGCTTTCGGACGAAAAGATCCGTGCTTTCTATGCGCGCCATATCGGGCAGACTATGCCGGTGTTGCTGGAGCGTCCCAAACCCGGACTGCCGATGCACGGCTTCACTCCCAATTATATCCGTGTGGAAGTCCCCCATGATGCCGCATTGGATAACCGGCTCGTGTCTGTGCGCTTGGGCGATTTCAATGCCGGCGGCACTGCACTCTTGGGAACAATAGAATGAGGAATGCCTCCTTTGCAACTTATAACTTATAACTAACTGACGAAGTGAAATCAAAAATTGTCTATTGGCTGACTTATGCGGGCATGTGGCTTGTGGCACTTCTGCCTTTCCGGGCGCTTTATGCGTTGTCCGACGGGCTGTACTTCCTGATGCGCCACGTCGTGCATTATCGGAAGCAAGTCGTTCGCCGCAACCTTCGCAATTCCTTTCCGGAGAAGTCGGAAACCGAGTTGATGGAGATAGAGCGCAAGTTCTACCATTATATCTGCGACTATATGCTGGAAGAGGTGAAGATGCTGCGCATGTCTTTCGAGGAGCTCTGCCGCCGGATGAAGTATGATAATAAGGAAGAATACCTTGCCATGATAGAGAAGCATGGAGGCATTGTACTGTTGATTCCCCATTATGCCAATTTTGAGTGGATTATAGGCATGGGAGCCATCATGCACCCGGGCGATATCCCAGTGCAGGTGTACAAACCGCTAAGCAATAAGTATCTGGACGAGATGTTTAAGCATATCCGCGCCCGGTTTGGAGGATACAATGTGGCGAAACATTCCACGGCACGCGAAGTGATAAAGCTTCGCCGTGAAGGCAGGCGGATAGCCATCGGCCTGATTACGGACCAGTCGCCCAGCCGCAACGAGGCTCATTACTGGACTACGTTCTTGAATCAGGACACCGTATTCATGGATGGTGCCGAGCGCATTGCCAAGCTGATGGACTTCCCCGTCTTTTATTGTGAATTGGAACGGACATCCAGGGGATATTGCAAAGTGCTCTTCGACCTGGTTACCGAAACTCCCAAGCAGACGGCGGATGGCGAGATAACCGAGTGCTTCGCCCGTCGTCTGGAGCAGACCATCCGGCGCGAACCGGCTTATTGGTTCTGGTCTCATAAACGCTGGAAAAATAAACGAAAAGAATCTGTGCAACATGGATAAGATTGCTGTTGTCATACTGAACTGGAACGGATGCGACATGCTCCGCTCTTTTCTTCCCTCTGTAGTCCGATTTTCGGAGGCGGACGATGCTGTGGTGTATGTGGCGGACAATGGTTCCACGGATGCTTCCGTGGCAATGCTCCGTCGCGAGTTTCCTTCTGTGCGCTTGATTCTGCTGGAAGAGAACCACGGTTTTGCCGACGGATACAACCTGGCATTGAAGCAGGTGGAGGCAGAGTATGTAGTGCTGCTCAACTCCGATGTGGAGGTTACCGAACACTGGCTTGTCCCATTGGCAGGGTATATGGATGCCCATCCGGAGACGGCCGCTTGCCAGCCGAAGATACGCAGTTGGCGTAACAAGGGGCAGTTTGAGTATGCCGGAGCTGCGGGAGGTTTCATCGACCGCTATGGCTATCCCTTCTGTCGTGGCCGCATCATGGGCGTGGTAGAAGAGGACAAGGGACAATACGACACGGTGATACCCATTTTCTGGGCTACGGGGGCGGCTCTGTTCATCCGTCTGGCAGATTACCGGGAAGCGGGTGGACTGGACGGACGTTTTTTTGCCCACATGGAGGAGATAGATTTATGTTGGCGGCTTCGTGCCCGCGGCAGGCAGTTGGCATGCGTACCGCAGAGCGTGGTGTTTCATGTGGGAGGGGCCACTTTGAAGAAGGAGAATCCGCGCAAGACTTTCCTCAATTTCCGTAATAACCTTGTAATGCTTTATAAGAATCTGCCGCAGGAGGACTTGGTTCCCGTGATGCGTGTGCGTGCGGTACTCGACTATACGGCAGCTCTCAGTTTCATGCTGAAAGGCCAGTTTCCCAATGCTTTGGCTGTGCTTCGTGCTCGCCGTGCCTACAGTTCTCTCCGCGCCTCATTTACAGCGTCCCGCAAAGAGAATCTGGAAAAAACTACGTTTGCCGCCATACCCGAACGGACAAAAGGCAGCATCCTGGCGCAGTTTTATCTGCATGGAAAGAAATTCTTTTCGCAATTATAAAAACTGTTGCCGTTTCTAATTGTTTATTAATCAAGTTTCGCAAGTTCAAGAACTAGCTTTCAGTGAACAAGTAAATAAGGATACAAGGCTTTTCCTTGTAATCACTTTAAAAAGCAAGATGACTGTTTATCCCTCCTTGTCAACTTGTTCACTGAAAGCATGCCGAAGACATGCGAAACTTAAATAATTAAAGGTTTTGGCTTATGGAAAAATTAGTTAGAAAGATTGGATTAGTGGCACACGACGCCATGAAGAAAGACCTCATCGAGTGGGTACTGTGGAACTCGGAATTGCTGATGGGGCATAAATTCTATTGTACGGGTACGACGGGTACCCTTATCCTCGCAGCGCTCCGGGAGAAACATCCTGATGTGGAATGGGATTTCACTATCCTTAAATCCGGTCCTTTGGGTGGCGACCAGCAGATGGGTTCGCGCATTGTGGACGGAGAGATTGACTATCTTTTCTTTTTTACCGACCCGATGACCCTTCAGCCGCACGATACGGATGTGAAGGCGCTGACCCGCCTTGCCGGTGTGGAGAACATCGTGTTCTGCTGCAACCGCAGTACGGCAGACCATATCATTTCCAGCCCGTTGTTTGTCGACCCGACTTATGAACGTACCGTTCCCGATTATAGCAACTATACCAAACGGTTTGCGAATAAGCCGGTGGTGGCCGAAGCGGTGGAATCGGCAAAGAAGCGGAAACGGAAGAAATAGGCATTCATCGTGCTTCATATCCTTCACCTTTACAAAGAAGTGGCTGATTGACAGTGTTTTCTGGTGAAAGATGTTTGGACGAAAAACAGATAAGGTGAATGATGCTGAAGCTGATAAATTTAAACCGATTATAAAAGTTGCACATCCCTTGTGTCGGGTATGTGCAACTTTCTTATAGACTTTAGTTTTTGTGTCAGAATTGATAGCCTACGTTAAGCTGATAGCCGTAGTTGCGTAGGTTACACTGTTTCTGTACTTTCTTTATGGATTCGTAGTATTGGAGTGAAACGGTGTATCTGCCTGCTATCACTGCTTTCATGCCTCCCACCGCGCCATAATTCCAACGGCGGAAAGCGTCTATGGTAGCTTCATATTCATACGGAATGTCTGCTTCTGTCGGCACGATGTATGAATACCCGTCCATAGGTCTCCAATGATTGGTTTCTCCCATATAATAAGGGTTCTTTACGTCACACTTACCTGCATTGAAGTTGATGGAACCATAGATGCCCACGTAGGGTATCAGGCTGAGGCTTTTGCTGATACGAATGTTGTAGCCTATTTTTATAGGGATGTTCAAGTGGTTCATCTTTATTTCCGTATCAGGGAAGAAAGGTACGCTGGCATTGAACAGCTCCATGCTGCTTCGGGTCTGCATCCAGGTGAGTCCAGACATCAGCATCCAGTGGTGTTTGAACTCGTAGTCCACGGTTCCGCCCAATTGGAAACCGCCTCCCATACTTCCCACTTGTTCGGCTTTCGATTTATCGTTTTTGTAGTGCGACCAGTTTCCGCCGGCTTCAATGCCGAATTTTACTTGTTGGGCAGAGGCTGGAAGCAGGCAGAAGCAGGTGAACAAAACTGTAATAATGAGATACTTCTTTTTCATAAATAACTTTGTTTTTGTTTTATTCTTTTTTTTCTTTCTTCTTTTGGAGTGTCTTTTACCATAAATAATTCAATGTGAAATCTAAAGTGTAGGCTTTGTTCTTATCACATATAGGCATTTCTTCATTTGGGAACATTTTGTATTTTTTTACGACTTGCTTGTAGCGCTTTGTGCTTGTTTCTACAGTATAGTCTGTCCATACATATAATTTTCCAGTCAGCACTTTGCTGCCACCTACAATATATCCACTTTCATAATCTATTGTGCCTTCATTTTCAAAGAAATAGATATCTGGACACGTGATGTCCTGTTGAAGTAGAGGAGCATCTTTTGCATTTGGTTTCAGCCAATAATTATACTGAAATGGAGATGCATCAAAGTAGTAATAGGCATCTCTATGATTATCTCTCCTCCAGCCATACCACAGTTTCTTTTGGAATCCAATGTGAATATTCAACATTGTATTCTGTTTTAGAGTTACACTGTATGTCGTTTTTTGCTTGCCATGAATGTTTTTTCCACTTGCTTCATTAGTATAGTCTATGGGAGTACGGGTCGTTATACGTTCTCCACATGCTGATTCCTTATATCGGGGTATTTTTCTCTTTTTTGTTATTGCAGCTTCACTCACTGGTAAAATGAATAGTGCTGCTAAAAGTAACATTAAATCTCTGGAATAACCTCGAAAAATGGGAGAAATGACGCTAAACGACTTAATATCAGAGTTGTTACGGTGTCAAATGATGACAAGCCGAAAAATCGGAAAACGCAAAGAAGAGCGGATTTAAGAAGAAGAATGGTTTGCAAATCATTACCCGTGAAAGAGTAAGATTTAACATATGGGAGATGCTATTGCACCGTTTGTCACCGATTTGCGTATCAAGGTCTAACTCGTTGATATTTAACTTTGCAAACAAAAAAAACGAGTATGGCAAGAAGTACATTCAAAGTGCTGTTCTACGTGAACGGCAGCAAGGAGAAAGACGGTATTGTCCCCATCATGGGACGAGTGACAATCAACGGTACTGTGGCGCAGTTCAGTTGCAAGCAGACCATCCCGAAAACCCTTTGGGATGCGAAAGGCAACCGAGCCAAAGGCAAGAGTGCCGAAGCACGGAACATCAATCTGGCATTGGACAACATCAAGGCGCAAATCATCAAGCACTATCAGCGCATATCCGACCGAGAGGCATACGTAACGGCTGAAATGGTGCGCAATGCCTACCAAGGGGTAGGAAGCGAGTATGAGACACTGATAAAGGCTTTTGACAAGGATTGCGCCAACTTCCTGAAACGTGTCGGTAAAGACCGCAGCATCGGCACGTACAAGGTCATGGTAAGGGCAAGGAACTATGTCGCAGCCTTTATCAAGTCATCCTACAGACGGACGGATATGTCCATGCTGGAACTTACACCCGACTTCATCAAGGAGTTTGCGGCTTATCTTACGGCTGAACGGGGACTGAAAAACGCCACCATCTGGCTGAACTGCATGTGGCTGAAAGGGGTGGTCATGCGTGCGCACTATAACGGACTGATACCGAGAAATCCGTTTGCGCAGTTCCATATCAGCCCGAATGTTAAGGAACGGGAGTATCTGACAGAGGACGAAATCAAAAGAATCATGGCGCACGAGTTTGACAACCCCACCCTCGCATTGGTGCGGGATCTGTTTATTTTCGCCTGTTTCACCGCCTTGTCTTTCGTGGATATGAAAGAACTCACAACGGATGAAATAGTGGAGGTGAATGGTGAGAAATGGATATTGTCGAAACGGCACAAGACAAATGTCCCGTTCCAAGTGAAGCTGCTGGATATTCCCTTGCAGATAATCGAACGGTACAAGTATCTGTCGGAAGACAAGCTGGTTTTCGGGAAAATCAACTATTGGACGATGTGCAAACAGCTGAAAAAGGTAATGGCGGAATGCGGAATAGAGAAGCAAATCTCCTACCATTGCGCTCGTCATACGTTTGGAACACTGGCTCTTAGCAAGGGGATGCCCATTGAAAGCGTGAGCCGTGTTCTGGGACACACGAACATTGTCACGACTCAAATCTATGCGAAGATAACCACGCAGAAACTTGACAATGACCTGACGATGTTCGGCAACAAGCTGAACGCATCGTTCGGAAGTGTAACTCCATAACCAAGCATAGCCATGAAACGAAGCATCATAACAACAGACGGTAACGGCAACATCATCATGCCGACCGACATTAGCGCAACCGCCATGAGCGAATGGGAACTTTGCGACCTGTTCGGAGTAACTGCCCCGACATTCCGTGCAGGGCTGAAGGCTCTTTGCAAGAGCGGAGTTTTAAGGGAATACGGGATAAGGCGAAGCATACGGGTATCCGATAATTGCTGTATGGAGGTTTACAACCTTGAAGCGATAGTTGCCCTCGCTTTCCATATCGGCACATTCGGAGCGGAAAGGGTACGCAATGCCATTCTTGAAAGACTGTACCTGCGAAAAGAGAAAACAAGCATCTTCTTCTCGCTGAATACCAACGGTATATCCAAATCCGAATACTTCTCGTAGCTGAATGCCTGACATAATTCACTCGGTAAGTCAGTAATTCATTAAGTCAGTACGACAGAACGACAGACGCTCTGATTTTTTCTCCCGAAAAGCGTAATCCGACATTCGCTTTTCGGGAGTTTTTCCGTTTGCACAACCCGTTTCCTGCCCCAAACCATTGAAAGTTTTTGTTTCGGGGGCTATTTGTCACCATTCTGCTGTATTTTGCATAACAACCTATCCGATAATTGATTATATTTTTGCAGCTGGTAATTTTCAAACTTAAAACCATTTGATTATGTCAGCTATCGAACAACAGGACAGCCACAGACCGCCATCGGATGGCGGCATGGCAAAGGAAGAATTTATCCGTGTCGGGACAACGCTCTACAAGATTGTGGAGCAACCGAGACTGAACGGAGGGTATATGAAGAAACGCATCGCATGGAACAACGAGACCCTGCGACAGGATTACGGCAAGGATTACATCGGCAGCGTTCCCAAGTATGACGGCTTCTGCACCGTACCCGAACACATCGGCTACCGTTCCGTGGTCGGCAAGTTCCTTAACCTCTACGAACCGATAGACCACCGACCGCAGGAGGGCGATTTATCGCATATCCAATCTTTGGTACGGCACATCTTCGGGGAACAGTACGAGTTGGGGATGGACTATCTGCAACTGCTCTACCTGCAACCGATTCAGAAGTTGCCTATCCTGCTGTTGGTGTCGGAAGAACGCAACACGGGCAAAAGCACCTTCCTAAACTTTCTGAAAGCCCTTTTTCAGAACAATGTGACTTTCAACACCAACGAGGATTTCCGCAGCCAATTCAATTCCGACTGGGCTGGCAAGTTGCTTATCGTGGTGGATGAGGTGCTGCTCAACCGCAGGGAGGATAGCGAGCGGTTGAAGAACCTCAGCACCACACTTTCCTATAAGGTGGAAGCCAAAGGCAAAGACCGTGACGAGATTGCGTTCTTCGCCAAATTCGTGCTGTGTTCCAACAACGAGTATCTACCCGTAATCATAGACGCAGGGGAAACACGCTATTGGGTGCGCAAGATAGACCGCTTGCAGTCCGATGATACCGACTTCCTGCAAAAGCTGAAAGCGGAGATACCCGCCTTTCTTCATTTCCTGCAACACAGACAGCTATCCACCGAAAAGGAAAGCCGGATGTGGTTCAACCCCACATTGCTGCATACAGAAGCCTTGCAGAAGATTATCCGTAGCAACCGCAACCGGCTGGAGATAGAGATGTCGGAACTGCTGCTTGACATTATGGTTGCAATGGATGTGGATAGCGTTTCATTCTGCCTTAACGACCTTGTCGTACTGCTGGTACACTCGCAGGTAAAGGCGGAAAAGCACCAAGTGCGTAAGGTGGTGCAGGAGTGCTGGAAACTGACACCTGCACCAAACGGGCTTACCTACACCACCTATCAGGGCAATTACAACAGAAGTTGTCACTATGAGCCGATAAAGAGGGTGGGACGCTTCTACACCGTCACAAGGGAGCAACTCGAATCCCTGTAATACTATCATTTTTCTGTTGAATTGTTGAATATGGGTATAAATACAATGACAATAAACGATATACATTCTCAACAAAATCTCAACAAGCCAAAAGAGAAGTTGAGAGACCACCGATACCCGTTTGTGGATTTCTCTTTTGGCGAGCGGTTTGTTGAGAAGATGTTGAAAGTTTACAGGTCTGTATATAAACATATTACATCAACAGTTCATCAAATCAACAAATTTTCATCAACTTCAAAACCGTATGTAATATGACAATCCAAGATGTAAAGCAAATCAAACTGGCAGACTATCTGCAAAGTCTGGGCTATACGCCTGTAAAGCAACAAGGCAGGAACCAGTGGTACAAATCACCGTTACGGGAAGAAACGGACGCATCGTTCAAGGTAAACACCGAGCTTGAAAAATGGTACGACTTCGGCAGTGGCAAAGGCGGTAATATCATTGCATTGGCAGCGGAACTCTACCATTCGGAAGATGTAGCCTATCTGCTGAAACGCATAGAGGAGCGGACAGCATACATCCGCCCTGCATCGTTCTCTTTTGGCAGACAGCATTCCGACAATCAGCCTTATCAGGGATTAAGGGTTGGTGAGTTGTCCTCTCCTGCTCTTATAGCCTATCTGCAAGAAAGGGGAATAAACATCGGACTTGCCAAAAGAGAATGCAGGGAGCTTCGGTTTATGAATGCCGACAAACCCTATTTTGCCATCGGCTTTCCGAACATGGCAGGAGGATATGAAGTGCGCAACAGATACTTCAAGGGATGTGTCGCCCCGAAAGACATCACCCATATCCGACAGCAGGGCGGACAACGATGTATGTGTTACCTGTTCGAGGGGTTCATGGATTACCTTTCATTCCTTACCATCCGAGTGGGAAACAATCCGCAACACCCGCGATTGGACACACAGGACTATGTCATATTGAACTCCGTTTCCAATCTTGCAAAAGCGGAAAGCATATTGGAGACCTACACCCAAGTCGGCTGTTTCCTTGACAACGACACGGCAGGACGGAACACCTGCAAGAAGCTGAAAGAGAAGTTTGGGGAACGGCTGCTTGACAAGTCAATGTACTATCGTGAGTATAAGGACTTGAACGACTACCTGTGCGGTAAGCCCTTGTCCCAATCGGCAGAGCCGATAAAGGAGAAGAAGCAAGTCCAATCCGCAAGGCGGATGATGCAGCCACCGAAAAAGAAAGGGGGATTTCATCTGTAATAAACATGTTCGCTTTCCCAAAGGTATTTAGACAGAAATACCATAGCTCAATAGGGCGTTTTCTTCACGCATTACTCCGTAACGCTAAAAACACCCTATCGAGCCAAAGGGAAATCCCTTTGTAAACCCTGTGCAAACGAGAGCAGAAGCCAAACTCGTTTGGATTATGCCGAGTGCAGCAATGGGTCATTTGCATAATAAACCCTGTGAGCCGATGTCACAGGCAGAGAGAAGAAACATAACGATAACCGCAAAAATAGGAATAATATGGGATATTTTTCATTAGACATAAAGAAAGCAAAGGGTACATCGGACACCACGCAGTCCGACCATATAGAGAGAAAGATAATACCTAAAAACGCAGACCCGACAAGAACGCATCTGAACAGGGTACTTGTCGAATACCCCGATGGCGTTCACGGCAGGGATGAAGCGATTGCCCACAGGCTGAACACGGCAGGCATCAGACGGAAAATCACACACGACCAAGTCCGTGTCGTTCGGGTGGTCTTGTCGGGTACGCACGAGGACATGATGAACATACAGGAAAAAGGAGAACTCGATGAATGGTGCAGCGACAGCATCCAATGGCTGCAAGCCACATTCGGCAAAGACAATGTGGTTGCCGCACATCTGCACATGGACGAGAAGACTCCGCACATACATGCAGCCGTTGTTCCCATCGTGACGGGTGAAAGGCGCAAAGCCAAGAAAGAGCAGACGGACGGTAAGCGCAAGTACCGCAAGAAAACAAATTCCGTCCGTTTGTGTGCCGATGACCTGTTCAACCGCCAGACCTTGGTCGCCTACCACGACAATTACGCAAGGGTGATGGCGAAATACGGATTGCAGCGTGGGGTACGGGGTTCGGAAGCACGGCACACCACCACCATGCAGTATTATAGGGACTTGAAAAAGAAGAATGAAGTCCTCGAAACCGAAACCAGACTGTTGCAGGAAAAGAAGACCGAAGCGCAGGAGGAATTGAGACAGGTAAAAGCAGAAATCCGTACTGACAAGCTCAAATGTGCAGCCACCGATACGGCAACCGCCCTTGCAAGCAGTGTGGGTTCTCTTTTCGGAAGTGGAAGAATGAAATCGTTGGAACGCAGGAACGAGGACTTGCAAGACCGCATCCTTGAACTTGAAGACGAAGCCCGACAACGGGAACGGCAACAAGCCGAACAGATACAGGAGATAAGAAACGCTTACGAGCAACAGCACCGCAAGCTGTCGGAGTTTACGGATTTTGTCAGACGCTATTTCCCGTATGTGGAGAAGCTGATGCCCGTGGTAAACTTCCTACGTGAACGTTTGGGCTTCAATGACAGAATAATCAGAAGACTGTGCGAGTTCAAGGAGGTCGGAATAAAAGGTGAACTCTATTCTCGTGAATTTAACCAGCACTTCAAAGCAAACGGTACGGTTTGCTCTCTCAAACAGGACACAGAGGGAAGATTTGAACTCAACATAGACGGTGTTTCACACATCAATTGGTTCAGACGAAAGAAAGAAGAGTTTATGGAAGCTCTGAGTGTGCCAAAAAGAAAACAAAATCGGAGTATTAAACTGTAAATCAGATATAATAAAATCGCCCTTACCATAGTATATATTGCAAGGGCGATTTTTTCTAAAAGTTATTACTCATCAATGTTATAAAAACATATACCGTCTGGAAATTTTATATTAGGAATCCAAAGAGGAGAACCATCCCATCCTTTATCAGTAGAACCATTTACACGATAAATAGTCAATGTTATATCGTTTTTAAAGCTATCTCCTAACCGTCTGTCAGTAGGGGATAACAAAGTTCCTGTACCTTTACTTATGTCACGATTAGTTCTAACAATTAGACGGTACTTTATCGTTGGTCGTTTTTCTTGAAGGGCTTTGATACAAGCAATATATTTGTTGCTATCAAAATCCGAATGCACTGAACTGCCTGTCAGTTTTAATATTTTGATTAGTATTTCTGCTGAAACATCTGAATATTCTGTGTTAATATATTGCTCCACTATACTATCAATATCTTTAGTGTATTGAGATATGGGATTGTTAGCAAACATATTAGCACCTCCCACTATCATGTTTAAATACTGGTTATCAAGTACATTCTTTCTTGTAGGCTTTATTCCATTTGGATAAATAACTTGTATGTTTTCTATCCCGTTTTCTATTTGCTTGATTAGAATTTCATTAGCTTCATTCAATGAAACAAATAAAGAATGTAATGTTCTTGGTATATAAATTCTAACTAATTCTTTTTCTCTATCATACCCAAAAATTCTCGAATGCTGCCAAAATGTATCAGCTTGTGGCATTTTGGATGAACGACAATAATACACGGTCTGTAAATGAGGAAATGTGATTCCACGTCCTAAAGTATTACCTCCAACAACGATATTGAATCCTTTTGATAAATCTAATGCGTCTGGATTGTTAGAATCTCTACAGATAAAACTTTTAGAGTTGAGAGGGATGACACAAATCAGCGTATTATCTAAAATCTCAACAATTTGCTCATATATATCGTCATAATGTGGTAAATCTGGTTTTGTTTGTTGTAAATCAGTCCATGTTTCTTTTAACTGCTCAAGGAATCCCTTATCTGAGGTAGATTGTTGTAATAAATTCAAATACTCTTGCACGCATTCCACAAATTTCTTATGAATGGATATTCGTACACTAGGATGAATCATAAAGTTGCAATTAGTTTCACCTTTGATTTTCTTATACGCACATACGACTAAGAAAGAAACTATACCTTTTCTCAAGCCTTCTGGACATAAAATATCCCCATCTTCGCTAATTTCGTCTAATTCATTCTCAGATGTGAATCTTATGCAATACGAGGTCGGATTTGAGTAAAAGAAATTTCCACCCAAATAATCTTTGCCAGGTTTAAAATAATTAATGAATGCAGGTTTCCAACCAGACATTACAGTTTGTAATATAATTGATTGTGGCGTAGCTGTAACTTCTAAATACAGTGAAGACGAAGCGGTGTCTTTTATTTTTTGCAAATGTTTATTTATGGTACTTGTTCTGTTTCTGTTTACTAAAGTATTTAAACTTGCTGCATCTGCTTCATCATCAAATATTGTTAAACACAACCCTGTATTAAGTTGATATGTCATTAATAGATTCCCCCATTTCCGTAATACACTTGCGTTCTTTTTAAGGACAATGACTATTGGCTTAATGAGATTATGTGGATTAAATAATACAACATCACTTTCTGATAGTACAGTAAATGATGTCAAAGCACTCTTTACTCTATTATACGTTTGTCTCTGCAAATCAATGTTATCTGTTGTCAGAAGTAGAAATATACGATAACCTTTATCTGCTAAATGAGAAATTACACCCAACATTTGACCTGTTTTCCCACTTTGTACATTACCCAATAACAATCCAGTTAATGGCTCTGTAAAATCGAATCTGCTTTCTATATTACTTACAACAGATTTGGCTGTAGTCGTAATAGAATCTGATAGCGATGAATTATTCAGAGAACTTGTATATGTTTCGAGATAAGTCATATTTTACTCAAGAGTTAAAATCCAAAAATCTTTATCTACAGATTGAGTTAGGACCAAAGAACTTTTACCGAACTTTCTTAAAGTTTCTTCTGTTACCTTATCTCCTAATTTGAGAGCACCAGCATTCTCCATTTGTCCTTTTATCCATCGACCCAATATTTTCAAATCGTGAGCAGAGCGGAAATTTTTTCCATAATCTCCTTGACGAGCACATTCAAATTTATAACCATCATTTGTTATAACGGTGAAATTTCCATCTTCTTTATTTGGCAGAAGCGAGCGATTTGGAATCTTAGTGCTAATAATTATTTCAACTTCATAATAATCTCTTCTACTGAATCTACCCTTCACTTTTCCTGCTCCAAAATATGCGTTAAGATTGGATTTATCTTCAGTTTTCAAAGGAATTCTCACTACATTCTGAGAACCTTTCAATAGGCACTGTGCTGTTTCTTCTCTATTCAATTTTTCTACATACTCAAAACCATCCAATAGTGCAGTTGTAGGTTCTTTAAAATTTTCTATTGGTTTAGCATCAGATATTGATTCTCCTAAAATGTTGGTTATCTCTATTATTCTGTTATGAATGCCCATACCACTGTCAGCCTCAAAAAACACGTCTGATTCTATTAGATTTTGAGATGTTCCAATAAAACTGCCCAAATTTGACGAACCAACAAAAGCACCTAAACATTCACCATCTTTTAAGAAAGAATACATTTTACCATGAAACATTGCTTTAGGGGAAACATACACATTACCCAAGTCATTCTTTATTAGCTTTTCTCCAAGTTCTTTAACTGCATCATATTGCAATTTGGTAAAACCATCAATGTAATTCATACCAATAAATAACGACAGATTCAATGTATGTTTTCTATATTCAATCAATCGCCTTAATTCGGCAATGGATTCATTAGATATGAAACCTGTTGCTATATTCAATTGAGTAGCAGTCTCAAAATATTTTGAGGTATAATCATTAATACAATTAGCATGTAACGAATTAATGATAGGATTTTTAGTTAAAAGTAAGTCCATCACTATTGTAGTATTAATTGATATCTTTCACTGAATGACATATTTCTCAAAGTTTCTAATTCTCTCTCTAAATCACCCCTTTCATATTCCCCTAAAAAAAGAGGTTTAAGAGCTTCTGCTATTGCATGAACGCCAACAGGAGGTACTGCATTTCCTATTTGTCTACGAACCTCAGTTGTGTTTCCATAAAAAACAAAGTCATCAGGAAATGACTGTATTCTTGCGCGTTCTCTATTGGTTAGTGGTCTGTTCTCTGGATAATGATATCCCCAAGTTCCCCCGCCACCAGCAGCAATTATAGTTTTTGATGGTTCTCCCAAATGCACGCGCCTATAAACATGGCTAATCATGCCTTTTACATAGTATGGGCTATCTTGTGGTATATCAGTAAAATTACCACCTTCGGAAATTAGACTGATAATCTTTTTTGTCCTTTCTGTACAACGAATAGGTTCATTATTTGCATCAACATCTTCAACGCCCTTAAAAGCATCCCCTACAGTTACTAATGGTTTTAGTCCTTCCGTTGCTCCATGAGTAGGCTTTGGATGTTCAAAATTAAATCCTGTATCAACTCTAATGCCGACAATTAAGACACGTTCTCTGTATTCTGGAACTCCATATTCTGCAAAATTATAAAGACGTGGCTTTACTATATAACCAGGCTCAATATCTTGAAAGTCTTTAATTATTTGCTCTATTGCTTTTTTCTTATTCGCAGTTAAAATGCCCTTGACATTTTCGGCAACAAAAGCCTTTGGTTTCTTTGCATCCACAAAACGCAAAAAACTCTTGTATAAATTACCACGTTCTCCATTCAAACCTGGCTGTTTCCATATGATACTAAAGTCTTGGCATGGGAATCCACCTAAGATCAAATCACAGTCTGGTATAGTAGGATTATTATATGGGTCAATTTGTTCTATATCCCCTTCAACTATAATATCCCCAAAATGATTTCTAAAAGTCACACAAGCTTCATGCTTAAAATCATTTGCCCACACAGTAGTATAATCCCCAACCTGCTCGAAACCTAAATCCAATCCACCACAGCCTGAGAATAGAGATATTATATTTGCCATTTTCTTGTTCTTTTTTATATGTATTTCAAATACGCCATATACAAATCAATTTGCAAAGATACATAATTTTATTGGATGTTTCGAGAAAAAGAAGTACTTTTGCATATGAAATGAGTTGCTTAAAACGCAAATCAAGACAAAGCATTGCAAATAGTACAGTTGCCAAGTCATTACCTCAAAGACGGGTAATTCTCCCAAAGTTCTTTGTATAAGGCACTAACAGAAGTTTTCCAGAATTACTGAAAAACTTTGCTTTCATTCCTTTTAATTTTTATTGGTTTAACAGCGGCAAAGTTAGAGGATAATGATGGAATGGAGGCATAAAAAGAATCACACTATAAAAATGCAATATGCAGATTTATAGTGTGATACGGTTTTGATAAGTCACAATTGGATTATTTGCTTTCTTTCATGCGCTCTTTCATGCGGTATTTTCTTTGGGCTACTACATGTGCGTCGGTATTGCCGAAGCAAAGGGCGATGGTTTGATTGGAGAAGCCGACTTTCTCTAAACAGAGGCAGAGCAAGTCTTCGTCTGTCAGTAGAGGATATTGGTTTTTTGTATCAGATATATAGTCGGCATAAAGTTCCATGACAACTTCTTTGAGAACTTTCTGTTCGTGGTTTGTCAGCACGGTTAGTTCTTTTTTATTGGTTACTTTTTGTTTGGAGAGCTTTTCTACTTTTTGATAGATACTGCTTTGCTTGAACAGCCAAGTGCGCAGGCCTTCCTTTTCTGTTTTCAGTCTTTCGATGGCGGTTTCCCGTTCGGTTATTTCTTGTCTGTACTTTTCTGCCTCTTGCGAGAAGTCGGATTGTTCTTTCCGCAGCAGAGTGATGATGCGCTGGCTTTCGTTGATGGAATACCTCAGGTTGTTGTATTTCTCTTGGGCTTGCGCTAATTTTTGTTCGTTGATGGCTCGTTGCTTGTCTCGTTTATTGATGCGATATTGGAAAAACACAATAAGGACAAGGCAGAGAATAAGGAAGATTCCGATTACGTTTTTCAACAGATACTTGCTTCTCCTTTGTTCTTGGTCAACCTTTCGCTTGATGTCGTATTGATGAATTAGTTGTTGTATTTTGGTGGATTGTTCACTGAAGTAAGTGGAGTCTGCAATCTCTATGAATTGATACAGTAGTTCGACTGTTGCTTGATAGTCTTTTTGCTCTTCTTTTATATTAGCTAAATCAAATAGAATGCTTGCTTTTTGTTTTGATTTAAAATATATGCTATCCTCCAGACTCTTGTTCATATAATATACAGCAGAATCCAAGTTGTCTTTATAATAGAAAATGTTTCCTATATTGCTATAGTGTATATATCTTTTTGCATTTTTAGGAAGCCATTGCAGGGATATTTTAGCATAGTACAGCGCCGTGTCATATTTTTCTTTCCAACAGTATTCTCTACTCAGACTGCTTGCATACATTTCAATGATGGTGGAATCACCTGATATTTGGGCATAATCTAAAGCCTTTTTTCTATAAAAAAGCGCAGAGTCTTCTTTTTCAATTATAGAATAGTAGGAACCGAGTCCGCTTAATGCTATTGCCTTATCCTTATCCGTGAAGCAGTACTCGTACAATTCATTATATGCCTTTTTTGCTTTCTCATACAGCTGTGCATCATAATATTCGTTCCCCAATGAGCTGAGCAGATGCCTTTTTGTCTCTACATCTTCCGGAAACTTTTCAATGATTTCCAGTCCTTCCAGCAAGAATCCGATGGCCCGTTCGCTTTGTTCCATTTCCACTTCCAGCCTTCCTTTATAGAGTAGTGCCACCGCCCGTTCGCGTTCGTCATCGTCATAATAATCCAGTGCCACATCCAGCAACGAGTCGCAGGGAAGCAGTGGTTTTTCGCATTTGTCCGTGGCTTGTGCCAGCAGCAGGGCGTATCGGGCAGACTCCCGACGTGTAAGTTCGATGGTTGCAGGCAGTGCCTCCAGCAGCCGCAGGGCGCTGTCGGGATTTGCTGTCAGCAATGAGTCGGCGTTGCTCAATAAAGCTTCTGCCCGTCCGTCTGTCCGGTGGCAAGCAGCCGATAGCAGGAACAGGGCGACGAGGGGGAACAATGCCAGGCGTTGTATAGCGTTTCTCATTGACTTCTTGTTGAGAGTGGGGGGCAAAGGTACGGAATATTTGTGTCAATGGCCGTAACTCATGGGCGGAAAGTTGCTGCACGCTTGCTGCAAAGTCACTGCAAGCCTTTTGCAGCGCCACTGCAAAGCTGTTGCAGCGTCACTGCAAAGCAGTTGCAGTACTGCTGCAAATATATGTGCAGCGTCACTGCAAACCGTTTGCAGCGCCACTGCAAAAAGGATGCAGTGTCTTTGCAGTGGGAAGTCTCTGTGTATCAATAATGAATGAAACGGTTCTGCAAAGTGTCATTCTCCGCGGCGTTGGCATATTTCCACTCCTGCCGTCTCTATGTCCGCGCCCATCGGCGGATTGCGCTTTGCCAGCTTGAGGGTTATTTCCTCTATCTGCGGGAAGTCGCGGAACAGTCGGTTCGTGATTCGCCCGCATACATGTTCCAACAGTTGGGAAGGAATGTCCATTTCTGCTTTCACGGCCTCATGCACATCTGCATAGCTCACGGTGTTGGCTACGTCGTCCGTCTCTGCCGCACGCCGGATGTCGACTTGCAGGCGCAGGCTGACGGTAAACTCGTTGCCCACCAAAGTCTCTTGTCGGGCCACCCCGTGATGGGCGAAGAAGCGGAGGTTGTCGAGAAAAATGTAACTGGTCATCGCTTATGGATTGTTTGCTGCAAACTTACTGATATTTTGTGGGACGGGCAAATCAGAATCCGATTGTTGTAGCTTTTTGTGTGAATTGTATTCTGCAGGACACAAAAATGCGGAGGAATTGTTTCTTGGAGCATATAATGGAACATGAAGAAGCGGAGGAAAGTTATTATGCTTTCCGCCGCTTCTTCATGTTTTGAGTTACTCAAATCTTTGTTATCTTCCGGTACTTTCTATCATGCTTCTGATTTTCTCGTTCAGGCTTTCCGCCTTCATCAGTTGTTCCAGTGTCAGGTGCATGCGCCAGCGCCAGTAGTGCCGCGGGTTGGCAGGAATGTTGATGCGCTCTTCCTGCACGTTCGGGTTACGCCATTTGCCGTCCATGGACATCCAGTCTTGCAGGGAGAGGATGCAGAGGATGGAGTTGCTGCAGAGGTGGTTGCGAACCACTTCTTCGCAGAGTTCCGGCGTGGCCGTTGCCGGTGCGGTGCCATAGTGCCCAAGCATGGTGTTGTAGTAACGTTGTGTCTGCTGGAAGTCCTCTTCCCACCAGCCGCGCAGGGTAGACATGTCGTGCGTGGAGATGGTGCAGACTGAACGGTAGGGGTACCAGTCGGGGTGTCCGAATTCTTGTTGCGGGTCTTTCGGCATGCGTTGTATCTCCAGAGAAAGGATACGCAGGTCGTTCATCACCCATGCCACGCAGTCGGGAATCATGCCCAAGTCTTCACCGCATACCAGCATGCGCGTGGACTGCGTGAGTTGCGGCAGTTTCTTCATGGCTTGCCGGCCCCAAAAGTCGTTGTGGCGATGATAGTAGTACTGGTCATACAGCCGGTTGAAGGCGGCCTTCTCCCAGTCGTTCAGTGCGCGGTAGATGTAGTCGTGCTGCACGCCGATGCGCGGATGGTATTCGTGCGGATTGTTGCGGTCGGGCACGAACAGCACATCGCTGATAAGGGCGTAAAGCCCGTCGCGAATCCAGATGCTGTCATCGTCCGTCTTTCCGGCAAAGTAGGCTTCCACCTTGCGCTGGGTGTCGAACTCGGGACGCATGCGGTAAACCTCCCACGTGTCTGTCGGCTCTATGAAGGTCTGCTTCACATGGGCTGTATGCGGGCCGAAGATTTGTCCGAGGAAGTACTCATGGATATAGGGCTTCAGGAAGAAGTCTTCGCGGAATGCCAGCCCGTAGCTCTCTATCTCCTCGCGCGTCATGGGCAGGGCGGGGACGAATTGTCCCAACAGGCCGTGTACGGCGTGCATCGGTATCTCCCAGATGCGGAAGAAGCCGAGGATGTGGTCTATGCGGTAGGCATCGAAGTATTCCGACATTTTGCGGAAACGCTTCATCCACCAGGCATAGCCGTCTTTCTCCATGACATCCCAGTTGTAGGTGGGAAGGCCCCAGTTCTGCCCGTTCACGGAGAAGTCGTCGGGTGGTGCGCCGGCCTGGCCGTTCAGGTTGAAGTAGTGGGGTTCCTTCCAGGCTTCCACACTGTTGCGGCTGATGCCGATGGGAATGTCGCCTTTCAGCACTACGCCGTTGGCGCGCGCATGCTCGGTGGCGGCAAGCAGTTGCAGGTGCAGGTTGAACTGGATGTAATAATAGATGGCTATGTGCGGATAGTCGGCGGAGTCCGGCCGGCACAATGTCTCTATCTCTTTGGCATCGTAGGTGGCATACTTGGGCCACTCGCGGAAATTCGGGGTCTTGTAGGCGTCACGCAGGTAGCTGAAGACGGCATACGGCTGCAGCCACTCTTTGTTGGCTTCGTAGAAGTTGCGGAAAGTATCCGATGCCAGTACTTTTTCCCCTTCTTGCCTGAAGATGAGGTGGAAATATTCCCACTTTGCCTTGTTCACAGCCTCGTAGTCTACGACAGGCAGTGCGTTCAGCTCTTTCCGGCGTTTGTCGAATTCGGCCATCGCCTTCTTGTCCTTCAGGCTGCCCAACTGCTTCAGGTCGGTGTACATGGGGTGGAAGGCATAGATGGAGATGCTGCTGTAAGGGTAGGAGTCTGTCCAGGTATGCGTCATGGTAGTGTCGTTGATGGGCAGAATCTGCACCGCCTTCTGATTGGTGGCAACTGCCCAGTCAATCATGCGCTTCAGGTCGCCGAAATCGCCTACACCGAAACTTTTCTCGGAGCGCAGGGAGAATACGGGAACGGCTACTCCGGCACCTTTCCATGCAGGAAGGTCGAAATATACATGACGGTCGCCGATGGCCAGCGTTTCGTTGGCGGCTATCTGCGGGTCGGCCATGTAGCGGTTGGGGTTGTTTTCCCAAGCCACGGCGCGGTGTTCTTTTTTATTGTAAAGTACGAACTTGTATTCCAGTGGGAAGCTGATTTTGCCGGCATCCACTTCCGCTTGCCATTCGGGGAAGTCGGCGTCGCTCATGAGGGCGGCTTTGTCCGGGTTCCAGTTGCCCAGTGCTTTCTGGTTTCCGCAAAGTGCCAGACAATGGTCTTCGTCTATGCAGGGGGCATACGCCTTTATCAGCAAGCCCTTCTTGTAGCTTTTAGGGGCGGTATCGCGTTCGCGATGCGCCAGCAGTGATTCAGTGAAGGCGGATGTATAAAAATACTGCTGTTCGGGCAGATTCTTCCAGCAATCTTCTATGCGGTAGGCTTTCTTCGGATTGTCTGCCACATGCAGGATGCGCGGCAGGCTGTTCCATTCCGTCCGTATGGTTTTCCCGTCTCGATAGATGTGGTAACTGTACTCGACGATTTCATTGCCGGGAATCTGAATATCCACTTCTGCAGTCCAGTGGATGCCGTCTACGGTATGCAAGGGGGTGGCTTTATCGGGTCGGTTGTTGCCAAGTTCCGGGATGGAACCCAAGACTCTGACCTCTTCACCCCAGCTGGTGCGATACTCGATATTGAATAATAGTGTCATATTATATTAGATTTAGAAATAGCAATAGCTGCAATGATTATGCAAGTATAGAAATTATTCTTCACAATCATGCAGCTACCGTTATCTAACTCATTTAAATTACTATGCAAACGTTTGTGCTTGCCGTGGGGCTATCCGCAACGGGAAGTTCCGCACGTTGTGCAGATGAGGCAACCTTCCTGGTAGACTAGTGTCTCGTTGCCGCAGTTCGGGCATTTCTTGCCTTTGGCTTCCGTACCGTCCTGAACGTATTTCTTCAGGGCACGTTCCACACCGTTCTTCCAGGTGTTGATGTTTTCGCGGTCCAGTTGCAGTGAACCTACCAGCTTGATGACTTGCTCGATAGGCATGCGATAGCGCAATACACCGGAAATCAGTTTGGCATAGTTCCAATACTCCTTGTTGAACTTCTCGGACAGACCCTCGATGGTGACTTTGTATCCGCGCTTGTTCTCGAACTGGAAGTCGTAACGCTTGTTTCCGTGCTCATCCACATTCTTGATGATGTGGCCTGACACCACATTCTTCGGCAGGATGATGCCTTCATCATCGTCCAGCACACCGGTGAATATCTCGTAGGGATGATTGTCCAGCAAGCCGACGAATGCCACCCATTTCTCCTTGTTGTTCTGGAAGCGGACAACATCTGCATCCAATATTTTGGGTCGTGTTTCAACGATTGTAGGCGGTTTGCACGGAGGAAACTCGGACTTTTTGTTGCTCTTGGTAGAGATGAGCACACCAGAACGTGACCCGTCACGGTAGACAGTGCAGCCCTTGCATCCTGATTTCCATGCTTCTACATACAAGCGGTTCACGAGGTTTTCGTCCACGTCGTTCGGCAGGTTGATGGTTACGCTGATGGAGTGGTCTACCCATTTCTGGATACGTCCCTGCATCTTGACTTTCATCAGCCAGTCCACGTCGTTGGAGGTTGCTTTATAATAGGGTGATTTCTCTACCATGGCATCCACTTCTGCTTGCGTGTAGCGTTTGGCGGGATTGTACCCTTGTGCTTCCATCCAAGTCACGAACTTGGGGTGGAACACGATATATTCTTCAAAGGCATCTCCGGTTTCGTCGATGAAGTCCACATGAACGTTCGTATCGTTGGGATTCACTTTGCGGCGGCGCTTGTACACGGGCAGGAATACGGGTTCTATACCGGAGGTGGTTTGAGTCATCAGGCTGGTGGTGCCGGTCGGGGCGATGGTCAGACAAGCAATGTTGCGGCGTCCGTACTTCTTCATCTCCTCGTACATTTCCGGATCGGCTTCGCGCAGGCGGTTGATGAACGGGTTGTTCTTTTCGCGTTCTGTATCGTATACCTCGAATGCACCGCGTTCTTTGGCCATTTCTATGGACGAGCGATAGGCGTTGAGTGCCACCGTCTTGTGTACTTTCTCCGAGAACTCGGTTGCCTCTTCAGTACCATAACGCAGTCCCAGAGCGGCAAGCATGTCGCCTTCTGCTGTGATTCCTACACCGGTACGGCGGCCTTGGGCGCTTTTCTTGTAAATCTTCTGCCACAAAACGCGTTCTGTGTGCTTCACGTCTTCGCTTTCAGGGTCGGCATCTATCTTGCTCATGATACGCTCTATCTTTTCCAGCTCAAGGTCGATGATGTCGTCCATGATGCGTTGTGCCAAAGTTACATGCTTCTTGAATAGCTCAAAGTCAAAGTAGGCGTCCGGCTTGAACGGATTAACCACGTATGAGTAAAGGTTGATGGCGAGCAGACGGCAGGAGTCGTACGGGCACAGTGGGATTTCGCCGCATGGATTGGTGGATACGGTACGGTAGCCCAAATCTGCATAGCAGTCGGGCACGGACTCCTTTAATATGGTATCCCAGAACAACACACCGGGTTCTGCCGATTTCCACGCATTGTGCACAATCTTTTTCCATAATGCGGATGCGTCAATCTCTTTTTGGAATACCGGCTCTGTGGCGTCAATCGGATATTGCTGTGTATATGGTTTGCCCTCGATGGCGGCCTGCATGAAATCGTCGGTCAGTTTCACGGAAACGTTGGCTCCGGTCACCTTGCCCTCGGTCATTTTGGCATCGATGAAGGCTTCCGAGTCGGGGTGTTGGATAGATACGCTAAGCATCAGTGCGCCGCGGCGTCCATCCTGAGCTACTTCGCGTGTAGAGTTTGAATAGCGTTCCATGAAGGGAACCAAGCCGGTAGAGGTGAGTGCCGAATTCTTTACCGGTGAACCTTTCGGACGGATATGGGATAAGTCGTGTCCCACACCGCCACGGCGTTTCATCAGCTGTACTTGTTCTTCGTCTATCTTGAAGATGCCGCCATAAGAATCAGCTTCGCCGTCCACGCCGATGACAAAGCAGTTGGACAGAGAGGCTACCTGATAGTTGTTCCCGATTCCGGTCATAGGGCTTCCTTGCGGAACAATGTACTTGAAGTGGTCGAGCAAGCCGAAAAGTTCCTCTGAACTTAATGGATTGGGGTACTTGGCTTCAATGCGGGCTACCTCATTGGCTATTCGCCAATGCATGTCTTCCGGAGACTTTTCGTAAATATTTCCGAAAGAATCTTTGACCGCATATTTGTTTACCCAAACTCTGGCAGCCAATTCGTCGCCTTGGAAGTATTTTAAAGATTCTCCGTAGGCTTCGTCATAAGAATAATTTTTCTTTTCCACAATGTTGTATCTCTTAGGATTAGTAACAAAAAAGTAAAGTTGTAGAAGTTGTACTTTTTGTTAACAAATGTGAGTGCAAAGCTATGAATGTTTTTCAACTTGGCAAAATTAAAATGAATGTTTTTATTAACCGATGAACGGCTTTCTGTGAACAGGCGTTAATGTGTTGGTTTATAGATTTTTGTTTTTTTTGAATGGATAGATAAGTTTTCCAAAATGGAATTTATTAACAGCTTATTAATCTGAAAGGTTGTCGGTTTTGGCAAACATGAGATTAATTTTGTCTGCCATAAAGATGATAATTGTTCATTTCTTGTTGAAAAGATGGCTTTTCTTCAGGATATATGACAATAAAAAAAGTGTGAACTCTTGAGCGGATTGTTCATGGATTACATTATCTTTGCAAAAAAAGAAAGTATGGAAAGCTTGAAACAAAGGAGAACAATCCGAAAATATCAGCAGAAAGATATTTCTGTTGATTTGTTAAATGATTTGCTTGAAACCTCTTTCCGGGCTTCTACGGTCGGAAACATGCAGGTTTATAGCGTGATTGTGACGCGTGATGCAGAGCGTAAAGCCAAACTGGCGCCTGCACATTTCAATCAGCCGATGGTTCGGACGGCACCGGTATTGCTTACTTTCTGCATAGATTTGCGCCGTTTCAGCAAGTGGTGTAAGCAGCGTAAGGCTGAGCCGGGATATAACAACTTTGAGTGGTTTGTGACGGGGGCTATCGATACTTTGCTGGTGGCACAGACTTTTTGTGTGGCTGCCGAGAAGAAGGGACTGGGCATCTGTTATCTGGGAACTACCACTTACAACCCTCAGATGATTGTCGAAGCATTGGAATTGCCGGAATTGGTGTTTCCTATCACGACAGTCACAGTAGGATGGCCTGCCGAACAGCCGGAACAGGTGGATCGTTTGCCTCTGGAGGCTATTGTGCACGAGGAGTTTTATCACGATTATACCTCTCAGGATATTGACCGGTTGTATGCCTATAAGGAGTCGCTTTCCGAAAACAAGCAGTTTGTCTTGGAGAACAACAAGGAAACGCTGGCGCAGGTCTTTACAGATGTGCGTTATACAAAGAAAGACAATGAGGCAATGTCGGAGAATCTTTGGAAGGTAATGAAAGAGCAGGGCTTTTAGTGCCCTGCTCTTTTATTCTGTCAGGTAAATTGTATTTTCTTTTAGTTTTGCTTTTTCAGCGCAGACTGAATCTCGTCGATTTCCGCGCGGAATGATTTGTCTACCTCTTTCAGCTCCTTGATGGTTTTGCATGCATGCAATACGGTGGCATGGTCTTTATGCCCAATTAACGCACCGATTTTTGCAGTAGAGAAGTCTGTATAGTTTTTGGCTAAATACATGGCTATTTGCCGTGCTTGCACTACTTCCCGCTTTCTGGATTTTGTGTGGATAGTGGCGGTTTCCAATCCGAAATGCTTGCATACGGTGTTGATGATTTCATCGACAGTCACCGCCTTGCTTTCGCTGTTCACCACTTTGCGGACGATACGTTGCGTCAGTTCCAGGTCTATTTCTTTATTGTATATGGTGGAATGCGCCATAATGGAAATAACGATACCCTCCAGGTCACGTACGCTGTCTCCCACGTTCTCTGCAATATAGTCAATCACTTCTTGGGGGAACTGCAGCCCGTCACGGTGTATCTTGTTACGAAGAATGTTTTTGCGGAGCTCTACGGTAGGTTTTTCCAGCTCAGCCACCATTCCCCATTTGAAACGCGTAATCAGACGTTCTTCCATGCCTTGCAACAATACCGGTGCACGGTCGGAGGTAAGGATAAGCTGCTTGCCGTTTTGATGCAGATGGTTGAAGATATGGAAGAATGTATTCTGAGTCTTGGTTACGCCGGCAAATTCCTGAATATCGTCAATGATTAGAATATCAATGGTTTGGTAGAAGTTTATGAAGTCGTTAGTCGTGTTGTTACGTACGGAATCGGTGTATTGCACTTGGAATAGGTGCGCAGATACATACAACACTCTTTTTTCCGGGTATAGTTCCTTGATTTTGGTTCCGATGGCATTGGCAAGGTGGGTCTTGCCTACACCTGATGCTCCGTATAGGAACAGCGGATTGAAGATTGTCTTAGCCGGATTGAGAGCGACAGCTTCTGCAACACTGCGTGACAGCTTGTTGCTGTAACCTTCGATGAAGGTTTCGAAGTTGTATTCTGGGTTGAGGTGCGGGTCAAGTTCAGGAACGGGAATTTGCGGAATCCTTTTGTCCATCACTTGTTTCAGTGGAATGATGGTACGCTGTGTAGACTCCAAGTCGACGGTTTTCCGTGAGCTCTTGTCTACCATTACGTTGTACATCAATTTAGTTCCCTCGCCAATGACCTTATAGAGAGTCTTGCGCAACAAATCAACAAATTTGTCCTCCAAAAACTCATAAAAGAACTGGCTGGGCACTTGTACGACCAGCGTTTTGTCTTCATATTTTAAAGGTATGATGGGAAGAAACCATGTTTTGTATGTCTGCTCCGGAACATTGTCTCTGATGATTTCAAGACAGCGATTCCACAGCCCGACATGATTTATTTCACTCATAACGGCTAAATACATTTATTAATTAAGCATAACTTCTACGATTGCAAAATTGGCAATCTTATTCGAGAAAAACAAATTCTTTTTTTCTTGCGTTTTTAGGGAAAGTAATAAGGACTTTACTTTCAGCTACTTATCGGTTACTGTGGGTGTGTTCCTTATATAAGGTGTATTGCATTTTTCTAATGCTTTGTTATATAGTGTCTTATCTGGATTTGCATCTCTTGTTTCCCTTCTATGTCCGGAGCAGGAAAAAGCCCTTTTTCACTCCTTGTATAGAGCAAATGAGGGCTTTTCTTTTAATTCCTTTATTGGCTTATTATTTAGACAAAATCTATATAATATTTGTCTTTTACTTGTCTTTCTTGCCGAATAGGGAGAAATGGACATATCGTTTCGGATGCGATTTCAAGTCCTCCAATAAACTCGCCGCGTTGGCAGTTGTGGCATTCAGATTATTATATAGCGAAGGGTCGTTTAGCAAAAGTCCGACGGTATTGTCTTTCTGGTTCAACTTGTCTGTAACCATTTTTACATTGTTTAAAGTTGCGTCCACCTTTTGCATGGCGGCAGCATAATCTATCTCCTTTAAATTGTTGGAAATGAGTGCAAAGTTGTCTCCAATCGTATTGAGCTTGCCAGTCAGTTGTGGAATATCATCCTTCATTAGAGTTTGCAACTGGCGGCTTGTGGCGGCCATGCTTGCTGTTAAATCTTGCACATTATGCAGGGTTGCAGGGATGGCGGGGTCGGCCAGTATGACATTTAAGGATGCGAGGATGGAATCCAGCTTGGGCAGCATCTTTTCTACTTGCGGCATCATGGTGGCAACTTTTTCCATCATTCCGTTGTTCAGCACGCCGGGGATTGTGTCTCCAATCTGGTATTTCTCCCGTGGGTTATTGGCAAGCAGCAGGTTCATTTTCACACCGCCAAGCATTTCGGCTGCTAGCTCTGCCGTACTTCCTTTGGGAATACGCAGCTCGGGATTGACATCTATTTCGGCAACAACTTTGCCCGGTTGGGTATAATCGTAGTATAAATCGCGGACAATACCTACGCGGAAGCCGTCGGCAAAGACGGGGCTGGATTTTGTCAGTCCATTGACATTCTCGAACTTCACGTAGAAATAGCTGGAGGGCTTGAACATGTTTATGCCTTTCAGGTAGTTGATGCCGTATACCAATATGCAAAGTGCGGCTATACCTGCTATTCCTATTCTAACTTCTTTTGTAATATACTTCATGATGTATCTTTTGTTATTTATTCCTGTTCTTTTTAAATTCGTTGATGGCTGTGTTGATGTTTATCTTTTCTCCATTCTTGAATGCTATGATGAATGCGTCCTTGAATTTGTCCGTAATGCTACGTTTGCTGCGTAACACCTTGTTGTAATCGGGTGATGCACTGTACGTGTATTTGTAAATTCCGCCTTCTTTATAATAATCCACGTTTTTCAGCCCTTTCAGCCTTTTATCATTCTTGGCTAAAGGACGTGAAGATGTGAGTATCTGTATCTTAAACACAATACCACTCTGCTCTGTTTGGGAAACGGCTGCATTTTCTGACCTTTGCGGACGTTGAGCGGCTTGGCTGCTCTCTGCTTGAGGCGCATTTCTCTTTTCAGGTATAGCTGTGGTTGCGCTACCTTCTGTTTGAGCGGGCTCGGGTACATCTTCCGGAAGAATGGTATTGCTGCTTCCGTTCAACCGGATTTCCTGCTCGCGCTTATAGGTGAGGAAAGCGCGGAAGATACCGTTGGCAAGTGTGGTAGTGCCTGTTTCAGTATTAAGGTATCGCTCCTCTTCCGGTGTGGAGATGAATCCGAGCTCTACCAGTATGCTTGGCATGGCACTGGCTTTCAGCACCAGAAAACCTGCCTGGTGTACGCCCCGGTCCGTACGTTTGCAGGTTTGACGGAAATGCTTTTGTACGAGGGATGCGAGATGCACACTCTGTGACATGTATTTGTCCTGCATGAATTCGAAGATGATGTAAGACTCTGCCGAGTTGGGATTAAAGCCGGCATACCGTGTCTTGTAATCGCTTTCGTAAAGGATAACGGCATTCTCGCGTTTGGCTACTTCCAGGTTGGCATCCGATTTTGCCAGACCTAGTGTCCAGGTGGAGGCTCCTTTAGCTGTCCGGTTTTTGGCCAAGGCATTGGTATGTATGGAGATGAACAAGTCTGCTTTGGCATTATTGGCAATTTCGGCGCGTCGGTCCAGAGGAATGAATATGTCCCGGTCTCGCGTATAGATAACTTTTACGTCGGGACAGTTCTTCTTGATTTGTTTGCCAAGTTTGAGTGCGACATTCAGATTGATATTCTTCTCTTTGGAAATTTTTCCCACTGCACCCGGATCGTGTCCGCCGTGTCCGGGGTCTATAACGACAACGAAGTCTTTCGCTTCAGCGCTGCCACAGCAAAAGGGAGAGATAAGCATCCCTAAGCATATACTCATATATAATATATATCCTCTGTATAGTTTCATATAATTGTGCAAAGACAATGCTTTCTTTTTTGCTTGGCAAATGTAGTGGAAATTTATAGAAAACTAAAGGTTTATGTTCGGTTTTATTGTTCTACCTCTCATTTTTAATGGAATTAATGTCTGTGTGTGGTTCAATGTTTCGATAATATACGTAACTTTGCGGCAGATAATTAAAATAGCAAATCAAGTATGCTGGTTCGTTTTATAAAGAACTGGGCATTGCCTTTGGCAATGCTTGCCGGTACTTTGGGATATTTCTTTTTTGCAGACATTTCTTTTGTGGCGCCTGCCAAGCCTTATGTGAATGGGTTAGTGGCTTTCCTGACTCCGCTTTTGATTTTTTCCCAACTTCTGCTCACCTTCTGCAAGGTGGAGGTGCATGAACTGAAACCCAAATCGTGGCATGGATGGTTACTGCTGTTCCAGACGGTTTCTTGCTTGATTGTTGCGGTGTTGTTGGTGTGTTGCCCTATGGAGGAGGTCTACCGGGAAGTGTTTGAAGGTGCGATGGTCTGCCTCATTTGTCCCACTGCAACCGCTGCGGCTGTCATTACCGGTAAACTGGGTGGAAGCGCATCCAGCCTGACGACCTATACGTTGTTATCCAATCTTTTGGCGGCTGTGGCTGTTCCTTTGTTTTTCCCGTTGGTGGAGCCTCATGCTGACATTGCTTTTTTTGTTGCATTCCTGAAAATCCTGAGTAAGGTTTTTCCATTGTTGCTTTGTCCTTTCTTGCTGGCATGCTTCCTGCGCGCGTTTGTGCCGAAGGCGCATCACTGTCTGTTGGGGTTCCACGATGCCGCCTTCTATTTGTGGGCAGTGGCTCTTGCCATTGTCTCAGGGCAGACGGTGCGTTCGTTGGTCAATAGTGATGCACCGATATTTGTTGAACTGCTGATAGCCTTGGCGGGACTGATAACCTGCTGTATACAATTCTATTTGGGAAAGAGAATCGGCGGTCATTATGGTGAGCGCATCAGCGGAGGGCAGGCGCTGGGGCAAAAGAATACGGTGCTTGCCATCTGGATGGCATATACTTATCTTAATCCGTTATCTTCTGTGGGGCCGGGTTCGTATGTGTTGTGGCAAAACATCATCAATAGTTATCAGCTGTGGAAGAAAAGGAAAAATGAGATAAAATATTAAATATGAGATGTTTATATTTGATATTTGTTTTGTATAATTTCCTTTTCTCTTTGTTTAGCCAATACGCTTCGCTTTTATTGATACTGGAGTCGGAAACATAGGTAGCCATCTCAAGATTTTTAATTTGTAGGTTGTTGTACTGTTGGGTGTTTAGAAGAATAATTTGCAACAAAGTAAGCCTAATAAAAATAACCCTAAAAAGCATATTGTGAGAATTATATATGCCTTAAACAGGTAGATTCGGTCAGACTGTTCTTTTTCTATGGAGTTTTTACGGATTTCTTCCATCTTTTCAATGGAGACATTGGATAAATCAGTATTTCCCCCTTTGTTTGCAAGGTATTTATGATGTTCTTTCATCCTTTGTCTATTTAGTTTGCGAAGCTCACGGTTCTCTTTGTCTCGTTGTAGCATATCATTTACACAGCCTAATGTTCCCATTCTTCCCTTTATTTAATGTTCAATCTATTTCCTCTAATTCAATTGTAGTTATTTTCTTTTTGTCAAGACTTGCTTGTATTCCTGCATAGTGATATCCCGTATTGTCCTGTCATTTCATCGGGGCTTTTAAGAAATATGCCCCACATACCAAAGTTTTGCATCCATTCCATAGTCTCTTTATACATCCTGAAACGTATATGAAGTTTCAAGGAGGTGCTGGGATTATGTCTCTTTGTTGCCCGGCATCAGCAGTTCTTCTTCATTGTAGCGCGGTCGGTCCTTCACCTCAATGTATATTTTGCCGATGTATTCGCCCACAATCCCCAGCGACACAAGTATCACGCCTCCTACCAGCCAGACGGAAATTATCAGTGATGACCATCCGGGAACGGTGTTGTGCTGTATGTATGAGTAAAGCGTCCATCCGGTGACGCACAGCGCGACAAGGACGAATATGCAACCTATCCAGAAAATCATACGGACGGGTTTTACGGAAAAGGAAGTGATGCCGTCGATGGCAAAGTTGAGCATCTTACGGAAAGGATACTTTGACTCTCCGGCAAAGCGCTTGTCGCGGTTGTAGTACACACAGTCCGTTCGGTAACCGATGAGGGGAACCAGCCCCCGAAGAAAGAGGTTGCGTTCCCGGAAACGGCATAAGTGCTGCACAGCCCTCCGGCTCATCAGGCGGTAGTCGGCATGATTATAGACGGATTTTACTCCCATTGCCTTCATCAGCCGATAAAAGACCAAAGCGGTGTTGCGTTTGAAGAAAGTGTCGGTCTTCCGTTCTTTACGTACGCCATAGACGATGTCATTGCCCGCTTCATAGCTGTTTATCATGTCCGGAATCACCCGGATGTCGTCTTGCAAGTCTGCATCAATGGAAATGGCTATCTCGCAACGGTCTTTTACGGCATTGAGTCCGGCAAGCAGGGCATTCTGGTGGCCTACGTTTCCTGCGAGGTTCAGCCCGCAGGCGTATGCGCTGCTTCCGTGTAGCTCTTTGATGATGGTCCAGGTCCGGTCGGTACTTCCGTCATTTACATATAATATGTAGCTTTCCGGGGAAATCTGTCCGGCTTGTATCATTTGGTCGAACAATTGGCTCAATCGTTTATGGGTTTCGTGTAGCACTGCCTCTTCTTTGTAGCAAGGCACGACAACGGCAAGTATGGGTGAGTTTTCCATCATAAAAATAAATCTTTTTGCAATATTCGTAAGAAATCGGAAGAAAAGCAAATTATTGGATGTTGAAAATAGAAAGAACATGCAATAAAAAGTGAATTTTTGCAAGTGTTTATTGGGCTATAACTCCCTCTAACTTCCTCAAATGAAAAAAACATAGATTGTTGGTTGATTTATGAGCCGTTTCAGTTGCGAATGAAAAAAAGGAGTTATATTTGCGGAGGGAGGTATCTGAATCCTGCTGGAGGTGGGCATGGGTGCTGTTCGTATTCTATTTCGGCTATTTGGCTTGCTATACCCGGAGTTATTCCTTGAACTGGAGAAACTCCACAGTGCTGAAGCAGGATGTAAGTGATATTTTGAAACAAAGAGAAAAACAGCAGCTGGGGCCTGAGATTTGAGGCTGGCTGGGCTTTATAAACATTTTTAATTAACTAAAAATCTAAAGTTATGAAAACGAAAAAAATGCTTGTAGCAGCAGGTGCCTTTCTGTTGATGGGTGGAGTTGTAATGAATGTGAAGAATGCCTTGGAAGGACATGGGTTGCTTACCGCTTCATTGCATCCCAGTGTGCAGGCACAGGTGGGAGGAGTGGATGGAACAACGACCGGATTTGGGAAACAGGAGCAGACAAAGGTTAAATGCACCCGAAAGACTTATATTAAGAAAGGGGATGCAAGTGGATCCGGTAGCAATGTAGGAGGTTCTGCCGGTGCGGGGATTGAGGTTGGTAGTCCCGGATGGGGAGCAAATTTCGGTGCGACAATTACTGCCGATACTACGAATTATTCTGGTTCTTTCAGTGAAGAGTATATCGAAGTGACAGAAGAATTTGAGGCAACGAAATATTATTGTGGAGATCCTGCTTATGTTGTTGTATGCTCCATTACCAACCCCTGTGTGCAATAACCGTTGTAAGAGCTATGAGGACAGTTATTTATATATTGCTTTTGGCAACCCTTATAGGATGCCAAAAAAGAGGCCGTAATCTTTCTGAAGAGCCGATGGAGCATGTGGAAGATACCACAGCCATAGAATTGACTATCGACCTCAATAAAATTCCGGCTGTTCCTTTTGACAGCCTGATGGATGATGTGAAGTTTGTCCGTTTGCAGACAGATGAAAGGTGCTTGATTGGTGTTGTCAATCAAATGGTTTGTACGGACGATTACATTTTTGTAATGGATAGGGAAATGGCAAAGAGTGTCTTTTGCTTTGATATGCAAGGGCGCTTTGTCCGGAAAATAGGACAGGAGGGGGAAGGACCGGAAGAGTATATACGATTATGCAACATAGCTTTGTCTGCCGACAAGAAGCATCTGGTTATAGTGGATTGGGCCGCTAAGTTGCTGTACTATGATTTTGTTGGCGATTTGAAAAAGACGGTTCGTTTAGGAACGGGTACGAATCATTTTGAAGCCATTGAGGAAGTCGATGAACAGCTGATTGCAGGTTTTACTAACAGCGGTTTGAGTGAGGAAGAAACGCGTCCGATGCTGTACGTTGCCACTAATTCGGAGAAGCAGGAAATCCAATATAGGGCACTTCCCACTTATCAAACCAAATTGTTTCGGATAAACAATGGAATGTTCCCGTTCCGAAAATATGGGGATGATGTTTATTTGAATAGACCTTGGACGGAATCATTCTATAAAGTAGGAACAAACGGTTGTACGAAACTCTATCAGCTTGATATTGTGGGAGGAGGGTATCTGGAAATAACCAAGGATATAAATGATAATACTTATATAGAACTTTTAAATAGGACAGTCACCCTTGGCGATTACGTTTTCTGTAAAGATGTGTCAGTGTTCTTTTTCTCCGTTCCTAAAATCTATTGGCATCCTTTTGTCGTTCATAATCGTAAGACGGGCTCTATGCTTAGATGCTCGGGAAAGTACACGAATCCGCTGTTTGAATTTTATTCTACTCTGAATACACCCTTGGCCCGTCTGGGAGATAACACCTATGTGGTTCAACAGTCTGCTAATAGGGTTTTATCATTGAAAAAGAGAGTATATAATAGTCCGTTGATACAGGATGAAACATTGGAAAAACTATATGATGGATTGACAGAAGATAGCAATCCTGTGTTGTTTTTTTATCATTTGAGACATTGATACATGAATAGTACATTTTATAAATGGATTGGATGGATTGTCATTCTGTTTTTGCTGGGTACTAACGTATGGTTGGTGGGCAAACTTAGAACCTCTGCGGCATTTGTGGAGAAAGCACAGCAAAGAAGGAGGTAAGTGGAAGGATCACATATTGGTGATGGGCTCGTATGACAACAACAATGCCCTGAAGATTTTGCTGCAAAGGCTGGAGGTGCCGTTGGCCTTTTGCAATGTGCCGCAAGATGCAATCGGCTTGCCTGCCGAGCATGTGCATTTTCCTTATTGTTTCGTGCTCGAAGAGAACCTGGAAGTGAAGCATCTGTTTATTCCCGACAAGGTGGTTCCGATGCTGTCGGAAGAATATTTTAAATCAATTATTAACCATTATTATTCAGACGAATTATGAAGACGAAGAAAAGAATCATTATGAGTTGTGTTTTTATGTTGTGCAGTGTGTGCATGTTTTCACAAAATCGGCCAAAGAGGGATTACACCATGCTGATAGCCGCGACTGCCACCGAGACGCATGTTGAATCCGTGGACTTGGATGCCGTATGGAAAGACAGCTATAAGTACGTGATAGCCATGCCGGCAAATCCCAAGCTGAAGACCTACAACAAACTGCAAACCATGTTGCTGAATCCGGAATATACCAAAGACAATACGTTGGTATTCTGTTTGGGTGGAAACTTGTCGCTGACCAAGGAGGCGTGTGACGGAAGAGTGCCGGTGTACACCTTCTTGTTCCTTGGGAACAAGGACAGCGGAATCAAGTTCTATTCCATAGAAAAACTCAAGAATGCCGATTATGATTACAGGCTTATCCCGAAAGAGATCGATTGAGTGCTTGCTGCTTGTGCCGGTGGCCGTGGCCCTTGTGTACTGCACGTCCCGCTTCATTACGGCGGGATGTGTGTTCAATGGAGATTTTCCGCTTTATCTCCGTCAGGCCTTGTGCGTGTGGCAGGGAGATGCGGAAAAAGTGCTGCATGACATGCAGCAGATGATAGATATGTCTACCTACCAACGCTATTCTCCGGTGCTTTATCCTTGGGGAAGTCCCCTTCTTCTGTCTGTACCTTTGAAATGTTTCGGGATGGACTATCAAGCGTTCAAAATCACAGAAACCGTTTTCTTTATAGGTGCGTTGGCGGTTTTCTATTTGCTGTTCAGGCAAAGGGAGAAGAATGGGCTGCTGCCTTTGGCTGCCGTCATTTTGTTGGGGTTCAATACTTTCTACCTGTACTTTTGCAATTATGTATCGTGCGAACTGTTTTTCTTGTTTTTTATCGCCGCTTCGCTTTGGGGCATACATCGTTGCTATGGCAACGGGCAATGCCGTTCCGGTGCACTTCCTCTGCTGTTGGGAGTGCTGCTACTCTTTACGGCACAGATACGCACTGAAGGATATGTCTTGTTCGCCTCCTTGATGGTGGCGCAGCTCCGGAGCGGGTGCCGCGGCCGGAGGCTTATGCTGCCATATCTCTCTGCTGCGCTGTTTTTTTTTATGTTGGAATTATTGTTTCCCCAGCGGCTATCTCAGCCACTTTCATCACTTGGAGTATGTCACACTGGCGGTGATATGGCAGAATTTGCAAAGCTTCTTCTTTAATCCCGGCATATTGATGGCCTTTCCTCACTTCTCTTTTTGTATCGCTTTCTGGCTCTTCACGGGAGTGGGGCTTGCTTGCTGCATACGCCGCTATCCGGTGGAGATTGCTTATTTCCTGCCCGTATGCCTTCTCCTGATTGTGTGGCCCTATAATGAGATACGCTATTGGACACATGTCTTTCCGTTCGCCCTTCTCTTCTTCCTGAAGGGAATGGAATGGGCTGTGGAATATGGCGGAGCCTGCTGGGGGAAGCGGGCCTTTGCGGTTGTTTCGGGCCTCTTGTGTGTGAACATGCTATGCAATGTGGCGACTGTGGTCAAGGCGGAAGCGCCTGTTTATACTTCCCTTAATCCCGACATAGAATCGGAAGATGCCCGCGAGGTGTTCGGATATCTGAACCTTCATTCATCTCCCGATGATGTGGTGGCCTGTGGAGAAAGTCGCGCCATTTATCTATATACCGGACGTCTGTCGTGCAATCTGTCCGGGAAGTTGGATGATATGCAGGCTACTGCAGATTGGTATGTCGAGTTTCTTTTTCGCCAGACTTACCTGCAATATCCTCACTCCACTTTCAGAGAAAACAGGTACCGCTTCGAGAAGGTGTTGCAAAACAATACTTTTGCCGTTTACAGAATTGTAAAACCTTGAAAATAGTACCCTATGAAGAATGTGGATTTTTCTGTCGTAATGCCCTGCCTGAATGAAGAAAAGACTTTGGGCTCTTGCATAAGAAAGGCGCATGAGTTCTTCTGGAACTTATGTCATTATGGGAGATTCGGACGACAGCTATGATTTCTCCGCCCTCTCCCTGTTCACCGAAAAATTGTCGGAAGGGTACGATTTGGTGATGGGAAACCGTTTTTCCGGAGGCATAAAGCCGGATGCCATGCCTTTTCTTCACCGTTATCTGGGAAATCCGGTCCTCTCTTTCATGGGGCGTGTCTTGTTCCATATCCCGATACAGGATTTTCATTGCGGCTTGCGTGGCTTCAGAAGAAGTGCCTATGAGCAGTGGGGTGTCACTGCAACAGGAATGGAATTTGCATCCGAAATGGTGGTGAAGGCTGCGCTCTGCCGTCATTCCCTATGCGAAGTCCCCACCATATTATATCCTGACGGACGGGAACGACATCCCCACCTTCGTTCCTGGAGGGACGGGTACAGGCATTTCCGCTTATTGTCAGGATTATACTTTGAACAAAAGAATATGTCCGCCCGGCATTTTTCACGATATTTTGTCGTGGCTTTGCTGTTGGTACTGTTGATAAAGATGCTTGTCGGGGAACCTGTCAAGGTAGCTTCTTGCAGTATGTTGCCCACTCTGAAACCTCAGGAATGGATATGGTGCGACAAAGCTTCGTATGGCGCGTTGATGCCCAGAAGATTTATTGAAACTCCTTTACTGAACCTGCTCTGCTTTATACCTGGCGTGATGCAGAAAGATACCGTTAGGGACTGGGGGTATAGACGCATGGTCGGATTTAGAGAACCGGAAAGGCTGGATGTTGTTATCTTTAAGCGCGGAAAAGGGAATAACTTGTATATAAAGCGGATTATCGGTATGCCCGGAGATACTTTAAGAATGCAGGATGGAAAAGTGTACGTCAATGGGCAGGCCTTGAAAGATACCGGTTCAAAGTATTCTTCTTATGATGTTTTTTCGGATATAGTGGTTGCTCCCAAACACTATTTTGTCATGGGAGATTTCAGAAGCAATTCTTATGATAGCCGGAGGTTCGGATGCATCTGCTGGGAAGATATTGTGGGGAGAATGGCTTCCGACTAGCGGGGCTTGAAAACAAACCGCACCAGCAGGAAGTTGACCGGAATGACAATGGCGAAAACCGGAACGGGGGCTAAGGGCTTGGGGAGCTCCATCCAGAGAAAGGCATTTAATAATCCTATGTGCAACAGATAGTTGAACAGATGTGCTCCTCCGAATCCGAACGCTTTTCTCCATGAAGGCTTGCGGCCGAAGGTAAAGTAAGCGGTCAGATAGAAATTGGCGATGAAGCTGAGGGCATATCCCAGTGTATAGGCTATATTTACATTGATAACCTGTTGCAACACAAAATACAATCCGTAGTGCAGAGTTGTTGCAAGGATGCCCACCATTACGAAGCGTACAAATTCCGGTAGTTGTTTCAGCTGCTTCATCTTGACATTAAATATCTACTCTCTGTTACTATTATCATTAGGGGAGCAAAGTTAGGTATTGTCTCCGAATTATTTGTAATTTTGCCGTATGAAATAAGTTGCATCTTAGCAAATTGCAAATAAATTTGCATCTGCTTTCGGTTTGCGCTATCTTTGCGCCCAGAAAACATAAAAAACAAATAAGGTATGTCGGACAGAAAGAAGGCGTTCTGGTTTATTGCGCTGCTGAGTGTGCTTGTGGTTGTTCCCTTTTTGGGAGAAACCATTTTTTATTCCAAGGGAGAACCGCGAGAGGCGATTGTTGCCTTTTCTATGCTGGAGAGTGGAAATTGGATACTTCCGGTGAACTATGGTACTGATATTGCTTATAAACCCCCTTTCTTCTACTGGTCAATAGCTGCCATCTCTTCCCTTTTTGGAGAAGTGACGGAGTTTTCCGCCCGTTTCCCGTCTGCATTGGCTTTTTTAGCCATGCAGTTGGTGTTCTTTGCCTTTGTGGCAAAACGTAAAAACCTCCAAACGGCGTTTCTGACTTCTATCCTTCTTTTGTCTTCTTTCGAGGTGCATCGGGCTGCTGTCGCTTGCCGGGTCGATATGGTTCAGGTCGCCTTCATCGTTATTTCCCTTTGCCTGCTGTTCCGCTGGGATGAGAAGGGATGCCGCGGAGTGCCCTGGCTTGCGGTACTGCTGATGGGATGTGCTACGTTGACCAAAGGACCGGTAGGTTTCATATTCCCTTGTGCATGTATCGGCGTTTATCAGTTGTTGCGCGGACGTTCCTTCTGGAAAGCGTTTTTCTCGTTGGCAGGTATCGGCCTGCTTTCTTTTGTTCCTTATTTTGCTTGGGTATACGTAGCTTACAGACAAGGTGGACAACCGTTCCTCGATTTGGTTCTGGAGGAGAATACCGGGCGGTTTATGGGCAAAATGTCCTACGAGTCCCATGAAAATCCTATATGGTATAATTTCCTGACTTTGATTTGGGGATGGATTCCCTGGACGTTGGTCTTGGTAATTTCCTTGTTTGGCTTGAAGTGGAAAAACATGCGTTGCCTGCCGGAAGGGGAGACCCTGCTGTTGCGGTTGAAGAAGGGCTGGACTGCTTTCCGCAACCAGTCTCCGGTACAACTGTTCACGTGGTTGGTCATTCTGATAATCTTTGTCTTCTACTGCATCCCCAAGAGTAAGCGGAGTGTTTATCTACTTCCCATCTATCCGTTTATGGCAGTGCTGATAGCTGAGTATCTGTTGGCTTTAGTACAAAAGGGGGCACGGGCTCTTAGGATTTGTGCAATCATCTTTGTTTCTTTGGGCTTGTTGCTTACGCTTGTTTTTGTCGTAGTTCGTCTGGGCCTGGTTCCCGACAGTATTTTTGGAAGCGGACGCCATGCCGCTGAGAATGTAGCCTTTATGCATGCGTTGGAGGATGTGGCTTTGTCTGTTCCAAAGTGGCTCCTGGTGGCACTTCCCGTAGTAGCCACTGTCTGCACATTACGCATGGTGATAAAGCGTGCGGATAGCCGGTCATTATTATATGCTATAGCAGGATGTATGCTTTGCCTTTTCGTATCATTGGATTCGGTTTATCAGCCTACGGTGCTGGCTGTGAAATCAGATAAACATCTGGCTGAGAGGGTCAATGCGTATGTTCCGGAAGGTGTGGTCTATTCTTACTCGAAAATGAGTTTCTATGGCGTCAACTTTTATCTGAATGACCGCATGCGGCATATTGAAAAGGAACATCCGGCCAGTGGGGAGGGATATTTGTTGGTTCCCGTAAAAGAGGAGGAGAATATGTTGAAAGAGTTGGAGCAGGCGTATAATCTGGAAAAGATATTCCGTACAGACAGACGCAGTTGTGATATACGTAATGAAATCTGCATGTATAAATTCAGGGCGTTTGATAATTGACGATTTATAACTCATAATTACAACTTATAATTTAAAATGAATCCGATAGATATCATTAACAAATATTATCTGGAAGAGAATGAGTTGCGGCATATACTGTTGACGCACAGCCGTTCCGTAGCCGACAAGTCGTTGTGGATTGCCAATCGCCATCCGGAACTTTCATTGGATAAGGATTTTCTGTATGAGGCTGCCATGTTGCACGATATAGGCATTTTTCTTACAGATGCGCCAGGCATTTATTGTTTTGGTGACAAGCCTTATATTTGTCACGGTTATTTGGGAGCCGACTTGATGCGTGGTGAAGGCTATCCCCGCCATGCTTTGGTTTGTGAACGTCATACGGGTGCCGGACTTTCATTGGAGGGAATCATTGCACAGGATTTACCTGTGCCGCATCGCGAAATGGTTCCGGTTAGTTTGGAAGAACAAGTTATCTGTTTTGCCGATAAGTTTTATTCAAAAACTCATTTGGAAAAGGAGAAAAGTGTGGAAAAAGCCCGTAAAAGTTTGGAACGTTATGGTGAAAAAGGGGTACGTCGCTTTGATAATTGGTGCGAACTGTTCTTGTAGCAATCTAAATTTCTTTAAAAAGGGAAATTATCCGTATAAATTACGTACTTTTGCCCCTCCAAGCGTAAACTATTAGTTAATGACGCCATTGAAAGCAAATACATTCATATCATTCATACTACTATTCGTCTTACTTCTTTTCTCCGGTGGGGCTGTTTCTCAGCATCGTAGAGGGAAGGTAGTCCTTCCGAATATTCAGCGGACAGATACGTTGCAAGTAGGGGATAGTTTGCAGATGGGAGACTCCCTGCAAGGGGGAAAGGGGCTTCCTGCCGATTCGTTGCAACAAGATACGGTAGCGGCTGAGCCTCCCAAGAAGGATGCATTGGATGCTCCCGTAGCCTATGAAGCCAATGACTCCATTGTATTTACACAGAGTGGGTTTGCCCATCTTTACGGTCAGGGAAAGGTTAGCTATCCGGGTGCTGACCTGGAGGCTGATATCATCTCCATGGATATGGACAACAGTACGGTTTTTGCCCGTGGTGTGGTAGATTCAGTGGGAACATCCAAGGGAAGACCGGTCTTCAAAGACGGAGACACCTCCTACGAAACCGATACTATCCGCTATAACTTCAAGAGTAAAAGAGGTCTTATCAGCAATGTTGTCAGCCAGCAGGGCGAGGGATATGTGACCGGTAATAATGCCAAGAAGGGGAATAATGATGAACTCTATATGAAAAGCGGTCGTTATACGACTTGTGACCATCATGACCACCCCCACTTTTATATGCAGATGACATACGCCAAGGTACGTCCGAAAAAGAATGTGGTGACGGGACCAGCCTATCTGGTAGTAGAGGATGTACCCCTTCCTCTTGCCGTGCCGTTTTTCTTTTTCCCTTTCTCGAGCAGTTACCAGTCCGGTTTTCTGATGCCTACCTATATGGATGATTCCAATCGTGGCTTCGGTCTGACGGATGGCGGATACTACTTCGCCATCAGTGACCAAATGGATTTGAAACTGAGGGCGGACATCTTTACGAAAGGTTCTTGGGCGCTGAATATGGAGTCGAACTATGCGAAGCGTTACAAATATTCCGGTTTGCTACAGGCAAGCTATCAGGTGACCAAGACAGGTGACAAAGGCTTGCCCGACTACTCCGTTGCCAAAGACTTCAAGGTGGTGTGGTCTCATCGGCAGGATCCGAAAGCGAGCCCCAATTCTACTTTTTCCGCCAGTGTCAACTTTGCTACCAGTAGTTATGAGCGTACCAATATCGGCAATATGTACAACTCCCAGGCAATGTCACAGAATACCAAGACTTCCAGTGTCAGCTATTCGCGTAACTTTCCCGACCAGCATCTGAGCATCTCCGCTTCAGGTAATATTGCCCAGACCATGCGTGACTCTTCTATCGCGGTGACTTTGCCGGACATGACCATTTCCTTGAGTACCATTTTCCCTTTCAAACGTAAGCATGCAGTGGGAGATGAAAAGTGGTATGAGAAGATTTCCGTTCGCTATACCGGCCGTGTGAAGAACAGCATCAAGACGAAGGACAATCTGTTGTTCAAGAAGAACCTGATACGCGATTGGGAGAACGGTATGCAGCATGAGATTCCGGTAAGTGCCACATTTACCTTGTTCAAGTACTTCAATGTGACACCTACCGTAAACTATACGGAGCGTTGGTACACCCGCAAGGTGAAGAAGGACTGGGACGGTGAGCAAGGTAAGGAGGTGAATGATACAACCTACGGCTTTCACCGTGTATACGACTACAGTGCCAGTCTGGGCATCAATACCAAAGTTTATGGTATGTACAAGCCATTGTTTATGAAGAAGAAGGAGATACAGATACGTCACGTCATCACTCCCTCCGTCAGTTTCAGCGCTGCGCCCGATTTCACTTCCTCCCGTTTTGGCTATTATGACTCTTATATAAAAGACCAGAACGGTATTCGTGATACCGTGCAGTATTCCTATTATGCCGGTCAGGTGTTCAGTCCGCCAAGTGGGGGAAAGCAGGGGCTTATCAGCTTCAATGTTTCCAACAACCTTGAAATGAAGTTCAAGGATAAGAATGACTCTATCCGCAAGGTGAGTCTGATTGACGATTTGAGTATGGGCATCAGTTACAACACGGCCGCCCAGGTGCGTCCTTGGAGTGACTTGAGTTTTAATCTCCGTCTGAAGTTGAGCAAGAGCTATACGTTGAGCATGAGCTCTACCTTTGCTACCTATGCTTACGAGTTTGACGAGAACGGAAGGGTAGTGCCCGGTAACCGTACGGAATGGTCTTATGGTCGTTTTGGCCGTTGGTCTGGATATGGTACGTCGTTCAGTTGGACTGTGAACAATGATTCGTGGAAGAAAATAAGGAACTTCTTCACCGGTCAGAAGGATGACGAGGAGCAGGACCAAGACCAGAATGCCTCGGCGGAGGGAGACAGTGACATGGAGGGAGAAACTACTGAAGATGGCACTCCGAAGAAGAAGAAGGAAAAGGCTGCTGCCGATGCTGATGGCTATCAGGTGTTCAAGATGCCTTGGTCAATCAATTTCAGTACCGGTTTTAATATTACGGAAGATACTAGTAAGCCCATTAATCGTAAGAACATGCGCTATCCGTACAAATTCAGCCTGAACTCCCTTAATATAAACGGTAACGTCAAGCTTACCAACAAATGGGCTGTCAGCTTCAATTCCGGTTATGACTTCAATGCGAAGGAGATAACGCAGACCGCTTTCAACATCACACGTGACCTGCACTGTTTCAGTATGACGGCTGCCCTATCACCTTTCGGACGCTGGAAGTACTATAACTTTACTATCCGTGCCAATGCAAGCATTCTGCAGGATTTGAAATGGGAACAGAGAAGTCAGACTCAAAGTAACATTCAATGGTATTAATCCTTACCAAACGATTTCCTTTTCTCCGTGCTCTCTCAGGTAGTCATTTGTTTTGCTGAAATGCTTGTTCCCGAAGAAACCGTTATAGGCGGATAGGGGAGACGGATGTGCGGAGGTAAGTACCAGATGTCTGTTGCGGTCGATGAATGCTCCTTTGCGTTGGGCATAGGCCCCCCAAAGAATGAATACAAGATGCTCTTTTTCTTCGGCGAGAATGCGGATGGCCGCATCTGTAAATGTTTCCCAACCGCGGTTTTGATGAGAACCGGCCTGGTGTGCACGTACTGTGAGGGTAGCATTGAGCAGCAATATGCCTTGCTCTGCCCAGCGTGTCAGATTGCCGGTAGTGGGGGCATCAGTGCCAATGTCATTTTTTATTTCCTTGAAAATATTGAGTAGGGAAGGTGGGAAGGGGACACCGTCATTTACGGAGAAACAAAGTCCGTGTGCTTGTCCCGGACCATGATAGGGGTCTTGACCGATTATTACGACTTTCACTTTGTCGAAAGGGCATAGATTGAATGCGTTGAATATCAGCTTTCCCGGAGGATATATTGCATATTTTCCATATTCGTCCCGTACAAAATCAGTCAATGTACGGAAATAATCTTTCTCAAATTCTGATTGCAGATGTGCTTTCCAGCTTTCTTCTATTTGAACATTCATAATTGGAACTGTTAGTAGTTTAGGATGCTAAAGTACAAAATAAAAAATAAAGTCCAACCTTTTGACGGGTTGAACTTTACATTATATGACGGGATAAATGCATATCAAATCAGGTGTATATTGTGTTCTTTGCACTCTTTGCGCATATCCTCCGGCCAGATACTGGCTTGTATTTCACCTATATGCGCCTTGCGCAGATAGAACATGCAGAGGCGGGACTGTCCTATACCGCCACCGATGGAAAGCGGCAGTGTATCATTCATCAAGCGTTTGTGGAAGTAAAGTTCCAGGCGTTCCTCTTCTCCTTCCTCTTTGAGCTGGCGAAGCAAGGCTTCCTTGTCTACACGGATACCCATGGAGGAAAGTTCGATGCTGCGTTGCAGGATGTGGTCCCATAGCAAGAGGTCGCCATTCAGTCCGGGGAGGTCGTTCAGCCCTTTGCTGGTATAGTCGTCGTAGTCCGGAGCACGTCCGTCATGCTTCTTTCCGTCACTCAGCTTGCATCCGATACCGATGATGAACACTGCACCGTATTTTCTGCAAATGGCATGTTCGCGGCATTTGGGTTTCAAGTCCGGATACAATTGGCGCAGTTCTTCGGCATGAATGAAGTGAAGTTTCCGGGGCAGGCAAGGCTTGATTTGCGGATACATTTCATATACCATATATTCTGTGCGCACCATGGCTGCATAGATGCGGTTTACTATCTCCTTGAGGAATTCCACATTGCGGTCTTCGGCAGTAATGACGCGTTCCCAGTCCCACTGGTCTACATAAAGGGAATGCAGATTGCCCAGTTCTTCATCGGCACGGATGGCATTCATGTCTGTGTATATGCCATATCCCGGTTCGATATGATATTCGGCAAGCGTGAGGCGTTTCCATTTGGCGAGAGAGTGCACCACTTCAGCCTTGGCGTCGCCCAAATCTTTGATAGGGAAAGTCACAGCACGTTCCACTCCATTGAGGTCGTCATTGATACCCATTCCTTTCAATACGAACAGTGGAGCTGTCACGCGTCGCAAACGCAGTTCGGAAGAAAGGTTCAATTGGAAGAACTCTTTAATTTGTTTAATCCCTAATTCAGTCTGTTTTAAGTCCAATAAAGGTTTGTAACCTTCAGGTGTTATCAGGTAACTCATAAATTTATTTAGTGTAACTTCTGTTAAATTGTTTGGCAAAGATAGAAATAATATTGATACTTGTTTTTATTTTGCGGAAAAAAAGAACAAAATGTTTGTATAATTGCGGTTGCTCTTCTCAAAGTAATAATGAAGATATTCCTTGATTTGATATAAAAAGCGTTTGAATGTTAGGAATTAGCTAATTTTTTTATACTTTTGCATCCACATTTGGCTCCGTAGCTTAGTGAATAGAGCGTCAGATTCCGGTTCTGAAGGTCGTGCGTTTGAATCGCACCGGGGTCACACAAGAAAGGAACTCCCTTTGCATGAATACTTTGCAAAGGGAGTTCTTTTTTATACAATACATCCAGAAAAGTCAACCATACGGTTCTCTTTCTTGTTATAATTTCCATAGAGTTAGAGGTATGAAACAAATAGAAGGTGTGGAGGCTACTCAGGTGGGATATGTCAATGGAAATATAGCCAATCCTACCTATCAGCAGGTATGTACCTGCAACCCGCCCGGGTGAAAAAGAGGAAAGTTATCCGGTTCTTTATTTGCTGGACGGTGATTCTTTTTTTCATTCGGTGGTAGGTTTTACTCGCTTGTTTTCCACCTCCAAAGTTTCTTCCTTACCGCCCTGTATCGTTGTGGCTGTCCTGAATACAAACAGAACCAGAGACTTAACGCCAACCTGTTCTGCTGCCCGGCGTGACGGAACTGTCCGTCCGGGCGATAAACCGGAAGGGGGTGGGGCAGGACAATTTTGCCGTTTTCTGACGGAGGAGCTACGCCCCGCAGTGGAACAAAACTTGCCGGTGAATGGACAACACTTGTTGGCCGGACATTCTTATGCCGGGTTGTTCACGCTGCATGTTTTGCTGAATTATCCCGGTGCATTTGATACATACATTGCCATAGACCCCAGTTTATGGTGGGATAAAGGATATTTTCAGAAACAGGTAGAACGGCAGGTAGATAAGGTTGACTTTTCAGGAAAGCAACTGTATGTTGCGTTTGCCACTCAGCCGCGTCCTGATAGGAAGCTGATTCACTTTCCCCTGACAGATGATTTTATAGGGAGTGCAGTTCCTCGTATGGAGAAGCGGCATTTGCGGGTGGTATCAAAAAAGTTCCCGGAAGAGACGCATGGAACGGTTGCTCTTCCGGGATTTTATGACGGACTGAAAACGTTGTTCTTCCGTTCTGCGGTTGGAATTTCTCTGCCGAACAAACCTCTCTGAAAAAAACTCTATTTTTCAGTAAGCTGAATGATATGCGCCATTCTACTAAGAGGACTACCTATACCATGGTGAGGTCTGCCAAAATCCTGAAAGCGTCATAGCCTGAGTCGCCTTTCGGCAGGAAGCGCCGTTTCCTTATAAATCAGTATTTTCAGCTCCGGAGAAGGTTGAGCGTCCTTCTCCGGACACACTGATTAAAAAACTGCAAAAGTGCAGCCGGGGCTTCGTTGACTCCGGGCAATTGAAATATAGTACAGCCACTGTTTTCAGCTTCTTGATACTTTATAATCTACATATTCTAAATCTTTCTTGTCATCAATCGTCAATGTCAATCACCCTCATTTTAGAGTCAAATGTAATTTCCCAACGATTAGACAACTTTATCTCATACTCATTGTCATCGTACTCAATCTGAAGAATTCTTGCATCCGGATAATTGGTCTTTACATAGTTACGTATCGCTTCCGGTACAATCTGTGCAGGAACTCCACTTTGTCTGCATCGTACCTCCTTCCATTCTCCCGATTTATCAAATTCTACCTTCTCCCCATTCGTAAACACCACATCATAGCTTTTATAAAACATTCCCGACTCTAATTTAGCCATTGCCACCTTATGGTCTTTAAAGTAAGTCTTGATAAATGTCTGCGCCTTCGCCGGTAACTGGCTCACCTCTATCGGCTTATCATTATCCGCCATTACCATTGTGTGCACTGCAAACATGCAAACCAACATTATAACTAACTTTTTCATACTTCTCTATTTTTTTAATAATAAATACTTAAGTACATGACAAAAATTTGAAAACATCGAATTTTGGGGTATAAGTCGGACGC